>DATFNR010000017.1:0-25652 GCA_035266285.1 Candidatus Sulfotelmatobacter sp.
GAAGGAGAAATATGCGTTCTGGCGATGAGAGTTTCGGTCTTAAACTCCTGAACAAGTGGGTCACTGACCAAACATCAATACAGCTTGTGTTTAACGGCATCGGCGATGCTGTTTCCTTCACTGCCGTCGGTGTGCTCGCTATTGACAAACTGGAGGGAACACTCGTTGGGAACGGTTGCGATGTGCATTTTGACCTGACAGGAGTCGGGTTTGACAACATCGTTACAGAAGCTGGTTTGGCACAGACTGGAGCTAGGCAGGGGGAATCTGTAGAAGTTGTACTACGCTCAGGTGACAAGTTCGTTCTCAGCACTTTGTTGCGGGTAGGGGAACGGCCAAGCTGATCTTGCATTCGACACACTCCAAGCGTACCGTGAAATTGTCGAATCCAAGATTGAGAGGCCCGGACTGGCATCCGGGCTTTTTCTATTTTCTTCTCTGCTCGATATCGAATTCTCTCCAAACCAGCAGGATATTCGAGATACGGTGCAACACTACTGCCACTGCGACAATTCCGATTGCGATTACCGCGAGCAGTAGAACTTCCATCAAGGCAATTCCAGTTCCATTGTCTCCCGCTTGTCAAGTCAAATTCAGCCACTACCGGCATTGCCGCTGGGATAGGCCACCGATGATAATTGACCGGTGAACGTCATCCCCTGGCAACAACGGATCCGACGTGCGGAAGAACTTGCTCGCCAGCGTCCCTTCGCGGCAGAGTTCCTCGGATTCTACGTCTCCCTGGCGCGCTTCCAGGAGAATCTGTATCGCCAGCTGAGCGCGATCCTGCCGCGTCGACCGCCGTCTGCCTCCATCAACGACGAACTTAGCCCAGTCGAGCTGTCGGAACTGACTGCCAGATTCGAAGCGTTTCTGCCATGGCTCGAAGCCCATGGCCCGCAGCAGTCTGCAGCCCTTAGCCACGAGCTGCGTGTTCTCGGATCGCGCTTCTGGAGCGATCTGCTTCAGGGCGCCTGGAGATCGCGAAGCACCTCCGATGCTCGAAGCTTGCTGGCCGAGGCTTTCCTCCAGCCCTATGCCGAGTTGCTACGGTCCTCCGTAGATCCGCATCTGTTTCAATCGGCGCCAGCCCTATGTCCCTGTTGTGGTCATAAACCTGTCGTCGGTGTGTTGCGACCCAAGGGTGAAGGCTCCGCCCGATCGCTGGTCTGCTCTTTCTGCCTCAGCGAATGGGAGTTTCGCCGGGTGGTGTGCGCAGGATGCGGCGAGGAAAACGACCAAAAGCTCCCCGTTTTTACTGCCAGCGACTTCGACTACATTCGCGTGGAAGGCTGCGAGACGTGCAAGATCTACCTGAAGACCGTAGACCTGACCAGGAATGGTCTTGCCGAGCCAGTGGTGGACGAACTGGCGTCCGCGCCCCTGGATTTCTGGGCTCTCGATCACGGCTATGCCAAGCTGCACGCCAACATACTTGGATTCTAGCCAGGACGCCTGGCTCTTGTTTGTCGGGGCCTCCCCAAGCAACACGCAGCTTCGCTATACTATTGCCAACCGACTGGATCACCAGCCTTAGTTTGGCTGCAACCTCAATCTCCTCGCCTCGTGGGGGCTACCAATGCACGATGATGATCCTGTAGAAGTCCCGAAGGATGTCCCAAAAGAGAGTTCAGACCATTCCGGTGTTTCGCGGCGCGACTTCCTGAAAATCTCGAGTATTTCTGTGGCCGTGCCTCTGGTGGCAGGGCCCCGGGTGGTCAGGGCCGCCGGCCAAGAAATTCCGGTGCACGGACCCGGCAAGGTTCCGATGGAGTTCTCCATCAACGGCAAGAGCTACAAAGCCGATCTGGAACCGCGCGTCACCTTGCTGGATGCGTTGCGCGATCAATTCGAACTCACGGGCGCCAAGCGCGTCTGCGATCGCGCCGAGTGCGGAGCCTGCACGGTACTGATGGACAACAAAACCGTGTATGCCTGCTCCTTGCTCGCAATCGAGGCCCAGCATAAGACGATTACGACGGTCGAATCCCTGATGGAGGAAGGAAAACTGCACCCGGTGCAGCAGGCCTTCATCGACAATGACGCTTCGCAGTGCGGTTTCTGCACTCCGGGATTCGTCGTCTCTTGCAAAGCGTTTCTCGATGCGCATCCGCACCCGACGGCGGAAGAAATTCGCCGCGGCCTCAGCGGGAATCTTTGCCGCTGCGGCACTTATGCCGGCATTCGCCAAGCCATCGCGCAGGTCGCGCAGAAAGGAGCCTGATCTATGCCGGACTATGCATGGCCCGATGCCGAACATCGCACCCTCATCGGAAAGCGCACCACGCGCGTGGATGCTTCAGCGAAGGTTTCCGGACAGGCGAAGTACACCTACGACGTCCATCGCTCCGGAATGCTCTATGGCAAGGTGCTGCGCTGCCCGTATGCGCATGCCAAGGTGGTGAGCATCGACACCAGCGCGGCGGAGAAGATGCCGGGCGTCAAAGCAGTGCACATCGTTCAGGGGCCGGGGTCCAATATTCATTGGGCAGGAGATGAGATTGCCGTCGTCGCTGCCGTCGACGAGTCTGCGGCGGAAGATGCTGTTCGCGCCATCAAGGTGGCCTTTCAGCAGCTGCCGCATCTTGTGAGCGACGCCGAACCGCCTGCGGGAACCGCACAAGAGCAAGGCCCGCTCAGCATGGACAACATCGGCGACATGCTCGACAACCAGGTGCCCACGCGGCAGATGGTCAGCAACATCGAACAATATGGACTCTCGGAAAAGCCCACCGAAGATGACCTGAAAGAAATGAAGGAGGATGGTGCGCCGGACGAGGTGTTGGCAGCTCTACGCACGGCGACCGTCCATCCTGAAGCTGGAACCAGGGCGCAGTCGAATTATCAGAAGGCAGCGACGCAAACTGTGGGCGATCCCGACAAAGCTTTTTCGGAAGCCGAAGGCGTCTCCGAAGGTCTTTACGGCATTCCGGTCATTACGCATTGCTGTCTGGAGACTCATGGATCGATTTCGGAGTGGACCGATGCGGATCACGTTTTCACACACATCTCCACGCAGAATGTTTCGGGCATCGCCGGGCAGATGGCCGAGCCGCTGAAAATCCCCGCCACGAATATTCGCGTTCATCAGGACAACGTAGGCGGCGGCTTCGGGAGCAAGTTCTCTCCGGATCGCTGGGGCGTCTTCACGGCACAGATTTCAAAGAAGGCGAACGGCCAACCGGTGCGGTACATGCTGGAGCGGGATGCGGAGCTGAAAGTCGCGGGAGCCAGACCGTCGGCGTATGCGCGCGTGAAAGTAGCTGCGAAAAAAGACGGCACGCTGACCGCGTGGCAATCCAACTCCTGGGGAACGGGCGGGCCGGGCGGCGGGGGAATGCCGCCGATTCCTTATGTCTTCAGCATTCCGAACCAGCGCCAGGAGCATACGGCCATCCGCAACAACATCGGCCCGGCGCGGGCCTGGCGCGCTCCGAATCATCCGCAAGCGGCGGTGCTCACCATGTGCGCGCTGGACGATCTCGCCGCCAAGCTCAACATGGATCCGGTTGAATTCTTCGGCAAAAACCTGAATCTCACGAGAGCCCGCGAGAATACCTATCGGGAAGAGCTCGAGATTGCTACCGCTCTGATGGGCTGGAAGGAGAAATGGCATCCCCGGCCGGCGACGGTTGACGGCGTCGTGCGCGGAGTCGGATTGTCGTTTCACACCTGGGGAGGCCGGGGCCACGCCAGCGATTGCGACCTGACCATCCATCCCGATGGCTCAGTCGAACTCAAGATGGGCACGCAGGATCTCGGTACTGGAACACGCACCTGCATCCTGGTGGTCGCGGCCGATACTCTCGGAGTGCCCATGGACGCCATTCAGCTTTTGATCGGCGATACAAACTACCCGCCATCGGGAGGATCGGGCGGTTCGACGACGATCGGCGGCGTGAGCTCCTCAACCCGCCGTGCCGCGGTCGATGCCCGCGACGCGCTCTTCGCCAAGGTGGCGCCTGCGCTCAACACTCAGCCCGATCAATTGGAATGCAGGAACGGCCAAGTGAGCGTAAAGGGAGACTCCAGCCGCACCCTGAGCTGGAAGGAAGCCTGTTCCAAGCTGGGCGCCATGCCGCTCACAGTGCGCGGCAAGAATCCTGACCGGAGCAAGCCGCCCGACCTGACCAACAGCGGCGTTGGTGGCGTGCAGATGGCGGAAGTTGAAATCGACTGTGACACCGGCATCGTCAAGGTCAGGAAAATGGTTGCGGCGCAGGACTGCGGTTTGGTCATCGACCTCAAGACGGCTGAGACGCAGTGCTATGGCGCTTTGATCATGGGCATCAGCTATTCCTTGTTCGAAGAGAAAGTCATGGATCCAACGACGGGACGGATGCTGAATGCCGATATGCAGTTCTACCGCTTGGCCGGCTTGAGCGACATTCCGGAGTTAGTCGTGCACATGATGACCGGCAAAGGATATGACGAACGCGGGGTGATCGGGCTGGGCGAGCCCCCGGTGATCTCGCCCGGCGCCGCGATCTCCAATGCTGTAGCCAATGCCATCGGGGTGAGAGTGCCGTTCCTTCCTCTTACACCCGACCGTGTTTTGAACGCGTTGGCACAGAAGGCAGGTGCGTGATGCGAGCATTCGAATACGTCAGCCCACGTACACGATCGCAGGCCATCAGCCTGCTGGGAGCGGCCTGGGGAAACACGGAGATTCTGGCCGGCGGAACGGATTTGCTGGCGCTGATGAAGGATGATGTCGTCGCGCCCAAACGGCTGATCAACATCAAGGACATTGCCGATCTCCGCGGAGTTGCTTCCAACGCGCAGGGACTGCGCATCGGTGCGCTGACGACCCTGGGAGAGTTGGCCGATGATGAGAACGTGAGGAAGAACTATCCCGCGCTGGCGGAGGCATTGCTCGAAGCGGCCAGCCCGCAGATTCGGCACATGGCCACCATCGGCGGGAACCTTTGCCAGCGACCGCGTTGCTGGTATTTCCGCAACGGACTAGGCCTCTTGCCTAAAGATGAGAGCGGGAAAGAGCTGGTCGCGGCCGGAGAAAACCGCTATCACGCGATTCTCGGCAACCAGGGACCGGCGAAGTTCGTCAGTCCCTCAACGGTAGTTCCCATTCTGATTGCCTACGGTGCCAAGATTCGGTTGGAAGGAGCGAAAGGAAGGCGGGAGCTTCCGCTGGACAAATTCTTCGTGATTCCGAAGACGGAGAATGAGCGCGAACACGACCTGCGGCCGAATGAGATCGTGACGGAAATCCTGATTCCGCCGGCTGCGAACGTGAAAGCGGCCCACTACGAAATCCGGCAGAAGGAAGCGTTTGATTGGCCGCTCGCGGTGGCCGCCGTCCTTCTGAAAATGCAGGGCTCGAACGTGCAGTCCGCAAGGATTGTCCTGGGCCACGTGGCGCCGGTTCCCTGGCCCTCAGCGGAAGCGGAGCAAGCTCTTGTCGGCAAGGCCGCGAATAAGGAAGCGGCGCAAAAGGCGGCCGAGGCTGCCCTGAGCAGCGCCACTCCGCTGAGCCAAAACGCTTACAAAGTGAGGCTCGCGAAGATTGCGGTAACACGCGCCATTCTGAAGGCCGGAGGTGCGGCATGATCAAGGAGTCGCAGCGCTTCAATACCAGCCATCCGAATCTGTGCTCCCACTTGCGCTGGAAAGGCCAGTTCATCCTGGCCGAGCCCGATCCTACAGTGCCCGCCTCGAATGAGGGCCTCTTCTGGTGCCTGCACACGCAAACCTGCATCGGACCCGATGGCGAACTGGCGGAACCCGGCAACTGCAGTGCAAAGAGCCGCGCATGCCACGGCACCGGAAAATGCGGGTAGGGGCCTGCTCTTTCGCAGTGTGAAAGAAGTGTGGAGCGTGCGGAATGGGGCTTTGCGCGCCGTTTGATCTGGGGTTAGCATCAAAGCAATGAGGGGTTCGATATGCGATTTACGAATTGGATGATGGCTGCATGTCTTGTGGGTGTGTTTTCCATCTCTATGTCCGCGCAGGAGATTCGCGGCGACTATCTGGAGACGCGGAGCGCCGATGTTTATACCGGTCAGTGTTTTGCCAACGGCGAGGTCAATCTCGTCGGCAACGAAGCCATTCTAGCGTGGCATGTTCAAAGCGGAGGATGGGATGGCGTCCCGCTTCAGGGATTGACCATCGCAGCAGCCGTGCGCGCGAAAGGCACGTTAGGCGATCCCTACGAGACCCCGTATCCCGCCAAAGCGGTGCTGCTAGTTGACGATCAAGCCTCCGCGCAGCAACGAGAGGCGCTGGTGCATTTCGCAGAGCACATGGGTGGGGAGCTCCTGAAGAACGTCGAGCAGGTGATTCCAACTCCAATGGAGCTCGTGGTGAATACCGAGCACCACGGCGCGGCGATGCTTCGGGCTGGCAGATTCGCCACCATTCAGACGCGGGGCATCGGCGGCCAGGATCATCTTTGCGGCAATGAAGTGACCTTCTATCCGCCGTTGACGGAAACCGCACATTCCATGCCAGCCGTGGCGCTGACTGATTCTTATTCCGGTCCGGGCCTGGGCGTATCGTGGGATATTCACGGCAAGCGCAGCGCGTTTGTGGGAACATTCGCTCGGTAGCGATGAGACGAAAATTGCGACAGACGAAAGCGCTGCTGCGTGCAATTGGTTCGGTCCTGCTGCTGTCGCTGTTGTCCGCCGCTCAAAACGGCAAAGTGGAGAGCACAGGAGCGCTGACCGATAGCGCCGTCCCCGAGGCGGTTCGCCAAAGCCTGGACGCCAAGGGATATCGACTCACCCTCGATGATCCCAAGCCTACCTGCGAACTCTGGCTCCGCAAGAGTGTTCCCGCGCAAGCCAAGAAGGATTCTGAGCTGGCTTATCCGCAGATCCCCGAATCAGCGCTGGTCGCGGTAATCCATTTTTTTCAAACCGCAGGCGACTTTCGTGGCCACCAGGTTCCCGCCGGCTTCTACACGCTGCGTTATGCCCTCATTCCTGACGACGGCAATCATCTCGGCGTATCCCCCAATCGCGATTTCCTGCTGCTCATTCCCGCTCAGTCTGATTCCGATCCGAGCGCCACTTTCAAGTTCCAGGAATTGGTCGCGATGAGCGCAAAGACCGCGGGAGCCAAGCATCCCAGCCCGCTGAGTTTTCCTCCTGCCGACAAGGCATCCGCCGGAGCGGTTGCGAAAGATGATCAGGACCACTGGATCTTTTCAGCTGCTCTAAAACTCGCGTCGGGCGACGAACTCCCCTTTGCACTCATCGTAAAGGGGACTGCGCAACAATAGCTGGCTCTGCCTCAGCGGTCGTCCCTCACTGTGGTCTCACCTCTAACAGCAAGTGAGAGTCGAAGTCGACCGACAGGTGCGAGTTGCGAGCGGATACCGTTCCGAGATCTCTGTCGTTCTCGTAATCGAGCACGCGATACGGCCGATCTTCAAGGCCGCGCAGTTCGACCTGTCCCTGCCAGTGCTTGGCAAAGAAGGCGTAGTACATCGTCTGATCTTTGCGGATGACATGGGTCTCTGGAACATCGAAGCCGATATCGTATAGCTGACCAAGGTACTGGCCTTTCGCCAGCATCTTGTCGCGATAGATCTGAAGCCATTTTTCGAATATCTTTTCGCGCTCCGGCGTCAGATCCGATCTGCTCCTCTTCTCCACCAACGCCGGCAGAACGAATTGCGTCCCCACCACTCCTCCCACACCGATGGTCGACGCGAAGTCGTTGCCGCTGTCGCTGAGCTCGACGTGATCGCCGAAGAACGGCACGCTATCGCCGATGAGGGCCTTCAGGGTTTTCGCCTTGGACCGGATCTGAAATGAGCCCCTGGGGTCGGAGGCCACCGACATGTTGAAATGCGGCATAGTGAAGAACGAATAGGCGGTGCCGCAAGGGCAGAACTCGACCAGGGCCCCTGGCTTCACGGCCTGCGCAGTTTCGTAGATTTCGCGGAAGAAATCTGGCAGTGCTTCCACGGATGCCTCCGGCTGTGCATGGTGATGCGCTGGGTTGTAACAAGCGGGGACGCCGTTCATGTGCTGCCCGTCGAGCTTGAGGCCGTCGAACCCCCAGTCCACGAGAATCTTGCGGACCAGGGCCTTGTGGTATTCCACGACGCGGCGGTCGGCCGGACACAGATAGAAAGAATCCCACCAGGAGATTTTCTGCGTGGAACCGTCGCGGTTCAGCAGTTCGTAGTCAGCGTGCGCGCGCAGCAGATCCGAATCCGGCACAGCGCTGAGTGGAGACCACCAGAGTTGCGCCCGGAAGCCCTCCTGATGAATGCGATCGACCAAAGCTTTCATGTCGGCGTCGCCATGAGGAAACTTCTTGGGATCGGGGACCCAATCGCCGACATCGTTCTGCCATCCATCGTCGAGCGTGACCCAAACGAACCCGAGGCGCTTCGCCGTCGGCAGCGTGTCGTACACCTGCTTGGGCTGAACCGATCGACCATATCCCCAGGCGCACCAGATCGCTCCATAGGCATTATCCGGAGGCGCCGGCGCCTGCAGGCCCTGCTTGGCCATGAATCGCCGGTAGTCGGTCAGGGTGCGAAAGTAGTCTCCCTGGTGGACGGCGACGAAGGTTCGAAAAGTGTGAAAGCTCTCGCCCGGGCTGAGCGTGATATTTTTGGCAAAATGAACCGCGATTTTGGCATGAGCGGCATCGGGCATTGAGACTGGCAGCGAGACCAGCCTGGGCCGAAGCTCGACGTGCCCTACGGCGACGCCGACATCCCGCCGCCAGACATCGACAATCGGGGTGCCACCGCCGTAGTCGTCGGCGTTCATGCCGAGATAATTCTCCTGCTCAAACTTCTCGTGCAAGGGCAGCACCCAGTTGGGCCGTTTCTCGTAGGAACCACTCTGGTAGGACCAAAATGCGGGTGCTGCGGCATTCTCCTGAGCGTTCAGCGTGTACGCGTTATTCGTCCAACTCTCGACCGAGAGCCTGGTCTTCCCACCGTTGGTGTATTGGACATCGAAAAACGCCATGGCTGGGAAAGCGTCGTACATTGTGACGGAGACGGTCTTGGTGAGCGTCCCTGATTTCCCCACCACGGTCAGCCGTTCACATTCTCCGATCGCATCTTTGGCGCGCTCGTGTTTCTGCGAAGTCAGAACGAAGTTGGTCTGGGCCTTGTCCCCGGTCGTCACCGTCTCTGAGGCACTGAACGGCCCTGCCTTTATTTCCTTGTTGTCGAAGCGCGCCACCAGGCGGCTGCGCAGGGTGCGATCGAATTCAATTCGGAGGTTCGCCCCCTGGATCTGAGGCATGCCGGAAGCATCGGCGGCAGACACCTGAGCCGCAAGCGACGTGAACGCCAGGCCTATGCAGGCGCAGACGCTGCTTGCGAAGCGAACTAGAAGGTTTCGGTTTCGACCGCGGTGAGAGGGCGAGAGTGCGTTGATGGGGAACATTTCATGCCGTCCTGCGTTACGATTGACTTACTGAGCATACGTCGGCGTAGACGCGTAAGACTTGTCGAATGTGATCCTGAATCATCTCCTCGGGGACCGCTCGCAGTTCTCCGGCCCGGATGGCCTCGTATTCCAGCGGCAAATACTGACTGATCAGGGTCGGAGGAATCCGCTCGCCCGCGAGATTCTCAAACAGACGCGCAACCTCTTCCTGCACCGCAGGCTGATTCCAATAGTATCGGCAGCGATCGCTGTAGGCGAACGTGAGATCACGCCGCACTCCCTCTACATCGCCGCGATAGTAAGACTGCCAGTAAACCGGATCGCGCAACATTGCCGCCTCCAGGGCGTCTCGCACCGTCGATATCTGACGCTGCGCCGTCGTTCTGAACATTTCCCGCTCGATAGCACTCATGGCCAGCAGCGCCTCACGGTAAGCGAAAGTAAGCCAGGGGCCGACTTTCAAAATCGCGAAGTGATCCCGGACCAGGCGCGTCAAGGCTAAGGGAGTCTGGTAGTCCGTCGAGTGCGCCTCAAAGACGATTCCAGGATGGCGGGTCAGCGCCGCAGACAGCGATTGCGCTTTTACGGGATCGTAGTCGAAAACCGCATTCGATCCGAAATCGACTCCGGGTTGAACGACTAAAGCGATGACTCGTTCCCACGCGGACGATAGACCCTGCTGCGCGAACGCAAGCCGAAACGTCTCCAATGTCCGATGGGCATGTTCGGCGGTAGTGACGGCGGGCGAATGAGCGTCGACAGATTCTCCTCCTGGCGCGGGAACCTCGGTACCGATCACGTAAACGATTGGCAGAGGACCCGACGGTCGTTTTTGAAAAGCCTCTTCGGCTGCTTGGCACAGAATTGCCGCGCGCTCGGCAATCGTTTTCTCTGGCGGGCTGGTGGTTGGATCGTCGGCGCAAGACATGCTCGCGTCCAGATGAATCTTCTGGTAGCCGGCGAGCACGCAGTCGCGCACCAGTTCACAGGCTTTTCTTAGCGCGGAGCTCGACGGTTCGCTGCGCCAGGGAAAAGGACCGAGGTGATCGCCGCCGAGCAAAATTCGACTTGCTGGCAGCCCGGCGTTCTGCGCCAGGGAGCGGACTTGGTGCGCAAACTGAGTCGGTGTCGAACCCGTGTAGCCGCCAGACTGGTTGACCTGGCTTGACGTCGACTCGACATGCAAAATCGAACCGTCGTCCACGGACTGCCGGATGGCGGCCTCGATTACCGTCCAATGACCAGAGCAGACCGCATACGTGCCGCCTTTCCCCGACTCCCGGTTGCCGCGCAAGACTTCGCGCAGCCACGTGCCCGCCTCCTGGCTGGCGTGTCTCGGGGTGTGCGGCCCGGTGCCGTGCGGAAGGTCTTCCTTGGATGCGCCCATTGGGCTTGCTGCCGCGCTAACTGCAAAATGAAATCAACAGAAAGGAATCATAATATAACGCAACATACTGGCCGGTCCACTCCGGCGCACCCTCCTCCTTATAATTGCCGCGTGACGCGCCTCTCTCCACGTACTGCACTCAGCTGGCTGTTCAATCCGCAGGCTGGAGAGCCGGCGCGCCTCCTTCCTCGCTGGCTGTTTCTTCGCGCGCTGGCTGTCATCTATTTCTCCGCTTTCTTCTCGCTCGTGTTTCAGATTCGCGGGCTGATCGGACCGAATGGAATTCTACCCGCCGGTTTTTATCTCCAGGCAGTAGCGCAATCGCTTGGCCACTGGCGTTTCTGGTATGCGCCCACTTTGCTCTGGTGGTCGAGCGGGCCGGCAATGTTGACTGCGCTGTGCTGGGCGGGCATGGTGGCATCGGTGCTCCTGTTGCTGAATCTGTGGCCTCGCGGCATGCTAATGGTGTGTTTTGTTTGTTTTCTCTCCTTCGTCGCCGCGGCTCAGGACTTCTCCGGCTATCAATCCGATGGCATGCTGCTCGAGGCCGGCTTCATTGCCCTATTCTTCGCGCCTCCAGGACTGCGTCCGGGGCTAGGGCAGGCGCATCCCGCTTCGCGCGCCAGCCTGTTCCTGCTGCAATGGGAGTGGTTTCGTATCTACTTCGAATCCGGCATCGTCAAGCTTCTCAGCGGCGATCTCCAGTGGCGAAATTTCACGGCGATGGATGAGTACTACCAGAATGGGCCGTTGCCAACCTGGATTGGCTGGTACGTACAGCATCTTCCGCACCGGTTTCATGCGGCAACGGTGTACGCCACGCTCGCGCTGGAGCTTGGTCTGGTATGGATGCTGATTTTGCCGCGGCGGTGGAGGATTGTGTGCTTCTTGATCGTCACGCCCTGGGAGATCGCGGTAATTCTGACCGCGAACTATACCTTCCTCAACTACCTGGTTCTTTCCCTGGGGATTCTGTTGCTCGACGATCGCTTCATAAAGAGAATCTTGCCCGCAAAGTGGTGCGCCCTCTTTCCCTCCGAGTCGAACAGCACTGTGCCGAACAACGCACCAGGAGCCGAGCAACCTGGATGGCGCCAGAGGTTACGCCGAGGCTCGAGGATTGCAGAAGTTGCGGCCAGCTCGACCATGCTCTTCTGGATCTTTTATGCGACTACTGCGGAAATGCTGACCAGTCTCCCGCTTCCCACTTTTCCGATCCTCGCGCTGGAGCCGTTTCGCATCGCCAATCGCTACGGTCTGTTCGCAGTGATGACCCGCGGACGCTACGAAATCGAATTCCAGGGCTCCAATGATGGCCAGTCCTGGGTCTCCTATCCGTTTCGCTATAAGCCGCAGGAACTGAATGAGCCGCCTCGCATCTATGCCCCATACCAGCCGCGCTTTGATTGGAACCTGTGGTTTGCGTCTCTGGGCTCATGGCGTGAGTATCCGATCGTGCCCAACACCGAAGTTCGGTTGCTCACAAATGACAGGGACGTAATGGACCTCTTCGCCGGCAATCCTTTCGGCAACGCGCCTCCTCGCCAGATTCGTGCGCTGCTTTGGCAATACTGGTTCACTTCGATGGAAGAAAAGCGCAAAACCGGGATGTGGTGGCGGCGGCGATTGCTCGGCTTATACGCGCCCACTCTGGAACGAATGCCTGATGGGCAGATTCAAGTGATCGAATGGCCAGACCTGCAGCCGCAGGAGTGAACCAGTCCGCTTGACACCCTCACTTCGATCTCCCTAACCTTGCAGACTTATAGTAAAGTACCGCGCAGCCAACTTCCGTCCGCTTGCCGTGCTGGCGCATGCGCAGTTTGTCGAAGCCGAAACTGATACTGATTCACTAGCAGGCACAAACAGATTTATGGATGACGAAAAGCGGGATCGAGAACTGGGCATGGCGGCGCGCATCACGCGCCGCGATTTCCTCAATGGCATGGCTGTGACTGTGGGTGCGCTGGGATCTGCCGGCTTGCCCGATTTCGCAAGAGCTGCCCAAGGCGCAGCTGACGCCGGCGACCACGGCGCTCAATCCTATCCGCCCGCCTTGACGGGAATGAGAGGCAGCCAGCCGGGTTCGTTTGACGTTGCTCATTCCCTGCGGGATGGAACGTTCTGGGAGACCGCAGGGACGCCTGAGGACACGCATGAATCTTACGACCTGGTCGTGGTGGGAGGAGGAATCAGCGGACTGGCCGCAGCCTACTTCTACCGCAAGCATGCCAAAGACGCGCGCATTCTCATCCTCGACAATCATGACGACTTCGGCGGACATTGCCGCCGCAACGAATTTCAGGTGGATGGCCGACTGCTTTTGAGCAACGGCGGAACGCAGTCCATCGAGAGTCCATCGGAATACAGTGAAGTGTCCAAGAGCGTTCTGCAAGATCTTGGAATCGAGCCGAAGGCTTTCTACAAGGCTTACGACCAGAAACTGTATTCAAACCTGAGCACCGCATGTTTCTTCGACAAGGAAACGTTTGGTGAAGATCGCCTGGTGCCGGGAATGGGGTCCCTGCCCTGGCGGGAGTTTCTGAATAAGGCTCCGCTCTCCGATAAAGTCCTGCAAGATATTGCACGCCTCTACATGGAGAAGAAGGACTACTTGCCCGGCCTGTCGCGGGAAGAGAAGAACGCGCGTTTGGCCAAGATCAGTTACGCCAAGTTCCTGACTGACATCTGCAAGGCCGATCCTGCAGTGCTTCCCTTCTTCCAGAGCTATACGCAGGATCTGTTTGCGGTGGGAATCGATGCCGTTTCGGCGCTCGGGTGTTACCGGAATCCCGACGACTACGGTGCCTGGCAGTTCCCCGGCTTCGAGGGCATGGATCTGGGCGAAATTGAAAAAGAAGAGCCTTACATCTTTCATTTTCCCGACGGCAACGGCTCGGTGGCGCGGCTGCTGGCGCGGGCGCTGGTGCCGGACTGCATGCCCGGCCACACCATGGAGGACGTAGTCACCGCCCGGGCCGACTACACCAAACTCGATCAAGCTTCTTCGCCCATCAAAATCCGGTTGAACTCAACTGCAGTTCGCGCTCGTCATTCCGGAACGCTGGAATCGGCGAAAGAAGTAGAAGTCGCCTACGTGCGCGATGAGAAACTGCAGACCGTCAAAGCGAAAGCCTGCATTCTGGCCTGTTACAACGGCATCGTCCCCTATCTTTGCCCGGAGCTGCCGGAAAAACAGCAGGAGGCGCTGCACTACGGCGTCAAAGAGCCGTTCATCTACACGCATGTGGCGATTCGCAACTGGACGTCATTTCAGAAGCTGGGAATCCGCCAGATCGTGTCGCCCGGCAGCTATCACTGCTTCACCATGCTCGACTTCCCGGTGAGCCTTGGCGCCTATCAATTCCCCAGCAAGCCCGAAGAACCGATGGTCCTGTTCATGCTGCGCACGCCGTGCAAGCCGGGTTTGCTGCGGCGCGAGCAGTACCGGATGGGGAGATATGAACTCATCGGCACGCCGTTCTCCACCTTCGAACGAAAGATTCGGGATCAGCTGAACCGCATGCTCGCGTCCGGCGGATTCGACGCTGCCCGCGACATCGCCGCGATCACCGTCAACCGCTGGGGCCACGGCTACGCCTACGAGTACGACTCGCTTTCGGATCCACATTGGGAGCCGGAGGAACGACCCTGCGTAGTGGGCAGGAAAAGATTTGGGCGAATCTCGATTGCCAATTCCGACGCCGGCGCAAGCGCCTATACGAATGTGGCTATCGATCAGGCTTATCGCGCGGTTCAGGAACAATTGAAGGACACCTAGGACAATGAAGAACCGGCGCGAAGCCGGAGCGTCGCGGGATCACGAACTCGCGTTCAGCCGTGGTGTCTTCCACCGCCATGCCCGCCGGAGTGGCCTCCGCCGTGGGAGTGACCGCCGCCGAAACTCTTGCCTCCGGCGTGGAAGCTTTTCGGCATGTGCCCGCCGCCGAAGTTCTTGGGCGCACGCCCTCCGCCAAAGCTCTTCTGTGAGTGCCCTCCTCCAAAGAGGTGCAGACCACCCGACCGCGGCGGCTTGGTGGAAGGCCGGGCGAAAACGCTCGGGGATCGACCGCCGAATCGCCCGCGCTGAAATCCGCTGATTGGCCCGCGAGCGGACTGCGTCGGCCTGTTAAATGCCTCTGATCGGCCGCGATTGAACTCAGAGCGGTATGGCTCGCGACGGTCAAAGGAATTGCGGGCGTCCGCGAGCGTCCTGCCGGCGGGCTCTCTTCCTGCAAACCTTGGATTGGACGCCACTGATGCGCGCCGCTCTCCGCGAAACGACTCAAAGCCACTGCTGAAACGCCCGCCGGCCCAACGCTCGTTACCAGAATGTTCGCCCCGAGAACGCTCGCCCCAACCTTGGGCGTGCATGCCAGGGGCGCGGGCGAAGGTGTGCCACGACCCGTCACCCCCGGCGCGGCGCCAGCCATCACCACCGTGCCCGCGCGCGAAATCGTTCCGCCGGTCAAAGCCTCGATGGCCTGCGTACGCATAAAACCCGCGGTGCGGGAATCCCCAATCTGACACGGTGTTGCTGTTCGAAAAGTAGTCCGAGTGGTCAAAAAGGAGTGCGTGCGTCAGCCAATTCAGGCCCCATGCCAGCCATCCCCAGGGTGTGTGGGTGAACGCCGACAACGCGATGCCAAGTCCATAACGAACCGGCGATCCGCCGAAGATGTCGCCCAGAACACCGAGCAGCGAAAATCCGGGATAGGGCGCGACCGGTTCTCCGTAGACGGTCCAGGGGTTGTAAGCCGGAACATAAGCCACCTGCGGGTTCGCTGGTTCCAGTTCGATGTAGCCCTGGTCCTCGCGCACGACTTCCTGCGGCGTGCTTTGCAGGCTGCCGGCCGCCTGCGCCCGCCGCCGCATGATCTGCACCGCCTCCAGCACGTCCTGCGGCTGGTTGTAATAGGCGTTGCCCACAGCGGTGGTCCACCGGAGATTGCGGTCCATCTGCGCCAGCACCTGGGGAAATGCTGTCAGCGCTTTTACGCTTGGATCCCAGGGTTGCACGTCAGCGCCGTCGGCAATCTGCTCCGGGGATGCGTAGCCCTGGGCCTGCCGCCAGCGATCGGCCTCCTCTACCTGACGCGGGTAAGTTGAAGCAGCCAGGACTTGCGCCACTAGAGCATCTGGATATAACGCGATGGGTGCCACCAGCTGTTCCAGTTGCACCGCAGTGAGCGGTTGCACTGATGCTGGCTGTGGGGCGTAACTCTGCTCCGGATACGCCTCCCCCGTATAGGGCTGCTCATCACCCGAACCCGATTGCTGATCCACAGCATACGGTTGGCCGTACTGGTCTCTCGGCGCCCATTCCGGCACTTGCCCGAGGAGCCGCCCTGGCGGCAGCGCAAGCAGGACAAGCATCGTCAGCGCAATCAAACCTTTGCGTGCGAACAACGGGAGTCGGGTGAGGCCCTCAGCCGCGGAAGAATCGTGAGTCGCGAAGAGCTTCAATCGAGAGGATCGCTTCACAGGAGAAAGATACTGGCAGGTTTTCAAGTGCCTCCTCGCATCCGTTCCTCCTGCTCATCGGAATGGAACAAGCGGGAGCCAATCGTGGATTTCCGGCCCTTACCTTCGATCAAGATGCTGGGAATCGTTGCTTAAGATGCTTGAATCCGGTTGCGCAATCAATGCCGCGCGGGTCAATTCTGGGTCATCCGCGAAGTGGCTCAAAACACGGCCCTAAGCCCTCGAGATAATCCGCGACGGGGCCAATACGAGGGTTGCCAGGCTGTGGAAAAATCACCCAGGCCAGCGCCGCGGCAGATTTCACAGACCAGAGACCGTTCCGTCCCGCTGGTTGATTCGTTCCTCTGCTATGCTTTCCTCATGCTGGCCGCCTACGCGGCGCACGTCGAGCGCTCCCGCGGACGCCGCTTCATTGAACCGCAGCATCCTTACCGTAACGATTTTCAGCGTGACCGCGACCGCGTCATTCACGCCCGCGCCTTCCGCCGCCTCGAGGCCAAGACGCAGGTCTTCACCCGCCGCTACTCCGACCACTTCCGCAACCGCCTGACCCACACCCTCGAAGTCTCGCAGATTTCCCGCACCATCGCTGGAGCGCTCTCGCTCAACGTCGATCTCGCCGAAGCACTCGCCCTCGTCCATGACATCGGTCACCCTCCCTTCGGCCACGCCGGCGAAAAGGCCCTCGACGCCGCCATGCGCGCGCACGGCCTCTTCTTCGACCACAACTTGCACGCCCTGCGCATCGTCGAAGATTTCGAGCAGCGCTACGCCGCTTTCCGCGGCCTGAATCTGACTTTCGAAGTCCGCGAGGGCATCATCAAGCACTCGCACGACTATCTGCCCAAAGACCACCCCGAGCTGGCGGAGTATCTTCTCGATCAGCGTCCACCGCTCGAAGCGCAGCTCATCGACCTCACCGACGAAATCGCTTACAACACCGCAGACCTCGACGACGGCTATGAAGCGCATCTCTTATCTTTGGAAGAAATCCGGGAAGGTGTTCCGCTCTTCGAGCGCTTCTATCGGGAAGTCGAGCAGATCTATCCTGAAGTTTCCGACAAACTGAAATTCAACGAAACTGTGAAGCGCGTCCTGAACCGCTTCGTCGATGACCTGATCCGGAACACGCAGGCTCGAATCGATCAGGCCCGGATTAAGACCCTCGACGAAGTCCGCGCCCACAGCGAGCGCATTGCTGCCTTCAGTCCCTCAATCGACGCAGAGCGCCAGCAGAGCAAGGATTTCCTTTTCGAGAATCTCTACTACAGTCCGTCGCTGGCCGACGAAAAGGACGACGCCGAACGCATCGTCACCGAACTATTTGCCTTCTGGATGGACCACCCCGCCGCCCTCCCCAATAATTACCAGGAGAAGGCAAAAGAAGAGTCCCTGCCCCGCGTCATCTGCGATTACATCGCCGGCATGACGGACCACTTCATCTTTGAGCAATACGAGAAGCACTGCGGCGTCTAATGTTATGTGGAGGCAGCCCATCCCCGGCTGTCGTCGCGAAAGCGCACTCTGCCATTCATGGAACTCCACTCCTGTACCCTTCTCTTTTTCTTCGCATCTCAAATTGCTTCGTGCGCATCAAAGAATCTAGTTTCCCGGACGCACCGGCTTCAAAGCATCACAGGATGACTCGAGATGAACGCTTCCAGAGCGCTGAGGAATCTTTTTGCCCTATTGCTCCCTGGTCTGTTCTTCCTGGGCAGTGCGGCGACCGCTCAGCAGACTCCCGTTTTCCGCGAGTCGCGCGACGATGCCTGGTGGACCGGCCCTCTTCTGGCGCCCAACGCCACCACGCTGCCGCAGGGGCATCTCCTGATCGAGCCCTACCTTTATGACGTGATCACGGAGGGTTTCTACGACTCCAGCGGCAGGCGCGTCAGCACCCCGCATGAGAACGGGTACGGCTCACTCACCTACATGAACTACGGACTCTTCAACAAACTAACCGTCGGCCTGATCCCCACATTCGGTTACAACGAACCTGGCAATGGCCCCGGCACCGCCGGCGTCGGCATAGGCGACTTAACGGTCCAGGCGCAATACCGGCTCCATCTGTTTCATGAGGGCAGTTGGAGTCCGACAACTGCCGTGAATGTGCAGGAAACGCTGCCGACGGGAAAATATGACCAACTCGACCGCGCCAGCGATGGCATCGGCGCCGGCGCTTACACCACCACGCTCGAGCTGTATACGCAGACTTTCTTCTGGATGCCCAACGGCCACATCCTGCGCACCCGTTTCAACGTTACGCAGGCTTTCTCCAAGTCCGTCAACGTTCAAGACGTCAGCGTCTATGGCACGTCTCGGGGATTTCGCGGCCGCGCCAGTCCCGGCGCCGCGCTCTTCGTCGATTTAGCCGCCGAATACAGCATCACACGCCACTGGGTTCTCGCCGGCGACGCTGTTTATCGCCACCAGTACAACACCCCCGTGAGCGGATACAACATATCGAGCCCTGCGCAATTCATCCTGCTCAGCTCAGGAGTCAGCCAGGCCTTCGGTCTGGCTCCCGCCGTCGAATACAACCTCAACGGCAAAGTCGGGGTAATCCTGGGCACGCGAATCTTCCCTGCCGGCAAAAACACGACCGACTCAATCACGCCGGTCATCGCTGTCAACATCGTTCACTGAAAAGAAGTGCTACTTCCCCGCCACCGCCGCCACCACATCAAACAGAATCCGCGGACCCCGCCGCACTTCCTCCACCCGAATCCGTTCGTCGTTCCCGTGCTCGGTGTTCCCCTCTTCCTCCGTCGCCGTATAGGGATTGAAGCCGTACGCCACGATCCCCAGCGGCCGGTAGCGCTGATTCTCCGTGTATCCGCTGGTGATGTGCGGCACCACCGGCGTTCCCGGGAAGTACTTCGCGGAAACATCCTTGATTGCTGCATACAACGCGTTATCCGTCCCCGAATAATTCGCCACACGAAACTCGGCATTCAGCGGCTCGACCGTTACATCCGGATCATTCACCACGCGCCGCACAGCGTCCAGCAACGCCTTCGGATCGCCTCCCGGCAGAATGCGCACATCCAGATTAGCCCACGCCTCGGGAGGAATCACGTTGGTCTGCTCCGACCCTCCCAGCATGGTCAGCGAAATCGTATCGCGCAGAAGAAAGTTCAACGACTCGTCCCGCTCAACTTCTTCCTGAAATTTCCTGTCTTCGACCGCCTTCCTTATGTTGCGATACTGCGCTGCCCGCTCCTGCGTCTGATAGGGCGCCATGTCGTGCAGAAATTCCTGCACGACCGGCAGCACGCGGATCGGCGTGCGATAGGCGATGATCTTGTTCAGCGCCCGCACCAGCCGGTCCGGAGCCGATTCCGGATTGGGACGCGATCCATGTCCCGGCGTTCCATGCGCGACGACGTGCAGCCAGTACGTCGTCTTCTCGCCGACATCCACGCCGACGTACGCTACCTTGCCGTTCTCCAGCAGATTCTCTCCGCCTTCGTTGATCAGGAATTCGGCATTTTCCAGCATCTCCCGCTTATGATTGATGAACCAATCCGTGCCCGTCCCATCTACTTCTTCATCTGCCACCGCCAGAAAAATGACGTCGCGATCTAACGCGATCTGCTCCCGCTTCAGCATGACCATCGTAAGCAGCTGCGCCAGGCCTTCATCTTTCATATCCTGCGCGCCGCGTCCCCAGAGATATCCATCTTTCATCTCTCCGCTGAAGGGCGGCACCTTCCAGTGCGACGCGTCGCTGGTCACCACGTCCATGTGATTGAGCAAAATGATTGGCCGCTTTGCTTCAGCCCCGGCGTGAGACGCATTGTGCGGAAGCCTCGCCCACAGGTCGCCGCGCCCCGGCGTGTACTCAAACACCCGATTCTCAATCCCCTCCTGGTCCAGGATCTTTTTATAAAAAGCCACCGCCCGCATTTCATTGCCAGGGGGATTTGTGGTGTCGATGCGCAAATACTCCTGCATCCACGTCACAGCCAGATCGGAGTACTGCTCCAGGCGCTCGGCCGAGACTCGCGCCGATGCGACTCCCGCCGGGGACATTTCCACTGCATTCCCCGCCGCCCAGCCCGGTTCCGGTGACACAACCACGACGCCCAGCAGCAGCGCGGTCGAGACCCATGCGCCCCTCCGGCCGCCCCTGGCGGCTAAGCTTGTTGTTGGCAAATTCACCCCCGGATATAACTCCCTAACCTTTGTGAGACCCGCCGCCAAACAGTATCCAGTTTGCCGCCGCTTGACAACTCACAGTAACCCACCGTCTCCACGCAGTTTTTATATCAGGATTGCCAAATTTACCCTGCAGAGCTCGCCCCTCCGCCGGAATAGTGGTAAAATGTCCTTGGAAATCAATGATTTACGTAGCTTGCCGGAAACCGCTTCTTTGGCATCCTACCTGTAGTAGGAAGTGCAGGTGCTGTCGTCCAGAAGCGCCGGAATTTCCAGGTCAGGTGCTGCGTCAGCGCCGGGCCGGCACAGCGAAAAGCTGGCTCTTTATCGTTTTCTGAGACGCACTCAAATTTCAAGCACGCCGCTGGCGTGCCGGAGCGAGAAGCTCCCAACCTTGGAGGAAGTTTCTTATGAGCAACCGTCTACTCATCGCCCTGCCGCTGGCTGCCGTGCTCGCTTTCCCGGCTATCGCGCAGACCACCTCGTCCACCCAGTCACAGCCCGCCGCGACAGCGACCACCTCGACCGATTCCGCGACTGGCAAGGCGCCTCTCACGCCACCTTCCCGCGAAGGTTTCTGGGGACGCGTTAATCCCTTCGCGCGCAAGAAATATGTACAGCGCCAGACCGAGCCCATCCGCGACCGCGTCAACGAGCTCGATGAACTGACCTCAGCTAACAGCAAGGCCATCAAAGACACAGACTCTCGCGCCCAGGCTGGCATCAAGCTGGCCTCCGACAAGGCTGATGCTGCCGATCAGCACGCCATCGACGCCGGCAACAAGGCCGCGATGGCCCAGCAGAGCGCGCAGCAGGTCACCACACGGGTTCAGACGGTCGAGAACGTGGTCGGCAACATCGACCAGTACAAGGCGTCGAACCAGACCGAGATTCGCTTCCGCCCCGGCCAGACCGTCCTCAGCAAGAACGCTAAGGATGCGATCGACCAGATGGCGACCAGCGTAAAAGGCCAGCACGGCTACATCATCGAAGTGCAGGGCTTCTCCTCCGGCAAGGGCCAGACCGCGATTCAGAACTCGCAGAAGATGGCTGAGTCGGTCGTGCGCTACCTCGTGCTCAATCACGAGATCCCGGTCTATCGCATTTACCTCGTGGGCATGGGCAACGCTCCCACGGCCACCGATGATACCGCCAAGACCAAGCATGTGAGCGGCGGGCGCGTCGAAATCAGCCTGCTGAAGAACGACCTGGAGCAGCTCTCGGCCAACACCGGAGCCCCTGCCACCAGCGCCGATCAACCGCAGCAGCCGAAGTAGTTCGGCCTCGAGCATTTCTCCCCTGTAAGAAGCCTCTCGCGAAAGCGAGAGGCTTTTTCTTTTTCCCGCACCCTCGATCGTTTTGTCATTCCGACGAGCGCAGCGCGGAGGAACTTGCTTTTCTTGACTCCGGCACGAGTGTCCCAATTTGAATTTAGAACACCATTCCGGGGCGTGAATTGTTGAGACCCAACAGGGCCAGAGGTCTATACTGCATCAGTCTCAGGAGCCCTAGCCGCTCGTGCAAGTAGATCTCTACCGCTTTTTGCCCGCTGAGGGCGTCAAGATCGTTCTCGTTCTTTTCCTGTCTTTTCTGGTCGGGCTAGAGCGCGAAGAGCGCAAGACCGCTGCCGGCTCCTACTTCTTCGGCGGAGTCCGTACCTTCCCCCTGATCGGATTCATCGGCTACTCCATCGCCCTTTTGTCTGGCGCGCAATTGTTGCCGGTCATTTTGGGTTTCCTCGTGGTCGGCGGTTTTCTGTTGCTTTCCTACTCGCACAAGCTGTCTCAGACCGAGACCGCAGGCGTCACCTCAGAAATGTCCGGCCTGACGACCTATCTGATCGGTGCGCTCGTCTACTACGACCATCTCTGGATCGCCACCACGCTGAGCGTGGCCAGCCTGCTCCTGCTCGAACTGAAGGGCGTTCTCGAGCGTGTCGCCAGCCGGGCAGGACCCGACGAGATACTCACCTTCGCCAAATTCCTGTTGCTGACCGCGGTCATCCTCCCGATTGTTCCGAACCAGGAGCTCGGGCGTTTTCATCTCAATCCGTACAAGACCTGGCTGGTGGTGGTTGCCGTGAGTACCGTCTCCTATGGCAGCTACATCCTGCAGAAAATTACGAAGCAGCATGGCGGAGTCGTGCTTGCGGCCCTGCTCGGCGGAGCGTATTCCTCGACGGTCGCCACGGTTGCCATGTCGCGCCGCGCCGCCCGCGAGCAGCGCCCGCATCTGTTTGCCGGCGGCATCCTGATCGCCTCCGGCGTCATGTACCTGCGCCTGGCCGCACTGCTCACGCTGTTCAATCGTGCATTGGGCGCGATGCTTGCTCCCGCTTTCCTGGTGCTGGCCGCCGTCGCCATCGCCGTGGGCTGGCTCTGGACCCACCGCCCCGATCCGGAGTCTTCTGAGATCAAACGTGAATTCGAGCCCAGCAACCCGCTCGAACTCCTGTCCGCGTTTCTCTTCGCTCTGTTCTTTCTTGGAATGCTGATCGCGACCCAGCTGGTCGTCACTTATCTGGGCCGCGCCGGCGTCAATATCCTGGCGGGCATCATGGGACTCACGGACGTCGATCCCTTCATCATGGGCATGACCCAGGCGGCCGGATCGCTCACTCCACTGAAAGTGGCCGCCGTCGCGGTCGCCATCGCTGCCGCCAGCAATAACCTGATGAAAGGCATTTACGCCTACAGCCTCGCCGATCGCAAGACGGGCACGCAAGCGCTGTCGCTGCTGGTCGCCCTGGCCGCCGCCGGGCTGATCCCGCTGTTGTGGCTGTAAGAGTGCATGTGTGAGGAAAGGATTGTGTGGGGACGGGCGCATTCGCCCGTCCAGGCCGAGCAAAGCTCGGCGGCTGCCGCCGGAAGAGGCACGCATTCTCGGTGTTTCGACCGCCCCCTCGACCGTTGACCCTCATCCGCACGCGCGACTAGAATCGCATCACCACGTTTCTTCCACGCGAGATTCTGATGAAACACGTTCTGATGAAACATCTTTCCTGCTTCCTCATTGTCGTCTCGCTCTTCATCGTCACTGCCTTCGCCGATGACGACCACGACGCGCATCATCACGAAGCTCTGACCGAAACGCAGCTCGGTACGGTCCATTTTTCCATCTCCTGCGCGGAGTCGGCGCAAAAGCCCTTTGCCCGCGGGGTCGCGCTCCTGCACTCGTTCTGGTATGAGGAAGCCGAGAAGGAATTCGTCGACATCGCCAGGAGCCACCCCGACTGCGCCATGGCCCACTGGGGAGTCGCCATGAGCCTGTGGCATCAGCTGTGGAACGAGCCCGATGCGAAGGTCATCGCCCGCGGCTTTGGCGAAGCGAAGATAGCAGAAGGGCTCGCTCTGGCTGGTAAGACGACGCCGCGCGAGCATCTCTATATCGAGGCCATTTATGCCTTTTACTCCAACTCCGACAAACTTGACCACGCCGCGCGCGCCAAGGCCTATTCCGACGCGATGAAGAAGGTGTACGAATCCTATCCCGACGATCACGAAGCCGCAGCCTTCTACGCCCTCTCGCTGCTGGCGTCAGAACCGCACAACGACGCCACCTTCGCCAACCGCAAAGAAGCCGCGGCCGTTCTGGAAAGGCTTTTCGCGATCGAGCCCGACCACCCCGGCGTGGCCCACTACCTGATCCACAGCTACGACAAGCCGCAGCTCGCCGAGCTTGGCCTTCCCGCTGCTCGCCGCTACGCGCAAATCGCGCCCGCTGCGCCTCATGCGCTGCACATGCCCTCACACATCTTTGCCCGCGTTGGTCTCTGGCAAGACGATATCAACTCCAATCTCGCCTCCATCGCCGCCACGCGCAAGACCGCCGCCATGGGCATGGGCGGCGAAGGCCACCAGTTCCATGCCATGGATTTCCTGGTCTACGCCTACCTGCAGAGTGGACGCGAAGCCGACGCGCAGAAAATCATTGACGAAGTGAAAACCATGCCACCGATGCACGACATGTACGGTATGGGCTATGACCCGCGCACCTACGGGCTCTCGGAGTTCCCGGCGATGTACGATCTAGAACTTCGCCACTGGAAGGAAGCCGCCGCGCTCACGCCCGTCGAGGGTGCGAACGGCAGCCGCGCTGCTACCTACTGGGCGCGTGCCATTGGCGCCGCGCGCAGCGGAAATGTCGCGCAGGCGAAGCTGGACCTGGAGCAGATTGAAGCCGTCCACAAAGAAATGGTGGGCGCCAAGAATACCGAGTTCGCCGAGGCGGCCGAGCAGGACTATAAGGAAGCCTCCGCCTGGGTCGCCCATGCCGACGGCCGGGACGACGAGGCCGCCGCCACGCTGCGCGCGTTGGCCGACAAGAACGACAAACTCGGTGATGAACCCCACGCCATCCCCGCGCGCGAAATGCTGGCCGACCTTCTGCTCGAAACCAAGCACCCGCAGCAGGCGCTGGTCGAGTACCAGACCGACCTGAAGCTGAATCCCAACCGCTTCAACGGCCTCTACGGCGCCGCCCGCGCGGCGGAAGAGGCCGGCCAGCAGGGCGACGCGAACGAATACTACGCCCTGCTGCTGAAGACCTGCGAAGGCGGAAGCTCCACGCGTCCGGAGCTGGGCCGGGCGAAGGAACTGCTGGCGCAGAAATAATCGGCGATCTGAGCGGGATGTTCACCCGGCGGTAGTGGGGGAATACGGAGTCGAAAGTTCTCCTGCGCCCGCTCGCACCTCGCCAGGCAGTCGCGTAGCGACGGAATTCATTAGCCCAGGACGTGAGTCCTGGGTAAGGTCCGGCTCATGTTCAGAGGTGCGCGGCAGCAATCATTTGAATGTGGGAAGCAGTACCTTAACGACCAGCAATCCAAACATCCCGGCTGCTCCCACCAGCGCGTTGTACTCGTGGTGCTTCAAGTAAAGCTCCATCGCAAATTTTCCGCTATCGTTACCGCCGCGCGCAGGCACAAGTCGCGGCAGCATCCGCGGCACATGCCGCGTATACTCCTCGAACTCCGGAAACTGTTCGCGTAAGAAAGCCTCCTCGTCCCGGATCACCGGCACGTAAATCGCGAAGAACATCGCCACCAGCGCCGCCCCAATCCACCAACTGCGCGCCGCAACAGCGAATCCGATTCCGATCAGCAGCGATCCAAGATACAAGGGATTGCGCGTATAGGCGTACGGCCCTGAGGTCGCCAGCGCTTCGTTTTTGCGCACATGCCCCGAAGCCAGCGCCCGAATCAAAAGCCCCGGCAGGATCAGGACCGTCCC
>DATFNR010000018.1:0-28989 GCA_035266285.1 Candidatus Sulfotelmatobacter sp.
GGTTGAGACGATCCCGACGGCGATGGGGAAGACGGCGTCGGGTTCGCATCAGCCGGTGCATTGGACGGCGCAGGCGAACCCCCATCCGGCGCTTCCGGATTCGGCGCAGTCGCCGCCGGCTTTTTCGCGCTGGGGTTCAACCAGGCAAAGCCCTGGTTCTTCCACCGCAAGTATCCGAATCCAACGGCCAGACCCAGCGCCAGCAGGATCAAAATATATTTTCCCGCTCCGCCTCTCGGTTCCTCATCGTCATCCAGCAAATAGTTAAGATCGCGCGAACTGTGCGCCGAGTGTGGGTCGATGCTCAAACTGCCGCGCCGACGCGTCGCCGGCGGCGGCTCATTCAATCCCAGAAACGACGGCCCGCTGATGACCGGCTGTGCAGCCTGAGTGCGCGGTGTGCTGGGCGCGGGCGCTGACGCCACCGCAGGGCCCGGGGTTGCGACACCTGGGGCCGCGACTGACGACGAGGCAGTCGCGGAAGAAGGCGCGGGCTCAGTCGGCGCCGTTTCCTGCAGCAGGGTTGCGCCGCACATCCCGCAGAAGCGGTTCGTCTCCGGATTTTCGTTTCCGCAGCGAGGGCACCGCACGGCCTGCCTCCTGTCTATAGCTTACGATATCTTTACATTTCGATGCGCCCTGTTCCGTACGGGAGTATCTGCAAAATGAACCCGCCCCAACCGGGCAACACTGAACTTCGAAGGACGATCACTAAGCACGATGACTAAGCCCGGCGCCCCTGCCCGAACCTTCCAGATCACAGTCGAAGGCCATCGCCTTGAAGTGCAGCGGATCGAAGCCCCGTCCGCCACTGGCGAAGCGGCCGCGCCCGAACTCGTCTTCCTGCACGAAGGCCTCGGCTCCGTCTCGCTCTGGAAAGACTTCCCCGCCCGCGTCGCCGCCGCCACCGGATGCCCCGCCACCAGCTACTCGCGCTATGGCCACGGAGCCTCTGACCTGCTCACCGAGCCGCGCCCGGTCCGGTTCATGCACGACGAGGCACTTCACTCCCTGCCGGAGTTACTCGCACACTTGCACATCGAGAAGCCCATCCTCGTCGGCCACAGCGACGGCGGTTCCATCGCGCTGATCTTCGCTGGTGCGAATGACGCCCGTTCGAATCGCCCCGGTTCGAATCAGGCCGGCGCTCATGACCGCGTGCGCGGCCTCGTCCTTCTCGCTCCGCACGTCTTCGTCGAAGACATCAGCATCGCCAGCATCGCGCAGGCCAAAGTGAATTTCGAGACGACCGACCTTCCGGAGAAGCTGGCCCGCCACCATCGCGACCCCGCCCGCACTTTCTGGGGATGGAACGACATCTGGTTGCATCCCGAATTCCGCGGCTGGAACATCGAAGAATATCTCCCGCGCATCCGCTGCCCCATCCTCGCCATCCAAGGCCTCGACGACGAATACGGCGCCATGGCGCAGCTTAAGGCGATCCAGGCCAAATCCGGCGGTCCGGTCGAAATTCTCGCGCTGGCCAACTGCCGCCACTCCGCCCACCGCGACCAGCCGGAAGCAGTGTTGCAAGCGATTACGAAATTTGTGGCCAGACTCCGCGGAAATAATCCACACGATGACCAACGCCTCGAATAGCAAGGCTCCGCGTGCACCTGAGGCGTAGAATATTTTCCACCTCCCTTAGTGCAGGAGGCTCGCATGGCTTTGCGGGCGACAGCATTGATGCTTGTTGTATCCGTTCTTCTGCCAACGGCTGCCGCCCAGGTGAGCGCCCAACCCCGCGTCCGCGTTTCGCCGGGTGTCATGTGGGGCTCGCTGCTGAAAAGAGTGAACCCAACGTACCCTCCACTGGCCCGCCAGGCACGCATTCAGGGCACGGTCATTCTGAAGATCTGGATCAATCGCTCCGGGAAGGTTGAAAATGTGGCGCTCGAAAGCGGGCATCCCATGCTGGCCCCTGCCGCCATTGAAGCCGTCAAGCAGTGGGAGTACCAGCCGCCTCTGCTGAACGGCGAACCCATCGACGTCGAAACGACGGTGCAAGTAAGCTTCACTCTGTCCGGTGGCTAGACGACAAACACGGGCAGCCTTCCTCTGTGTCCCTCCGTGCCCCCTGTGGTTAAGCCTTTCTCCAAACCAAAGTCACTCCACCCGTCCCCGAAAACGATTTAGATTCTCCCTACGAGGAGGAATTCGTCTTGCTTGTGCTGGCGCTGGCGCTGGCGCTGTTGGCGCTTGGCCTTGCGTTTCTGCAGGGGAAGATACGGCCCAAGAATCGCAAATGGGTGGCGCTCGCCTTTGCGCTCTATCTGTTTGTGATGTGGTCCGCCTACCGCTGGGCCATCAGCCAGCGTTACCCCGAAGGCACCATCTTCGACCACAACGAGGCCGAGCGAAAGCGCAAATTCGTCGAGCAGAAAGCGAAAGACGACGCATTCGCAGCCCGAACTCGGCCCACCGGCGAGGTCCGCCTCACCGCGGCCGGCCCGGCCTATTTCGCCGCCAAGTACGACGCCACTCACGTCGCGTTCATGCTCGCCGCTGATACCGAATCGCGCTTCGCGGTCTCCCCGGTCAGCCAGGGGAGGCCCACAAAAATCGCTGCCCCGACCAGGCCTGCCGCGCCTCTGGCCGGCCTGCAGGAGCTCTGGGAGCCCGATTCGCACGCGCTGCACTTCTTCCCTGAAATCATCCAGAAGACGCAGTCCGGCGAGCGCTGGACGCTCAGCCTATCGCCCGATGCAACCATCCCGGTCGTGATCGAGCGCCCAATCGTCGCGCCCGACGGATGTTCTCTCGCTATCGGCTTCCTCGCGTCGATTCCGCCAGATCAGCAGTCCGCCTTCGCCCAGTCTCGCCGTGAATATTTCGTCGTACGCCGCACACCGGTCGAGTCCGCCGATCCGCCGTCGACGGCGCAGCTCGGCGAACTACCCGACTGGAAGCCGACACCGCCAATGCGCAAGCAGATCGCGCAGCAACTCACCGACCGCATGAAGCAGGAGCTGGCAAAGATCGACGCCCGCCTCCTCGCCAACGCCGCCAGCCCCGGCGAAGCCGCCGGAGAACTGCCCGTCGGCGGCGCGCGTCCGCGCCTGCAGGAATGGCTTCAAGCCGACCAGAGCCTCGCCCGCGGCGAAGGCGCGCTCGACTATGACCTTCACGCCTATCGCCTCACGCCCGACGGCGATCCGCGCCTGTTCGTCCGTGCCCGCTGGCGCCTGGCCGATGCCACTGCGTTTCTAATGACCGCGTGGTTCCGCGTGCAAACGAAGCCACCCAATCAGCCGGATCAAGCCCAGCCGGACCGAGCCCGTATCGATCAGGCCCAGCCGACACCAACCCAGCCCGCCGAACTTCGCCCGGTCCCGCTCTCCGCCGATACCAGCTGGTCCACCGCCATGCGCGAAGCTGAAGCCCCCGATCCCACGACCAGCCCCACCGAACACAGCCTCGACTTCCAATCCATCCTGAACGAATTCGACGCGGACCACGACGGCTGGGCCGAGCTGCTCGTCTACTCCCACAATGGCCCCGCCACCACGATGACTCTCTATCTCTACACCGACCTCGGCCTAGTCCCCCTGAAGACACCCTACCACCACGAAGTGCACACCCCCGAATCCTGCATCGACCCGTAAGGAGTGGGCTCATCCACGCTCCCGAGGGTGCCCCGTCCTTGTCTCTACGTACTTTGCAGAGACAGGGCGGGGACTTTGATCTTGGCGCACAATCTGCGGCATGAGTCCAAGTCGTTCCCGTTTGCGCGCCGTCCACTGCGACTCGATTTCGACGGCACCCTCGACTCCAGAAACGTAGTGGCGAAAGCTGCTCCAGGACCAATCCTCCGGGCGCGCCACCAATCCACGTTTCACCGGATTCCGATGCATATACCGCAGTTTCTCGATTCGTTTCCTTTCCATCCAAACGTTGAAATCATAGTACCGCTCCAGCCAGAACGGGCCGCCCTCCGGCGCGCGGAGTTCGCGCGCGACATTCTGCTTCAGCATCTGTATCGCAAGTGAGAGCCGGCCGCGTTCGGGCTCCGTAATCAGCAGATGAACGTGCTCGGGCATCACGACGTATCCATTGACGTAGAACCCATACCACCCGCGTGCCCGCTCTAGTGTTCGCTCAAAGAGATCCCGGGATCGCGGTGTCGCCAGAAGCGGCTCACGATTGAAACAGCTGAAAGTTATGAAATGCAGACAGTAAGCCTGCTGGAAGCGCTTGAGACCCCAAGGCATGGGAGGAGGGTACTCCGAGGCGAATTGGGTATCTGTGATCTGTGAACATTTTGATTGCGAATTTCCGGGATTGGGAACCGCCAGAGTCAAAGTCCCCGCCCTGTCGCATAGAACGTGACAAGGACGGGGCACCCTGATTCCTTTACCCATCCCAATTCCCCGTGATATTCTCTTAACTGTCACAAAGACAAACGATTAAGAACAGGAGCACATCAGGCTAGTGCTAGCCAGAGAGCAAAAGAAATCCGTTATTGACGGCAATCGCACGCACGCGACCGACACCGGCAGTCCCGAGGTGCAGATCGCGCTGCTCAGCGAGCGCATCGGCCAGTTGACGGAGCACTTCAAGACGCACCAGAAAGACCACGGCTCGCGCCGCGGCCTTCTCATGCTGGTCAGCAAGCGGCGTCGCTTGCTCGACTACCTCAAGAAATACGATTCCGAGCGCTACAAGGGCGTCATCACCAAACTCGGCATCCGCAAGTAGTTCTGACCTGGGGAACCGCTGTCTCTCACGAGATGGGAAGTCCAATTCCCCGCGTCTCGCAAAATCGGCGAGACATGGGGTACCCGATTTCGATTGTCCCCTGGATTATTTCTGAGAGTCCGTCTTCGATAAGACGGAGAAGCATTGAGGAACTTTCCATCCGTGCGTTTTTCGAGCGCAACGAATTTCTCTTACAGAATCGAAGAGGGTGACGTGTGTCTTTCTAGCACGACGTCAAAATCCCCACTTCTCGTGCACAGAACGCGCGGGAAATGGGGCACCCGACCGGAAACGGGACGCCCGATTGGTTCGCTCTCAGCTCATAGCTCGCCGCTCATCGCTCCAAAGGAAAAATCATGAAACCAGAACCAACCAGCATTACAGTCAGCCTCGCCGGCGGCAAACAAATCTCATTTGAAACCGGAAAACTGGCCAAGCAGGCCCACGGAGCCGCGGTCGTGCGGCTGGGCGAAAACGTGGTCCTCGCCACCGCCGTGGCCAACGCCGATCCCCGCGAAGGCATCGACTTCTTCCCTCTCACCGTGGACTACCGCGAATACACTTACGCCGGCGGACGTTTCCCCGGCGGCTTTATCAAGCGCGAAGGCCGCATGAGTGAGCGCGAAGTTCTCACCAGCCGCCAGATCGACCGTCCGGTCCGGCCCATGTTCGCCGAAGGCTTCAAGTGCGAGACCCAGGTCATCGCATTCGTTCTCTCCGCCGACACGGATAATGACCCCGATGTGCTCGGCATCAACGGCGCTTCTGCCGCCCTCACGCTCTCCGACATTCCCTTCCTTGGCCCCATCGGCGCGGTGCGCGTCGGCATGGTCAACGGCGCGTTCACTGTGAATCCGACTTACAACGAGATGCGCGAGAGCCTGCTGAACATCATGGTGGTCGGCACGGCCGACGGCATCGTGATGATTGAGTCGGGCGCGAAAGAAGTAAAAGAAGAGACGGTCGTCGATGCCATCGAGTTCGGCCACACCGAAGTCAAAAAGATCTGCGCCGCGATCAGCGAGTTGCGCGCAAAAGTCGGCAAGCCCAAGCGTACGGTCGAACCTCCACCGTTCGACGACGCGTATTACAACGATCTGAAGAAGCGCATCGGGACCGTCCTGGAAGACGCGCTCGACACCAGGAAACATCCCAAGGCCGAGAGCCACACGCTGGTCAAAGAAATCAAGAAGAAAGAGCTGGCCGCGCTGCCCGTCACCGGCAAGGAGAAAGACGACAAGGCCGCCGAGAAGAAGTTCGAACACTATTACGAGACTCTACGCGAGCGCATCTTCCGCGAGCAGGTCATCAACCACAAGCGCCGGCCCGATGCGCGAGCCTTCGACGAAGTGCGCGAAATCTGGATCGAAGCCGGAATCCTGCCCCGCACCCACGGCAGCGCCATCTTCACCCGCGGCGAAACCCAGGCGCTGGTCACCACCACCCTCGGCACCAGCGACGACATGCAGCGCCTGGAAGGCTTCGAAGGCGAAGCCAAAAAACGCTTCTTTTTACATTACAATTTTCCGCCGTTTTCTGTTGGAGAAGTGGCGTTTATGCGCGGGGCTGGACGGAGAGAAATTGGACACGGTGCGCTCGCCGAGCGGGCCGTGTCGGCGGTGCTGCCGACGGAGGAGAAGTGGCCTTACGCCATGCGCGTGGTCTCCGACATCCTGGAATCGAACGGGTCATCGTCGATGGCGACGGTGTGCGGCGCTTCGATCTCATTGATGGACGCGGGCGTTCCGCTCAAGGCTCCGGTCGCGGGAGTGGCGATGGGACTGGTCAAGGAAGGCGATCAGTACGCCATCCTGACCGACATCGCGGGCGCGGAAGATCACTACGGCGACATGGACTTCAAGGTCGCCGGAACAAAAGACGGCATCACTGCGCTTCAGATGGACATCAAAGTCGCCGGCATCACGGCTCAGATCATGCGCGAGGCGCTGGCGCAGGCGCAGCGTGGCCGCATGCACATTCTCGGCAAGATGGATGAGATCATCACGACGGGACGCGAGAAGATTTCCGACTACGCGCCGCGCTTCTACACCGTGCAGATTCCGGTCGACAAGATCCGCGACCTGATCGGCCCGGGCGGCAAGATGATCCGCTCGATCGTCGAGCAGACCGGAGTGAAGATCGATGTGGAAGATTCGGGCATAGTGAAGGTCGCGTCGAGCGATCAGGCATCTGCCGCGAAGGCGCTGCAGATTATCGGAGACATCACGGCCACGCCCGAAGTGGGCAAGACCTATCTCGGCAAAGTCACGCGCCTGGCCGACTTCGGCGCGTTCGTCGAGATCATCCCCGGAACCGAAGGCTTACTCCACATCAGCGAAGTCGCCGAGCACCGCATCGCCGATGTTCGCGATGAACTGAAAGAAGGCGATCAGGTGCTGGTGAAAGTGCTGGCGGTGGAGGGCAATCGCATCCGGCTGTCGCGCAAGGCCATTCTGAAAGAGCAGCGCGCCAAGATGGGCGGAGGCGGCGGCGAGGTTCCTCCTGCGACACATGCTGCGGTCGAAGGCGCGCCGGCTCCGAGCGGTACATTGGTAATCGAGGGCGGAGGAAACTTCCCCGACGAGCCGGAGCACGAGCCGAATTTTAACCGCGACGGCCCACCTCACGCCGGGGGCGGCCGTCCGCACGGCGGAGCCGATCGCGGCGGGCGGGGCGGGCGCGGCGGCGGAGGCGGTGGCCGGGGACGCGGGCGCGGAGGTCGCGGCGGTGGTCGCGACGGACGCGGTGGTGGCCACGGCGGCGGTGGCGGCGGAGGAAGACACTAACCACCGATTCACACGGATCCCACGGGGGCAGTTGACGGTTCGTCGCTGCCCCCGTCTAATTCCCCAGCCGAATTCTCGGCCTGTGTATCCCCCCTGCCAGATTTGCGGAGGACTCATGTTCAAACGCACGCTCCAAATGCTGCTGGCTGCCTCTCTGTTGACGGGCGCTCTATGGGCGGCAGACGACCCCTTCGTCGGCGACTGGAAGCTCAACCCATCCAAAAGCAAACTCACCGACCAGATGAAGGTCGAGCGCCTCGATGCCAACAAGTACGCCTTTGACTTTGAAGGCAGCGGCAGCGCTGAGACTATCGTGATCGATGGGACGGACCAGCCCGGCGATTCCGGGACCACCCTAGCCGTCACCGCCGTGGGCCCCGACGCCTGGAAGGTTGTCCGCAAGAAGGACGGCCGCATGCTCATCACCGCAAACTGGAAGCTTTCCAACAACGGCAATACGCTCACCGACAACTTCAACGAAATCTCACCCACTGGCTCGGCCTCCACCGTGGACTATGTGTATCAGAGAAAGGGAGGGGGATCCGGTTTCGCGGGCACGTGGGTGAGCACGAGCGAGGCGGTGAACTTCACTTATGTGCTTCAGATCCGCCCTTACGAGGGAGACGGTTTTTCCATCATTGATTCCTCTTCAAATCTGACGAGGAACATGAAATTGGATGGCAAGGACTATCCGAATGTGGGCGAGAATGCAGCCTTCATCCCTCGTCCGCTTTACGCAGGCTGGACCAGCACACACTCGAACTGACCGACAAGAGGAAGAATGGCGAAGTCTATGCCACTCAGCGGATCAAGCTTTCCCCGGATCTGAAAACGTTGACCATGACCCCGCCCATAACGGGCCAAACTGAACAGAACATCCTGGTGTTTGAAAGGCAATAGAACACGAACCGCAATCGTGGCGGCGGGGAAAGACATCGCTCTCAATACTTTTGAAGTTTGAAAAACGCCAGTGCAGGCACGCGCGCTTTTTCTTACGGTGTCATCTGCCACATCGTTTGCTGGCTCCGTGCCGCTCCGGTCTGCTCCCTGCTAAGTAAATTCTGCGTGTATCCGCGGAGCGTCGCACAAGCAGTTCTGAAAGCCTGCTAGGGCCTTCCCTGTATTCTGCGAAGGAAGAATCCTAAGCGCTGCTCCCGTGAATCTGGTTCGTGCCGCGTATCTCATTCATCCGGAAGGAACGGCCGCGCGCGCGCCCGGACGAATGATCACAGGCTTCTCTTCTGGCATGCAGGTTGCTGGCATGACGCGAGTAACTTCCGAGAGGAGGACATGATGAAGATCAAACTGCACTCTCTTTCTTTTGCTGCCACAGTCGCCGTGCTGGTCACATTTGCCTTTGGGAGCAACCTTTTGGCGCAAAGCAACAGCGATCCGGCTTCGCCGCAAACGCAACAGCAGACCGCGCCGCCGGCCCAGCAGTCGCCTGATGCTCAGGAGCCAGCTTCGCAGCAGCCTTCGCAAGGCTCTCCCGACCAGGCACAGCCGACGGACAGCCGTGGGAGTGAGGAATTGGTCGGGACCATCCTGAAAAAGGGTGACAAGTATGTCTTCCAGGACGCGGCATCCGGAAACACGTACGACATCGACCATCAGGATGAAGTGAAAAAGTTTGAAGGCAAGAAAGTGCGCGTGCATGGCACCGTGGATCCGAAGACGAATACCGTCCACGTGCAGTAGCACCAGTGTTTCGTGACCGCGAAGGCAGAGGCACGAGAGCGGGCAAATCGCTCCCCCCGTGCCTTGTCTGAGCCTATCGGCTCCGCTGTTTCCTCTCTTTTGTGATACCCTAGCGCGCCATGCACGCCACTGAATTTGAATTCCGCAACCGCTGGTGGGTGATCTTCGGCGTATTCTTCGCCGCCTTTGGCGCTTACAACATCGATCATGTGAATTCCGCGCAGGCGATCGTAGAGTGGCTTGCCCGGCGGGCGGGGACCCCAGCAACCGACAACCAGCTTCGACTGATCTTTGCTTTCGGCGCTCTGCTTCTCGTCCTGGCTGCTTTCCTGCGCACCTGGGGCACCTCGTATTTGCAAGCCGATGTCATGCGCGACCGCCGCGTGCACACGGAAAGGCTGCTGGCCGACGGACCGTATCGTTACGTGCGCAATCCTCTATACCTGGGAAACATTTTCATGGCCGTAGGCCTTGGCCTGATGGCCAGCCGGACCGGGCTCCTGATCCTGTCGCTGGGCATGAACATCGTCGTCGTGCGTCTGCTGCTGCGGGAAGAATTCGAACTGCTGCGCGATCAGGGCGAACCCTACCGCCGTTACTGCGCCGCCGTTCCCCGGCTGGTTCCAGCGTTATTTCCGCGCGTACCCTCCGCTGGAGACGCGCCGCGCTGGGGTCAGGGCATCCGCGCGGAATTGATGTACTGGATCATGGCGCTGGCCATGGCCGTGTTCGCGGCCACGTTGAAGATTGCATTCTTCTGGGGACTCTTCGCCGTCGCCCTGGCCATGGCATTCCTGTATAAGCGCCCGGTCACGAAAGCGGATCCTCCACCGGCCGCGAGCTAGCCTCTTCACGCGCCGAGTCGGCCACGGAAAGCGGTGGTAGTGGGCTACTTTGATGGCTTCTGCGTGATCCACCACTTTCGGACGGCGACGATTGACCAAACGCCCTCGACCAATCCAAAGGGCCACGCGCCTTGCAGAAAGCCGTAAACAGAGCCAAGCAGGCAGGCAAAGGCGAAACCGAGGATGAACCCGTGGTGCCGCTTTTCCAGCGCATACATGACGAGCATTGCTGTGACTGCAAAGAGTCCGAATGCAGTGAGACTGTTCACGCTGGTGTTTCCTCCCTCCCCTGTTCGTGGACTTCCCAGAGGATAACCAAATTGTCGACGCTCCAGAGCCGATCTGTAACCTGAGCAGCCATCGCAGGGCTAATCCTCAATGTACGATGAATCTTGATAAAGTCGTAAGCCAAGTAATTCAGCGCTGGAGCAGTGGCATGGGTTTCTCAAAATGAAAGTAGTCCAAAGGAGCCCTACTCAAAATGATTCAGGTTTGTCGGGGGATGTGAAACTATACGGCGGCTCGGTGTTTGTAGGGTCTACTACAACTTTTTGGAATCTACTACAACTTGTAGTAGCACCCCCACTTTCCTCTTGGGGAGGTGCGTGGGGGTGGCAGCGTCCGGACAAGGGGTCTCAATCCCGCCGAACGGTCGATCAGCAATGCATTGCACCGGAAAGCAAGCACGTCTCAGGCCACAGCAAGAGTCCGCTATTCCGTTGAGGGCTCGGGGTTCGCTGGAGCTGTCCGCTTTTGAGCAGTGTCCACTTGCAATTGGCGTGTCCGCCGCTGGACAAGCTGAAGTTTCAACGGACTAAACTTCATCGTGCTCTTTCAGCTTGGCAATGACGGTGAAATCTTCGAGCGTGGTCGTGTCGCCTTTCACTTCGCCGTTGGTGGCCAGCTCACGCAGCAGGCGGCGCATGATTTTTCCGCTGCGCGTCTTGGGCAGCGTGTCGGTGAAGCGGATGTCGTCCGGCCTGGCCAGCGCTCCGATTTCCTTCGCCACCCACTTGCGCAGTTCTTCTTTCAGTTCATGGGAAGGCGTTCTTCCCTGCTCCAGCGTGACGAAGGCCGAGATCGCCTGGCCTTTCAGATCATCGGGACGGCCCACGACCGCAGCCTCGGCGACGGCTTCGTGCGCCACCAGCGCCGATTCCACCTCCATCGTGCTCAGTCGATGACCGCTGACGTTGAGCACATCATCGACGCGACCCATGATCCAGAAATATCCGTCCTTGTCCTTGCGCGCGCCGTCGCCGGTGAAATACATGCCGGGAATCTGCGACCAGTAATTCTTCACGTAGCGGTCGGGATCGCCGTAGACCGTGCGCAGCATGCCCGGCCACGGGCGCTTGAGCACCAGGAATCCGCCCGAGCCGGCGGGCGCGGGCTTGCCGTCCATGGTGACAACCTCTGGCACCACGCCGGGGAACGGCCGCGTGGCCGAGCCCGGCTTGGTCGCGATCGCGCCCGGAATCGGCGTGAGCATGATGTGTCCCGTCTCGGTCTGCCACCAGGTGTCGACGATGGGGCAGCGGTTGCCGCCGATGGTCTCGCGATACCACATCCACGCCTCGGGATTGATGGGCTCGCCGACCGTGCCCAGCAGGCGCAGGCTCGACATGTCGTGCTTGTTCGGCCACTCGTCGCCCCACTTGATGAAAGTGCGGATCGCCGTCGGCGCCGTGTAGAACACGTTCACTTTATGCCGCGCGATGATCGACCAGAAACGGTCGGGCTCGGGAAAATTCGGCGCGCCTTCGTACATCAGGCTGGTGGCTCCGTTCTGCAGCGGACCGTACACGATGTAGCTGTGCCCCGTGACCCATCCGATGTCGGCCGTGCACCAGTATGTGTCTTCATCTTTCAGATCGAAGACCCACTTGGTGGTGAGATAAGTTCCGACGGAATATCCGCCGGTGGTGTGCACCACGCCCTTCGGCTTGCCCGTCGTCCCTGACGTGTAGAGGATGTAGAGCGGATGCTCAGCGTCGAGAGGCTCGGCCGGGCAGACGTCCGAGGCCTTGGCCATCAGCTCGTGCCACCAGTGGTCGCGCCCGGCCTGCATGTTGATCGCAGTTCCCGTGCGCTTGTACACGACCACATGCTTCACGCTGGGGCACGACTTCAGCGCCTCTTCGACCGCCGGAAATAATTTCACCTCACCGCCGCGGCGATAGGATCCATCCTGCGTGATCACTGCCGTTGCTTGCGAATCGTGAATGCGGTCGACCAGCGCGTTCGACGAGAATCCGCCGAACACGACCGTGTGCGGCGCACCGATGCGGGCGCAGGCCAGCATGGCGACGGCCAACTCGGGCGTCATTCCCATGTAAATCGCGACCCGGTCGCCCTTCTTCACGCCCAGCGACTTCAGCACGTTGGCGAACTTCTGCACTTCGCGATGCAGTTGTTGATAGGTGAGGACGCGAATCTCGCCCGGCTCGCTCTCCCACACGATCGCCGCCTTATTCTTGCGATGCGTGGTGATGTGCCGGTCGAGGCAGTTGTAGGAGAGATTGATCTGGCCGCCGACAAACCATTTGGCCCACGGACAATTCCACTCCAGCACCTTGTCCCACTTCTTGAACCAGTGCAGGTCGCTCGCCATGCGCGACCAGAACCTGTCGGGGTCGTCGATCGATTCCTGGTACACGCGCTCGTATTCCTCGAGGCTCTTGATGTGAGCCTGCCGGCTGAACTCCGCAGGCGGTTCGAACTTGCGCTGCTCCTGCAGGATGGAATCAATGCTCGTGCTCTGGGGATCGATAACGGCTTTGTCGGCCATGGAAAGCCTCCACCGGGGGGGATGTGGTACGCACTGGCAGGGCCGGTGCAAGTCGCTGAGGTTTCATTCTACACACCGAGGCGCGGGATGCGTCGAGACACACCAGGCGATTGGGCGCCCTACCCTGCGCCCTCCGTGTCCTCTGTGGTTAGATGTTGTGCACTTACAGGTCGAGGAAGCGTGCTCGCGTGTCCGCGCTTGGCAGAGGACACATGTCATACCTCCCGAAGATGCGGTAACGGTATCGGGCGACAAGGTTGTAACCCCAGTTGCGCGCCGGCCGCGGGATCAGCCGCATCAGAAACGCGATTGCACCCCACACCCCGCCGAGCTGCCTGAGGACGAACATCACGGCGTCGGAGCGCGTGAAGAGCGACTCGCCGGCGGCATCCGGCTGTGCTGGATCTTTTCCTGCCGCTTCGCGTTCCGTCAGGTCGTGATTTAGGAGGACGTAAACCGTGTCGAGGTCGGCAGGATCGGCACCGTGGCGAGCCAGGATGCGTGCCGCAAGAGAACTCTGCAGCGCGGCAAACCGGAAGACCGCATCGCGGTCATGTCGCAGAATGAACTGCACCGAACCGTTGCACAGCCCACAGACGCCGTCGTAGAGCAGGATGGGGTGGGATGTCAGCTCACTTGGTCTTGCCTCACCTGCGCCGGTCTGGGCAGGATCCTTCACGCGCAACACCGCAAATCCCGCAGGCCGAACGGTCCCGGGTCGGGCAAGCCGCCGCGAATCTGGTCGTCCGTGAAACGCAGCACCGGAGCCAGATCAGCCGGCAGCCGATCGCAAGGCGTAGCGGCTTCGATCACGCCTTCAACAAGAATCTGCACCTGAGCCTTGGCCACCAGGGGAACCTTCATCGTCCATTCGCAGACCTGTGCGAGTGCACGATGGAACCAGACCGGGGCCGGAAATATTAGTACTTGGCGACCTAACACGGATGCCACGCGCCGCGCAGCATCGCCGAGATAGAGCTCCTCAGCCCCGGTGAGTGCGATCGTCTTCCCTGGCAGGCGGCCCTCGACCAGCGCCGCGTGCAGAACCTGAACCAGATCGTCAATGGCAAGCGGACGAATCGCCTGTTGCTGGAAGCCGACTGTCGCCAGCAGCGGCAGCGTGTAGAAGGCGTGACTGAGATGATCCAGCATGTGGTCGCCACGGCCATACACCATTCCGGCTTTTATGATCGTGTAGTCCAGCCCTGACTGGCGAACGATCTTTTCTGCCGCCCACTTCGACTCGTGATAGGGCGAACCGCATTCCGGACGAGCCCGCAAGAAGCTCATCAACGCAATGCGGCGCACGCCGGCCCGTCGCGCCGCCTCCACGACATTGCGTGTGCCTTCAATGTGAATGTGATGAAAGGTCTGGCTTCCAGTCTCGCGATTGATCCCTGCACAATGCGCCACGGTCTGGCACTCTGCGAAAGCGGCGGCCAGTACATTGCGGTCTGACAGATCGCTGGCCACATGGGTAATGCGCGAACTTGTCAGCTCGGCTGATGGGCGACGTGAGATGGATACGACCTCGTGTCCCTCGGCCACAAGTCGCCTCGCGAGGTGTCCGCCCACAAAGCCCGTGCCCCCAGTGATGGCAATCTTCATGATCAGCGCTCCTTTCTGGCCCGGCGCCGGTGCAGCGCCTGCGTGGGGCAGACGGTGCTCAGGAAGTCTCCCATGGCGGTCGCGATCCGGTCGGGCTCCAGCCGGTAAAGAATCCGGTTTCCCTGCCGCCGCTCCGACACCAGATCGGCACCCTTGAGGATGGCCAGATGCCGCGAAATCGAAGGGCCAGAAATGGGAAACCTCGCGGCAATCTCGCCGGCAGCCAGTTCGCAACCTTTCAGCTCTTGCAGGATCTGGCGGCGCGTGGGGTCGGCCAGCGCACGGAAGATGCGGGAGACCGTCTTCATGTTTCTAGTTTAGCTATTTGGCTAAATAGTGTCAAGCCTAGAATCAGCTGCTGTCGCCATTTCAGGAGGACCCTAGGCGCAGCAGTTCCCGCCGCAGGCGGGTGTGGTGCTGGGTCAGCCGAAGATAACGCATCTCGTTCGGACCCGCTTGGGCGCGGATGATCCGGGTCGCGTCCCGCTTTTCTTCCGCCGACCAGCTCTCCAGGTTGGGGATCAGCGCCAGCACCAACGCCCAGTTCTCCAGCGACCGCTGCTGTTCCGCATTCCAGCGCGCCGGGTTGAGGCGCAGCGCCTGTGTCACCTGACGAACCGAAACCTCCCGGACGCGCGCCGCGTCTCCTCCGAACTCCCGCGCCATCCTCCGGTTCACCCGCAGCGCGAGGTTGCCGGTCGAAAACGTGTCCCAGGGGCCGGGGTCGTTTTTTCGCCCCTCCTGGGCTTGGTTGTTCATCGATCGCTCTCCCACAGCTTGCGCTGTGGGCTGCATTCTTGCGTCGCTGCGCGGCTGCTCCTCGAGACTCGCAAGCACATCCGCGCGACTCGGTGACTCCTGTAGTTCATAAAACACGTGCCCCTCGGCCAGCCGCTTCAATGTCTTTCTCGGGGTGCGGTAATTCGCGTTTGCCGCAATCCTCAGCTCTTCCCTTTTCGCCAGCTGCTCCAGATCGGCGCGGCCCGAGCGGAAGCCCAGCTTGCGATAGAACCAGAATGCGCCCGAGTCGAGCGCTTCGTCGTTGTTTTGCCCGATCTGATAGGGATACACGGAGATGACTTTTGCGCCCGTGAACCCGCACAGGCAGCGCAAGGCCTGCGCATAGATCCACGCGGTCTCGCCTTGCCGATACGTGTAGAACGTGTTGAACCCGACTTCGATCCACTCGCACAGCCCGATCGCTTCGATGTAGTTGATGGGGACGCCGTTCTTCAGCGTGAGTCCGGCCACGTAGGCGCGCAACGGCAACCGTCGCGCAGGCGGCAGGTTCCACAGATGGATCACAACTCCGCGCCCCAATTCTGCGCGCACGACCGACCCCGGATCGCCCAGCGTCGTGCCGTAGAGTTCGCGGTAGCGCACGAGCATGGCCTCCCGCACCAGGCGCAGCACCGCCTCGCCTGCGCCGTGCGAGAGTTTTTTCAGTTGCGGCGCCGGCCGCGCCAGTTCGTCCGCCAGCGACACCTGGCTGCGCGTAATCAGCGGCCCAGCGTGGTAGAAAACCTTGCGCGGTCGCGCCCAGTTGCGCGTGCGCGAGAGTTTCAAATTTTCAAGATCCCAGCGCAGCGGCAGCCGCAGCGAATCGTAGAGCTCCCCGCGTTCACGATCAGTTACTGGCAACCGCTCGAACTGCTGAATGAGCCATTCCATCTCGTGCTCGCGTCCGCGGGCCGCATCGAGCCAGCGCCGCCACGGGATGTTGGCCTCGACATCCGCATCCTCCTCCAGCAACGGGATGAACCGCGGCCACGTGGCTCCCATGGCGCGTTCTTCTTTATATTCATCCCACGCGATTGCGACCTGGCGGGGCATGCGGCGCACCAGCCAGCGCGCCGCCTCGAAGCTGAGCGTGTCTTGCATGGTGGTGCCGGCGATGCCGGAAGTATCGAAGTCGTCGAAGGCCGACATGTCCGAGCCAAGGTCGCGCAGTCGCTCCACCCGCCCGTGAAATGTATCGAGTAGATTTTCGATTCGCGGCACCAGCGATGCAGCCTGCGGAAAGGCGCGCAGAAACAGCAGCGCTTCATGAAAGCGCAGCAGCGACTTGGCGTCGCGGAAGTCTCGCTTGGCGATTTCCCTCAGCAGTTGCTTGGTTGGCTCAGCCGCGCCCCGGCCGAAGCGAGTCCTGGCAGCTTCCAGGCGGCTGAGCAGCACGTCGAGAGATGAGGGCATGGGGATTCCGGCTGGTCAGTGTAACTCATCCCACCCCACGCGCCAGCCGCCGCCCGTCGCGAAGCGAAGCCCATGGTCCTGTCCCGTCTCATCTCTTGACATTTTCAGCCACCACCATCGGATTTAGCACGAGGCTCGAGGTTGCAGGATCAAACAACACGGCGGAGAACATCGAACCAGGCAGCAAGCCGTCCTCGACCGCACTCCGGGCCGACATCTCACTCGACAAGATCACCACCGGGACGTTTTTGAACAACACCCCAGCGATCACGGGCGATCGTGGCAGACGGTCAGCGGCGCTCCAAAACCACTGACCCGATGATCGCCCGGGTCTACACCTTTCGATTAGCTTCATTTTGAACGACGCGACCGCTGGTTTCCGCCACCGAAAGAGGATTGGCGCACTTTGGCGCTTCCCATTCCTGGTCGTTTTCAGCATGATCTAAGTAGGTCGCCCTAAGGACTCTCATGCAGTATCCGGTAAACCCTGTACGTGATTGGCGGGTTGTCGCAGAAGAATTAAAGCACGAACGCGACCCTGAAAAATTAACCAGACTGGCTGAGGAGCTGACCAAGGCTCTCGATGAACAGGAGCTTCACAAGCCCACGGACAACGCGAATAACGGGAATAAGGGAGCCGCAGTTGCTTAGGTGATCTGTCTTACCTGCGTGCGCGAACACAGAATTCTCGAGTATTGAAATCGGGCGTTTACATTGATGGGCTGGCCCTCCCCCAATTCCAGCGTCAATGACCCGAATGGCCCCAAGGCCTGCTCTGCTTTGGGGCCCCTCTCCTCTCCACCGACAGCGCGATGTTGGCGCAAATTGGCGTATGGGGTCACTTCTGCATCGTTGCTGCGCTCCGATCCATTCCTGTCTTTGCGATCCCGCCGGGATCGTGGCAAAGCTTCCAAATCATACTAAGCAAAGGTCCGCCGACCACTCTCCAACTGACGGGCCGGGCTGAAAAGCAGGGCAATTACAGAAGGCGCTAGGACGCCGTGCTAGCATCAATGTAGGGTTGGATTCGCATCCTGCTGCAGCAACCGCTCCAAATCCAACAAAAGCCTCCTTTCTCCATGCAGGATGGCCCCGAAAGAGGAGTTCTGCCTGGCTATGGCCGACATGAGAAAAATAATCCGTGTGGGGAAGGAAGAAGAGGGCTATTCCACGGGCAGAGAGATGAACAACCCCGTTCCATCCGGCGCGCCATCCGAGCAGGACATGGATGATCTGCTGGCCGCCATGCGCACCCGCGGCCTGGATGTGATCGAAGAAGAGGAGCCTGACGTACCGCACTCGGCTCTGGAACCAAGGCTGGTCCGAGAACCCGACGAGATTGATGTCAACCCTGCGCCGGTCGCCCTCGACGCGGCCAACGATCCAGTGCGCGTTTACCTGCGCGAGATGGGCGCCTCGCCTCTGCTCACGCGGGAAGGGGAAGTGGAGATCGCCAAGCGCATCGAGCGCGGACAACGCTCCGCCATGAAAGCTCTGGCGCGCTCGCCCCTCGTGATTCAAGAAGTTCTGGCCATGGGCGACGAGTTGAAACGGGGCCAACGTTCGATCAAGGAAACTGTCGTCTTCGATGAGGAAGAAATCACCGAGGAGATTCTGCAGGACCGGTTCAAGGAGACTACGCGCCGCATCGACGAGATGCGCAACAATTACAAAACAGCCCGCCGCCTCGCCGAACAGCTGCTGACTTTCGCAGCGGATAAGAAGGAACGCAGATACCGGCGCTGCCGATGGCACCTGAGCCGCCGGATGATTCGGATTTCGCTCATCATCCGCAACCTCGGCCTGACCCCCTCGGAGTGCAAGCGCCTGACGGAACGGGTGAATCACACCACAAACCTCGTGCGTTCGCTGGAGCGCCAGCTCGCTACCCTGGAAAAGAAGATTGCGAGCACGCGCAGCGAGGAACTCAAGAAGAACTACCGCACCACGCAGCGACAGCATCGTGCCGAGATGAAAAAGCTGGAGAGCGATGCCGGCATGACTTTCACAGAACTGCAGCGCACGCAGCGTCAAATCATCCAGGGTGAGATGGATGCGGAACAGGCAAAACACGAGCTCATCGAAGCCAACCTGCGCCTGGTGGTTTCCATCGCGAAGAAGTACAGCAACCGCGGACTTCAGTTCCTCGACCTGATCCAGGAGGGCAACGTCGGCTTGATGAAGGCGGTGGACAAGTTCGACTATCGCCGCGGATACAAGTTCTCCACTTACGCCACGTGGTGGATTCGCCAGGCCATCAGCCGGGCGATTGCCGATCAGGCGCGCACCATCCGGCTGCCGGTGCACATGATCGAGATCGTGAACAAACTGATTCGTATCTCGCGGCAACTGGTCCAGACCCTGGGCCGCGAACCGACTTCGACGGAGATTGCCCAGCAAATGGACATTCCCGAGGCGAAGGTGCGCAAGGTGCGCAAGATCATGCGGGTGCCGATTTCGCTGGAGACGCCGATCGGCGAAGAGGGTGACTCCCACCTCGGCGACCTCATTGAAGACCAGGCCCAGGTCTCACCTGCCGAGGCCGTCATCAACGAGAACCGCAAGGAACAGACTGCGCATGTGTTGCGCACGCTCAGCGCGCGGGAAGAGACCATCCTCCGGATGCGCTTTGGTATGGAGGACGGCTCGGAGCGGACGCTGGAGGAAGTTGGCCGGTCTTTCGGTGTTACCCGGGAGCGCATTCGCCAAATCGAAGCCAAGGCTTTGCGCAAGCTGCGCCATCCCTCGCGATCCAGCAAACTCAGGACACTCTTCAGTGACGTGGGCGAATAAGCGAGCCGGCGATAAGCGAATTTTCATCGTCACGGCTGATGCGCTTTGAACCTTTGAACAGCTCTTTTCCCGCTGGAAGGCCCCTTCGCCCGCCCGGATTCCTAAAGGTCTCGAGCCATGGCGCAAACTGCCAAGCCTGTGCAACTGGAGCCGCGAACGCTGAGCGCATTGGATGCTTATATTCGCCAGGCGGAAACGGAGATGGAGCAGACCTTGCACGGAAGCGAAGCATTCCTCTGGTCGCAGCAGCCGCCGGAGCGAGCCGAGGACGTTGCTCGAGGGAAGGTCGCAGCGCAATTCTGGTCGGGACAAGGACCGGTCAAAGTGCCGAGCGGCCTCATCCACGACTGGATCGCTGCCGCCTTCATTCCTGCTTCGACCATCCAGGAAATATTTGCCGTGATCCAGAACTACGACAACCACAAGAACATCTACAAGCCGGAGGTGGTGGACTCGAAGCTGATCCGGCGTGAGGGAAATGATTTCCAAATCTATCTGCGCCTTCTAAAGAAAAAGATCATCACCGTGGTTCTCGATAGCGACCATGAAGTGCATTATCGTCCGGTGGACCGGACGCGTTGGGTGTGCCGCTCGTATACGACGCGAATTGCAGAAGTGGAAAACGCAGGCAGCCCGAACGAGCGAGTCCTGCCGCCGGATACCGGCTACGGATTTCTATGGCGCCTGTATTCCTATTGGCGATTCGAGGAGCGCGATGCGGGAGTAGTGGTCGAATGCAGAGCCATCTCACTGACGCGTGACGTCCCCTTTGGCTTGGGATGGGCCATTGAACCGATCATCAAAAAGCTTCCCAAAGAGTCGCTGATCCACACCCTGGAAGCCACGCGGGAAGCGCTGCGTCGGCGAACCCAATAGGGCGGGGGCGGGCCCACTCGCTCCGATTTGGGAACGGCGGTTGCCCCACCCTTGGCTCCGCGTAGTTTGCGGAGTCAGGGTGGGGCTACACTGTCGGGGAATGGCACCGAAGCCCAAGCGCTATCAGAACCAGGGTTGTCTGCATTTCATTACTTTCAGTTGTTATCAGCGCAGGAAGCTGCTCGATTCCCAGGCGGCGCGGGAAATCTTCGAGTGCCAACTCGAGCGAGTCCGTCGGTGGTATGGATGCTACATCACAGGCTACGTGATCATGCCGGAACACGTGCACTTGCTGATCAGCGAGCCGGAGCGAGGCAGACTCTCGGTCGTGATGCAGATGCTCAAACAGATCACTTCAGGCAAGTTGCGGCCTCCGGAACTGCGACGCTTCTGGCAGGTTCGTTATTACGATTTCCCGGTTTGGACGGAGAAGAAGCGGGTCGAGAAGCTGCGCTATATCCATCGCAATCCGGTGCACCGTGGGTTGGCGCTGCGTCCTGAGGAGTGGGAATGGAGCAGCTTCCTGGAGTGGGCGACCGGAAGGCAAGGCCGAGTAGAGGTCGAGTGTCCAGCGACGGCGCGGAGGCGAGAGGCAATGGGTATGCCGCCTGCGTTTGAGGCGGCCCACCCTCCCGCAAAGAACGCGGGAAGGGTGGGGCAACCAGAGACAAGGGTCCCTCGCTGAAACAGGATTAGCCAGCCCCTTGCATGGCCGAACGCAGTAGGACGCCTCTAGTTCTCGATTGAATCGCTTCAGGGGGCCCCATTCTTTCCGATTTAGGAACGGCGGTTGCCCCACCCTTGGCTCCGCGTAGTTTGCGGAGTCAGGGGTGGGGCCTGTCGCTCGCTGAACAGGATGGGCCAGCCCGCCAGTTTCCTTGAGTGGGCGACCGGAAGGGAGGGCAGAGTCGAGGTCGAGGGCCCAGCGACAGGACCGAGGCGAGAAGCAATGGGAATGCCGCCGGCGTTTGAGGCGGCCCACCCTCCCGCAAAGAACGCGGGAAGGGTGGGGCAACCAGAGAAAGGGCTCTCTCTCTCACCTCTGACGATGGGGTGAAGGAAAGGTCGGAGTCTCGGTCTCGCGCAGAGCCTTCGATTCTCGCCCTTCCAATTCGGCCTGGCGATGTTGGGTTGCTTCGGCGGGGTCGGTTCCCGCCTTGAGATCGGTTTTCTCGATGAAGTAGCGCCAGCCTTCGTGGCGGTCGGAGGAGTCCTGAGAATCCTCGAACTTCTTCAACTGCGATTCCGCGTTCTGCTTGCCCCGGATCACCGCGATCACGCCAGCGGAAAGGTAGGTGCGGATGTTATGCCGGATGATGGCGTAAGAAGAGGTGAGTTCGTCGCGTGTCAGAAAAGAATCCGTTTCGTAGCTTGCTCAGACAGCTTGCTCAGACGATGAAGCGAATTTTCAAAAGGCGATCTTGGGAGATCGCCTTTTTCGCAAAGCGTCGCGCTCTTAGAGTGGCTGTACGTTCTCAGCCTGCCAGCCCTTGGGGCCCTTGGTCACGTCGAACTGCACGGTTTGGCCTTCCTGCAGGCTCTTGAACCCTCCCGCCTGGATCGCCGAGAAATGCACAAAAACGTCTTCGCCACTCTGCCGGCTGATAAAGCCGTAGCCTTTGGCGTCGTTGAACCACTTTACTGTTCCTTGTTCTGCCATGTTGATACTGTTCCTTTTCAAATTGATTTTACGCTGGAGAGATTCGGAGGTACTGAAGGGCAGGTTACTGGCTGTTGAGGCAAGAGCTGCTCACGACCGATTCGGTCTAACGCACAAAGACATGGTACGCGAAGCCATCACGATGCGCAAGGCGATTCGACATTCGGCAGAGTCCTAAGAGAACACGAAGCAGGTCAGCGACATTTGTTGCCTTCCTGTGTTGCCTTCGTGCAACTTCGCGTCCTTCGTGGTTTGTCGATTTGTCCTCCGCGGTGAAATTGGGACTCTTACCCGACGTCCGCATCGTCTCGGCACGCGCCGACTCTTGTGCGGAACAACGGTTGCTGGCCCAATGGTTCGCGCTCTCACCATCGCGGCGCATGAGTCGTCAGCGTGATCGCGGCAAACAGGGTATACTGAAATCACCAACCTCGAAGATACGCCGCCACAGCACTCTGCGCCTTCGCGATTGAGAGATCGAGAGGCGCATGTTCGCGCAAGCGTTCACCCCAGGGCCAGCCAATCTACTCCATGACCGGCAGCAACTGCAGTCGACAGCGCTCCTCTTGACGCGCATCTTGACGCTGATCGCGACGGTAACCCTGGCGGCAGCCGTATTATTTCACCCTCCCTCCGATTTCAGGATGGCGGTGTGCATCATTGTCTCGGTGGCCGCAGCCACGGTTGTGGTTCGCAGCCTCTTCACCGGCAAGTTCTTATGGACACTGCTCTTCCTGGGAGTCCTGGGCATATTTACACCCTTTCATCGGACGCAGTTTTCATACTTAGTCATTTCCATACTTGACATGGCGACTCTGATGCTCTTAGCGGCTTCGCCAATGATCCTTGGAAGATCAACCAGCCACGGTGCTCTGAAACCCTCTATCCGGAAACTCGAGATCACCCGGCACTAACCGCCGAAACGACAGGAGTTCATGATGTCCGCACGCAATGGCGACAAATCCAGATTTCACCGCGAGCGCAAGCAAAACATCGCTCGCCGAAAGCGAACTCAAGAACTGCTGGAGCGCGCAACCAAGGCTCGCAAGCCCGATGACACCCCAGCCCGCGTGCAGCCCAGGTCGGTGCCGGCATGACCACTACACTGCCTCCGGCGTCGTTGCTCTCCGCGCCCATCCCGGGCGAAGTCAGGCCTTTGGAAGTTAAGCTTGGAGAAGGCAAGAAGAAACGAGTGCTGCTCGTCGACACTTCGCAAGCGAAGCGCGAGTTGCGCGCCGAAGTGATGAGAAAGTTCGGCATGGATGTTGACTGCGCGGCCGATATCCCGGAAGCTCGTTCCTGGTGGAGAGCTGCCTTGTACGACCTCGTGCTGATCGACATGGAAGAGGGGAAAGGCTATCGGGACGACTTTTGCGATGACGTTCGCGGCGCCACTCCCCCGCAGCGGTTGGCGTTTCTGGTCGGCGGGCCCGACTACCTCGCGCATGCGGCCAAGACAGACGGAGAGTCTTCCGTGCCGATGAACAACGTCGCGGTCCAGGTGGCGGTGGTGAGGGCAGCCCTTTCGGCCGAGAATGGAAGTCAGCAGCAGCGTTGGGGTATCCTGGAGGCGTCCCGGCGAATTTCCGCAGTCCGCTCCGCTTCACTGGCTCGCACCCAGGCGATGCGCGCTCTGCCGCCTCTGCCACGAGATCCTGAAGGACGTCCATTGAAACGAATCCCGACCCCGGCCACACTGGATGATTTACTGAGAGAGGAATTGCGATGAAGAACCTGTACGTTGGAAACCTGCCCCACAGCACAACCGAAGCCGAGCTGCGAAACCTCTTCGAGGCCCACGGCGCGGTGGAAAAAATCACGCTCGTGACCGACCGGGATACAGGCCGCTCCCGCGGTTTCGGGTTTGTCGAAATGACCACGGCCAGTGAAGCCGACAAGGCGATCGCGGCGCTCAACGGGACCGACTTGGGGGGACGAACCTTGACCATCAACGAGGCCAAGCCGAAAGCGGAACGCCCCAGGGGCGGAGGCGGCGGCCAACGTTTTGGCGGCGGAGGCGGAGGTCGCGGGCGCGACGACTATCGCGGCCATCCCCGGCAGCCGCGCGAACCGCGCTGGTAGCGTGTGGGGCGGACACCCCTTCGACTTCGCTCCGGGCAGGCGGCTCTGTCCGCCGCTTTCGAATACGTATAGTGGTCCCGTCAGGCTGCCCAGCGCCTGTCGGCGACGAACATAGAGATGCAGGGGATACTTATGCCAAGAGGCCGATCAACATTTACCAAGCGCCAGAAGGAACAAACGCGGCAACAGAGACAACGGGACAAGGCAGAGCGCAGGAGTCAGCGAAAGCAGGATAAGCCGGTCGAGGGCAGCGTAGACGAGATGGCCGAACTGCGAGAACATGCTGCGGCACAGGCGGCGCTGTTCAATATCGGCGAGGAAGACACTGAAACTGCGGAAGAGTCCACGCCCGGCGGCCGCATCGGCGAGTGACGTGAATGCAAGCCTGCCAGAGCCTGATGCCCGGTCAGCGAAACGGCGCGTCGCAGTAGTCTACAGCTCGTCTCATAAATGGTTTTGGGATCGACGCGACTTCGGTCGGGCCGTCATAAATTGTTCTGGGAATGGCACGATTTCAGTCGTGCCGTCATAAATTGTTTTTGGGAAGGGCGCGACTTCAGTCGTGCCGTTATAAATTGTTTTGGGAAGGGCGCGGTTTCAGTCGTGCCGTCATAAATTGTTTTGGGAAGGGCACGGCTTCAGTCGTGCCGCCATAAATTGTTTTGGGAAGGGCACGACTTCAGTCGTGCCGTCGTAAATTGTTTTGGGAAGGGCACGACTTCAGTCGTGCCGCCAAGAGCCACATCAATCCAGGGCTTTAGCCCCTGAGGTGACGGCTCTGCACCCTGGGTGCTGTTTGTGATACTTCTAGTGTGGGAGGAAAAAAGGTGGCAGAAATTCGATTGCAAGAGGGCGAATCCCTGGAGAATGCGCTTCGTCGATTCAAGCGCAAGGTCCAGTCGGAAGACATCATTAAAGAAGTGAAGCGTCACTCGTATTACCTGAAGCCGGGCGAAAAGCGCCGGGTGAAATCAGCTTTGGCGCGCAAGCGCGCGCGCAAAAAGAATCGCAAAGAAGGTTCGTTCTCGTCCGACTCGCGCCGCGAAAAGTGATTTTGCAGAGCAGCCCGCTGGCAAGGCGCCGGGCCTATGTGTATTAGTTTGAACTCGACCTTGCGGACAGGGCTGCCACGTTTCCCCGTAGCGTACACCGCGATTTATCACGCCATGTACTTAAGACTATGTGCTTATGACTCGAATTGTTTTGGAACGGAAATTGATCAGCACCCGAATGGAAGCCTCTACCGGCTGACCATTCGCGAGGAAGGGCCGGAAACGCCACTGCGCTACTGCCGTTACAGCCGGCTGGATTAGCTCGGTTGCACCCGACATCGCGTAGACGCCCGCTACAGTTCCATCCCTGCTTATTGTCACGCAGAGGAGCACCAGACCATCAGTTTGGGACGCTAAGGCGGAAGGATATCGAGGTCGGACCGTGTGGACCACAACTGGAGGAGTTACGAGCTTCCCGCGAGTCTCAGGCGTTGAACCAAAATAAGCGCAGGTTCCGTCATTTCCTTCCCTTGGTTGGATGGTCTGACTCTGAGAGTTGGGAGAGACAAATAGAAGGGCCGCTAGGATCGAGAATCTTAGGGATTCTGCCCACCATCCATAGCTCCAAGATTCTATTCCCATAGCTTCGAGATTCTATTCGAAATTTCCTTTATTGGCGATGACAGGTCATAGCACAGGATTGCGTCGTTTGCTTCGCCCCTTCGTTGCGCCCAAGCTCTTGCCACGACCTGAGGGTAACCAACTCTGCGACTCTACACAAATACTTCTCCCGGCAATGCAGTCAGGGTCCGCGAGGCCAGCGTGTTTTGAATCATGCGCCGCGGGGGTGCGTCTGTCGCCATCTCCGTCTGCAGACGCTCTATCTTTAACCTGAGAGTGCGTTCGATCTGGCGCAGTTCCAGCACCTCGGCTCCTGCGGCCAGGGTCGAGGCGCGCCCCAGGAGCCCTGCCCTGCCGGTGCGACCCACGCGATGGATGAAATCTTCCGCCATTTTGGGCACATCGTAATTGATGACGTGGGCTACGTCATCTACGTGCAGGCCGCGGGATGCGATATCGGTCGCCACCAACACCTGGTAACGGCCTTCCTGAAACCCGTTCAGAGCTCCATTGCGCTGCGATTGAGAGCGATCGCCATGAATCATGGCGGCCGCGAAGCCGTCGCGCACCAGCTCCTTAGCCAGACGCTCGGCGCCGCGCTTGGTGCGGGTGAAGATCAGAGTCTGGCCTTTTTCTGCATACAACAGTTGCCGGAGGACGTCGAGTTTCTCTCCCGGCCGCAATTCGTAGGCTTTGAGTTCTACGCTCTCCGCCGGCTTGAGCACCGAGCCCAAAGCGACCCGGACCGGATCGCGCAGGTACTCATTCACCAGGCCGGCGACGGACTGCTCCAGCGTGGCCGAGAAACACAGGGTCTGGCGCTGACCGGGCAGCGCTGACAAAATGCGCCGGATCGCGGGCAAGAATCCCATGTCGAGCATGCGGTCGGCTTCGTCCAGCACGAGTAGTTTGACGTTCTGCAGATTGGCGAGCCGGCGATCCATAAAATCCTGCAGGCGTCCGGGAGTGGCAATGACCAGTTGCGACCCGGCGCGCAGGCTTTGGATCTGCGCGTTCTCCGCTACGCCTCCAATGACGAGCGCGGCCTTATGCATTCCGTTCGTGCGCAATTGCTCATACTGCTCGTGAACCTGGATCGCGAGTTCCCGCGTGGGCAGCAATACCAGGGCAACCGTATGGCGCGCCGGTTCCTGCTGCAAGGTCTCAATGAGCGGAATGAGAAATGCCAGTGTCTTGCCCGTGCCCGTCTGGGCGGTGCCGATGACATCCCGGCCTTCCAGCGCAGGTGGAATGGCGCGTTCCTGGATGGGGGTGAGGTTGCTGAATTGAGCTGCCGCCAGCTTCCGCTGGAGCGCAGAAGACAGGGGCAGTGCTGAAAATGTAGTCATTCGAATTGGTTTCTTTCTGGAGGGGACAAGTTGTCACGCACACTCTGACACACGTCGAGGGCCGTGCTGCCGCTCACATTTATTCTAGATTTCGCGCAAATCAACGGCGGGCAGGAAAGGCGGAGATGAATCTAGTCTGAGAAAGCGACTACCGCGTGACGAGCAAACCGTAATTAGTAGCGTGAATTCAGTATATCAGAAGAGACGAAGTGCACTGGTTACAAAGGTCACTCTGTGCTTCTGCGGGATCTTTCAAGCGCGGCGCGGTCCCAATTGCCCAGGCTTGCCCCGGCGTCGTATGTGCTCTGGCAAAACTCGAGCAATGTGGCGGTTGGCGACTCGGCTTGGCGTACATCTTCGTACATCAGAAGGAACTCGCCGAGTTGCTTCTCATAATGGGCCGCCTCTGGCCGGACGCGGGCTTCTTTGAATCCAGGCGGCTCGGGCGCCGTGTAGGAATAGAAAGCCGCGTCTTTGACATCGCCGCTACCCGGCCAAAAGCCGACGCTGCTCACTTCGTGGGAATATGCTTCGCGCGTCATGGTATCGGCGCCGGGCCGCTCGGGGGCGCGGCGGCCCGAAAAGCGGCTCACGGCCAGGTCGAGACTTCCCCAGAAAAAATGCACCGGGCTGCACTTGCCGATGAATCCGGAGCGGAACTGGGTGAAGACGGCGTCCACCGACAAAAGAATGCGCCAGAATTTTTCCACCGCCGCGGGATCGTAAGAAGCATGCACGCGATCCTGATCGAAAGGAATCGGATTGGGGATTTCGACCGGCATTCGCCAGATCTTGACCTCAATGCCCGCGGATCGAAGCATGGCCATGAATTCCTGGTAGAAGTCGGCCACCGATCGCGGCGCCAGCGGTAGCGCCTTCAGAATTTCATCGCTGGTCTCGAGCACAAGCTGGTGCCGTTTGAAATCGAAGCGGAGTTCGAATGCCCGATGTCCGTAAGGGATTCGGGATGTGGTCAGGCCTTGGGTAGTCACGTACAGCGGGACATTCCACCAATGGTTCACCAGAGGCGTCAGCCGCAGCCGAACCTTGCCGACCATCTGCGTCCACATGTGCAGCGTCGCGCAGGTATCCTTCCACGAATCCAGCGGCAGCGCGGGCCAGCATTCCGGCTGATTGTCAACAGTGCGTGGCATGGTGCGACTCCTGAGTGCCCGTGCTTCCGGTTCTCACTTCCCGTTCCCCGAAAAGAGGGTGCTCCGTCCGTGCGCTTTTTGCAAGAGCCTGCCCTGAGCTTGTCGAAGGGGCGGGATAGCGATGTGCCGACACAACACTTCGTCTTCCTGCCTAAACCCGGTTGCGTACGCGTTCGTCGTACCCACCCTTCGCAAAGTGCGCGAAGGATGGGGCACCCTCTGCGCTGATAGTTACAAACGAGGTCAAAAGCCTGGGGCCACTCGTCCCTACGGTATCGGCTGTACTCCCACCTCGCATAGTTGCTGCTACTATCAAGCCCTCTACTACAACCCTCCGCCGTGCTCAGCGTCGGGCGACGGTCTCTTGTTTCTAGGCGATAGTCGAAGGAGACCGTCTATGGCCCACACCATTTTGCTCGTCGACGACAATCGCGCCATCCGTAAAATCTTGCGGCGAATGTTCGAAGGCGCTGGGTACGTGTGCTCCGAGTCGGAAAACGGCAAGCAGGCGGTGACGGATGCGGGGCGGCTCAGGCCGGACCTCATTGTGCTCGATTACTCCATGCCAACCATGAATGGACTCGAAGCTGCTCCGTTATTAAAGAAGATACTTCCGCAGACCCCGATCATCATGTTCACGATGTACGCCAATGAATTATTTGCCCAGGAAGCGCTCGCAGCCGGGGTCACGGCCGTGTTCTCGAAAGATCAAGCCAAAACCCATCTCATTCCCAAAGCAGAAGCGCTGCTGAGCCCATAAAGACGGCGATTTGCGCGCGCGGATGGAAGAGATTTGGCTGCCCCCCAGGGATTCGAACCCCGATATGCTGATCCAGAGTCAGC
>DATFNR010000019.1:0-6793 GCA_035266285.1 Candidatus Sulfotelmatobacter sp.
TACATTGTAGAAACCGCGCAGTACGCCGTCGTTGCCGCGCACCACCACAATCGGCTCGCCGGCCAGCCGCGCGGCGACGAACTCTCCCGGCTTCTGCAGTTGGTCCGTGCGCGCAACGAGCTGCCACGTTTTACTGAAGACGTTGAGGCGCTCGAGCTCCGCGATGCGGGGATCGACGTACCACGACGCGGGGATGGTCGACGCTTCCGAGAGTGGAGCCTGATCGTTGTAGCTGCTGAGTATCTGCTCGATGGATGCTGGCATGGTTGGGTTCCCAAGTTTTCTGGATCAGAGTTCCCTTCTCTTCTTATTTTCTGCACAGCGCAGCCGGATTCGATTTCTTACCTGCGATGCGGCGCTCGGGCCGGGCGTGCACCCGGCTCCGCGCCCGGTGCTGCTCCGATGGCCCTTTGCAGGACAGCCAGAAACTGCTGAATTCTGGCTTCTTTCTTTTCGGCCAGTTCACCCTGACGGCGGAACAGGCCGGGATCGAGCTCGGCGGTGAGCAGCGCATCCTGAAATCGTTCCATCATCCAGTCGATAATGGAGACGATCATCTCGATATCCATATCGCGGCGCAACTCGCGCCGCTCCAGGCCGAAGCGCACAAAATTCACCGTGCCGTAGGGGTCTTCGGTGATCAGAAAACGGTTGATCTCCCGCTTTAGCACCAGATCGGTGCCGTAGTTGCCCAGTAGCGCGATGCGGTATGGAATCCAGTCTTCATGCAGCATGTGGTCGGTGCGCACCAGCCAGTAACGGAGCACTTCGAAGAAACCGGCCCCGCGGACCTCCGCGGGCGCGTCCAGATACTTGGCAAAAGTGCGGACCGCCCGCTTGTACACCTCAAAGAACAAGCCGTCTTTGCTGCGGAAATGCTGGAAGATGGATCCCTTCGCGATGCCGAGTGCGGCCGCGATGTCGCCCACGCGGGCAGCGTGATAGCCATGCTCGGCGAAGTGCTGGGTGGCGGCCTCGATGATGCGAGAACGCTTGGCCTCCGACCGCGGACGCAGCGGCACCTGGCGCTGGTATTGCGGCGGTGCGACGCGGTTGCTGGCGATTCCGGGCATAATGACTTTAAGTCACAGCAGCATATCCGGATTCCATCCCGCTTTCAACTTCATTTTTCCTGCCGATTGCTGTACTGTGGTCCGATTCGAGTCGAGGGCGTGACTACTGGTCAATCACAAAAAGAGGGGTTCCGGTCCAGCTACGACGCCATTATAGTCGGCGCCGGTCATAACGGGCTGACAGCGGCAGCCTACCTGGCGCGCGCGGGACTGTCGACGCTGGTGCTCGAACGCAGGGAAATCGTCGGCGGATGCTGCGTGACCGAAGAGATTGCACCAGGATGCAGGGCCTCTACGACTTCCTACATCGCCAGCATGCTGCGACCGGAAGTAATTTCCGAATTGCGTCTGGCTGATCACGGCCTCCGCATGGTTCCCTGCGATCCGGCGATTCAGGTTCCCTTCCCCGATGGTCACGTGGTGCCGTGGTGGGTCGACCGGGAACGGGCGCGGCGGGAATTTTCCAAGATTTCCGCAAAAGATGCCACGCGCTTTGTGCAAGTCGATGAACAGCTGAAAAAACTGGCACGCTACTTGCAACCGTTTTTCATGGAGCCTCCGCCGGAGATCGACACGTCTACTGTGCGCGGCTGGGCCGATCTGTTCCGCGTGGGCAAGCGCTTCCGCAATATCTCCAGCGCGGAGATTGCACAGCTCGTTTCCTTTCTCACCGGCAGCCTGGGAGAGTTTCTCGACAACAACTACGAGTCCGAGAAAATGAAGACCATGTTCCTGGCCAACAACGTCTACGGCAAACACGGCGGGCCGTACCAGCCAGGCACAGCGATCGGACTGCTGTTTCACCTGCTCAGCGGCGGGGAACATGAGCTGCAGGGTTTCTACGGGCATGTCATGGGCGGTATGGGATCGATCACGCAGGCGCTGGCCGCCGCGGGGAGAAAGCTGGGAGCGGAGATTCGCACGTCATCGCCGGTGGCGCGAATTGAGGTTCGCAATGGCAAGGCGCGCGGCGTGGTGCTCGACGACGGCACCGAAGTTCACGGGCGCATGGTTCTGTCGAACGCCGACCCCAAACGCACGTTTCTGAAAATGCTGGATGCGAGAGATCTGCCTGACGATTTTCTGTTGGCCGTGCGCGCGATCAAGATGGCCGGCCCGTGCGCCAAGGTGAACATGGTTCTTGCCGAGGAGCCTGGATTCACCGGCACCGCTCCTCAGGCAACGCCGCTCGAGCGAACCTTCTACACGCTGGTTCCATCGCTGGAATTCGCCGAGCGCTGTTACGACATCGCGAAATTCGGTGAGATTCCCGAAGAACTGTGGGTCGATTGCGTGGTTTCTTCCAACGCCGATGCTTCGCTGGCGCCTGCGGGCAGACACATCCTCACCTGTTTCGTACAGTATGTGCCTTACCACCTGCGGGAAGGCAATTGGGACCAGAAGCGTGAACTGCTCGGCGATCGAGTAGTGAAGAAGATCGCAGAATATGCGCCCAATGTCCCCGCCGCGGTCCTGGCGCGGCAGGTGCTGACGCCGCTTGATCTGGAACGCACCTACGGCCTGACTGAGGGCAACATCTTCCACGGCGATCTGCGCCTGGAACAGCTCTTCTTTATGCGTCCGGTGCCGGGCTGGGCACAGTACCGCACGCCGATTGCAGGACTCTATTTGTGCGGGGCAGGAGCGCACCCCGGCGGCGGAGTAACCGGCGCGCCCGGCCGCAACGCCGCCCATCAGGCGCTGCGGGACTGGAAGAAGATACGCAGCGAGGTTGCAGCGTGAATTCCACCAACGGCTCGAATTCGCTCCCAACGGCGGCCGACATCATCATTCTCGGCGCGGGCGTGATGGGAACGTCCATCGCATTTCAGCTTGCGAGGAGAAAAGCGGGAAAGATCGTGGTGATCGATAAAGATCACGTGGGACGCGGCGGGAGCGGCCGGTCGTCGGCTTTGATTCGTATGCACTACAGCTTCCCACCGGAAGTGCAACTCGCGCTGGTCAGCCTGCACATGTTTGAGAACTGGCAGGAAGTTGTCGGTCAGCCCGGGGATTTTCGCCGGACTGGATTCGTGCGCATCGTTCATCCCAACGAGACGGAGCGCCTCAAGCGCAATGTGGAGATGCAGCGCAGCCTCGGCGCGCGCGTCGACCTGATCGACCAGCACGCGCTGAAGGAGTTGGAGCCAGACTGGAATGTAGATGAAGTCGAGTTGGCCGCTTACGAGCCGGATTCCGGATATGGCGACGGCGCCGCGGTTGCGGGTGACTTCCTCGCGGCGGCCCGCGATCTGGGAGCAAGCTATCTCTCGCGCACGCAGGCTAGCGCACTCGTGGTCGAAGCGGGTTACATTCACGGCGTGACCACCGATCACGGAACGATCTCAGCTCCCATTGTGATTTGCGCAACCGGGCCGTGGACGAGGCCACTGCTCAAGCAAGTGGGCTACGATCTCCCGATCGAGTGTGAATATCACCAGGTCGCGATTCTGCGCAATGCTCCGGACATGAAGGGCGGCGGTTGCGCCTGCATCGACTCGGTTACCGCGACGTATTTTCGTTCGGATGCCCATGACAAATTTCTGGTGGGAGATTTCTATGGAAAGCGGCCCGCCGACCCTGACGATTTTCCGCAGCGCGCATCCGACGAAGCGATGGAGGAAATCATCGAGCGTGCCAGCCGTCGGCTGCCGAAGCTTGCCAGCGCGGAGGTGATGCGCGGCGTCACCGGGGTGTACGACATGACTCTGGACTCGCGCCCGCTGCTGGGCGAGATTCCCGGGATCGACGGGTTGTACCTGTGCGCCGGATTTTCCGGCATGGGCTTCAAGATTTCCCCTGCGATTGGGGTGGTGACGAGTGAACTTGTACTCGACGGGCAGGGCAAGACGGTTGACATCCACGCATTTCGACCTGACCGCTTCGCCCGCAACCAGCCAATCAAGGCCGAGTATGAATACGTGGATGATTGACGAATCTCAGAAGCAAGCATGAATCAGGAGCAAGCATGAAGAAGAAGAAAGGAATTCTCGAACGCCTGAAGGAGGGCCCCGTCCTTGGTGACGGCGGTTATTTGCTGGAACTGGAGAAACGGGGATGGGTCCGCGCAGGTCCGTTCACGCCGGAGGTTGCGCTGTTGTATCCGAATGCGCTGCGAGAGCTGCACGTGGAGTTCCGCGAAGCCGGAGCCGAAGTTTTGCAGGCGCTCACCTTTTATGGCAGCCGCGACAAGCTGGCCACGGTGGGGCTGGAAAACCGTCTGGAGGAACTCAACCGCTCTGCCGTGCGCGTGGCGCGCGAGGTGGCCGGCGATCAATGCCTGGTCGCTGGCAACCTCAGTCTCACGTGGATGTACGAACCGGGGAGTCCCTCCGCCGCCGATCGCGTCCGCAAAACCTTCGACGAGCAACTCGCGGTGCAGATCGACGAAGGCGTCGACTTCATCATTGGTGAGACGTTCTCCTGGCTGGGAGAGGCGATGATCGCCGTGGAGCGCGGCAAAAGGACGGGCCTCCCTACGATGGTGACCATCTGCTTCGAGAACAAAGAGGTGACTGCCGACGGCAAGAGCGCCGCCGATGCCGCCAAGGCGCTGTTCGACGCCGGAGCCGACATTGTGGGCATGAACTGCCTGCGTCCGCCACAGCACATCCTCGGACCGATGGAGCAGATGCGCCAGGCAGTCTCAGGCTATCTGGCGTGCCAGCCGGTCGCATATCGCACGCCCAGGGAGAAACCCGATTTCACCAGCCTTGCGGAGTTTCCCTACGCACTTGATCCGCTCCAGCTTACGCGCACGGAAATGGCGGACTATGCGGTGCAAGCCCGCGATCTCGGAATCAACTACATCGGAGCGTGCTGCGGAGCCGTGGCCATGCATATCCGCGAAATGGCGCGTGTACTGAACAAGCTACCCGCAGACTCCCGCATCTGGAAGAAAGGCGGCGTCAAGCCGATGTCGGCATACGAATACTACGATCACGACAATCTCAAGGCAGGAACGAAGTAAACAACTTCGGGCGGCGAAAACAGTGATGCGGGCCCTCGCGAGCGAGGGCCCGCACTTTGACCACTCTGATTCGAACGCCCGAAACGCCTACCCGGCCTTCCGCATCTGCGGCTCTTGCGCATGCACCAGAGGCACATCTACAAGGTGCTCGCTCAGGAACCAGGACTGCAGCTCGTTGGTGCGGAGCACGTCGCTGACCACTAGGTCGTTGGTTCCATCATCGCCAAGTTCGGAAGCGCGGCGCGCCAACTCCCGGCAATGCCGGATGATGACCTGATGTGCGTCCAGCAGGCGGGAAATCTGCACAGGCACTTCTTCCCTGCCTCGCGGAGGACGCTCAATGCGGGTGGTCTCGGCCACATCGGCCGCCATGGCCAGTGCGAGTCCTCCCAGCAACTGGATGCGCTCGGCGATCTGGTCGACGATTTCCACCTGCTCGCCGAAGTGTTTGTCGAACAGCAGGTGGAGCTGATAGAAAGTCGGTCCAGCGACCTGCCAGTGCGACTTCTTGTAGAGATCCCGCAGAGTGATGCTGTCGGCGAGCAGCAGGTTGAGCTGCTCGGTCATTTCCAATCGAACTGGTTCCTCCAGTTCGAGCGGCAAGATCTGAGATACGGTTCCATAGGCCTGAATTTCACCAGCGTGTTGATGAATCCGGGGCTGTGCGCTGATGGTTTTTGCAGAAGGGTCCTTCTTTGGCATGCGGCCTCCTTAACACTCCAAGCAATTGTATTCCCGAACCCCGCTTCCGAGCCGGGGAGATGCCGCGCCACTGTTCGCGGGCACCGGCCCAGCTTGGATGCCGCTTCGTCGAAACTGGGTGCCGCGTTTCGGATTCTCTCGTCGCCGCGCTCTCTGTCTGAAGCGGATGCGTTTGTCGGTCTTGCGGACGCTTGCAATAGCAACTGTCGTGGTGGAAGCCTTTCCCACCTGTCCACTACGACGCGATCTGATGACGTCCACACCCCTTTTGAGCATCACCGTTCCCGCCAGCATGTTTGACGACCTGTCAAGCGGTTGCTATGATCCATGTGCGGGGTGGAGCAGTCTGGTAGCTCGTTGGGCTCATAACCCAAAGGTCGGTGGTTCAAATCCATCCCCCGCAACCAACCAAATCATGTCCGACCCGGAGACATGGGTAACAGAATGTACCTAAGACATAGGTAACACTTTTGGCCCGAAGGGGTTGTTGAGGGGCTGCAAGGTTTTTTCCTCCAGATCGATATAACCGAGATCGTAATCCATAAAGCTGACAAGCCAGATGCCATCGTCGACTTCCTTGACGCCAACGGCCTGTCCAGCCAAACAAGTGCTTAAGTTGATCTTCTTGCGATAGAGACAGAGACGGCCGCAGTTGGTGACCACGACCGTCTTGTCATGAAAGGGGTAGTTGAGTTCCTGAATGCCTTGATAAGGGCGGCGGGAAGGAGAGTAGGCCTCGGCTGGACATTTCATGTCGAGCGCCTCGTGCGGCCGTTCGTTGTTGAACTCTTCTAAGAAAGCATCGAACTTGGCTTGCTGTTGAAGCAGGTTGGCGCCGGCCGGACGTGTGGCTTCTTTCTTCAAGGTCAAGTGCATGCGCTCGTGGCGGCCGTTCTGCTGAGGATGACCAGGGCGGATGCGTTCGATGCTGATGCCCAGGCGCAGCCACCAGACCGAGAGCCTGGAGAGATTGAAAAGCCCGTTGGGCGAAGCAAAGGGAACGCCGTTGTCGGAACGGATCGCTTGCGGTAAACCGCGCTCTTTGAAC
>DATFNR010000020.1:0-49631 GCA_035266285.1 Candidatus Sulfotelmatobacter sp.
ATCTGCCCAGCGAACGGAGATCATGAACTGGCGGCAGTTCTCGTAATCGCCGAAGAACTGAATGGCCTGTTGAAGTGTTTTTGGGCTATCCATGCTAGAACAATAGCAGGAAAGTAACAGTCAGTCAAGTATATTAGTACCCTAACTAGCCATGTCCAGGCTCACCATATCCAGGCTCACGCTGATCACGCTGCTTGCCCTTGTCGCGTCGTGGGTCAGCGCTCAGAGAATGCCTTCGCCAGGGCCGGGCTTTACTCGGCTCCATCCGACATCGCCTGCCTTGGGTCCCGGCGCAGGTCCGGGGTTCGGCACTTTCCCTAATCAGCGGTCGTTCTTTTATCCCGGCGCATTCTTCGCCGACCCGTTTTTTGCTGATGACGTCTACAGCGCAGGCTACCCCGTCTCCTCTCAATCACCGGTTATCGTGATGCAGCCCGCGCCGGCGGCGACCTTGCCCGAGCCAGTTCCATCCCCGGCCGAGCCCCTGGTGATCGAACTACAGGGAGATCGCTACGTCCGCGTCAGCGGCGCGGAGCCTTCGGGATCCGAGATGATCGATCGGAGTTCGTCCACGCCGCAACAGATAGAACGGCCGTCCGCCGCGGTCAATCACACCGCCGCATCGCGCGATCTGCCTGCCGTGGTTCTCGTTTTCCGTGATCGTCACCACGAAGAAGTGTCCGACTACGTCATCAGTGACGGCGTGCTCTACGCCCGTGCCGACTATTACTCCGGCGGGTCGTGGAGCAAGAAAATCGAACTGACTTCGCTGGACCTGCCCGAAACCCTGGACTTGAATCGATCGCGAGGCGTCGGCTTCCGCCTGCCCTCTGCGCCCAACGAAGTCATCACCAGGCCGTAAAGCCTCGCACTCTAGCGTCCGCGGATTCGTTCCTCCAACAGCCTCATTTCCGTCAACACCCGCGCCCATTCGGCCGGCCAATCGTGATATACTGACCATAGTTCCCGGGGCACATAACATCCTGTAAATACAATCAGTTACGGCCCGTTTGCTCCGCATTGTCGACGTTGCCGGAGCGGATGGCCGAAAGCTGAGGGCTGAGAGCTAACCCATGCCTGACGATCAGAATCCAGAGCTTCCTCTTACTCCTCCTCCCGGCGGCGATGGCCCCGGCGCGTTGAACATTCAACCGGTCAACATTGAAGAGGAGATGAAGCGGTCGTATCTCGACTATGCGATGTCGGTGATCATCGGCCGCGCCCTGCCCGACGTGCGCGACGGACTGAAGCCGGTGCACCGCCGCATTCTCTACACGATGCAGCAGATGGGCCTGCAGCCCAACCGTGCCACCCGCAAGTGCGCCCGCATCGTCGGCGACGTCATGGGCAAGTACCATCCTCACGGCAACCTCGCCGTTTACGATGCCCTGGTTCGCCTGGCGCAGGACTGGTCGATGCGCTATCCCCTGATTTTTGGTCAGGGAAATTTCGGCTCCCTCGACGGAGACCCGCCTGCGGCCGATCGTTACACGGAAGCCAAGTTGGCCCAGGTTTCCGTGCCGCTGCTGGAAGATCTGGACAAGGAGACTGTCGACTTTAGTCCCAACTACGACGGCAGTGAAGTCGAGCCTGACGTCTTGCCCGCGCGCATTCCGAATCTGCTGGTTAACGGCTCCGACGGCATCGCCGTAGGAATGGCGACGAAAATTCCGCCGCACAACCTGACCGAGATCGTCGACGCTACCATCACGCTGGTCAACAATCCCAACGCGCAGCTCGCCGAGATCCTGCATTTCGTGCAGGGACCCGATTTTCCGACCGCGGGCATTATTCACGGGCGCGCCGGCATCTTCGAGGCCTACCGCACCGGCCGCGGCCGCTTCATGATGCGGGCCGATGCCAAGATCGAGAATCTGACCAAGGACCGCCAGGCCATCATCGTCACCGAAATTCCCTATCAGGTGAACAAGGCGAAGCTGGTCGAGCGCATTGCGCAACTGGTCAACGACAAGGATATAGAAGACATTTCCGACGTCCGCGACGAGAGCGGACGCGACGAGCCCGTGCGCATCGTCATCGAGCTCAAGCGCGGCGTCGAGCCTCAGATCGTCCTCAACCAGCTGTTCAAGCACACGCAAATGCAGGAAAGCTTCTCCATGATCCTGCTGGCGGTGGTCAACGGACAGCCGCGCGAGATGGGTCTGATCCAGACCATCAAGTATTTCATCGAGCACCGTGTGGACGTCGTCCGCCGGCGCACTGCCTACCTGTTGCAGAAGGCGAAAGACCGCGAGCACATTCTGGAAGGCTACCTGACCGCGCTCGATCACCTCGACAACGTGATCGTCATCATTCGCGGCAGCGCCAACCGTGCCGATGCCCGGGAAAACCTGGTGCTCTACTTCGGGGGCAAGAAGATCGACGTCAACACGACGGGCCGCGCTCCCAAGCTCGACCCCGAGAAGCCGTTCACGGCCAAGCAGGCTGACGCCATTCTCGAACTGCAGTTGCACCGCCTGACCAAGCTTTCCATCGACGAAATCTCCAAAGAGCTGACCGAAGTTCGCGGCAACATCGCCGAATACGAATCGATCCTCGGCTCAGAGAAAAAGCTGCGCGGCGTCATCATCAAGGAACTCGAGGAAGTCAAAAAGCAGTACGGTGACGGGCGCCGCACGCGGATCGAAGACGAAGCCGCCGAAATCGTCCTTGAAGATCTCATCGCCGATGAGCAGGTGGCCGTCACCGTCAGCCATTCCGGCTACATGAAGCGGACGCCCATCTCGACCTACCGCATGCAGCGCCGCGGAGGCACCGGCCGCACCGGGATGAAGACCCGTGACGAGGATTTCGTCGAGCATCTCTTCAGCGCCTCGACCCACGCCTACATTCTCATCTTCACCAACACCGGCCGCGTCTACTGGCTCAAGGTCTACGAAATTCCCGACGTCAGCGCTGCCGGCAAAGGCAAGCACATTGGCAACCTGGTGGGATTGCAGCCCGGCGAAACGGTGAGAACCCTGCTGGTGGTGCGCAATCTGGAAGAGGAAGGAAAGTACATCTTCTTCGCCACGCGCAACGGTACGGTGAAGAAGTCCGAGCTTCGCGAGTTCATCCATGTGCGCTCCAACGGCATCAACGCCATTGGAATTGACCAGGGCGACGAGCTGGTCGGCACCCGCCTGACCGACGGCAACCAGATCATCTTCCTCGCTTCGCATGAGGGCATGGCCGTGCGCTTCGACGAAGAAGATGTCCGCTCCATGGGCCGCACCGCCTACGGCGTCCGCGGCATTAACCTGGAAGAGGGCGACTACGTGGTCGGCATGGCAACCACTCCCAAGCCCGGCGCCGCGCCTGTCATGCCTGCGGGCGAAGGCGGCGAAGCGACGGTGGGAGAACTCCCCAAGGGTGCCCTTATCCTCACCGTGACCGAGAACGGTTTCGGCAAGCGCACTCCGGCCGACGAGTATCGCCTGATCAACCGCGGCGGCAAGGGCGTGGTCAACGTCAAGGTCACCACGCGCACCGGCAAAGTGGTCGCCATCGCCCAGGTCGACGAGACCTCGCAGGTCATGCTCATCAGCCAGTACGGCAAGATCATCCGCATGGACTCGAGCACCATCCGCGAAACCGGCCGCAACGCCCAGGGCGTGCGTATGCTGCAGATGGAGCCCGGCGACCGTGTCGCCGCTGCGGTCGTGATTGCGCCCGAGGAAGAGCCGAATGGCGGCAACGGAGGCACGCTGATTCAGTAGATACGGGGCGAAGATGCTTCTCTGACGTGCAGCGCAGGCTGGACCAGCGTCCGCAGAGAAACGCTTCGCCGACCGTAACACGCCGAGTTCCACAGCCCGCGCGTCCTACCCTCGCCCATTACCAACGTAAGCGCCGCGCACGTTTTCTGGCTGCCGCCGCCGGTGCTTGTCGCCTAGCCTGACCATGGGGGCCTGAAACTTCAGCCCCAACCCTGGATTCCGCCTCGTGACTGTTGCCGCTGCACTGATTGATCGCTCGTCGGACGTGACCGAACCTCTCGTTCTGTGCGCGCTCGGCGTCTGTGCCGGGGTTGGCCTGTTTTTCTACGGATTCCGCCTGCTCCAGCGCCGCCGGCTCATCCTCGACACGCCGTTCTCCAGGATTCGCAGTGCTTCGATGGGGATGGTCGAAGTCAGCGGGCTCGCGGTCGGACCCTACACGATGATCGCGCCGATCACCGCGCGTTCCTGCTACTACTACCGCACGCTGGTTTGGGAATGGAAGCAGCGGGGCAGGAACAAACAGTGGGTGAAGATCGCGGGCGAATGCATGCATGTTCCTTTCTTTGTCGACGATGGTACGGGGTTGATGCTGGTCGATCCGCGCGGGGCCGAACTCGATCTCTATCGCGATTTTCGGCAGGAGTTCAACGGTTTCTTCTCCAATGCCGGGGAGGCGCCAGGCAACGTCAACAGCTTTCTTGCGCGACACGGCGTCACGACCAGCAACAAAATCCGGGTCGAAGAGTACTGCATCAAGCCGAAAAACTCGCTGTTCATCCTGGGAACGTTAGCGGAGAACCCGGGCGTTCGGGTTGCTCCAGAACCGGTGTCGGACAGCGAAGCTCTCAGCCGCGGCATGTCGCTGTCCATCGCATCGCTTTCGGGATCGCTTTCCCTGGGTTTGGACTCGGGCTCGTTGACCCTGAACCCACGCACGAACGATCCCAGCCTGGAATCATTCTCCGAGCCGCTGGCTGCGGAATTCGATTCGACCGGGCCCAGAATAGTTCACCTGTCTCCGGATGCGGGTCCTGTCAAGACGCCGGACATGACGCAGCAACAGAGAATTGCTGCCGCTCTCATGAAAGCAGGCATCTCGAATCCGGCAGCCTGGGCCGCTGCAGGGGTGACCACGGGAGCGAGTGCTGGAGGCGTCGTGGTGATGGCAGATCCGCTGAACACCGACACAAGCGGCAACGGCTCGAAGACTGCCGCATCTTCCGCGACGACGGCAAACGGCTTCGATCCACATCCGCCGGTCGTGCTGATGAAAGGCGTGAACAACAAGACATTTCTGATCTCCTGGCGCAGCCAGCGGGAAGTGGCCAGCGCCCTGGGCTGGAAATGCGCGCTCATGATCTGGGGTGGTCCGGCTCTGGCACTGCTCAGTCTCTACTTATTCCTCGGACTCAAGAATCAGTTGTAGTATCGCTTGGCGGGGACCCTTCCCGTCGGCAGGCTCGGGTAATCCCTGCAGTTGAACAGCCTCCGGCCCGCGCGCCTGAATTCTGCGAGGCATCACGCATCTAACCTTTCGTGACTCGCTGATGCCAGGGCGCTGCTTGCCCTCTAGTACAATCAACGCGTGAACGACGCCGTACGCATCGGAATCCTGGGCGATTTCAATACTGAGTTTCGATCTCACCACGCCACCAACGACGCCCTCCAGCATGCTGCCCGCAAGCTGAAAATGACTGTGGAATCCGAGTGGCTGTCCACCCCGTCCCTGACTGGCGCCGACGCTGAAAAGAAGCTGGAGTCCTTCGACGGCCTCTGGGCCTCGCCCGGCAGCCCGTACAAGAGTTTCGATGGCATGCTCAGGGGCATTGAGTTCGCCCGCCGGCGCGACTGGCCGTTCCTCGGTACCTGTGGCGGATTTCAGTACGCCTTCATCGAGTTCGCCCGCAACGTGCTCAACATCAAGGATGCCGACAGCGCCGAGAACAACTCCGGCTCGAAGAACATCGTCATCTATCCCGTGGCTTGCGCCGTGCCCGACCGCAAGGGTGACGCGCCCAGGCTTTCTGGCGCCGTGCCGAAGATTCAGTTGCGCCCCGGTTCTTATTTGCAGACCTTCTACGGCAAGGACAAAGAGACGGTGACGGAAGAGTTCTTCTGCAACTTCGAAATCAATCCCGAGTTTGAATGGGCTGCGATGGAAGCGGGATTTCCGGTCGTCGCCCGCGGCCCGCAAGGCGAGATTCGCGCCATCGAATCACCGACCCACCGCTTCTTTGTCGCCACGCTATTCCAGCCCCAGCTGTCTTCCACAGAAAAGAAGCCGCACCCGCTCGTTCTGGCGTTCGTACAGGCTGCAAACGATTGGGGCAAGAAGAAGCTGGACGACAGCGTGCTGGAATAGACAGCTCCAAACTCCTGAACCACGAAGGACACGAAGGTCCACGAAGGAAGCAAGGGGGCTCCGCGGGTCCGGCCTGCCACTCTCCGTGTAAGATGGAATAGCGAAATCAGCACAGATCATTCGTGAGGGAGTTATGGCGCACACTGTTTTCTGCGTGAAGTTCAAGAAGGAAATGCCGGGGCTGGACGAGCCTCCGTTTGATAACGAGCTCGGCAAAAAGGTGTATGACAACGTCTCCCAGGAAGCGTGGCGTATGTGGATGGAGCATTGCAAGATGCTGCTGAACGAATATCGGCTGAACCCGGCTCGGCGCGAGGATCAGGAAGTGATCGTCAAGCAGTTGGAGATGTTCTTCTTCGGGGAAGGCTCGGCTGTGCCGAAAGAGTACGTGCCGCCGGCGAAGTAGCGCGCTTGCATGCGCGGACATATTCTCACTGACGATTCCCTTCCAATCGGGCGTGGCTCACTCCGGCAAGGCTGTCGTGCGCGTCGAGGCGTTTACGTCACCCGTGGGCAAAGGGATCGAGTTTGCGGATCCCTGCCGCAGGAAAGGCAGAGCACCGAACAGCAAGGCCAGCCCGGGAACGACCGCCAAGTTTCCGGCGTCGATTGCGAAGAAGCGGAGCGCCCAAGGGTAGCGGTCAACGGCCACGCGCCAAGGCAGAAGCAGCAGCATCACGATGCCTAGAAGCAGGGCCGGAGAAGTCGCCACCACCAGCCGTGTCTTGCGAGGTGCATTCGCGCGTTGCGCCAAGTAGGCCCCGGCGGCTCCGACAAGGATGAGCGTAGCCAGCCCAGGTAAAGGGAACCAAACAGGAATGGGCCGCCTCAAGATTAGTTCTGGATGGTCAATCCGCTGCAGAACCACGAGCGACAAGATGGTGCCCAGCCAAGTGACGGTTACCGAAAGCCACAAGCGCTTGACGTGATCGTTCACCGGGTCCCCACGTTGCGCCAGGTAGGCTCCTGCGGCACCAACAAGGGGAAGCGTAGCCAGCCAAGGCAAGTAGAACACAATCAGATATGGATAAAGGCGGCCAGGCTGCAGAACCACAGCAGACAAGCTTGCGCCCAGCCATGTCACAGCCACGAGAAGCCACAAACGCTTGGTGCGATCATTCATCGGATTTCTCCTTTGTCTTGTCCGGGAGATTCGTCTACAAAGAACGTCCCAGTCGTCGACTTCTTGCAGCGTACGTTCGAATGCCGCCTGAGGCGCGCATCCGCGATCCAGCAGGTCGTTGTAAGTCTCCTCCAAGTGCGTCGATAGCTCTTCGATAACCTCGTCCGCTTGCGTCACAGGCGGCGGTTGCATTCGCTGTCGGACCAGGTCCTTCCAATCAGGCATGGCTGACTCCGGCGAGGGTGTTGAGGGCCCGGAAAAAATTGCGCCACTCTTCTTTGAGGGGAGCGAGTTGCTTTTTTCCGGCGGGCGTGAGGCGATAGTAGCGGCGATCGCGGCCGGCGTGGTTGGCCTGCCAGCGGCCCTCGACCCAGCCATGTTTTTCCATGTCATAAAGCAGGGGATAGAGCGACGCTAACGTGAATTTCAGCGCGCCGCCGGTTCGTTCGCCAATCTGTTTGGCTATTTCGAAGCCGTACAGCGGCTGCTCGGCCAGCAACGACAGGATGGCCAGTTCGCCGCTTCCCCGCGCGATTTTGGAGCGAATACGCTTCGTCAACAAAATTAGCCTCCAATATAGGATTCCTATGTTCGAAATATAGGATTCCTGTATTCGACGGTCAACGTTACGGCGGTACTAGCCCGTATACGACTGTTGCTGCGTGTGAATTTCTTGTGCAAGCCGATACTCAGACCTCATTTTCAAGGCGCGGCACTAGCTCTTCGGCCCTCCCCCTCATCATTGCCTTTCCGGTTAAGTCTAAGTTACTTAAGTGGTTACCCTGTTGCACCAATTTTGATGCACATTTCATCACCCCGTAACAATTGGCTGCTACAAGAAAAGTATGGATCTGCCTGCCTACAACACGCTGATCCTCTCCGATCTGCACCTGGGTGCGGAGACGAGTCATGCGCGCGAAGCTATGCGCGTGCTGAAGGAAACCCGTTTTCAGCGCCTGATTCTGCTGGGTGACATCTTTGCGGACCTCAACTTTGCCCGCCTGACCAAAGACCACTGGAAGTTCCTGGGATACATCCGCAAGCTCTCCAATCCCAAGCGCAACATTGAGGTGGTCTGGGTGGAAGGAAACCACGATCACGGACTGACCAACATCATGTCGCACCTGGTCGGGGTTCGGGTCTACCAGCACTACGAGTGGGAATATCGCGGGCTGCGGCACGTTGCTATTCACGGGCATCAATTTGACGGCTTTCAGGTGAATCGCATCCGGCTGAGCCGGCTGGGCACGTCACTTTACTTACAGCTGCAAAAGCTCGATTTCAAGAGCAAGCCCATCGCGCGGCTGATCGACCGGCTGAATACGCGCTGGCTGCGGATGTCGCCGAAAGTCGCGGCCGGGGCGCTGGCGTACGCGCGAAACCACGGCGCGGATCGCATTTTCTGCGGACATACGCACGAAGCCATCCATGTGCGGCAGGACGGCATCGATTACTACAACACGGGCGGGTGGGTCGATTCCCGGCTTACTTATCTGACGATCGACGAACAGGGGGTACAGATCCATGAATACCGCGAGCATCAATTCGGCGAGCGAGCTGACGATCGTGATTCCGGCGAAGAACGAGGCGAAACTGATTCCGCGCTTGCTGACTTCGCTGACGACTCAGGACTACTCGAAGATGTCGAGTACGAGGGTGTTGGTCGCTGACGCGAATTCGACCGACGGCACGCCCGAGATCGTGATGAGCTTTCGTGACCGCCTGAACGTCGGCGTAATCCGCGGCGGAATGCCGTCTGTGGGGCGCAATCAAGGCGCGGCCCATGCGGATACTCCTTACGTTCTTTTTCTGGATGCTGACATCGAACTGGCGGACCGGTCTCTAGTGCGGCACTGCGTCGAGCGGGCGCAAGAGAAGCATATGCACTGCGTGACCACGAACATTCTGTGCCGCGACGCCGGCTGGCTCGATAAATCGTTCTACACGACACTCGATGTCTTTCAGTATCTGTCGTATCTGCATCGCCCATTTGCGACCGGAATGTTCATGCTGTTTGACCGCAAGAAATTCTGGGAGCTGGGAGGATTCCACGAGCAGATTCTTTTTGCAGAAGATTACCGGCTAAGCCAGAAGGTAGAGCGGAGACGCTTTGCCATCGTGCGGGGCGGCGTCTATACGACGAATCGGCGCTTCAAGAGAATGGGCCACTTGCGCGTGGGCTGGCTCTTCCTCAAAACCGCGATGAACTACTGGAATGAAAAGTACTTTCTGCGCGACCACAAATACTGGGCGGGCGAGCCCGACGGCGTGCCCCGCGCCTAGATTCCTTTCTCGACTTTGGCCGGCCGATTTTTGGCCGTGGCCGCAAAAAACAGGATTCAGCCAACCAGCTGAATCCTGCTTTTGCGTGAGGCAAGTGTGCAGGCGAACGCTTAGAAGCGCAAGACGATGCCAGTCGACAGGCGCAGGTTGTTTTGCCGCGCTCCAAAAAAGCGCGTGTGTACGTAGTCACCCTGGAAACGCCATGCCACGGGTCGAACCAGGCGGTAGTCGAGTCCCCCGCCCAACGCGGCCGCGAATGAGGTATCCGCGCCGGCTGCATTGGCATTCACATGGCCAATGCCGAACATTGCTTCGGCGAAGGGACGAAACTTCCCCACCGAGGTCGACACGCGAGGTCCGAACAGCACGTTGTATTCGTTGACATTCTCGCTTATGGTGCCGCAGGGCCCGAGCGAGCAGGGAAAAGCAAAGTCCTGGGAGCCGTAATGTCCGCTGAAATCGGCGAGGATACCGACCCAGGGCAGGACTTTTCCTTCGAGCGTTCCCTCCCAGCCGTTCGCGTTCATGCGGCCGGTCGAAGAAAGATCGGTATTGTAGTAGGAGTATCCGAAAAAGACATTGCCTGACGTAAGGACCTGGGCAGCTGCCAATCCTGCAAATAACAACATCGTGGAGGCGACAAAGGCAGCTCTGCGCATAGGGTCTCTCTCCTGTTCGCCTGCTAGCCCGCGGGCAAGCGCAAAGTCGTTAGATGCCTGAGAAAGGCAACTCGGTCAGTATCAACCGCTCCCCGGAAGCGCTTCGGCAATCGCTCAGAATCGCCACACGATGCCAGTGGAAGCGCGGTAGTCGTTCTGGTAGGCACTCAGGTAGTGAGTGTGCATGTAATCGCCTTGCAGGCGCCAGGAGAAATTCTTGAACCAGAGTTTGTAGTCGGCGCCGCCGCCGATATCGATGGCGACGTGGCCGAAGATGTTGCCATTCGAATTCAACCGCTGGTAGCCGCCCATAGCGTGCACGAAGGGGCGCCACTTCCCGTAAGTCGCGGAGAGCCGCGGCCCGAAAAACGCGTTGTATTGCTTGACCCCAGTGCGAAAGTACGCGCTGCCGTCAAGCACGAACCCCAGGTGGGAAAGGCGGGCAAAGGGAAGGTCTTCGGCCGAGCCCTCAAAACCGCGATACGACTGCTTGTTGATGACGTCGGTCAGCTGGCCGTAGGAGACTCCAGCGTAGACGTTTCCGCGGGGCAGAATCTGCGCAGACATTGATGTCGACAACAAGGTCAACCCGACCAGCGCCAGGAGCGCCGCAGCAGTCTTGGACACGAATTACTCCTCCTCGGCGATGGCGCCGGCAAAAAAGGTCATTGTAGTCACGAAGTCTTTTAGATGCAGGGTACCGGATGGCCTAGATGTCCCGGCTGCCCAAATATTTGTCAAGCAAGGCCGAGTAAGTCTACCAAATTGAGCGATTTTTTATGGTGCCGAAACCGTCTCTGCAGCGTCTATTACATAGCATGCAATGTATCCACACAGAATGGCAAGCGTGGCAGCCGCCACAAGGTCAGGCTGCCTTTGAGATTGAGAAGGAGCAGAAGTTGAAGCTGAGCTTGGAAACACGCAATCGCGGCGATGTCATCATCGTGCACTGCCAGGGCCGCATTGTCTACCGCGATGAGGCCGCCGCCCTGTCGCAGGTTGTGGGCGAACTCCTGCAATTCAGGAGCAGTGTGATTCTCGATTTGAGCGGAGTGGAGTCGGTGGATGGCGCCGGTATCGGCGAGCTGGCGCTGCTCCACGTGTGCGCTCGGGAGAAGAAGGCGAACTTCAAGTGTGCGGCTCCGAATGAAGTCGTGCGAGCGCTGCTCGAGCTCACGAACCTCGACACCGTGCTGGATGTTTATTCTTCAGTAGACTCGGCGCTGGAATCGCTGCGCGAAGAGCAGGTTTGCGCCGACTGCTGATTCCGATGTAACTTTCAGGCTCAGGGAGCAGAGCTCGATCTGCTCCCTTTCGTTCTTGCAGCTTACTCGCGCTGAAAGCGGTATCGGCCTTTGCGCTCCAGGGCCATGGCTTCGACCACCTTGAGGAACGCTCTGGCCGCATGCGATAAATTGGCATCCTTGCGATAAATCAGTCGCAGCTTGCGCTTCAGCTGCAACTCGTTCACCGGAATGCGGACCAGTTCTCCCCGAGCCAGCTCGGTTTCCACACTAATCTCGGGAACAAACGCGACTCCATTCCCCATGGCCACGCACCGCTTAATAGCCTGCAGAGTGGGCAGTTCCATGTCCATGTGCAACGGCGTCTTGTGGGTCTTGAATAGTTGAATCACCTTCTCGCGGTACGGCGACGAGACGGTATGAGCGACGAAGGACTCCGCCCCCAGTTGACGAACGCTCACCTGCGGAGCCGATGCCAGCGGATGCGTAGGCGGAACCACGAAAACCAGTTCGTCCAAGTACACCACCACGGAATGCAAGCTCGCTTCCTGAGGTTCATAGGACAATACGCCGAATTCCACGCTGTAGCGCAAGACGTCGTCGGGGATACGGCTGCCCAGCGCTCGCTCCACGGTGATCTTGATCATGGGATGCAGCCGTCGGAACTCAGCCAGCACGGGCAGAAGATAAAGGACGGTGAATTCGTTGGCCGCGATAGCCAGCTTGCCTTTCTGCAACTCCCGTAACTCGGATAGCGACTCGGCGGCTTCACTGCGCAGGTTGATCAGCTTTTCGGCATACTCGTGGAGGACCTTGCCTGCGTCCGTTAGGACGCCTTCGCGGGAAGAGCGGTCAAAGAGCGCCTCTCCCAGCTCGTCCTCGAGTTTGCGTATGGTCTGGCTGACCGCCGACTGCGTGCGATAGAGCTTCTCGGCAGCGCGCGAGAACCGGCGCTCGCGAGCCACTGCCAGGAATACCTCCAACTGGGAAAGTTCCATCCGCGGCACTCCTTAAGAAAGTGCTCCAATCAATTAGAAAAACTTATTGTAGCAATATTACTGATGATTGCTAAACAATTATCAGTTTTGCTTCTAGCGCGCGGATTCGTACTATAGAGCCTTGCGTCCGGTTGTCCGGGAAGACTCATGGCTACCGATCAAGCCCGCATCACCATATTCGACACCACTCTTCGAGACGGAGAGCAGTCGCCCGGCTGCAGCATGAACCGGCAGGAAAAACTGCGGCTGGCGCACCAGCTCGACCGTCTGGGCGTGGACGTGATCGAAGCCGGGTTTCCCATCGCCTCGGAGGGCGATTTCGAGTCGGTGAAGGCAATCGCGACGGTTGTGCGCCGGCCGGTCATCGCGGGCCTGGCGCGCGCCTGCCGCGAAGACATCGAGCGGGCTTGGGAAGCTTTGAAGGATGCCGCGCATCCCCGGATTCACGTATTTCTTGCCACCTCCGACATCCACCTGCAGTACAAGTTGCGCATCACGAGGGATCAGTGTGTGGCGCAGGCCCGCGATGCGGTCCGCTTCGCGAAGTCGCTTTGCGACGACGTCGAGTTCTCACCGGAAGACGCCACGCGCACCGACCCCGATTTCCTTTGCCGCGTGCTCAACGCGGTGGTCGAGGCAGGAGCAACAACGCTGAACATTCCCGACACCGTTGGCTATACCGTGCCGTCGGAATTCGGAGCGCTGATCGAGACCATCCGGGAAAAGGTAAAGGGAATCGAGAGAGTAACGATTTCGGCACACTGCCACAACGATCTGGGGATGGCAGTGGCCAACGCGCTGGCTGCGGTCGCGGCCGGAGCGCGGCAGGTGGAGTGCACGATCAACGGCATCGGAGAACGTGCCGGCAATGCCTCTTTGGAAGAGATCGTGATGGCAATGCGGGTGCGGCCGGATCGGTATCCGTATGAAACCGGCGTGGTTAGCGAGCAGATCTTTGCGGCCAGCCAGCTCTTGAGCGAGATCACGGGCGTCCCCGTGCAACCGAACAAGGCTATTACCGGCCGCAACGCATTCGCGCACGAGGCTGGCATTCACCAGGATGGTGTGTTGAAGAATCCGTTGACCTACGAAATTATGACGCCCCAGTCGGTCGGCGTGCCCGATTCCAAGCTGGTGCTGGGCAAGCACTCCGGCCGTCACGCGCTGGGCCTGCGCTGCCAGCAACTTGGCTACGAGTTCGACCGCAGGGCGCTGGACGACATCTATCGGCGCTTTGTCCGGCTGGCGGACAAGATCAAGCGGGTGGAAGATCATCACTTGCTGGAACTGATTCGCGACACGCACAAGCCGTCCACATCGGCGACGCCGTTGATTGAGCCGCTGGCGCAGGCACAAGCCGCGGCGGTAGGTGCGCCGGCGGCGAATCAGCCCTCGCCCGATCCGCCTGCATCCGAGCCGGTCAAGCCGTTCCCGATTGTGCCGGCGACGAACGCGTTCGGCGTGCCGCTGCCGGCGCACGGCGACGCGCACGAGCAGACGCAGCAGGAAGACTATCTGTGGGGAGTGTAGGGGATTGAGTAATTGAGTAATTTGGTAATTGAGTAATTAAAGAGCTCAGGGTTTTCAATTTCCCAATCACCAAATTCCCCAATTACTCAATCCTTCCCTATGCTCCTGAATCTCACGATCCTCCCCGGCGATGGCATTGGCCCGGAAGTCACTGAAGAAGCCGTTCTCGCGTTGCAGGCGGTGGCCGAGACCTCCGGCCATCAGCTTCAACTTCAGCGAAGGCCCATTGGCGGCGCAGCGCTCGTCGTAGCGAACGATCCGCTGCCGTCGGATACGATACAGGCTTGCCTGGCTTCGTCTGCAGTGCTATTGGGCGCAGTGGGCAGTCCGGCGTTCGATCACAATCCCAATCACCTGCGGCCCGAAGCCGGGCTGCTGCGCCTGCGACGCGAGTTAGGGGCATACGCCAATCTGCGGCCCGCGGTCTTCTTTCCCGCTCTCGAAGATTGTTCTCCGCTGCGACCCGAGATTGTCCGCGGGACGGACATCATGATCGTGCGGGAACTTCTGGGTGGAGCGTATTTCGGCCAGCCGCGATCGATCGAGGGCGCCGCCGGCTCGCGCGTCGCGGTCAATACCATGCGCTATTCCGAGCCGGAGATTGAGCGCATTGCCCGCGTGGCGTTCGATCTGGCCATGAAACGCCGTCGCAAGGTCCTCTCCGTGGACAAGGCCAATGTGCTCGAATGCTCGCGCTTGTGGCGAGAAGTTGTCACTTGGATCGGCAAAGACTATCCCGAAGTGAAGCTTGCCCATCAGTATGTGGATTCGGCAGCCATGCTGCTGGTCCAACGGCCCACGGAAGTCGATGTGCTGCTCACGGAAAACATGTTCGGCGACATTCTCTCGGATCAGGCGGGGGGTGTCGTAGGCTCACTGGGTTTGCTGGCGTCGGCGAGCATCGGTGGGCCGGTTGGACTCTATGAGCCGGTGCACGGCTCGGCTCCTGACATTGCCGGGAAGGGAATTGCCAATCCATTGGGAGCGATCCTGTCGGCGGCGATGCTGCTGCGTCACTCATTCCACCTGGAGACTGAAGCGCGAGCCATTGAAACTGCCGTTTCGTCGGCGCTCGCGCAGGGAGCACGCACCGCGGATCTGGCTGGGAAAACACAGGCTGCGATTTCTACGGCGGAGATGGGACAGCGGGTGGTTCGTGCTCTTGAAGCCGGGACAGGCCGGGATTCGCAGCCGAAAGAGAAATCAGCCTGATCTGCGGGCCCGATTGCGCTGCTCAACCCCTCGGCTGGCTATTGCGAACCGATTTCCCCGCTTGAGCCAGAGGCGGCTGATCGCGATCGTACTTTCCCGTCACGTCGTACCAGCGGATGCGCAGCATTTCGGTGAACATGCGGACCCCGTCCGTCAGAGGGTTGATGCGGGTTCCACCGCTGTGTCCCCAGGCGACAGGCACTTCCTGTACCTTGTAGCCGAACTTGCGCGCCAGGAAAAGAATCTCCGGATCAAAGCCCCAGCGGTCAATTTTCTGCAAGGGAAAAATCGCTTTCACCACTGGCTGCCTGAAGGCTTTGAAACCGCACTGCGTGTCTTTGAAGTTCAATCCCAGCGTGAAGCGCAGGAGCAGATTAAACAACCGGCCAAAGAGCTGGCGATACAGGGGTTGGCGCTGGGTCTGGGTTTCGGCCCGCAACCAGCGCGACCCGATGGCAATGTCGGCGCCCTCTTCCAGGGCTTTGAGCAACTTGGGAGCCTCCTCGATGGGAGACGACAGGTCGGCATCGCTGAAGAGCACTACCCGCCCCCGGGCGTCCAGCATACCGTGCCGCACGCTGTAACCTTTGCCGCGATTGCCGGGATTCTCCACCAGCCGTGACGCCGGATCCTTGGCGGCGAAGGCGCGAATAATGTCCGCCGTGTGGTCGCGCGAACCGTCATTGACGACGATCACTTCCGCGTCCCACCCCTGCGCGTGAACGTACGCCAACACCTTTTCGAGAGACGCACTCAGGCGCGCGCTCTCGTTGTAAGCCGGGATCACGATGCTGTAAGTGGGCTCCAAAGGCAGTTCTCAGTAGCAGTACCCGGTACCCAGTACTCAGTACTCAGTAGTCAGTTCTCAGTCAGCGCAGCCGACGGCCGAACGCTACGGATCGATCCTGCCATTGTATGTGGTGCGCTGCATTTTCGGGAAACCGCGGGCGCGAAAAAGGACCGCTAGAACCGATAACCGCCTGCCGGATGTTGAGAACTGGCTACTGAGAACTGAGAACTGAGTACTGGGTACTGAGTACTGAGTACCGAGTACTGAGTACTGAGTACGGGGTACTGAGTACCGTCCCTACGCTACCTGCCGCTTCTGCTCGAGCATCGAGAAATACTCGGTCACCAGTTCGGCATCCCATAATCCGCGGCGGGCCTCTTCGCGCATGGTCTGCGCAGCCTGCTCGTGAGTCAGCGGCGGCTTGTAGGAGCGGGCGGTGCGAAGAGCGTCGTAGACATCCACGACCTGCAGAATCCGGGGCAAGGCCGGAATCTCCGCCGCGGTGAGCCCGTCGGGATAGCCCGAGCCATCCGAGTGCTCGTGATGGTGGCGGATGATGGGCAGCACCATGCTGAGCGAATGCAGCGGCCGGCAGATATTTTCGCCGGTGATAGGGTGGAGCTTCATCACCTTCCATTCTTCGGGGGTGAGATCTGCGCCTTTCTTCAGGATCTCATCCGGCACGGCGATTTTGCCCAAATCGTGCAGATAGCCGCCGCGTTTCAGCGCGATGATGGAATCTTCATCCATCCCGAGATGGCGGCCCAGATCGGCGGCACGCACAGACAGCCGTTCGCAGTGGCCCTCGGTGTAAGGGTCCCGGCCTTCGACGATCAACCCTAAAGTGCAGAGGACGGAATCAGCCGTCTCCAGTTCGTCGGTGAACTCTTTTAGCCGCAGCAGAGACTTGACCCGTGCGACCAGCTCCTCAGCCAGGACCGGTTTGTTCAGAAAATCATCGGCACCGGCTTCGATGCCGCGCACTTTGTCGCTGCTGTCGCTCAAGCCGGTGATCAGGACAAACGGAATCAGGCGCGTGGCCGGGTTCTCTTTCAGGCTGCGGCACAGTTCGTATCCGGACTTCCCCGGCATCATTACGTCGGAGAGGATCAGGTCGGGCAGTTGCCGGCGGACCTCGATTTCGGCCTGCTCGGCGCTGGCGGCCGTGATCACATCGTAGCCCCGGATCGTGAGCAACTGACTCATCAGCCCGGCAATGCTGGGTTGGTCGTCGACCACCAGAATCCGCGGAGCATGACGCCGTGGTAACAGTTCACCCATGTCTTATATGAAGGTGCTTTCCGGTCTCCCCGTTGTATGCATTGCGATCAATCTGGAATGACGGAAGCAACCCCTCGTTCAAGCCACTGAATCGAAAATCTCATTCTACTGCCATTCGTTGGATTTCGCCGGGGATTGCGTCGTCTTGGAGCGAAGGGATTGGGCTAGACGAGCAGTGAATTCCCACTTTGGCACTCTCCAAAGCAAGTTGTGACCGGAAACCTTGCTTGAGCGCGCTTTCCTGCCTACCCTCACTTCATGCGCCTGGCGTGGCGAGCCCACCTGACTCTCCTGGTCTGTTCCGCAACCTTTTTCCCGCACAACGTCGCTGAGGCAGCGCCAAAAATTCACATCGTCGCCTTCGGTAAATGGACCTCTGCCGAGTGGTATCCGGACACTGGCACAAAGGACGACAAGCCATTGATCTTGAAGATCCGCCCGCTGATCGTTGACGGACGCGTCAGGGAGTACACGCTAAGCGTGCCGCACGAGGTGACGGACCGTTTGTTTGTGGTGCGGCGCGTATTTCGGGTGAACGACAGTCTGCCCGACCAGACGGGCAATCCGCGCTGGCGCTGGCAGCGCGGCGGGTGGCTGCTCGTCGATCGTATGACCGGCCGCATTTCTGCAGTCAACCTTCCCGAGTTTGACGCTTTCTACTCCTCCACCAGCTGGTACCGGGACTACGCCGCCTACTGCGGAGTCTCAGACGACGGCAAGAAGACGTATGCCATCGTGGCTCAGCTCAATCGGCGGAAGCCAGTGCTGAAGAAGCCGCTTTCGGACGAAGGCGTGCCCGACGATGCCGGGCCGGACTCAGGGTGTCCGGCGCCAGTGTGGCAGCGGGGTCCGGTGAGAGTCAGCTTCGAATCCGCGGGCAGCGGCGCGAAGCAGACTTTTTCCCTGCGCGGCCATATCGTCGACCTGGTCAACGATTCCGACGACGACGAAGATGCCTCAAAGTGACCAAGTGCCAGGAGTCTATCCGAGTTATTCCTTAACCTCTTCGATCTGTTCCAATGTGATGGCAGTCGAATCTCCGCGATGGTAGACGTGCCCGGTTATCTTGACCAGCTTCCCAGCAAAGGGCAGCATCTTCTGGCGTACGTCGGTATCTGGCATCTCGGCTGAGATCGGATGAAAGACGTGCTCGTCTTTCGTGAGCACGACCAGCGGTGAGCCGCCGTGCACGCAGGCCTCGAGACAGCCGTTCGGCACGGGCTTGACTACCTCGTGGAAACGATGGACGCATCCGCTATCGCGCACGTAGCCAATGATCGTCCTGACCGGCTCATCCTGAACTGACTGCGCGACACTGTGGGGCGCCAGCATCCCCGCAGCGACAAGCAACAGAAGCACTGTTGCGATTCCTTTCATGAGCATTCTCCTTGGCAGTGGTTACCGGGTTCCAGCTTGCTACACGAAGGTTAGTCTCTAATCAGCTACGATGTTTCGATGCACATCGAACCATGAAAGCACTTTCCCGGACGCCCGAGCTCCTCGCCTCACGCATGAGGGAGAAAGAGGTTTTGAGAGGTTCTTCGGCATTCGATGCGCGAGCCTCCTGCAAGGCTGCCTGGTGAGGCTTGCGTCTCAATCTCCCGCCGCTTCCACCGCCGGCAGTTCTTCCGCGACCGTCTTTTCTTTCACCTTCGCGCTGGTTACCAGAATCACCGACATCACCACAATCGCGCTTCCCGCCAAAATGAACCGGTCCACGCGCTCGTGCAGAATCAGCCAGCCCAGGAACACGGCCACGACGGGATTCACATAGGCGTAGGTCGAGACCTTCGACGTCGGCACGTGCTCGAGTAACCAGATGTAGGCCGTATAGCCGATCCAGGATCCGCACACGACCAGATACATCATGGCTCCGATGCTGCGGGCTGCCCACGTCGCTCGTCCCACATCTCCGGCGAGCAGCGCAAAGGCGAGGTTCCCGGCGCCTGCCGCCGTCACCTGCCAGCCCGTGGCGCTGAACACATCCATGCCCGACTGCCAGCGCTTGGAGAGCACCGAGCCCAGCGCCCAGCTGAAAGATCCACCCACAAGAGCGAGCGACATCCACAGTTCGTGGCGGCCAATCGTTGTGCTCGACTGCAGCTGCGGCCATACGAGCACGAACAGGCCGACAATCCCCAGCGCCAGGCCCACTTTTCCGCGCCCCGAAATGTGGTGGTCGCCAAGCAGCAGCGAATCGAGCACGAGGAACCAGAGAGGCGTGATCGCGATGATCAATGCCGACAGTCCAGACGACAGCGACAGTTCCGCGTAAGAGAGTGTGAGATTGCCGCCCATCAGAAGCAGCAGCCCGACCACCGCGGACAGGGCGATCTGCTGCGGAGAGTACAGAATCTTCCGGCCGGTTGCAGCGCAAACTGTCAGCATGACCAGTCCGGCGATCGAAAACCGCAAGCCGCACATAAGCGCCGGCGGAATTGTCTGCACTGCGATGTCAATCCCTAGATAGGTCGAGCCCCAGAACAGGTACACGAGCCCGAAAGCAAGAATCACCATCCACCGGCTTGGACGCTGTGCGGAATGCATTGCAATCGGAGAAGAACAGGCGAAGCTACAACCTATCAGACGAAAGGAGCGGGGTGCTGGATTCTAAATTGAAGCGTGGGCGGTGTTCAGTGGTCAGTGATCAGCCATGCCAATTCTCAATTGGCTCTTCGCCCTGGCACAGTGCTGGCCACTAACCACTGCTACTTCAGTTTTTCATATTCTGCTTTGGCCGTCTTGAGCACAGGGATATCGCTGTCGGCATCCTTCCAGGCCGCGAAGAAATCCTGATAGGTTGTTCTCGCCTTGGCGTTGTCACCCTGCAGTGCGTAGGCGCGGGCCAGGTTCAGGCGCGCCAGCGGGTACTCCGGAGCAAAACTGGCCACACCCTTGTGATCCAGGATGCGCTGGAACTCGGCGGCCGCTTTCGCACCGTCGTGCATCTTTAGATAGACCAGCCCTCGCACGAAAATGGGGCCGACTCCTATGCCGTGCGGGCCGGTTCCGAGCTCGTAGGGACGCAGTGTTTCGAGTGTGCTGAGCGCCTCCGTCAGCTGATCTTTCTGCAGCTGTTGCCAGGCTCGCACCAGGGGAAATGCGAGGATCTGGAGGTAACGATTTTCGGGAGCTGAACGCTCCGCGCCAGCAAGCGCAGCAGCCGACTTCTGCACATCATCGGCAGCGGCCAGCGCTCCGGCCGTATTGGTTCGAGCCTCCGGATCGTTTGAAAGATCAAGCGCCTGCGAAGCTTTCTGCCGCGCCTCGGATTGATATCCGAACAGGGCATCAGCGTAGGCTTCGTTGGCAAGAAGAGCGGCCGCGAAGTCCTTGGCGCCTGCGCTCGTCGCCATCTGGCGGGCTCGCTGCCAGACTTCACGCGAAGCCTGGACTCTCCCTTGCGAGAATTGCCAACCCGCGTTGAAAAACGTCAGAAACATCTCGTTCGTCGTACCTTTCACCGCTTCGAGTTCATGCTCGGCAGCGGCGCGGTCGCCGCGCATGTAGGCCAGGTCGGTGAGAATGAAGTGAATGCCGGTTCCGCCCGATTTCTGCTCCTCAGCCTGCTGGGCGATGCTTTTGGCTTCATCAAAACGGTTCAGGGCTTCGTAAGCGGCGGCAATGTTATCCATGGCGTAGAAATCGTGGGACTCGATGCGCTGCGCCTGACTGGCGAAGTCGAGCGCCTTTTCGTGTTGTCCCAAGGTAGCGCTGGCAATCGCGGCATTGTCGTAAGGAATCGTATCGCGAGGGTAGGTCTGCCTCCACTCTGTGTAGACCCCTAAAGCCTTCTCGTCATCGAAGGTAACCTCGGTGTAGTAGTGCGCCTGAATGTACAGCTTCTCCCGTTCGCTCGCGCGGTCGCGCAGTTCGTACGCCTTCTTCACCGCCTGCGCACCCTCCTCGGCTCGCCCGGTATTGGAGAGTGTGACTCCCAGCGTCGCCCAGGCCATGGCGAAATTCGGGTCGAGCTCTACAGCCGTCTTCAAGTGGGGAATCGCGGCGTCATCCTGCTCTTTCAGATGATCCTCTTCGCCGACGCTGAATGCCTGCAAGGCTTCGAGAGACGACGTCGTTGCCTGCTGCAGCGGCTTGGCGAACTGCTGTACCGAGGTCAGCGATTCGCCCATCTTCTGGCGAAGGTTCGAAGCCGCCTTGTCGAGCGATTTCAGGACGTCTTCCTTGCTGTCGGCTTCGACCTGTTCGCGCGCCAGAGAGTCCCCGGTCTCTCCGTTCAGGGCAGTCAAGGTCACGACGTAGTGGTTGCCGAGGCTGGCGATGGTACCTGTGAGCATGGCCTTGATGCCCTGGCGCTGGCAGATTTCGCGGGCGACCTCGTTGGTAATGCGCTCATCCGGCTGCCGGCCCATGAAGCGCAGCGCCTCGCGAATCTTTGATTCGGGAACGATATTCAAGTACGGCGACTGCTCGAGTTGCACGGCCAGCGCTTGTTTCAGCGTGCCGTCGAAGACGGCATCGCCGGTCGTGTTGACGAAGTCGGCCAGCAGAACGCTGTCTTTTTCGGTGAGCGTTGAAGACGACTTCGATTTCAGATACAGCGCACCTGCAACCAGCGCGGCCACCAGTACCACAGCGGCGGGAAGGAGAATCTTCCACGATTTCCTTGGCGCCGATACCGGACTTACCGCAGCGGAAGATGCTGCCGCGGGTTGTACGGCCGCGGAAGCTGCAGAGGCCACAGATGCCGAAGACACGGCGGCGGGTACTACGGGTGCGGATGCGCTGGAGGCGGTCATTCGCGGAACTGGTTCCGGCGGAGCAGCCGCCATCGTGCCGGAGCTGGCGGCGACCGCGCGTCCGCTCTCGGTGTCGCGCTTCAGACGCTGCAAATCGGCGCGAATGTCGGCGGCGCTCTGGTAGCGCAGGTTGCGATCTTTCTCCAGCGCCTTGTTGATGGCATCTTCCAGCTTCGGAGGCAGGTCGGGATTCAGCCGGATCGGCGAAACCGGAGCGCGATCGAGAATCGCCTGAAAGATGAGTGCTGAAGTCTCTCCCCGGAACGGCAACGTTCCCGTGGCCATCTCGTAGAGCACAACGCCGAAGGAAAACAGATCGGTGCGGGGATCGAGTTCTTTTCCCTTGGCCTGCTCCGGCGACATGTACGCGACCGTGCCCAGAGTCGAGCCGGGGCTGGTCAGATGCTCTTCGACCGCGACGGAAGTGGGCGCGGTCACGTCGGGCACTTCACCCGATGCCGATGGCCCGGCTTTGACCTTCGCCAGCCCGAAGTCGAGGATCTTGGCGTGCCCGCGCTTGGTGACGAAGATGTTCGCGGGCTTGATGTCGCGGTGAACGATGCCGCCGGCGTGCGCGGCATCGAGTGCGTCGGCAACCTCGATCCCTAGCGAAAGGATCGTCTCCAGTTCCATGGCGCGGTTGCCGATCAGATGCTTGAGCGTCGCGCCGTCGAGGAACTCCATGACGAGGAAAGTGCGGTTGTCCTCCTCGCCGATGTCGTAGATCGTGCAGATGTTGGGATGATTGAGCGCCGATGCCGCCTTGGCCTCGCGGCGAAAACGCTCCAGCGCCTGGCGGTCCTGGGCCAGGTCGTCGGGAAGGAACTTCAGGGCGACGAAGCGGCCAAGGCGCGTGTCCTCAGCCTTGTAGACCACACCCATCCCGCCGCCGCCGAGCTTTTCGATAATCCGGTAATGGGAGATTGTTTGTTCGAGCAAAGGCAGGGGTCCCGCGCCCGTGGAGTGCAATGCTAAGACGGGCAAGGCGGGAAGTCAAAGTTCTCAGCGGCCAGGCAGTGGGGCAGTTTGTAGGAAGATTCGTATCAGGGCATGCCTTGAGGTGTGCCACACCAGCGCCCAACTCATATCCGGCTTCAGCCGTTGCCGTACAGGCAGGGAAAACAGCAGCGGCTAAAGCCGTTGGATTCTCATGCCATTTGGCGGCACCGCTGAAGCGATGCCCTAATACGAATCAGCTTCTCAGTTGCACCACTACCAGCGGCCAGTGACTAGCGGCCAGTGGCGAGTGGGGTGTCCTTTCGTTACGAAGGGGGTTACGCCGGCACTCGGCTTACAGCTATAATCAATTAGCAATGTCGATGTTGCGTGATGACGTACAAGAGCTCCAATTCGCGGTTGCCTCATCTGCCCGAGTGCTGGCTGCACTGTCTGGTGTGTCCGCGGCGCTATCGAGCCAACCTGCCGTCGCGCCTGCGCCCTAGTCTCTTCGGCAGCGACTAAGTATTTCCTCCTTCTCAGGGGCTAAAGCCCAAATCATTTTGGCGCTCTAGCGGCACGACTGAAGTCGTGCCCTTCCCGAACTACGGCACGGCTGAAGCCGTGCGCTTCCCAACCGATGTGCAAGACCAGTAACCGCTGGCACTGCCTAAGGAGGAACATCATGACTACGAAGACCATGACCGCGATCGGTCCCAAAATCAAGACCGCCCTGCCCGGGCCCAACGCCAAGCGCGTGCTCGAGGGCGATCAAAAGTTCATTTCGCCCTCCTATACCCGCTCCTACCCGATGGTGGCCAAGAGCGGGCGTGGGATCGTTGTCACCGACGTGGACGGCAACGAGTTTTTTGATTTCTCCGCCGGCATTGCCGTGACCTCAACCGGCCACTGCCATCCCCATGTGGTCGCTGCCATTCAGAAACAGGCGGGCGAACTCATCCACATGTCGGGAACGGATTTCTACTACGAAAGCATGGTGGAACTTGCGGGCAGGCTATCGAAGATCGCGCCCATGCCCGGACCGCATCGCATTTACTACGGCAACTCGGGCGCAGAGGCAATCGAGTGCGCGTTGAAGCTGGCGCGCTACCACACCAAGCGCCAGAACATCATCGCGTTCTATGGCGCCTTTCACGGACGCACCATGGGCGCGCTTTCGCTGACCGCCTCGAAACCGCAGCAGAGGCGACGTTTCGCACCGTTGGTTCCTGGCGTGACTCACGTGCGCTATCCCGACGTATACCGCGGCTGCGTGGGCGGCGCGCAGGAAGCCGAGAAATTTGCCCTGGGCTGTGCCCGCTTCATTGAAGAAAAGCTGTTCAAGACTACGCTGCCGCCCGAGGAAGTCGCCGCGATCTTCGTCGAGCCGATTCAGGGCGAAGGCGGCTATGTCGTGGCTCCAACGGTCTTCATGCAGGAACTGCGGCGCATCTGCGATCGCCACGGCATCCTGCTGGTCGCCGACGAAATCCAAAGCGGCGCGGCTCGCACCGGCAAATGGTGGGCGATCGAGCACTCCGGCGTCGAGCCCGACATCGTTTGTATGGCGAAGGGCATTGCTTCCGGTATGCCCCTCGGCGTCACGCTGTCCCGCGCCGAAATCATGGACTGGGTGCCCGGTTCGCACGCCTCCACCTTCGGTGGCAATCCGGTAGCTATCGCTGCCGCTCTGGCGACGCTCGAGGTGATCGAGAATGAACACCTCCTCGATAACGCCGCCAGCGTGGGCAATCACATCCTGAAACGCATGGCCGACTGGCCGTCGAAGCTGAAGTTGGTCGGCGATGTGCGGGGACGCGGTCTGATGATCGGCGTCGACATCGTGAAGGACAAAGTCACGAAGGAATACGGCGCCGCCGAGCGCGACCGCATCGTCGAGAAAGCGTTCGAGCACGGCGTGCTCTTCCTGGGCTGCGGGCCGAGTTCGATCCGCCTGTGCCCGCCGCTGGTGGTCACCAAGGAAGAAGCAGATGTCGCCGTCGATGTGCTGGAAGAATGCATCGCAACCGTGGGCAAGGCGTAGGTCGGCGAAAAGGTAGAGGAAGCGCGGGCAGGATATAGAATCCTGCCCGTTTTTTCGGGCGTCGAAATAGCAAAGGTGATGAACTGGCATCGTGCGTTTCCCACTCCGGGAATCGCCGTGGTTGCTCCTGGCCCTCCTTGTGATGCACATCACATTTCGAGTGCACCGGTGTCGCTACACTGGTGCAATGCTCCCAGTGTTCCTCACAAGAGCCATTGTCCGCAGCCTGGATTGGCTAGCCCGGCGCACACTTCCATCTGATGAGAAGCCGCGCCACCTGCAGATTGGCGTTCGAGGCGAGGAAGATGCTTACTTCCACTTGCGCAAGTTAGGTTATGCGATGGTGGCGCGAAACTTTCGTTCGCCACGTTGCCGCGGGGAAATCGACTTGATCGGTTGGGATTCCGATGTGCTTTGTTTTATTGAAGTTAAGACTCGCACATCGCATGAGGTCAAACCCGCCCATGCGGCCGTGGACCGGCACAAACGGCGCGAGATAGCGGAGGTGGCACGAGAGTACCGGAAGCCTCTTCCACCATCGTGCCAGTGGAGGTTCGACATTGTCACCGTATACTATGAGCATCTAACGAAGAGTAAGCAGATCGAGGTTTTCTGCAATGCCTCTTTGTCAGCGTAGAATGGCTAGTTTGTCCTGCACTGCTGAAAGGACCGTGTAATTGCCCGAACTGAGGAAAGATCCCATTGTAGGCCGTTGGGTGATCATCTCGACGGACCGCGCCAAGCGCCCGACCGATTTTGTCCGCGAGAACATGAAAATCAAAGGGGGCTTTTGCCCCTTTTGTTATGGCAACGAGAGTAAGACGCCACCGGAGATTCAAGCCTATCGTCCCAGCCAGAATGGCGGTCCGCCGCCGCAGCGCGACACTCCGGGGTGGACCGTGCGCGTCGTGCCGAACAAGTTTCCTGCCCTCGGCATCGAAGGCACCCTGAACCGCCAGGCCGAAGGCATGTTTGACCGGATGAACGGCATCGGGGCGCATGAAGTCATCATCGAGACTCCCGACCATACCGCCAGTCTGGCGACGCTGCCCCCGAAGCGCATCGAGGACGTCTTGTGGACCTTCCGTGACCGCATCCTCGACCTGAAAAAAGACCGCCGCTTCAAGTACATTCTGATTTTCAAGAATCACGGGGAAGCAGCCGGAGCATCGCTGGAGCACGCGCATTCCCAGCTGATTGCGTTGCCCATTCTACCCATCAACGTGACCCAGGAACTCGAAGGTGCGAAGCAGTACTTCCTGTACAAGGAACGCTGCGTGTTTTGCGACATCATCCGGCAGGAGATGGACGGCGGCACTCGCGTTGTGGCCGAGAACGAGAACTTCGTCACGCTCGCGCCCTATGCCCCGCGCTTTCCTTTCGAAACCTGGATTCTGCCCAAGCAGCACGAGTCGGCCTTTGAAAACTCGTCGTCCCACATGTTTGAGAATCTTGCGCGCGCGATGAAGAACCTGCTCACGCGGGCCGATCGCGTGCTCGACAACCCACCGTACAATCTGGTGATCCACAGCTCGCCGGTGCAGGACCCCACCAACGATCACTATCATTGGCACATCGAGTTCATGCCCAAGCTGACCAAGACCGCCGGATTCGAATGGGGTACGGGTTTCTACATCAATCCCACGCCGCCGGAAGAAGCAGCGAAGTTCCTACGAGAAGCCAACGTGGAAGAGGCTGCCCCGGTTCCCGTCGGCTGAGCCAATTTCAGAAGCTCGAAAAAATGGGGCACGGCTTGGGTTGCCGTGCCCTCTTCATTTGGCCGGAGAGAGAGAGAAGGGCCGCCAGGCTTAGGTTCCCGAGGACCCTCACACAGACAGGCTAATGGGAACGGTCACGCCGTTTGTCACGGCGATGTAAAAAAGTCGTCACCTTCTCCGCCCAGCAGCGGTTCATGCCTGCGTCCGATCTTGGAATTCCTCGTGCCACGCCATCTGAATTGCTTCCAGTTTGCTCTCATTGGAAGCTTTGGGATCGCCTGCGAACCCCGGTAATTCGGTGACGTACCGATGCAGGTCGGTGAAGCGCACGGCGAGGGGATCGAGTTGCGGGTGAGTCTCGGAAAGCAGAATGCCAATGTCTTCGGCGTCGTCCCAGGTGAGTTGTTTTGCCATTGACGTTCCTCAGTGTTCCTCGGAGACGTAGTTGCGGTTCCAGGCTGGAATCTCAACCACGACTTTGCCGGGCTTGACGATCTGCGCCTGGCAGCCGAGACGGGAGTTTAGCTGGAGATCGGCGGCCATGTCCAACCGGTCGGCCTCGTCGTCTTCCATCGCGGAGAGATTTTCCGCGCCCTCTTTCACCCAGACATGGCAGGTCGTACACGCGCAGTTGCCGCCGCAGGCATGATCCAGCGTGATGCCAAAATTCAGCGCCACGTCGAGGATCGATTCTTCCTTGCCGTGATCTTCGTAAGGCAGCTTGCCATGCGCGAACTGCGCCGTCTTGCCCTCGGGCATAAACGTAATTTGCACTGTGTTTTCGCCGGGACCTTCCACCGTCGCTGTTCCCCCGCCTTGTGTCTTCTCTTCAGCCATCTTTACCTCGATCCCGGTGTCATCCTGAGCGAAGCGAAGGATCCATGTAGCCCTCGCTAGTTGCATCGGTCCTTCGGTGCGCAAAGTACGCGCGCCTCAGGATGACAACGCTGAGAATCTACTCAAACTCCGCTTTCGCCATGGGATGCGGCGCGGTCGGGCCTTCGCCCAGATCGGCCTCGTCCATGGTCTTGCCTTTCAAGGCCGACGAAACGGCAGTATCCATCATCAACTCTGCCAGTCGCATCGTGCCCTGGTTCAGCGCGTCGATCGCCTTGCGAATCGCCGCATAGTCATCTTCGGCTTTCACCGCAAGCAGTGCCTTCTCCATCTTGGCGATTTGCTTCTTCTCGTCGGTCGTAAGGTGTCCCCAGGCCGCGCTCTTCTTGCCCTTTTCCAGCGCGGCGAGAATCGTCGTGGCTTCGTTGCGCGCCTCAATCAGTTGGCGTCGCCGGAAGTCCTCTTCGGCATTGTCGAACGAGTCGAGAATCATGCTCTCGACCTGCTCGTCCGTCAGACCATAGCTGGGCTGCACCTGAATCTCGGCTTCCTTACCGCTGCGCTGCTCGCGCGCGGAAACATGCAGAATGCCGTTCGCGTCAATCAGAAACTTGACCTCAACGCGCGGGATGCCTGCCGCCATGGGCGGAATGCCTTTCAGATCGAAGCGCGCCAGCGAGCGGCAGTCTTTCGCGAGTTCACGTTCGCCCTGCAGTACATGAATGGCAACGTTAGCCTGTCCGTCAACTTGCGTGGTGTAGAACTGCGTGGCTGACGCGGGAACGGTCGAATTCCGCAGGATGATCTTGTCGGTGACGCCGCCCGCTACTTCAATACCGAGCGAGAGCGGAGTGACGTCGAGCAGCAGCATGTTCTGCGTCGCTTCGGAGCCTCCGCCGAGAATGTTGGCCTGCACGGCCGCGCCCAGAGCCACGACCTCATCGGGATTCAGATCGGTGTGCGGCTCGCGGCGGAACATCTCCTTCACCAGCGCACGAACCTTCGGGATGCGCGTCGAGCCCCCCACCAGCACGATTTCGTCGATCTGCTCGGGCTTGAGGTTCGCATCCTTCATCGCCTGCTTGCAGGGGCCGACAGTCCGATCGATGACCGGCTGAATCAATTGCTCGAACTGTTCGCGTGTAATCTCGCGCTGGTAGCGCTTTCTTTCGGGCAATTTGACATCGAGCTTGACCGATAGCTGCGACGAGAGCGCGATCTTCGCTTCAATGACTGCCTTGCGAATCGCCTGGACGGCCTCGGCATTGCGCCGCAGGTCGAGGCCGAGATCGCCGCGAATGTCGTCAAGCGCGATGGTGATCAACAAGTTGTCGATGTCATCGCCACCGAGGTGCGTGTCGCCGTTAGTCGCGATGACTTCAAAAATTCCGTCATGGAGCTTCAGGATAGAGACATCGAACGTGCCTCCGCCCAGGTCGTAGACCGCCACGATTCCGTTCTGCTTCTTGTCGAGACCGTAGGCGAGCGATGCAGCCGTGGGCTCGTTGACCAGTCGCAGCACTTCGAGCCCGGCAATCCGGCCGGCATCTTTCGTCGCCTGCCGCTGCGCATCATTGAAGTACGCGGGAACGGTAATCACGGCCTTCGTGACCGGGCCCCCGAAAAAGCGTTCCGCATTGCGTTTGAGCTGGCGAAGGATGAGCGCCGAAATCTCCGGCGGAGTGAACGTCTTGTCGCTCAGCCTGATGCGGATCACTTCTCCCGGCTGCAGGTCGTTGGCCAGGCGAAATGGGAAAAACTTCAGTTCGTCCTGAATGTCCTCGACGCCGCGCCCCATCAGACGCTTGATGGAGTAGACCGCACGCTCCGGCGTTTCGATCAGATGATTGCGCGCCGCGTTACCAATCACTGCCTGATTCGCGGCATCGAGAGATACGACCGACGGCAGCAGGTTCGACCCGTCCTCGCCCGGAATGACGACGGGCGTGTCCCCCTGCATGAACGCCACCAGAGAATTCGTGGTTCCAAGGTCGATGCCGACGATGTGATCAGAAGCCATTGTGCAATTGTGTAATTTGGTACTTGAGTAATTGAAACCACATCCTCAATGCCTAAAATTTCTCAATTACTCAATTTCCCAATTTCTCAATCCCTCAATTTCTCAATCCCTCAATCCCTCAATCCCTCAATTTCTCAATCTCTCAACTCTCCACCGCCTCATTCACATCCCGTAGCAGATTCCGGATGTAGTTGCGGCGGTTCAGCACATCCACCATCTTGCTGGTGATCTTTGCCCGATCTTCTGCCGGGGCCTTCGAACCATGATTGCGGTCGATGAGGCTGTCCCAGTCAGCCCAGTATTTCTGCAATTCCTGCAGCAAGGCCTCGTGCTTGGCTTCGAACGCGACCTTGTGCTTGGCGATCTCCGCGGCCAACGCGGGATCGTCCTCGCCCAGTTTCTTGTTGGCGCGCAGTTCTTCCATCTGCATGTTGAGCTCGAAGACTTCTTCCAGCAGATCCGGCGGAACAATCTGCTTCTTGATCTCCCCGCTCGAACGGGCCTGTTCGGTCGCGCTCTTCGATTGCTCTTCCAGCTGAATCCCTTCCAGATGCAACAGGTATTGCGTACGCTTGATCGGATCGCGCAGCGTGCGATACGCGTCGTTGAGCAGGGAACTTTGTTCCAGGCTCCACTCCTGCTCCTGACTGCCCGTCGTGGCATTCAGATCGGGATGCAGCTTGCGGCTCAGATCGTAGAAGTCTTTTTCCAGCGCGGCCGCGTCAAGGTTGAGCTTGGGCGGCAATCCAAAAAACGTGAAGTAGTCGACGGGGTGCGGAGGCTGCACCTTTCCGCAAGACTCGCAGAAGTGCGCGGCACGCATGGATCCACACGACCAGCAGGAATGAGTTTCCTCCGGCAGAGGCTTAGGGCCGATGGGGGTCAGGGTCGACTTCGTGGTCACGTTCGAATTCCTTTACAGGCTCGCGCCCGTTCATCAGTCACTTTATCTGGTGGCGCACGCAGTCGCGGGCAAGAGTGCCCGCGCCACACAGGCTTAGGCGGAGAACGAAGTGCCGCACCCGCAGGATTTCGTAGACTGCGGATTCACGAAGACGAAGCCCTGCTGCATCAGCGTTTCCTGGTAGTCCAGGGTCATGCCGTGCAGGTAGATGAACGACTTCGGATCCACAAAGACCCGCACATCACCGAACTGAAAAATACGGTCGCGCTCGCGCGGCTGGGTGTCGAAGCGGATGTTGTAACTCAAGCCGGAACATCCGCCCCCCTGCACGCCGAGGCGCAGCCCGCCCTGCTCGGGGGGAATGCCCTCCTTGGCCATCGCGCTGCGAACCTTGGCGATAGCCTTTTCGGTCACCGTGATTCCCTTCGCGGCGGCCTGGGGCGCGGCTTGTTCAATGGTGGTCATATTTTCTGCCACTGCCAGTGTCATCCTGAGCGTAGCGAAGGATCTGTGCACCTTGCCACGAGAGCATAGGTCCTTCGCCTCGCTCAAGATGACAGAAAAAGAACTATTTCGCTGCGGCAGCGACCGGCTTGTCGCTCTCCTGCTTCTTCTTCCAGTCACCGATGGCGGCGCGGATCGCGTCCTCGGCCAGCACCGAGCAGTGAATCTTTACCGGAGGCAGCGACAACTCCTTCACGATCTCGGTGTTCTTGATCGCGAGAGCTTCGTCGATGGTCTTCCCCTTGACCCACTCGGTTGCCAGCGAAGACGAGGCGATGGCTGAGCCGCAGCCGAAGGTCTTGAACTTGGCGTCTTCAATGACGTTGGTTTCACGGTTGACCTTGATCTGCAGCTTCATGACGTCGCCGCACTCTGGCGCGCCGACCAGGCCGGTGCCCACGTCCGTGCTCGCCTTGTCCATGGAGCCGACGTTGCGCGGGTGGTTGTAGTGATCGATCACTTTATCGCTGTATGACATTTGCTTCTCCTAAGCCTTCTGGAATCTGGTGCCGTCCCTGCCGGACTCAGCTACTTCCTTTGATCTCACCCGGCACTTACGTGCCGGGCCATTGAATGCCGCCGCTTCGCGGCTACTTTTGTCTGCTGCCGACTTCCGATCTCCGCTCGGTACTCGCAACTCGGTACTACTCTCCCGCCCACTTCACATCCTTGAGGTTGATGCCTTCCTTCGCCATCTCGTACAGCGGAGAAAGCTCGCGCAGGCGCTCCACCGTTTCGATGACGCGATCGGCCACGTAGTCGACCTCAGCTTCAGTGTTGAAGCGGCCAAGCCCGAAACGAATCGAACTGTGCGCCAGGTCGTCGCCTGTGCCGAGAGCCTTCAATACATAAGATGGCTCCAGCGTCGCGGAGGTGCAGGCCGATCCGCTCGAAACCGCGATGTCGTTGATGCCCATCAGCAACGACTCCCCTTCCACGTAAGCGAAGCTGATGTTCAGGTTGCCGGGCAGGCGATGCTCCATCGAGCCGTTGATGTAGGTCTCGTCGAGACGGTTCATGATGCGGTCCCGCAGACGGTTGCGCAGGCCCGCCAGCCGGCAGGATTCCTTCGCCATCTCTTCTTGGGCGATGGCGCAGGCCTTGCCCAACCCGACGATGCTGGGGACGTTCAGCGTCCCCGAACGCATGCCCCGCTCGTGCCCGCCGCCGTCGATGATGGCGGAAATCTGCACGCGCGGATTCTTGCGCCGCACGTACAAGGCTCCCACTCCCTTCGGCCCATACATCTTGTGCCCGGAGATCGAAGCCAGGTCGATATTCTGCTTGATCACATCCACCGGAACTTTGCCGATGGCCTGGGTCGCGTCCGTGTGGAAAATTACCCCGCGCTCGTGGCACAACTTGCCAATCTCGGTCACCGGCTGCAAAACGCCGATTTCGTTATTCGCATACATGATCGTGACCAGGATCGTCTTGTCGTCCATGGCGCGCTTCAGGTCGTCGAGATCGATCAGGCCGTCCTTCTGCACCGGCATGTACGTAACGCGATAGCCGTACTTCTCTAGCCGCTTGCAGGTGTCAAGCACCGCCTTGTGCTCGGTGACCGCAGTGATGATGTGGTTGCCCTTCTCGCGGTACATCTCGGCGACGCCCTTGATGGCGAGGTTGTCGCTCTCGGTAGCGCCCGAGGTGAAAATAATCTCTTTCGAGGTCGCGCCCACCAGCCTGGCGATGCGTTCTCGCGCCGTCTCTACGCCCTCTTCGGCTGCCCAGCCGAAAGAGTGATTGCGGCTGGCGGCGTTGCCGAACTTCTCCATGAAGAAGGGCAGCATCTCTTCCAGCACCCGCGGATCCATGGGGGTGGTGGCGTGGTTGTCCATGTAGATCGGCAGCTTCACGCCCTGGGGAGCGACGTGCTGCGTCTTGGGGAGTTCCTGGGGGATCTTTACATCCGTGCTCATTGATTGCCTCTCCTACCTTGAAAATCTTCCTCTCACAATCTCTTTGGATGAACCCTGCGCCTTCAGCGGATCACGTAATCGTGACCAACTCTGCCGGCTTGGTAACAACGCTCGCCGGCTCTTCCGGCTCCTCGCGCATATGCGAAATCTTGATGCGCTTCAACACCGCTTCGATGCTCTCGTTCACCTTGCGCAGCGGCTCGCGAATGTTGCAGCGGTCGCTCTGGTCGCATTCTCCTCGCACCGTCACGCACGAAGTGATGAACAGCGGCCCGTCGATCGCCTGGATTACCTCGAAAGCGGAGATCGTGTGCGCCGAACGCGCCAGCGTATAGCCGCCGTTGATGCCGTGCTGCGAATGCAGCAGGCCAGCTTTGGCCAGCCGCTGCAGAATCTTGGCCAGGGCTTCGGGCGGGATGCCAAACGCGTCCGCCACATCCTTGGCGCTGCGCGATCCCGCCGCGGGCTGCTCGGCGAGATGCTTCATCGCCATCAGCGCGTAATCGGCTTTTTTGGTGAGTTTGAGCACTCTTAAGCCTGTGTAAAACCCGACCAATAGAGTCGGATAGAATCCCGACCTTTTTCGTCGTACTTTATTGTACGACAGCCGGAAGCCTTGTAGCAAGGCTGAGCAGCCAGCCGCTGAAAACGGGCCTCGAACGGTAACTATATGAGATTGAATTGTTTACGAAGTCCTGACGACTGCACCGGGGCTTCTTCGACTCGATTTGCAAAGCCGTCGTGCCGGCGACGCCTAGGAGGAAGGTCGAGCCATAGCACCGCCCGGGACAGATCCGGGGATAAATCGGGAGGGCTTGACAAGCGGCCGGGTCGTTCTAAAATACCGGGAAATTCCCGCGAACTGGTCCCTCCGCACGCTTTGTTGAGGGCGCTTCCGGATTTATGACGTCAAAGTCGCCCTCGGCTCGGCAAAGCGCAGACCCCAAACCACCCTGCAAGCACCCGCGCGTGCAAATCGTAAGCCGCGACGAGGACGCCGAATTCGTGGAATGCAAAGAGTGTGGCGAGATCTTCGAGTCCAGTGAATTCAAGGACATGAACATCGAAGAGAGCACCACCGACGAACTCTGATCGCTCGCGACGTCGTGACGAATGTAACCGTTACGTACTGTTTCGGCTTGTTCTGGTCCGGACCGCTTGCTATGGTGCAGGCCGGGGGGCGTGTACCTAGTGCCTCTCTGTCCCATTTCCTCTCTATGTCCACAGTTGCGCTAGTCGTCGACGACTCCATGCTGATGCGCTACACGATCTGCCGCTTCCTCGAAGAGCGCGGCTTTACCGTGGAGTCCGCGACGAACGGCGCGGAAGCTTTGGAGTTGCTGGCGCGCGTGCAACCGGGCTTGATCGTCACCGACATGCAGATGCCGAAAATGTCGGGCAGCGAGTTGATCACGGAGCTGAAGCGCCGGCCAGAAACGGCCAAGGTTCCTGTCATCATCGTTGCCGGGCGCGCCAGCGGCTTCGAGGAATCGGAAAAGCGAGCGGATTTCGCCATCTACAAGGACATCGACATCGAAGGCCAGCTCGCCAAAGCCCTGGATGCGGTGCTCGGCAACGCCACTCAGGCTCACAACGCCGGAGAGTAGCATCCTTCTGGGGATACTAGCGCAGGACTAGTCCGGCTTCTGCCGAAAAGTCCATCGGCGCGAAATCTTTCGCCAGAAACTTCGGATACGCGGCAGCGGCGATCATAGCTGCGTTGTCGGTCGAGAGCGGACGCGACGGGAAATACACCGGCAAACCCTCCTTGGCCCCTTCGCGCTCGAAGGTTTCGCGCAGCTCGCGATTGGCCGCAACGCCTCCCGTTACGAACAGCGTGGCAACATCGTGAGCGCGGGCTGCCGCCAGCGTCTTTGCCACGAGATCATCCACCATTGCCCGTTGAAAGGAAGCGACCAGGTTTAGCGTGGTCTGGTCGCAATTGGCGAGATAGTCCTCCAGCCTCGGCTTTTGGATGTTCGCCAGCGCTCTATGCCGAGCTTCGATTGCATCACGCATGCCGTGCGCTTCCACGTAACGCAGGATGGCCGTCTTGATGCCGCTGTAAGAAAAATCAAATCGGGGATGATCGTCATCGACCTCAACACCCGGTTCGACAGCTCGGCTATCTTCGCGGCGCCGGTCGCGGTGCTTGATCTGAGCCGGCGGGAACTTTACAGCCTTGGCGTCGCCATGAGGAGCGAGTCGGTCAATGACCGGGCCTCCGGGATATCCCAGGCCCAGAAGTTTGGCGACTTTGTCGAAAGCTTCGCCGGCGGCATCATCGCGGGTGTGGCCGATGTTTTCGTAAGTCCACGCATCGCCCTTCTGTGCGGCCAGATACAAATGAGTATGTCCGCCGGAAACGACCAGAGCCAGGACCGGGAATTGCAGTTCGCGGTTGCCCTTCTGCCGCTCCTTGTTTTGCCGAAGATCGAGCAGCACGGCGTGAATATGACCTTCCAGGTGGTTGACGGCGATCAGAGGCTTGTCGAGCGCGAAGGCCAGCGCCTTGGCGTAGCTGATGCCCACAAGCAGCGCTCCAGCCAGACCGGGCCCCTGGGTGACTGCGATAGCATCAACGGAAGCGTATGTGTGTTTGGCCTCTGCCAGTGCCTGCCGGACCACAGGCACAATGGCGCGGAGATGCTCCCGCGACGCCAGTTCGGGCACAACCCCGCCGTAGGGCTGATGCGTCGCAATCTGCGAGGCCACGACGTTCGAGATGAGTTGTTCCCCCGAACGCACCACCGCCGCCGCGGTTTCGTCGCAGGAACTCTCGATCCCGAGGATGTAGGCATTCTCCACGTTCACTATATTATTAGAACCAGCAGGGTCTCGTGCTCAAAGATTTCTCCATCTCGATCATTCAAACCCTGCGCCAGCATGGCTTCCAGGCCTATCTGGTGGGAGGATGCGTGCGCGACTTATTGCTCGAGCGCGAGCCTGCCGACTACGACGTGGCGACCAACGCCACGCCCCAGCAGGTCATGGAGATCTTTCCCGAGAGCTATGCCGTGGGCGCGCAGTTTGGGGTGGTGCTCGTGCCGGCGTCCAACAACGACAGTCCGGCCGTCACTTCTCAGGAGTTCCCCGCGAAATCCTGCACGGTCGAGGTCGCCACCTTCCGCAGCGACCTCGGTTATTCGGACGGCCGTCATCCCGATGAAGTGCGGTTCAGCCAGGACCCGCGCGAAGACGTTGCCCGCCGCGACTTCACCATCAACGGCATGCTGCTCGATCCGCTAAGCGGTCAGGCCCCCGGCGAGGTGCTCGATTACGTGAGCGGGCGCGACGACCTGAAAGCCGGGATCATCCGCGCCATCGGCGATCCCGAGCGCCGTTTCGGCGAGGATAAACTGCGCATGCTGCGTGCCGTGCGTTTCGCCGCCCGGTTCGAATACAGCATCGAACCGTTGACCTTCGCCGCCATCCAGAAACTGGCTCACGAAATCGTAGTCGTCTCGCGCGAGCGCGTGCGCGACGAGTTGACTCGCATGTTGACCGAAGGCCATGCGCGGCGTGCATTCCTGCTGCTGGATGAGTGCGGCCTGCTCGCGCACGTCTTGCCCGAGATCTCCGCCATGAAAGGCGTCGAGCAGCCGCCGGAGTTTCATCCTGAGGGGGACGTGTTCATGCACACGCTGCTGCTGCTGGAAAACCTGCCACGCCCCTGCCCCCTGACCCTGGCCTGGGGCGCGCTGCTGCACGATGTGGGCAAGCCGCCTACGTTCCGCGTGGCGGAGCGAATTCGGTTCGACAATCATGTGGAGGTCGGCGTGAAGATGGCGGAGGAAATCTGCCAGCGCCTGCGCTTCTCGAACGACGACACGGCGCAAATCCTCGCGCTGGTGGACAACCACATGCGCTTCGGCCAGGCCATGCGCATGAGCGCGTCGACTCTCAAGCGATTTCTCCGCTTGCCGGCGTTTGACGAGCATCTCGCCCTGCACCGCGCCGACTGCCTGGCCAGCCACGGCGGTCTCATTACCTATGAGTTCGTCCGGCAGAAGCGGGAAGAGATTCCGCCTGCGAACTTGAAGCCGTCGCCGCTCGTGACCGGCGACGACCTGATCGCCGCCGGGCATGTGCCGGGCCCGAAGTTCCGGGAGATCCTGCATGCGGTCGAGGACGCACAGCTCGAAGGTCGCTTGCTCACACGCGAAGCCGCGCTCGACTTCGTGCACCGCGAATTCCCGAGCTGAAGCATTGCGCATTTTCTGTTACCTCGCGATCTCTCCTACCTCGCGATCGGAATGTTAGAATCGAACTTCTCTAGAACTACGCAGGTTAGCTGATAACGAGGGGAGTTCGCACGTGGAGCCGGCAGGACCGGGGATCGAGAAACTGGTAGCGCAATCTCTGCGGCAGGCGCCGCCGGACAAGGCGCCGCTCCTGGCCTGGGTTGTGGTCTGCGGCTCCGCCGTCGCCGAGCGCACGCGGGCGCTAAGTTGCGACGCGGGGGTGTTGCGCGTGGAAGCGCTCGACGCCGCTTGGAAATCCGAACTGCAGGCGCTGGCGCCGCGCTATCTGGCAGCAATCAATCAATATACGACTCAGGCGGTGCGCCGCATCGACTTCGTGATCGCTCAGGACGGGAGCGCACAGGGACGCTCGCGCTGAACCAGCGCTCTGAATCCAATGAAAATTACTGACAAAGACGTCGCCTACGTAGCCGATCTCGCCAATCTGGACCTCACGTCCGAAGAGCGGGCAACGATGCTGCGCGACCTGAATTCCATTCTCGACTACATGGAACGACTGAACGAGCTCGACACGTCCGATGTGCCGCCGATGGCGCAGGTTTCGGACCGCTACGGCATCGATGAAGCAAAACAGGGAAGTGCGCGGTTCGCCTATGCCAGCCGGGAGGATCTTGTCGACGGGCTACGCAAATCGTTGCCGCACGAGATTGCGCTGGAGAACGCTCCAGATGCGGACGAACAATTTTTCAGAGTGCCTAAGGTGATCGAAAGATAGTGATCAGTGGCCACCGATTACTGACCACTGCATTCCATGAATCTGGCTTCCCTCACCATCGACGCCGCTCGTTCCGCCATCCAGGAAGGCAGGACTACTGCGCTTGCTCTGGCTGAGGAGCATTACGCCAGAATCCAACAGGAAGATGGCCAGATCGGCGCATTTCTGACGCTTTCGAAAGAGCGCGCGCTGGAGCAGGCGGATCGCATCGACCGCATGGCGGCAGAGGGCAAGGCCTTGCCGCCCTTGGCGGGCGTGCCCGTCGGGATCAAAGATGTGATGTCGACGCGCGGTGTGCGCACCACCGCCGGGTCAAAGATCCTGCAGAACTACATTCCTCCATACGACTGCACTGCGGTAGCCCGCATGGAAGCTGCTGGAGCGGTAATCCTCGGCAAAATGAACTGCGACGAATTTGCTATGGGTTCTTCGAATGAAAACTCGGCTTATCATCCGGTGCGCAATCCACGCGACTTGAGCCGCGTTCCCGGCGGCTCGTCGGGCGGCTCAGCGGCGGCCGTGGCAGCCGGTATGGCGGTTGTAACTCTGGGCTCCGATACCGGAGGTTCGATCCGGCAGCCTGCGTCGTTCTGCGGCGTCGTTGGCCTGATGCCCACCTACGGCCGTGTTTCGCGCTACGGATTGATTGCGTTCGCGTCCTCGCTCGACCATATCGGCCCGCTGACTAAGACCGTGCGGGACGCAGCGACCGTGTTGCAGGCGATCGCAGGCCGCGATCCCATGGATGCAACTTCCGCCGATGTTCCCGTCCCCGACTACGTCGCCGAACTCGACAAGCCGGTGCGCGGAATGAAGATCGGCGTGGCGAAGGAATATTTCGGCGACGGGCTGGACGATGAAGTCCGCGGCGCGGTCGAGGCCGCGATCGACAAACTCAAAGGGCTCGGGTGCGAGATCGTTCCGGTCTCTCTTCCACACACTCCCTATGCCATCCCAACGTACTACCTGATCGCGACGGCCGAGGCCTCGGCGAACCTGGCGCGTTACGACGGCGTGCGCTACAGCTATCGCGCGCGCGGAGTTAAAACTTTGTCAGAAATGTACCGTCGCAGCCGCGACGAGGGATTCGGAGCCGAGGTGAAGCGCCGCATCATGCTGGGGACGTACGCTCTTAGCGCGGGTTACTACGACGCCTACTATCTGAAAGCGCAAAAAGTGCGCACGCTGCTGACCCGTGACTTCGAAGAAGCGTTCTGCAAAGTGGATGCCATCGTTACGCCGACTAGTCCCACAGCCGCATTTCGGCTGGGCGAGAAGTCGAACGATCCGCTGGCTATGTATCTGGCCGATATCTATACCGTGACCGCGGACCTGGCCGGCATTCCGGGGATCTCCGTGCCCTGCGGCGAAACCAGAGAGAAGCTTCCGATTGGGCTACAGATTCTCGGCAGGCATTTTGACGAGAGCGCGATTCTCAGAATCGCGCATGCGTACGAACAGGGTGCGTGAAGGGCGGTTTGTAGTTCATTCCAACGGTTCGTAGTAGCGTTCTCCGGCGCATGCCCGGCAAAGTAGTTTCCCGTCGCTCCGGACTTCTCGCCGAAAGTTGATTCCTTCCGCGCACGCTTCGCAGGTCACGCGCTCGCCCTTGTATCCGGGAAATTCCTCCGGCGGCAAATCGACTCTCACCCACTGCATCGCGAACAGGTTGTCGTCAGAAATCTCGCGATAAGCAAGCATCTGCTGCGGGTTCTTGTCCTGAATTTCAGGATGCATCTGGCGCGCCAGAGCTTTCGACGATTCTTTCGCCGCGATGCGAATGGCTTTCCCGGTGCTAACGTCCACAAACGTGGCCGCGACTTTGCCCCAGTCGCGAAATTTGAGGGCGCGCTTGCCCAGGCGGCAGCCGGTGACGACGGCGACTGCATCCGTGGCGCAGCGGTCGATCTCAACGAACGTTACCAGCCGCTTGCGATCTTTCCCCTGTGGATCGTCGATGCCAAGTTTTTGCAAGCCCAGCATAGCAAGCCGCACGCCCAGCACCTGCCCGGCGCAGAGGTGTCCGTGGGCCTGTTCAGCGTCGCGCAGATATGCTTCGAGCGATTTCATAAGAGCCACCGCCAGTTCTCAACGGACAGCCTTCAGATTAGCACCGCGATCGCGATTATTTCCTTCGCCAGCGAATACCGTCCTTGGTGATCTCCACCAGGATGCCCATGGCAGCTAGTTCGTTGCGGAGGACGTCAGAAGTCTTAAAATCGCGGGCTGTGCGAGCCGCTTTCATCGCGTCAATCTTTTTCTCGATATCGGCGTCAGACAGTTGGCCCGAGCGCACCGCCTCGCGCAGTTCCGCGGAAATATCCCATTCCCGGCCTTCGGCTGTGGCCCAATCGAGCACCTTTTTCATCTTCGGGATATCGTCCTCGTCGAGGACCGCGAAGACTTCATCGAAACTGGCCAACACTGCGAGCAGCGGGGCCACATCGCCCTGCCTGATTTGGCTGGTATCGAAGGCGGCATTGGCCTGGCGGACCATTTCGAAGACCGCAGCCTGAGCCTGGGCGGTGTTCAGGTCGTCTTCAAGGGCCGCGCGCAAGCGATGTGCGGTTTCGCTGGCCAGGGATTGCATGGCAGGATTTGCGCCGTCGGGAAAGCTGCCGGCACTCAAGCGCAAACGAAAATTTCGTAGACGTTCTACCGAAACTGCGGCTTGCTTGAGGCCGTCGAATGTGAAATTCAGCTGATTGCGGTAGGGAACCGAGGTCAGCAGGTAGCGGAGCGAGGACGGCTTGTGTCCTTTCAAAACCAGGTCGCGCAGGGTGAAGAAGTTGCCGAGGCTCTTCGACATCTTCTCCCCTTCGACCAGCAGAAAGCGGGCATGGAACCAGAAATGCGCGAAAGGCTTACCGGTCAGTGATTCGGATTGAGCGATCTCGTTTTCATGGTGCGGGAAAACCAGATCTTCTCCTCCCGCATGCAGGTCGAAGCTTTCTCCCAATTCCTTCATAGACATCACCGAGCATTCCAGGTGCCAGCCCGGACGTCCCGGACCGATGGCTGTGTCCCACGACGCCTCGCCCGGCTTAGGCGCCTTCCACAGCGCGAAGTCGCGCGCGCTGTCCTTGTCATATTCGTCCAGGTCGACGCGTGCGCCGTCAATCATCCCTGAGAAATCTTTCTTGGAGAGCTTGCCGTACTGCGGAAACGTCGCAATGCGAAAGTAATATGAGCCGTCGTCGGTGCGGTACGCCATCCCCTTCGCCACCAGTTTGGCGACAAATTCCGCCATTTCGTTGATGTGCTCGGTGGCACGCACCAGCTTGGGCTGCGCAATGCCAATCATGGCCGCATCCTCGAGGAACGCATTTTCGTATTTCGCCGTATATTGCTGAACGCTCAACCCGGCGCGCGCCGCATTGCGGATGATCTTGTCATCGACGTCCGTAATGTTCATCACGTATCGCACTTGATACCCGCTCTGGCGCAAGAACCGCTGCAGAAGATCAACGGCGACAAAGGTGCGAAAGTTGCCGATGTGCCCGTAGTCGTACACCGTTGGGCCGCAGGCATACATGCGAACTTCGTTGTCGCGCAGCGGGCGGAACTCGTCGACCTGCGCGGACATGGTGTTAAACAGGCGAAGGGCCATAGGGATTTCCGAGCACCAGAAACGAACTTAAGATTCTAGGGTCGGGGAGAAAGCCGGTCAAATTACCATCAGAGGGCTGAAGTCTGGCCTGGGGGCAGCACGTGAGTGTGCTCTCGCAGGCGCTGCTGCACGAGAATGAGGTAGTGCAGCGCCGAGAGAATGGTGAAGATGAAGGTCGCGCGCAAAAACACCGTACGCGAGATCCAGATCCAACGCTGGGGATAGACTTGCAGGAGAAGGACAGAAAACACGGCGCTGATCTGCGAGAACGTGTTGGCCTTTCCGAAAATGCTGGGGCGGAAGTTGCGCAATCCCGCAATCGCGAACAAAACGGCGCTGGCGGCGAGAATCGAAACGTCGCGGCTGAAGACCACCACCGTGTACTTCCACGGAATCTTGCGCAAAATGGAAAGCACCAGGAACATTGTGCTCAGCAAAAGCTTGTCCGCAATCGGATCGAGATACTGCCCAAGCAGCGTCTGTTGATGGAGCGTGCGGGCCAATAACCCGTCCAGGCCATCGCTGAACCCCGCAACCACGAAGACCACCAGGGCCCACACATAGCGCCCCTCCACCAGATGAATCACGATGAAAGGAACAAAGACCATCCGCAGCAAGGTGAGCTGATTGGGAGCGGTAAAGATCTGCGAAAGCTTCACGCCCGCTCCCCTGAAGCGCCACGGACGTCGCCGCCTTTCGCCTGATCGCCAGGCGCGAGCGCCGTTGCCGGTTCCATGCCGGTTTTGGCGAAGAAGCGCTGCGAGAGTGAGGGCAGGTTTCCATCCGGCAGATCGAGTTCGACGCGCTCGATGCGATGCATGGGAAAGAAGACGACGGCGGGTGTGAACGGTTCGCCGTCCTTCACCATTGCAGTGAGGTCCTCGAACGACGCCAGTTCGGCTCCGCTCAGGCTCAGGCCTTCCGACGCCAGCGCGAGGATCATCCCCCAGAACTTCTCCCGCGGATTGCAAAGGGTCGCAATCACGAGCGCGCCCGGCCGGAAGGGCACTTGCGTTTTGGCAGGACTACCGCTGGACTGAGCCTTGGCCACGAAGAGATTGTCGCTGGGAGAAGCCCGCATTGCAACTGCAGCTCAACGAAGAGGCGAGCGGGGCTATCTCCCCAGCCACCCGCCGTCTACCGCTAAAACGTGCCCGTGGACGTAATCGCTCGCCGCTGAGGACAAAAAGATGGCAGCTCCCGCCAAGTCCTCCGGGTTCCCCCATCGGCCCGCGGGAATGCGCTCCAGGATTTGCCGGCTACGAGTCGCATCCGATCGCAGAGCGGCTGTGTTGTCAGTGACCATATAGCCGGGAGCAATAGCGTTCACATTGATGTTGTGAATCGCCCATTCGTTAGCCATCGCCCGGGTTAGCTGCGCGACGCCGGCCTTGGCTGCGGCATACGCCGGCACCAGAATTCCTCCCTGAAATGACAAAAGAGACGCGATGTTGACAATCTTGCCGCCTTTTCCGCGCTCCATCATGTGCCGGGCGGCGAGTTGCGAGAGGCGAAAGACAGCCGTCAAGTTGACCGCGATGATCTCGTTCCAGTCTTCGAGGGAGTAATCGACTGCCGGAGCCCGCCGAATGATCCCGGCGTTGTTGACCAGAATGTCGACCGTGCCAAACTGCGCCAGCACACCTTCAAAAATTCCTTCACAGACGGCAGGGTCGCCCACGTCGCCAGAAACGTAGAACGACTGCACTCCACAGGCTTGAATCTTCGCGATGATGCCGTCGTCGGCTGAGCTGCGACCGTGGCAAGCGACGTTTGCTCCTGCCTGTGCCAACGCCAGCGCAATGCCGGCGCCCAGCCCTTTCCGGGAACCCGTGACCAGCGCATTCTTCCCGGTCAATTGGAATAGTTTCAGATCCATTCGTTTTCCAGATGCAATGGCAGGCCGCTCACCAATTGAACATGGTGCCATCTTCCTTTCGATTCACCGGCAAGTAGGCGCGCTCGTAGGGGAATTTCGCGGCCAGCGCTTCATCGTAGTCCACTCCCAGTCCAGCGGCATCGCCGGGGTACATCGAGCCATTCTTGAATGAGTAGGCGTGCGGAAACACGTCGTCGGTCTCCTTGGTGTGCGGCATATATTCCTGGATTCCGAAGTTGTTAATGGCGATGTCGAAATGCAGCGCCGCGGCCATGGACACCGGAGATAGATCCGTCGCCCCATGGCAGCCCGTCTGCACATGATAGAGCTCCGCCAGCGATGCGATCTTCCTGAGGTGAGTGATCCCGCCGCTGTGGACGACGCTCATCCGGATGTAGTCGATGAGTTGCTCCGTGATCAGAATGTGGGCATCCCAGATCGAGTTGAAAAGCTCGCCGACGGCCAAAGGTGTTGTCGTATGTTGACGAACGGTGCGAAAGCCCTCCTGCAACTCCCCCGTCACTGCGTCTTCGAGCCAAAACAGATGATAGGGCTCCAGGTCTTTGCCGAGCCGCGCCGCTTCGATGGGAGTGAGACGGTGATGCACGTCATGCAGCAGATGGATGTCTTCGCCGTGCTTCTTGCGCAGGTTCTCAAACAGCTTCGGAATGTGCAGAAGATATTTTTCCGTCGACCAGGCGTTCTCCGGAGGCAGACCTTTCTCGGCAGGCTCGTAGAACATCTTGTCCTTAGCAACGCCGTACGTGGAAGGCAAGCTTGGAATCCCGGTCTGCGCGCGCACTGCACGGTAGCCCATGGCGATGTATCTGCCAACCTCTGCGCTGGTTTCCTCGATGTCCTTGCCGGTGGCGTGGCCATAGACGAGCACGCGGTCGCGGCTTCGGCCTCCGAGCAGGTTGTAAACCGGCGTGTTCAAAGCCTTGCCTTTGATGTCCCACAAAGCCACGTCGACGGCAGCAATGGCGGTCATGGTGACCGGCCCTCGGCGCCAGTAGGCGCCGCGATACAGGTACTGCCAAATATCTTCGGTCTGAAAAGGATCGCGGCCAATCAGGCAGGGAACCAGATGATCCTCAAGGTAGGAAGCGACAGCCATCTCGCGTCCGTTTAAGGTAGCGTCGCCCAGGCCGTAGATGCCCTGCTCGGTGGAAATCTTCAGGGTTACGAAGTTTCGCCCAGGGGAACAGATCAAGACTTTCGCGTCAGTGATCTTCACGAGAACTCCTCCTGAGCGCGGAAACGGCTGTGTGCGATTGGCCTTTCCGCGTACGCGATGAGCTACGGCTGCACCACCTGAATCGCCTTGGGATGGACCTGCTCATTCTGAATCGCGGATGCGTCCCATCCTCCGCCCAAAGCCTTCACCAGAAACACTGAGGCTACCATCTGCTGGCCCAACAACTGGGTCGATAGGCGCTGGTTGGTCAGCAAAACGGATTGTGCCGTGATGACATCGAGAAACGTCGTCAGTCCGCCGACGTAGCGATCGTTAGCAATGTCCAGGGCCCGGCGCGCGTCGGTGACCGCGGTATTCTGGCTGGTGGCCGCCTGGGACAACGAATTGAGGTCGGAAAGGCCGTCTTCCACCTGCTGAAACGCCGTCAGAACGGACTGCCGGTAGTTCGCCACCGATTCGTCGTAAGCGGACTCCTGGGCAGCAAGAGTCGCTCGATTCTTCCCACCGTTGAAAATAGGCTGCAACAGATCGCCTCCGAGCGACCAGAAGGCACTGGGTGCGCTGATGAGAGAGCCGAGCGCAACGCTTTCAAATCCGCCAGTGCCCGAAAGGGTCAATTGCGGATAGAAGGCAGTCCTGGCTACGCCGACCAGCGCATTCTGCTGCGCCATCGTTCGCTCCGCAGTTGCAACATCGGGCCGACGCTCGAGTAAGTCTGACGGCATTCCCAGTGGAACCGGCGGCGGACTAGCCAGCAGCGGTGCTACCGGAACGCTAAATCCGGATGCCGGGTTTCCTGTGAGCACGGCTATAGCATGCTCGAACTGGGCGCGCTGCTGTTGCAGCAGATAAAGCTGTGTGACGATGGAGTCGAGCAGCGTCTGCTGTTGCGCCAGGTCCAACCCCGAGGCAATCCCGCCTTCATGCCGATGATTGACCAGCGTCAGCCCCTCCTGCTGAATCTTGACCGACTCTTGCACGACCTGGTATTCGGCGTCGAGCTCGCGCAGGCTGAAGTAGTCGGCGGCGAGCTCCGCGGTCAAGACCAGTTGCACGTTCTGCAGATCGGCAGCAACGCCCTGCAGGTTGGCGTTGGCGGCTTGCAATGTTTTCCGCGCCCGGCCGAACAGATCGACTTCGTAGTTCAAAGCAAATGGAATCTCGTACAGGCCTTGCGTGAGCGGAGTGCCAGAAGTCAGAATCTGAGGACGATTGCCCGAGTAACGATTGCGCGATGCGCTGGGATCCGCGCTGGCAACGGGGAACAGCCCCGCTGAAGCAACACGAGCCAGAGAGCGGGCCTCGTCCAGACGATCTTTCGCGGCGATAAGAGACTGATTTGCCTTCAGCAGTTGCTGCTCGTACCCGTTGAGCTCCTGGTCATGGAAAACCTCCCACCACACCCCCTTGGGAAGCGCATCTTTGGGAGCGGCTTCGCGCCACGGGCCTTGCGACTTCCAGGTTGGAGGAGTCTGAACCAATGGCCGTTCGTAGCGCGGCCCGACGGCGCAGCCCATCAGGCATACGCCGGCCCCGAGCGCCACCATCAGCGCATGCCCCTTCACGGATGCTGCCCTTGCTGGTTTTCACGGGCCACGTTCACCTTCTGGCCCTCCTCCAGGGAATCGGAGGGATTGATGATGATGCGGTCTTCGACGCTTACGCCCCCAAGGATCTGCAACGTTGTGCCGTAGTCGCGGCCAATCGTGATCGGACGAAGTTCCACCTTGTTGTCGGGCCCCACCACTGCCAACTGCGCCCCCTCCTGGCGGAAGAGCATCGCATTGACGGGTACGGTGACCTTTGCCGTGTTGATCTTGGGCGTGAAATGCACTTCACCGAAAGATCCCCGCAGCAAACGGCCGTCTTTGTTGGGCACGTCCACTTCGGTAAGCAAGGTTCGTGTCGCTGGATCGATCGCGTCGGCTGTGCGCGCAACCGTTCCCCGGAACTTCTGACCGGGAAGCTCCGGCAGTGTGATGAAGGCTGGCATCCCGTTCGCAATGGCAGGGGAGTAGGCTTGGGGAACATTGCCAAAAACCCGCAGCGGATCAACCTTGGCAAGGATAAAGAGCTCCGTACCCGATGAACCGGCGTTGATCAACGCCCCCGGATCCACATTGCGTTTGATCAAGACGCCCGAGAAGGGTGCGTACACATGCTTGAATGACTCCAGCTCCTCGAGCCGGCGGACATTGGCGTCGGCAGCAGCCAGATTGGCCACCGCCTGCTGGTAAGCGCTCATCTGGGTATCGGTTTCCTGTTGCGAAACCGAGTCCGTCTTGCGCAGGTTCTGCCAGCGGTCGGCGGAAATCTTGGCGATGTCGAGCTGCGCGGCTGACTGCTGGCGGGCAGCGCGGGCCTGCGACAATTCCTGATCGACTTCCGGTGTATCAATCTCGGCGAGCAACTCGCCCTGGGTGATGCGGCTGCCAATGTCCTTGTACCACTTCAACAAGTATCCGTTCGTTCGCGCGTAGATGGGAGATTCTTCGTAGGCCTGCAGCGACGCGGGCAGCGCCAATTCCTCATCGGGCTTTTCGGCGATGGGATGGACAACCACCACCGTGGCGACGGAGTCGTCCTCCGTCTCCTTGGCTAGCGCGCGTCCGGCGTGCATGCGGCTCAACACGCTGGCGGCGCCGCTGAATGCCAAAATCACGACCACGATTGCAACAATAACCAGCGCCTTGCGCGCCGGGGCAGGGGGAAGTTCCGGCGGCGGTGTCATCTGTGGCGAAGCTCGGTACGAATCCTCTCGCGTCGGACTTATTTCCGTATCTGCAGGCATGATTCCTCGTTATGAATGACTACAAATGCAACTCCTGAGAATTCTCCGATCAGTCCGTCGCGATGTCACTCTTTGCCCCCGCTGCGCGGTGGCCATGAACCATAGTGAACACGCAAGGGACGAAAAGCAATGTTGCCACAGTCGCGAAAAGCAGGCCCCCGATTACTGCCCGTCCGAGCGGGGCGTTCTGTTCGCCGCCTTCCCCCAAACCCAGAGACATGGGAAGCATGCCGATCACCATTGCCAGAGCCGTCATCAATACCGGGCGAATGCGGGTGTAGCCAGCCTCCAGAGCAGCCTGCAACGCCGGCACGCCCACCTGCATGCGGTCGCGCGCGAACGAGACCATCAGGATGGAATTGGCCGTTGCCACTCCCATGCACATTACGGCGCCGGTCAGCGACGGAACGCTCAAGGTGGTGTGCGTCAGCAGCAGAATCCAGGCAATTCCCGCCAGCGCGCCAGGAAGAGCGGTGATGATGACGAACGGATCCAGCCACGACTGGAAGTTCACCACGATCAGGAAATAGACCAGCAGGATGGCTCCCAGCAGTCCGATGCCCAGGCCGAAGAACGAAGACCGCATGGTCTCGACTTGTCCGCGTACCACGATTCGGGTGCCGCGCGGCAGATTGTGCTTGAACCGCTCCAGCACTTTGTTCGTGTCCTTGGCCACCGCTCCCAGATCGCGGCCCTGAGTACTCGCGTAAACGTCCATCACCGGCTCGATCTGGTAGTGCGAAACCACCGCCGGCCGCGTCACCGGTGACAGTTCCGCGAGGTTGCCCAGCACTTGAGTGCTTGTGACCCCAGGATCCGTCACCGGCATGTTCATCAAGTCCTGCAGAGAGGTCATACGGTACTGGGGCGACTGCACAACCATTTGATAAGTGACGCCGTTGGTAGGATTCAGCCAGAAGCTGGGCGCCGTCTGAAAACTGCCGCTCAGCGAAACCAGCACGCTCTGCGCTACGTCCCGCGGGTTCATGCCCACTTGAGTGACGAGGTCCCGGTCCATTTCGAGGTGCAGGGTGGGCAGGCCAAGCATCTGCTGCACGTGCACATCGGCGGTGCCGGGAACGCGGCGCAACTGGTTGGCGATGTGCTGAGCGATGGTGTAATTGCTCTGCAAATCCGCGCCAATGACCTGCACGTCAATAGGGGCCGGCAGTCCGAAATTCAGAATCTGCGTGACGATATCGGCGGGCTGGAAAAAGAAGTCCACCCCAGGGAACCGCCGCGGCAGTTGCTGCCGCAGTTGCCGCACGATTTCACCAGTCGGACGATGATCGTCGTTCAGGCCAACCAGGATCTCCGCGTCGCTCGTGCCGATGACCCCTGAATTGCTGTAGGACAGATTGATGCCCGAATAGGGCAAACCAATATTGTCGAGGATGGTGGCAATCTCGCCCTTGCGAAGATCCTGATGTAGGAATTGCTCCACGTTGTCGCACAGGCGAGCCGTTTCTTCCACCCGCAAGCCGGCTCGTCCCCGCAAGTGCAAGCGGATGAGCCCCGCGTCGACCGCCGGGAAGAAATCTTCGCCGAGAACGAAGACCCAGCCCAGCGACACCACGCAAAATGCGAGAAAGCACGCGGCAAACAGCTTGCGGTGGGCCAGAGTGGTTTCCAGCAGCTGGTAGTAGCCGCTGCGGAACTGGTCAAAGCGCCTCTCAAACCCGCGTTGAAAACGTCCCATGGCAGTTTTCGGGCCAGCTGCGCGGTGCTCGTGTCCGCGCATGATGTACATCACCAGTGTGGGAATGAGCGTTCGCGAAAGAAAATACGAGGCCAGCATGGCGAACACAACAGCCTCGGCCAGCGGCACGAACAGGAACTTCGCCACTCCCGTCAGAAAGAACATGGGCACGAACACGATGCAGATGCAGAGGGTGGAGACGAAGGCCGGCACCGCAATCTGGGACGCGCCGTCCAGAATTGCCTTCTTCATTTCCTTGCCCTGCGCCAGGTTGCGTTCGATGTTCTCGATTTCGACGGTGGCATCGTCGACCAGGATGCCGACCGCCAGCGCCAGCCCGCCCAGGGTCATGATGTTGATCGTCTGCCCCAGCGCGCTGAGCAGCAGGATGGATACGAAGATCGACAGCGGGATCGAGATAGAGATGACAATCGTCGGCCGCCAGTCGCCCAGAAACAGCAGGATCATGCACGCCGTCAGGAAGGCTGCCGTCAGCGCCTCCAGCACCACTCCCCGGATGGAAGCGCGCACGAACAGCGACTGATCAAACAGGGGTGTGATCGTCATCTCCGGCGGCAGCGATTGTGAGGCCAGTTGCGCCATGCGCTTTACGCCTTCCACGATC
>DATFNR010000021.1:0-32528 GCA_035266285.1 Candidatus Sulfotelmatobacter sp.
CCTCTGCCGTGACAGGGCAGCGTTCTAACCAACTGAACTACGTCCCCACTCGCCAAATCAACCAGATGCGCAATCGCCAGTTTTTGTGCGGCTTTTGCTGTCCGAACCGCCCACAAATTTCTGCGTGGACTGCCGTGTTGCTCAGGCTCATCCGCGCCGACGGCTAAACAGAAAACACAAGGAAACCTGGCAAAAGCATCTTAACAGCTTCTTTTTCGGTGCGAAAGGGCGTACCGCGTTTTCGCACTCCGGGCCTCCTCTGTCCTCTCGAATTTCCCGCGAGCGCTCAATGCTGACGTTGGACATCCCGGCGCTAGCTCGTAAGAACCGGCTCGTTAGACAGCGGTTGCGGATTAGCGAAAAAGCGGCGTTGGAAGTAGAAGGCCACATTGACGAGCGCAACCATCACGGGCACTTCAACCAGTGGCCCAATGACAGCCGCGAATGCGGCCCCGGAATTGATGCCAAATACCGACACTGCGACTGCGATCGCCAGTTCAAAGTTGTTGGACGCGGCCGTAAATGCCAGGGTTGTGGTCTTGGAATAGTCCGCTCCCACTTTCCTGCCCATATAAAAGGACACCAAAAACATCAACCCGAAGTAAATCAATAGCGGCACAGCTATGCGCAGAACGTCCAAGGGCAGACGGACAATGTACCCACCTTTAAGGGAAAACATCACCACAATCGTGAACAACAGGGCAATCAGGGTCAGCGGGCTTACGCGCGGGACAAAGTTCCGGTTGTACCAATCGTTCCCTTTAGCACGAACCAAAGCAGTACGGGTCAAAAATCCAGCTAGAAATGGAATTCCCAGATAAATGAAGACACTCTTTGCAATCTCCGCGATGGACACATTGACGACGGTACCCCGAAGGCCGAGTTTTGCAGGGAGGACGGTAATAAACACCCAGGCGTATACAGAGTAGAAAAAAACCTGAAAAATGGAATTGAAGGCGACCAGCCCAGCCGCATATTCCGTATCGCCTCGCGCCAGTTCGTTCCATACGATGACCATCGCAATGCAACGCGCGAGACCGATCAGGATTAACCCGGCCATGTATTCCGGATATCCGCGCAGGAAGACGATGGCCAGAACAAACATAAGAATCGGCCCCACAATCCAGTTCTGGACGAGTGAAAGACCGAGCACCTTCTTATTGCGAAAGACCTCGTGCAGCTTCTCATATCGCACCTTCGTGAATGGCGGATACATCATCAGAATCAGTCCTGCCGCAATCGGAATGGAAGTCGCACCCACGTTGAAGCGATTCAGAAACGGTACGACTCCTGGCACAAGCCAACCCAAGGCAACGCCGCCAAACATGGCAGCGAAGATCCAGGCGGTCAGATAGCGGTCGAGAAAACTGAGGCGACTAGTTGCCTTCATGATTGCGTCCTATCGTCCGGTACGGCACACAGAGCACAGCACGGTCGAAACGCGCTGTTACGCGTGAGTGACGGGTGTCATCGTCTGACCAATGCTGTCGAGCTCCTTCTTGAGTGACAGGCTGTCGAGAGTTTGCAATGGGAGGCTGAGAAATAAACGGATCCTGCGATCCAGGATGAAAAACGTCTCGCGAAACGCCCGTTCCACCTCCGCCTCGCTTCCCTGAACCGCCGCAGGATCTGGAACGCCCCAATGAGCCGTCATTGGTTGTCCGGGCCACACCGGGCAGACCTCTTTCGCCGCGTTGTCGCAAACGGTAAAGACGAAGTCGAGCTTGGGAGAGCCGGGCTGCGAGAATTCGTCCCAGGCTTTGCTCCGCACGCCACTGGTCGGGATATGTGCCATTTCGAGTTGCCTCAGGGCTTCTGGGCGAACCTTTCCTGACGGATGACTTCCGGCGCTGTAGGCATTGAAATTGGGCCGGCCTCTGAAGTTCAGAATAGCCTCCGCCATGATGGAGCGCGCGGAATTACCCGTGCACAGGAATAGAACGTTGTAGTGTCTTTGCACAGTTGCCGCTCCTAGTTGCAGCAGGTCGGTCCGCAACAAGCCTTCTCTTCGGCACTTGCCGGTTTGACGGCGCGAACAAAGGCGCTCAAGAACTTGCCATCCACCTGCGGTGCAATGGCGTCCGCATCGACGCCGGCCGCCGTCAGAAAGTCGCGCGCATCTTCTGCGTGATAGACCCGCGTCGGCTCGATATCAATTTGCTCAAAACCAGCCGCCGAGAGTTTGCTGCGATATTCCTCATCCGCGAGCGCCCCCGCCACACAACCGACCCACAGCAGCACGCTTTGACGGATTTCTGGCGTGATTTCGCCGCGGGTCACAACATCGGAAACCGCAAAGCGGCCTCCCGGCTTCAGTACCCGGAAGGCTTCCCGCAACACACGATCTTTGTCCGCAGAAAGGTTGATCACGCAATTCGAGATAATCACATCCACCGAGTTGTCCGGCAGGGGAATATGCTCGATCTCGCCCTTCAGAAACTCCACATTCTCAGCGCCCGCTTTGCGCTTGTTCTCGTTGGCCAGCGCGAGCATCTCGTCCGTCATATCCAGACCGTATGCCTTGCCGGTGGGACCAACCCGCTTCGCCGAAAGCAGGACATCGATGCCGCCGCCAGAGCCGAGATCGAGAACCACTTCTCCGGGATTCAACTTCGCCAGGGCGGTCGGATTTCCGCACCCCAACGAGGCGAGCATGGCCTCCTCTGGGACTTGTCCCGCCTGCGAGGAGTCGTACAGATTGGACGTGATTGGGTCGCAGCTCGAGCCGCTTGCTGCCGTTGCTCCGCAGCAGCTGCTTCCGCCGCTCTTCACGCGCAAGGCTGCCTGGCCATACTTTTCTTTGACCACTTCCTTGATGTTGGTGGTGCTCATGATGGCTTCTCCTATTTACAAAGCTGGACGATGTCTTGGGGTTTTACCGCCTTATTGCGAGTGCAGCATTCGGCGTAAAGAAATTGCAAAAGCTCTTGGAGCGCTTCCGTATTGGCGGTGTACCGCAGGAACGTGCTCTCGCGGCAGACGTTCACAAGCTCTTCGTTCCTCAATTTGTCCAGATGGTGCGAAAGCGTAGAATTTGGGATGTCCAGCTCAGACTGGATGTCGCCTACGACCAAGCCGTCAGGATGCGCGGACAACAGCAATTGCATGATGCGAAGGCGCGGTTCGGTACCCATCGCGGAAAGCATGTCGGCGTACTTTGCCACCTGCTCTGTATTCTTCTTACTGGAAGGTGTACTGGAAGGTGCCGCCATGCTTCGATATTTGCAGAAATATAACTTCCTGTCAAACGGGGTCCCGGATGACGCTCGCCAGGCTTAGCCGGAGAAGCTCCAATCACTCGTACAGCGGGGGGGTCTGTCCTCGTTTCGCGTGCTGCGCGAACTCCATATCTCTCGCATGAATCAATAGGCGTCATCCCGATCGGGCGGCATCCCGGGGAGGATCTCGTCACGGATCGACAAGATGCTCCCTCGAACTTCGACCTGCTATCGTCGTGGTTCCCTGGAAGGCGTATCCCCCGGAGCGGGTTTGCGCCGAGACTCGGCGCAACTTGGGCTCCTTCAAGTAGGAACTCCAAGTTTTGGCAGAAGCCATTGTGTCAAGACCACGTAGGCAACAAACAACACAATTCCCCAAACCCAGTTGGGCATGTTTACTCTCTCCTAACCACCGACTCCGAATTTGCGAAGGAAGGTCATCATCGGGCACCAGTTGGTGAATCCAGATTGCAACAGGTTCAGTCCGACAAAGGCGGTGAATAGATACCAGTAAGGGTTCACCCAGTGTCCCAGTGCCAGCGACACTAGAATGAAACTGCCGGCGACCAAACGCAGAGTGCGTTCTACAGTCATAGCTATTTCTCCTCCCACTACAGGGTGCTGTGTACGATCTCCCATTGCGGTGTTTCGCATTCGGCAACATTTTTGAGCGAACGCGGAGGGATGTGAGACATCGAACTCTTCCTCTGACTGAGATAATAGAGAACCGGCACCGCCATCCGCGACAGCACGGTCGACGCCACTTCCCCCGCCATCAACGACAGAGCCAAGCCCTGAAAAATCGGGTCGAACAGGATCACGCTCGCCCCCACCACCACCGCCGCAGCGGTGAGCAGCATTGGCCTGAAGCGCACTGCGCCCGCATCGACCACGGCATCCTCCAGCGCCATGCCCTGCGACCGACGGAGTTCGATGAAATCAACCAGAATGATGGAATTGCGGACGATAATGCCGGCTCCCGCGATGAAGCCGATCATCGACGTAGCTGTGAAGAATGCCCCCATCAGCGCGTGCGCCGGGAGAATCCCAACCAGCGTGAGCGGGATCGGCGCCATGATGACGAGCGGCGTGACGAACGAGCGGAACCAGCCCACCACCAGCACATAGATCAGGACGAGGACTGCAGCAAAGGCAAGTCCCAGGTCGCGGAAGACCTCCACTGTAATGTGCCACTCCCCGTCCCACTTCATGGAGAAGCGATTGGTTCGTTCGGGCATAGTCGTGCCCTTGTATTGCTTGACCCGGTAGCCATCGGGCAACTTGATTCTGTCGATGGCGTCACTCATCTCCATGATCGCGTATACGGGGCTTTCGTCTCCGCCGGCAACGTCTCCCGTCACATAGACGACTGGCTGCAGGTTCTTGCGATAAACGCTGGTAGCAATGGTGGTCTGCCGTAGATTCGTTACTTCCTGCAGGGCAATTTGTTCACCGGAAGGCGTCGGCAGTTTCAGATGACCAAGATCTTCGATGCCAGAGCGATCCGAGCGCTCCAACCGGACCACAATCGGAATGTCCTCGCGAGAATGAGGGTCGTGGAGCAGACCGGCGTTGGCTCCGCCGAGAGCCGCATTGAGGTTTCGGGCCACATCGGAAGGCGAGATGCCATGAAGAGCGGCCTTATCCAGGTCCACTTGCATGTCGTACTTGGTCTGTGGGTCTTCGACATACCAGTCGACATCCACGACGCCGGGCGTTTGCTGAAACACTCGTTTGACTTGGCTGGCCAGTTCAATTTGCCCTTTGTAGTCTGGCCCATAAATCTCAGCCACCAGAGTCTGAAGCACGGGCGGGCCGGGAGGAACTTCGGCAACCTTGATGCGGGCGCCGAACGGCGCCGCAATCTTATCCAACTCCGGCCGCAATCGTCGCGCAATCTCGTGGCTCTGTGCCTTCCGGTCGTGCCGCGACAGCAGATTCACCTGGATATCAGCCTGATTGGGCTGACTGCGCAAAAAGTAATGACGCACGAGACCGTTGAAGTTGTAAGGCCCCGACGTCCCGGCATAGATCTGATAATTGATGACCTCGGACTGTTGACCAAGATACTGTCCCAGAGCTTGCGCCACCCGAGTCGTCTGTTCCAGCGGAGTGCCGTCGGGCAGGTCTATGATCACCTGAAATTCGCTCTTGTTGTCGAAGGGCAGCATCTTTACGCGCACCCACTTCAACGGCACGAAGGCGACCGCGGCCAGCAGCAAGAGGACGACACCGCCAAGGAAGATCCAACGGCGGCGCGCGTTGAGGATGAGTGGATTCATCACCCGGCGGTAAAGCCGTGTGGTCCAACCCTCGGCGTCATGTCCGGAGCGATTGTTGCTGCGTGCGTGTTGCCTCAGCAGCCTTAGTGCTGCCCACGGCGAGACTACGAAAGCCACAATCAGGGAGAACAGCATGGCTGCTGAAGCCCCAACCGGGATCGGCCGCATGTACGGACCCATCAGGCCGCGCACGAAGGCCATGGGCAGGATGGCGCCGATGACGGCGAAGGTAGCGAGAATCGTTGGATTGCCTACCTCGTCGACCGCTTCCACCGCCACCTCCTCCAGGGATCGGCCACGGCTTTCCGGCAGCCGAAAATGTCGCACGATGTTCTCGATGACAACAATGGCATCGTCGACCAGGATGCCGATGGAGAAGATCAGCGCAAACAACGTCACCCGGTTCAGGGTGTAGCCATACAGGTAGAAGATTGCGAGCGTCAGGGCCAGCGTGACCGGCACGGCCAGAAGCACCACTCCCGATTCGCGCCAGCCCAGTGCCAGCGCAATCAGCAGGGTGACCGACAACGTGGCGATGAGCAGATGCTTCAGAAGTTCGTCGGATTTGTCCTTAGCGGTCTCGCCATAATTGCGCGTGACCGTGACCGTCAGATCATTCGGGAGCACATAGCCCCGGAGACTATCGACTTCGTCCAGCACACGCTTGGAAATTTCGGTGGCGTTGGTGCCTTTGCGCTTGGAAAGTGTGATGGTTACAGCAGGATATTCCGCTCCGATAGCCTGCCCGGTTCCCCCACGGGCATTGCCAAACAGGACATAGGTGTCTGGTTCGGCCGGTCCGTCTTCCAGCCTTTCCGCAACGTTCCGCAGGTAGACGGGACGGCCAGTGTGAACTCCGACGACAACCCCACGCAGATCTTCGAGACTTGTGAAGGAAGTGCCGGACTCAACCTGGAACTCCCGATTCTCTCGCGAGAAGCTGCCGGCCTGCCCTCGGCGATTTGCGTTCTGCAGTTGCCCCGTAATCGCGTCCGGCGTAAGACCGTAGGCAGAGAGGCGTTGTGTGTCGAGCACTACTCTCACTTGCCGGGGCTGGCCGCCGATGATCCTGGTCTCAGAAACATCATCCAGCGGCTTAAGCGCATTCTCCAGTTCACCTGCGATTTGTCGCAGGCGATATGAGTCATAGTTTTCTCCCCAGAGGGTGAGGGCCATAATCGGCACATCATCGATCGAGCGGATCTTGATGATCGGTTGTGAGACGCCGGGCGGGATGCGATCGAAGTTCGAGTACAGCTTGTTGTACGTTTGGACGATGGCATCTTCTTCTTTGGTGCCTACGTAGAAGCGCACAACGAGCATGCTCACGCCCGGATGACTGATCGAGTAGATGTACTCGACGCCCGGTACTTCGCGCAATAGCTTCTCCATGGGAAGGCTGACACGCTGCGCGACTTCATCCGGGGATGCGCCCGGCATCTGAACGAACACATCGAGCATCGGCACAACGATCTGCGGCTCTTCTTCTCGTGGGGTCTTCAGAATACTGAAGGCGCCCAGAAGCAACGCGGCGACGATCACGAGCGGTGTCAGCTTCGAATCAATAAACCCGTGAGCAATGCGACCCGCGAGACGCAACGTTGGGGACGGCGAAATTCCCGAATTGGAGATTTTGTCAGTCATCACTCAGCCTCGACGTGTTTACCGTTCAAGTCGAGTGAGCCCGGCTCGGCCACAAGCCGCTCGCCATCCTGAAGGCCCGCCAGCACTTCGATCGCGGACCCGGAGGGCTTTCCCAAAGTGATGTAGCGCAAGCTCGCGACCTTGTCTTGGTCGAGCACAAAGATGCCCTGCAATTGCCCGCGTTCCACCACCGCCGAACGCGGAATCAGCATCGCCCTGCGCTCGCCGCGAGAGAAGCCGGCCCGTCCGAACAGTCCCGAACGGAGCCGTGTGTCAGCCGGCAATTCGATCTTCACCACAAATGTGCGACTGGCGGGGTCCGCGGCCGGAACGATCTGCCCCACCTTGCCCCTCATCCCGGCATTGTCGACTGCATCGATCGCGACCAGGACTTGTTGTCCTGTTCGTACATAGCGAAGATCGCTCTCGTTGACCGTAACTTCCAGCCGGTAGCGGCGCACATCCTCCACAGTAAAGATCCGCATCCCCGGAGAAGCCAACGTTCCTGAATCGGCTTTCTTCTCCGTTACGACGCCGTCGAACGGCGCTCGAATGCAGGTGTAGTCCAGAGACGTGCGGGCTTGCGCCATTTCCGCCTCAGCCTGGGATTGGCTTGCCTTTGCCATATCTCGACGTGCGAGGGCCGCCTGCTGACGGCTTTTCACCTCGTCGAACTCCTGGGGGCTGACCGATTTCCGCTCGTAGAGGCTCTGGTAACGCTTGAGGGTCGATTCCGCCAGGGTCAGGTCGGAGTTTGCTGCGACCAGCTCTTGCTGGGCCGCAAGGTCAGCGGCAGTCGCCCGATCCACCGCGGCCCGCGGTTGTGAGTCGTCGATTACGGCGAGCACTTGCCCGCGCTGAACGCGATCACCTTCACGGGCGCGAACCTCGACAATGTTGCCCATCATTTGACTTGCGAGATCACTGGTCTGGGCTGCATGCACAGTTCCGGCTGCTTCCAGCAGATCGGGAACGGTGGTTTGCTGCGCCAAGAAGACGGGGACGTTGCGCACGGTTTCCGTGGCCGGCGCCTTCGCCTGCTTGTCGGTTGAGCAGCCGCTGAGGCCCACAACCGCGGCTGCTATCAACGATCCGATTTTCAATCCTGTATTCATACGATTCATGGCATCACCACAGGAGATTGCGGACTCAGGCTTCCGCTCGCCAATTCCAGACCGGCATAGCTAGTCCGAAAGAGATAAACCGCCTCCCAATAGTTGGTCTGACTGTTGCGCGCCGCCTCTTCGGCAGCCAGCACTTCGGTAATGGTGGTCACGCCGCTGTCATAACGGTCCTGATTGATGCGCAGGCTTTCCTGCGCCTGAGAGATGGCCGCGCGGGCGACTTCGATCTGCTGCCGGTTGGCATCGGTTTCGTAGTAGGCGCGCCGGACTTCGAGGCAAACGGCATCCCTGGCTGCCTGCTTCATCGCCGCAACCTTTTCTTCCAGTGCTTGCTGTCGGGACAGTTCTGCCCGTTTTGCACCGCCCTGGAAGATGTCGACTTGCAATTCGATCCCGCCCAGCCAGTTGTCGCCTCCGCCGCCAGCCACGAATGTCGGGTTGTCCATTTCCCAACCCGCAAAAGCGTTCAGGCGCGGACCAAATGACGACTTGGCGATCGAGACGCTCTGCCGTTGGGCCTCCTCCTCGGAGGCGATGCGCTTTAAGTCAGGACGATCCATCAGTGCCTGCTTTTCGAGATCCTGCAGAGTGGGGATCGGAAGCGCGCGTTCGCTCAAGGTCTCAGCCGGCTGAAGGGGAGAGTCCACCGGAACGCCCATAGCTACATTGAGCTGGGCCCGAGCCATGTCCGTGTTGTTTCTCGCGCGGATCAGTTCCTGCTGGCGTGCTGCCAAACGAACTTTCGCGGTCAACAGATCTGACTCGACCGTCAGCCCGTTGTCGAATCTCGCCTGGCTACGATCGAGGATTGACTGGGCGGTCTTGGCAGATTGCTCGGCAACCTCCAGTTGTTTGGCTGCCAATAGAAGGTCGTAGTAGGAACTGACCACATGGAAGACAATCTCCTGATCCGCACGGTCCAGCTGGTGTGCGGCAGCCTGGTTCATTTCTTTTGCCCGATTGATGCCGTGCCAGCTGGCGAATGAGTCGAAAAGGTTCCAGCTCCCCCCAAACCGCGTGGTGAAGTTGCCGAAGGGCAGAGGCGTGTTCAGTTGATTCAGTGCGAAATCTGCAGTGGTGAAACGCTGCTGCCTCAGCTTGCTGCCAAACACGTAAACCGGATCATCCCCGCGAGTCGCTGTCTCGGAAAAACTCAGGTGAGGCAGCAGAAATGAACGAGCGCCAAGGACCTGCGCAGAAGCCAGCTTCGTATCTGCGATCGCCGCCTTGCGAAGCGGATTCTTTTCTAAGGCAATTTTGGCTGCCTGCTGCAAGGTGATAGACGAGCTCTCCGGGCCTTGCTGGCAGACCGCCGGCCCAGAGAGGGTAATCAGCGCTGCGAAGACCGACACGATCCACACGCCACGAACGAAAATTGCAGGCATTTCCATGAGCGCCACCGAGAGGTAGGCGTGGTCCGACACTTGATACTGCTCTCAGGCGGGCGGCCAGCGCTGTGACCGGGATCACATGTACGAGATGCGTCTATCAGAGCGCACGGGGCTCAATGTGGCGCTTCTGGCGCTGCGCCTTATTAACCATGGTTCCCCACGCAGCGATGAGCCTCAGGCCTGCCCTGGCGCAGTGCCAGTGTTCTCTTGCTCATAAGCGGGCGCTTCTAGGGTTGCACTCCAGTTTCGAAGTTCAAAGTCGACAGCGACAAGCGATATTGATATTGGGAGTTGACGTAGGCGATGGCAGCGTCGGTCTGCTGCAATTGTGCCTGGCTGAGCTCGACGATCGAGCCCAGGCCAAGCTGATAGCGGCTTTGGGCGAGACTCAACCCCAGGTCGGCTTCTTTGGCCAGTTCCGCGGCCACGCTCACCCGCTGAAATGCCGTATTGGTAGCCAGCCAGGCAGTGCGGACATCGCGGACCACGCGGTCGCGGAGGTCGCGCGTGCTTTCGGCCGCGGCCTTGGCCCGGAAGTTCGCTTCGGATGCCTGCGCGGTAAACAGGAATCCGTTGAAGATTGGAACGTTCATGTTGACGCCGATGGCGCCGTACCAGCTCGAGATGAAGTAGTTGGGGAAACATCCGCCGAAGCAGTCGGGCCGCACCGGAGAGCCTCCGCCCATGCCCAGGGCGCTGATGGTGGGAAAGAGCAGGTCGCGCTGGGCGCGCCGGAACTTTTCCGCAGCCTGCTGATCATAGTTGAGCGCCTGCAAGTCTGGGCGCTGCTGCAAAGCGGTGTTGATGAGCGGGTCGAGGTCCTGGGGCGGGGGTGGAGGCTGCGTCTCGTCGTCGCGCAACTCGTATTGCACCTGCTTGTCGAACCCGAGAACGGCGGTCAGCGCAGCCACTGTGGAATCGACATTGTTCTGGGCATCAAGCTGCAACAGCTTTGCCTGCGACAGGTTCACTTGGGCAAAAGCCAGGTCCAGCGTGGATTTCAACTTGCTTTTCGCCAGTTCGTCGACTTGATGTTCAACGGACTGGCGGGTGGTAACTGTCTGTTGCGCGACCTTGAGCAGGGCCTGGGCCTGGAGGGCATTGTAGAAAGCCTGATCCGTGGCGAGAACAATGTCTTCGGTCGTGGCGAGCGCGTTGGCGTTTTGCGCTTTTTCCAGAAGCTTGGACGAAGACACGAGGTTGAGGGTTCGTCCGAAGTCGGTAAGCAACTGGCTGAGGGTTACTCCCCCGCCGGCATGTTCCAGCAGACGGGACGCGGTGAGCGCTCCGGCGCCGATACGGCTGCCCTCGTTGGCATCGACCGCGGTGATCTCGCCATTAAAATTCGGCAGTTCTGCCGCCCTGGTTTCCCTGTAAACCTGATGCTGCGCCAGCGCCAGCAGCTTTCCTACGCTGATCCGCGGGTTGTTTTTCAAGGCAAGCTGCTCAGCTTGCATACGAGTCAAACTCATGAGGACGCCTGGCGCCGGAGAAGCCTGGGCTGCTGGCGTGCCGTTAGAAGTCGCTTGCGCCCCACGGGAACTCGTCGCGAGGGTAGCTTGAGCCTGCGGCACAGCCAGAAGCCCTGAGCTCGGCGATTGCTGCGGTTGCGGCGCGGAAGGTAGCTGCTCGCTCAAGCCGGGTTGATCCGGGGTTTGGGCCACGCCGGCAGTGAGCAGAGCGGCGCACAGCGCGAAAAGCGTGCAGAGCTTGCCAGTGCAGCGCCTGAGGGTCATTCAGCGGTCTCCGTCGGCAAAGCGGCTGCCGTCTGCGGATTCTTCTTGCCGTAGACCAGCAAGTACGCGGCGGGCACGATGAAGATGGTCAGCAGCACGGAAGAGGTCAAGCCGCCGATGATGGCCTTGGCCATCGGAGCATATTGTTCGGCGCCCGTCCCCAGTTTCAGCGCCAGCGGAATCATGCCGATAATCGTGGCCAGGGAGGTCATCAGGATCGGACGCAGACGCACGCGGCATGCGGTGATAACCGCATCCGCGGGAGACAATCCTTCTTTTTCCAGATTGTGAGCGAAATCCACGATCAGAATGCTGTTCGAGTCCGCGATTCCCACCAGCATCAGCACACCCATCAGCGACATCACGTTCAACGTGCTGCCGGTCAGCGGCAGGATGATCAACACGCCGACAAATCCCATGGGGATGGCGAGCATAATCAGGAACGGATCGACAAACGATTTGAATTGCGCGGTGAGAATCAGATAAAGCAGAAGGAAGGAAATCAGGAATCCCAGAGCAAAGCTCCGGAAGGATTTCTCCATGCCTTCCACCATGCCGCGGAGGTTCACGCGCACGTTGGAAGGAACGTTCGCCTTGGCAAGAATGTGGTTGATGGCGCTTCTCACGCGTCCCAGGTCCTCGCCCGAAGGGGTCACGTAGATGTCGACAGCTCGCTGAATCTGGTAGTGATCGACCTCGGTGGGGGTTTGTACCTGCTGCACGCTGACCACATTGTTGAGAACAGTAGTTGGCCTGCCTGCGCCAGAGCAGGCCCAGGAAGGCTGACCACTTCCCGCCCGCGGCGGTCCGGAGGGTCCGCAACTCATGCTTCCTCCCGAGCCCGGATCGCGTAGCGGAATCTGGCCCAGGTCGGCCATGTTGTGAATCGCCGCCTGGCCTTTCTCGAAGAACTGCACCGTCAGGTAGTAGTCGTTGCCGCTGTGGCGATCAACCCAGTAGTTCGGAGCGATCATGTAGTTGGAATTGAGGGCGGTAATGACGTTATCCACCACGTCTTTCTGGGTCAGCCCCATTTCGCCGGCGTGAACGCGGTCTACATCCAGGCGCAGGGCCGGGTAGTTCATGTCCTGTGGAACGTAGACCTGGCCCACACCGTGAATCTCACGAAACTGTGCCGCCAGGTTCTGGGCGATGCCATCAATCTGTCCCAGATTCGAGCTGCTGACCTGCACGTCAATGGGAGCGGGCGCGCCCTGATTCAGGATGGCGTCAACCATCGAGCCACTGGAGAAGAATGCGCGGATCTCAGGAAATTGCTTCGCCATTCCCTTCTGAACACGGTCCATATATTCGAAGCTGCTCAGCCGGTGCGGCTCGTTCAACTGGACCTGAACGGTCGCGGTGTACGATCCGGAATTCGTGGTGTAGAGCGCCGAAAAGTCGGGCACGACCCCGATGTTGGAGACGATTCTTCTCAGATCCTTTCCTTCCATCGTCCCCCGGATCAGGTCTTCAACCTTGGCGACATACTGGTCGGTCACCTCAATGCGCGTGCCGGTGGGAACTTTCAAGTTGATAGTGAACTGTCCGGCATCGGTCTTGGGGAAAAAGGCCAGCCCGGTCAGCGGATAGATTCCCAGGCTTGCCACGAATACCCCGGCCAGGACCGCGACCGTGAATCCGGGACGCTGCAGCGCGCGCCTCACCCAGTGCTCGTAGTAGTCCAAGAGCCGGTTGAACATGCGGTTAAAGCGAGCATTGAACTTATCCATGCGCGACGTGCTGGGCGCTTCGTGATACTGCTGGTTGTCGTGAACTTCGCCGTGCGGCAAGGCTTTCAGGTAGCGCGAACAGAACAAAGGAATCACTGTCATGGCAACTACAAAGGACGCAAGCAGCGAGAGGCAAAACGCCAGGGCCAATGCGGAAAACAGAAATTTCGCAACGCCGTAAAGAAATATGACAGGAAAGAAGTCGACGACGTCGACCAGCGTGGCAGCCAGCACGGCCAGATTCACTTCTGAGCCGCCAACTTCAGCGGCAACCCTGGGGGCGGCTCCCATCTCCAGATGACGGTAGATGTTCTCCAGCGAGATCACCGAATTGTCGATCACGCGGGAAAACGCCAGCGCCATTCCCGCCAGGATCATGGTGTTGATGGTGCTGCCCATCAAGGCCAACGCGACAAACGCGGCTAATGCAGACAATGGAATCGAAAGCAACACGGCCGAAGTGGCCCGGAAGCTGCCGAGGAAAATCAGGATCATCAGGCTGGTTAGAATCAGCCCCAGGAATCCTTCGTGCAAGACCGTGTCAATCGCTTCCTTCACGTAGATCGACTGGTCAAACACAATACTGGTGACCATCTGCTTGGGAATGTCGTAGAGATGCTTGATGAGCTCGCGGACACCATCGACGACAGCGATGGTGTTGGAGTCGCCGCCTTGCTTCATGATGGGGATGTAGGCGGATTTCTGGCCATCGATGCGAACAATGTTGGTCTGGATCCCGTGCGCGTCCTCGGCTTTGCCCACATCGTTCACTGTGACCCAGGAGTGCCCGTCCACTTTGAGCGGCACCTTGCCCAGCTGGTCCATGTTGTCGACCAGACTGTTCGAATAAACGAAGTAGTCGTACGGGCCAATCTTGACGTCGCCCGCCGGCAGGATAAGGTTGGAGTCGTTCACGGCGCTGACTACGTCCATCAGGCTGAGCTGGCGAGACGATAGCTTGTAGGGATCGACGTAGACCATGATCTGGCGGTAGATTCCGCCGAACACGCCGGGGATCGATGAACCGGGCACCGACGTGATTTGGTTTCGGATCTGGAACTGAGCGTAGTCGTGAAGCTGCGTTTCGCTCAGGCCTTCACCCTTCACCGTGACCAGCGCCACGGGCAGACTGGAAGCATCGAACTTCAGCACAACCGGAGGCAAGGTTCCCGGCGGAAGGCGCTTCAGGTCGGCCAGTGCGAGATTGGAGAGCTCGGTGACGTCGGCATCGGGACTCGTCCCCGGCTGGAAGTAGACTTTGATGATGCTCACGCCCAGCATTGATCGAGACTCAAAATGATCGACGCCCGCAGCCAGCGTGAAAAAACGCTCGAGAGGATCGGTGATGTCGGTTTCGATGTCCTCGGGAGGCATGCCGGAATAAAACGTCGCCACTACCACCTCGGGCAAATTGATGGGGGGGAACAAGTCGACCGGCATGCGTGCGATGCTGGTGACACCAATCACCAACAGCACCAGACAAATGACGATAATGAAGTACGGATTACGAATTGAAAACCCTGGCATAAACCCTATCCACTCTTCCTTGTTTCAAAACCGTTCCGGCGTCGTGTCAAAACCGATTAAGCGCCCCGCTTGTGCGGCTCACTGCGGAGCTTCCTCATCTTTGTACTCAAGCACCTTCATGGGCTGAGCGATTACCTTTTCGCCGGGCTTCAGACCACCGCGATCGCTGACCACCACCTGCTCTCCTTCATTCAAGCCGGAAACAATTTCAGCATCGCTGCTGCTCTGCAGCCCAATCTGTACCGGACGTTGCTCCAGGGTTCCGTCGGCGGTCACGACAAAAACGCTGGTGCCGTTGCCTCTGTGGCTGAGAGCCTGCACCGGGACGCAGGGAATGTTGTCCTTGCGGTCCAGTTGAAGGTCGGCTTCAGCGTAGAGGCCGGGCAGCAAGAGGCGCTGCGGGTTGAGCACGTCCACTTCGGTGTGCATCGTGCGTGTATCGGACCGCACATCGACCGAGAAGCGCGCCACTTTCCCGAGGAAGGTCCGGTTGAGCGAGGGAACGCGAACATTGACCGGATCCCCGATCCGGATGTAGCGAACGTAGGCTTCCGGAACCGGGATGACCAGACGAAACAGGTCGTCTTCAGAGAGTTTCACCAGCGGCATGGCCTGTGTGCTGGAGCCTGTGCCAGCCTGCATCAACGTCCCGAGATTTGCGTATCTTTCGGTGACGACGCCGGAAAAGGGAGCCGTGATTTTGGAATAGTCGTAGAGGCTCTGATCACGCGCCAGCTTTGCCTTGGACGCGACAAGCTGGCTCTGGGCCGCATCCAGGGCGGCCTGGCCGGCGTCGACTTGCGAAGCGGCGGCCATGTCTTTTCCCTGCGCGTCGTCCACTTCCTGCTGGGCCACAATGCCGGGCTGGCTCTGGAATACGTCGTTCAAGCGCGTGTATTCCAGATGCAAAGCCTTATACTGCGCTTGATAGCGACTGAGTTCGTGCTGAGCCCGGGTGACCTGGTTTCCCGCATTCTTGATTTCCGCCTGATCTTCCTGCAGTTGCGCTTCCAGTTCTGGAATTTCAAGGATCGCCATCACCTGGCCGGCTTTGACGTGGGCGCCGTAGTCGACTTTCAGATCTTTGATGTAGCCGGACTCCTTGGCATACACGTCAATCTCCTGAAAAGGCACGAGCTCGGAGGAAAGTGTTAGTTGCCGGCCAAGGGACTTCTTCACAACCTTTGTGACCCCAACCGTCACCGTGGGTCCATCCGCGTGGACTCGCTTGTTTCCAGAGCAGGAAGAAAGAAACATCACGGCCGCGGTTCCAAACACGGTCACACCAATGAGGCGTGCACGCCTCTGGATTCGCTTTGTGTGCATGCAGTCTTGATTCATCACGTTGTTTGACCAGTTCCCGCTTTTCTCTGGCAGACCTCGCCAGTCATGGTCTGTCATTGTCGATTACCAGCATCAACTACTAGCTCTTCTTCTTAACCAGATCGCTCAACTTCGCCACCGAAAAGGCGCTGGACCGGCAGAAGTCGATGATCTTCTGTTCCGCCTGTTGCAGGCCCTCGGCCACCGCCGGAACCTTGTCGGCAATTTCAGCCGGTATGCTCATGACACCGTGCCGATCCCCGTGCAATAAATCTCCGGGCTGCACTTCCATTCCGCCGATGGTGACCGGCGCGCCGAGGTCGAAGATATGGGCATATGCGTGTGAAACCGCAACACTACTGGCGAACAACTGAAGTCCCATGGCACGCACCGAAGGCAGCTCTCGCACCGCGCCGTTGGTCAGGTATCCGACACACCCCAGCGCCTTCAAGATGGCCGCATGCATGTCGCCCACAAATGCTCCCCGTCCAGCGGGACGATCCATGTCTTGCAGAACCAGGATGCGAGGCGCAGGAATCTCGAGAATGCAATTCCAGAAGTCGGTGCGGTCCCGAAACGTGCCGCCCGCAATCGGCGGATCTCCGCTCCGCAGGCGCGCCGTCGCGGCATATCCCACCATGGGTGGAGCATCCGGGAACATGCAGCGAATGCTGGCGTCCGCAAACCCGGTGTTGCGCAGCCGGACGTTAAACGTCTCGACCGCATTCGCGATCATGCAGGTATCGAACTGGCGAAGAGCATCCAACTCTTCCTCGGTCAGAAGCGGAGCGACGGCCATCTGTTTTTCCCCTCAGGAATCCGGCTTTACATCGCCACAAGATTCTGTTCGCACGCATCCGGCAGCGCGGCAGTTCACTGCCGGAGTCTCCGGTAGCAAGAGGTGATCCGCGGTGGCATTGTTCCGGCGTTTCGACGCGCCAAAACCAGAGACGTAGATTCGACCCGGGGGGGCGAATCAGCGGATACTTCGTTGCTACGTTTGAGTGCGCTTACGAAAGAAGATTGGAATCAGGCGGAGGCCGATTGTACAAACTCTTTTCGAAAAAAAGAGCAGGAATCAGAGGTGCGGCGGAGGCAAGGCGGGGATAAGAACTAGGTGCGGCGAAAACAGTGGAGCAGGCAACCGGAGGCGCCCAGGTTGCTGCACTTTTCATGAGGCGTTGCCGGCTCGGCTCCGGCGACGAGTGCTTCCGCAAGCTGCAGGCTGAACTACGCAGCCCTGGGGTTACGGTATACCGCGTAGCTACGCTGACGGTCAGAGTACAGATGGCGAATAGAACCAGCGCCGCACACCAACACCGCTGTCGCGAATCTTCGCAATTTATCAGCGCTAGCATCTCTGCCTTCATACGTCTAGAGAATTTCAGCATACTAAGACGCGCTGCATGCACGCAAGGGGTGCTGGACGTGACGACGGTAACTTTAGAGGGACATTCCATCTCTAGAGGGACAACTCTCTTGGATAGCCGCGAGTGCAAGGTGGTTGCATACGTCGACCACTGTATTCCTCGGATTACCCCCGAAAAGATGATGTGGCCAACCAAGGCCGCAGTATAATCATCCACTAACCTGAAGGTGGGGTTTATGTCGCTGAAGCGGAATTCGCGAATCCGCAGTCGTGCAGCGAGTTGGATGAGAGCGATTCCAGCTCTGACGGCCCTGCTTGCGCTCGTTGTTGCCCGAAATGTTCCACCCCATTTTACCCGGGTTGCTTCTCAGCACTCCGCGATCAGCGCCATTGCCAAGCACGACCAGAGGCCGCGGTTTGATACCGCGACTTCGCACTGGAGCGCACCGGTAGCCCGCTTCCTGCCCTTTGCGCCTACCACCGAGTCGGCTCACACCGCGCCCGCCCCTCAGCTCTGGTCCACCTTGCAGACCAAGGGCTTCCACTACAACCGCCCGCCTCCCACCCGCTAATCCTCTCGAGGAGCAACCAGCCGTAGTGCCTTACCTGCCTTAAGAAACGAGGCGGGAGCTCACGTCAGGACGGCAATTGGAGGCCGCTCATGGATCGTTTTCGCGGCGACAGGATTCAGCGTCAGAGAACCTGCGGGTTCATCCTGATCTGCGCCGCCCGATGCCGAGCAGTGCCTCTTGCGCATGGCACGGGATCAACGTCCCCCAGGCCGGGAGAATGGAGATGAGCAACGTTCGAGTTCTTTGCGTGGAAAATCATGGCGAATACCGGGATGCGCTTCGCTACATGCTGGAAGCCGCCGGCTACGAAGTGGTGACGGCAACGACGGGACGGCAAGGCCTCTCGATGCTAACCAAGCAGCCGGTGCAGGGAGTTCTGTTGGAGTATGACCTCCCGGATGCAACCGGCGCTTCCATACGAGCCGAAATGAAGCGGATCAAACCGGAAGTTCCGGTTCTGTTGTTTGCAGGGGTGGGCAGCCAGACGCCATTTCTCCTGCGGTTCTTTGATTCCTATATGCGGCACACGAACAAGCCGGAGTGGGTCTTGCAAGACCTGGATGGGTAGATCTGCATGGGTAGACCTGTAACGGGTAGACCAGGATGGCCAGGAAACACCGGCACGGAACCGGCCAGCAGTCCGTACCCAGGATGCACCAGGGCAGTGACGCTTCGGTCCGGCCCAGTGATTGCGGTGCGCGATATGCGAGGCATACGTGGCGAGGAGAAGCACTGAAACCAAGAGATTCGAAAGGAGAGTCTTGTGAGAAAACTGATGATGGTGGTGAGTGTGTTCATCTCGATGTTGATGGCCCCTGCTTTCGCTCAGCAAGTCGATGTCGCGTTCGGCGGAGGATCGCTCGCTTCATCGGGCACCAACTTTAACGGCGGGCAGATTCAACCGACAGAAAGCGGAGGCGCCTTTGTGGGATTCAGCGGCGACGTCTTGTTCCACGGAAACCTCGGCGTCCAGGGCGAGGTTAACTGGCGGGGGAACCAGGGCTCGTACGGTGGTTTGTACCCCTATCGTCCGATTTTTTGGGACTTCAACGCCATTTACGCCCGCCGCTTCAGCAAGTTCTTGGGGGCCGAGGCGCTGGGGGGAATCGGAGGCGAGAGCATTCGCTTCTATTCGGGCGCGGTCAATTGCGATCAATTCGGAAATTGCACCAACTACGTGAGCAGCAACCATTTTCTCGCCGACATAGGCGCGGGGATTCGGCTCTACCCCTATGGAAGCTTTTTCGTGCGCCCCGAGGTGCGGATGTACCTGGTGAACAACAACCAGGAATTCAGTTCGAACTTCCCGGTTCGCTATGGTGTATCCATTGGCTACACCTTCGGCGGATCGAAGTAGCGGAGGCGCCGCCGAATTCCATCGAAGTCGGAGGTGACGGCATGAAGAGCGCACTGCTCATCGTGCTGCTGATGACGGCAGGATCGTTGGCACAGAATGCGATTCCCCCAGGAACGATCCTGCCGGTTCAGTTGAGTTCGTCTCTGCGCTCCGATCGGGTTGCGGCGGGCCAACGCGTCAGCGGGCGTGTCATGCAGGACGTTCCTGTGTCGGCGCATTCCCGAATTCCCGCCGGTGCCAAAGTCATCGGCCATATCGTCACAGCCAAGCCAGCGGGCCACGGTGCACCAGCTGAGATCTCCCTGCGTTTCGACACGGTGGCAGTCGGGAATCAGCAAATCGCTGTGATCACGAATCTGCTTGCCGCACCCATGTGTTTATCTCGTCACACGATATTCTTTGAAACCAGGGTTCTGTTTTGTGCATCCATTCTAGAGGGTGAGACATTTGGTCGACATCATGTCTCGGACAACCTGGCGGCCGCTGCGACCGTAGGTTTCAAGAAGGAGGAAATCTGAAATGAAGCATCTAAAGTATTGGGCACTTCTTTCCACTCTTGCCCTGCTCTTCCCGCTGGGTGCGTTGGCGCGGGACAGAAACCAGCACTCGGTCGATATCGCCGATTCCGTGCCGATCGGAACGACCCACCTGAAAGCCGGCACCTACAAGATCGAGTGGCAAGGAACAGGTCCGGCGGTACAAGTCAACTTCCTGCGAAACGGCAAGACCGTCGCAACGGCCCCCGCCACGCTGCGCACCAACGACAATGCAGTGCAGCAGGACTCGATCCTCACCGACACCAGCAATGCGAAGGTGGGGATTCTAAGAGAAATCGACTTCGCTCATCAAAAGGAAGCGCTGCTCTTTACTCGGTAGGCATGTGAGCCGTTCAATGCTGAAGGCGACGAACTGTGCCTCGGTGCAGGGCGATTGCATCACAGTGCGGATGAGTGGTGGGCAGTGCAGGATTCGAACCTGCGACCTCCTGCTTGTAAGGCAGGCGCTCTAACCAGCTGAGCTAACCGCCCCTCGGATGTGCGCTGCTGAGCTCCCGCGACGCCCGGAAATCATTGCGGGCAGGCGAGGCAGAGCACCTCAGCGAGTATAAAGCAAGCCGCGAAAAGCCGGGGGGACAGAGGCGGACCGTCACCACGCCTCTGGGCATCTTCTGCCTGCTAGACTGCGTGGGTGCGGCGTCTGATCGTCAACGCGGATGACTTTGGCTTTACGGCAGGCGTAAATCGAGCGATTGTTGAGGCTCACACCCGCGGGGTTGTAACCTCCTCCACGCTGATGGCCAACGGCGGCGCCTTTGCCGACGCGGTGGAATTGTCGAAATCGGTTCCGCGACTGAGCATCGGTTGTCATGTCGTGCTGATCGACGGCCAGCCTGTGGTTGCCTCCGAGCAAATCGCATCCCTGACCAAGCCAACGCGGGCCCAGGAGTTCCGGGATGGACTCAAAAGTTTTGCCGCGAGGGCCATCGCCGGCCGCCTGACCGCAGAAGAAATCTCCGCAGAGGCCACGGCGCAGATTCGCAAGATTCAAGCCACGGGGATCACCGTCTCGCATTTTGACACGCACAAGCACACCCACATTTTTCCCGCGATCCTGCGGCCCTTGTTGCAAGCCGCGGCAGCTTGCGGGGTTCGCGCCTTGCGCAACCCATTTGGGCCGAGGCTGCCCTTGCGATCCAGCCAGCTTCTGGCGCGGCCCAACCTCTGGACTCGCTATGCCGAAGTCAGAATCCTGCGGCGCTTCGCCTCGAATTTTCGGGAAGCGGTCGACCGCGAGGGCTTCACCACGCCCGATGGCACGCTGGGCATCGAAGTCACGGGGACGCTTGATGAGACTCTCTTCACCGCGATTGCCCGCAACATTCCCGAGGGCACATGGGAATTTGTCTGTCATCCCGGCTACAACGACGCCGATCTGCAGGCTGCCAGGACTCGTCTGCGCGAGTCGCGGCAGACGGAGCTGCAAGTTCTGACCCTGCCCGCCGCGCGCGAGGTGTTGGCACGGGAAGGCATCGAGCTGATCTCGTATCGGGACCTGTGCGTCAGTGCATAATGCCAGCGCTGGATTTGGAGGACGCCGCCCAGCACCGCCCCACATATAGGAGAGAGCCGCTGCGGACTAAGCTGTTCGGCGAGTTCCAGGGTACCGCGGTAACCTGCGCTGTTATGTTGAAGCCGCTATGATGGGTTACAATTCACCGTCTTTGTGCGGGAGGTTGTCGCTCATGTCGGCCCAGGGGTCTGCTCCGCGTGCGACGCTGGACTTGAAGGTGCGCGTGTGGGGCATGGGTTCCAACAACCAACCGTTCTTCCAGAATGCAATCGCTCAAAACATCAGCGCGACCGGCGCCTGCATCCACGGCATCGAACCTGAGCTGAAGGTGGGCGACGTCATCGGCGTGCAATATGAAGGCAAGAAGGCCCGCTGCAAGGTCATGTGGGTCGTGGACGCGGGAGCGCTCAAGAAGACGCAGGTGGGCGTGCAGCTGGTGGTCGACCAGGAGTGCCCGTGGACTGCCGCGCTTCCTCACGACATGAAGACCGAGGAGAGAACGCAACAACCCCACGACAATCGCAGAAAGTTCGCCCGCCACAGGATTTCCTTCCCGTTAGAGTTGCGCGACGAGCGCGTGAATACTCCTCTGCGCGTGAACGCCACAGACATCAGCGGAAATGGGTGTTATGTGGAGACCGTCATGCCGCTCGCGGTGGGAACTGCGTTGCGCGTGGACTTCTGGATGGAAGAGGAGCGGCTTTCGCCCAGCGCGGTGGTGCGCACCCGCGACCCCGGAGTCGGGATGGGGATTGAGTTCACCGGATTGCCGGAAGAAAATAAGAAGCGCTTCCAGACCCATCTGGACAAAATCGATTCAGCCGGCGCCCTCGGTCACAAAAGCGCCGAATAACGTCTTAGCGGTCCGCACGCCCGCGCTTCATGTAAAATCTGCAACCACCGCACCGTCTAGCCATCGAATGACAAAGCACCGAGGGGACTGACCTCCGCGCATGAAAATCGGGATCACCTGTTATCCGACGTACGGCGGCAGCGGTGTAGTAGCCACCGAACTCGGGCTGGAGTTGGCGCAGCGTGGGCACGAGATCCATTTCATTTCCTACGCTCAGCCCATCCGTCTCAGAGGCGCGGAGCCCAATATTCACTATCACGAAGTCGAGGTCTCGCGGTATCCGCTGTTTGATTACCCTCCCTATGATCTGGCACTCGCGACCCGGATGGCGGAAGTCGCGCAGCTCTACGATCTCGATCTCCTCCATGTGCATTACGCCATTCCCCATTCGGTGAGCGCGCTGCTGGCGCGGCAGATGCTGGCCGTCGGACCGCGCGGCCGGCGACTGCCCTTCGTGACCACGCTGCACGGTACCGACATCACCCTGGTCGGGCTCGACCGTTCGTACTTGCCCATCACCCGCTACTCGATCGAGCAGAGTGACGGCGTCACTGCGATTTCCAACTATTTGCGGGACCGCACGCAGCGCATCTTCGACGTGAAGAATCCCATTGAGGTCATCTACAACTCCGTGAATTGCGACGTGTACAAGCGCGATCCGGAAACTGTGGCCGCGCTGCGCCCCGAATATGCCCCAAAGCAGGAGCGCATCCTGGTGCATCTCTCCAATTTCCGTCCGGTGAAGCGGCTCACGGACGTGATTGAGATTTTTGACCGCGTGCGCAAACAAATTCCCTCAAGGCTGCTGCTGATCGGAGACGGCCCCGACCGCTCGGTGGCCGAGTGGCTGGCGGTGCAGAAAGGGATTCACGACGACGTTTTGTTTCTAGGCAAGCAGGACCAGATCTACGACAAGCTGGCGGTCGCCGACATTATGCTGATGCCCAGCGAGCTGGAATCGTTTGGGCTGGCGGCACTCGAGGCCATGGCTTGCGAAGTCGTGCCCATCGCCACTCGTGCGGGCGGTGTCCCCGAAGTGATCGATCACGGCAAGAGCGGATATCTCGCCGATGTCGGTGACGTAGAGACCATGGCGCGGTACGCCATTGAGCTGCTCAACAACGAGCAACGGTTGCGCGAGATGGGCAAACAGGCGCGCGCGGTAGCCATGGAAAGGTTCTGCTCGACGAAGATCGTGAAGCAGTACGAAGACTTCTATCGGCGCGTGCTGGAGCGCTCGGCGTAGAATCCCTCCGGAACCGAGCTGGTCGCCTCGATCAACGGCAAGCGAATTCGGATCAGCGTTCCCTTCCCTTCATGGCTGTCGATGGTCATGCGCGCCGTGTCCCCGTATAGCACCTGCAATCGCTCCGAGACGTTCGCCATGCCGATGCCCATGCCCGACCAGCTGCTGCTTTGTTCGAGCTGCGCGCCGCCCATGCCGACACCGTCATCTTCGACTTCAATGATCAGCCTGGCGTCGGAGACGCGGCTGCGCAGGTAAATGCTGCCGCCCTCCACCTTCGGCGACAGCCCGTGCTTGATGGAATTTTCCACCAGCGGCTGCAGCAACATGCTGGGAACCATCACGTCGAGAGAAGCGGGGTCGAGTTCCTTCACCACCCGCAGCTTGTCGCGTCCGAAGCGCACCACCTCAATGTCGAGATAGTTGTCGATGAATTCGAATTCTTCGCGCAAGGGCGCAAAGGCCTCGCTGGTGCTGAGCAGGCGGCGCAGGATGTTCGCCAGCTTAAAGATCACATCGCGAGCCATGTCAGGATCGAAGCGCACCAGCGACGATATGGAGTTCAACGTGTTGAACAGGAAGTGTGGATTCACCTGGTTCTGCAGCGCTTCCATGCGAGCGTGCAGCAGCAGCCGTTCCTGCTCTTCCAGCTTGATCTGAAGGCGCACGCTGTTGAAGATTTTCAATTCGATGCCGATCGCGGTCACCGACGCGGCGTAGATCGCCGCCCACACCCACCAGTTCCCCGGGCTCTCCATGCTGAAGATGGAGTTCGGAAAGGAGCGGGACAACTGCGTTTGCACGAAACGCAGGCCGATCACCGTCCAGAAAAACATGACCTGCCAGTCGAAGAGGCGGGGCCGCGGAAGATTGCGTCGAATCAGGCGGAAGATGCTTTGATCTACGAACGGCGAAAAGGACCAGATGTCATCCTTGTCGACCGCCATGGTGCGCAGCTGCCCGGCCAGCAAACCGGATAGCACGTCGAAAGGCATGGCGGCCCACTCGCCATGCAGCAGGGCGGGAAGCCCCACCAGCACGCCGCCCAGCGCTCCCGCCCAGCGGCCTCCGATCACTCCGAGAAGCAGAGCTGTCTCAAAGCTGAAATCGGCGGCGACAAAGCTCTTCTGGGAGATCCGAATCCACACTCCCACCATGATCGGAAGGCCGAACCACAACACCAGATAAATCTTCTGCCGCAGCGAGCGCTCTTCGCGAAACAGCAACAGCTTGAACTCTTTCGCGCGCACCAGGCTGCTGGAAACAGCCGCGGCTACGCCCAGTTTGACCAGCAGGTTGATCAGGATGAGCCGCGATTCCATGGGAATTATTCCGTAAGCAAGACCAGTATGTCCCGTTGATGACAGAACTGTAGCATGAAGCAGCGGTTCAATATCCTTTCCGCTTGTCCACGACAAAGCGCAGTGGCTCGCGCGCCAGGTAGCGGCGAAGATTGTCGGAGAAAAGCTCGTAGTGCCGGTACCAGAGCTTCTCCGTGAGGCCCGCGGTATGGGGCGTAATCAGCAGGTTGTCGATGTCCCAGAGCGGAGAGTCTGCGGGCAATGGCTCCTTGTCGAACACGTCCAGGGCCGCCCCGGCGATTCTCCGGCTGCGTAAGGCCTCAGCCAAAGCGGATTCATCCACCTGCGGCCCACGCCCGACATTGATCAGAAACGCTCCCGGCTTCATCACAGCAAGCCGCGCGGCGTTGATGAGTCCTTGAGTCGCCGGCATCAGCGGAGCGGCCAGCACGACATAGTCAGACTGTTTCAGCAATTCGTCCAGGGCCGCAGGAGCGAAGATGGCCTCAACGCCGTCGGGCCTTCCCTTCTCCGCGTGTTCGCGCACGGCGATGACGCGCATGCCGAGCGCAAATGCCATCTTGGCCACCCGACGCCCAATGCTTCCGACTCCGATCAGGCCCAGGGTTGCGCCGGCAATCTCGCTCGGACGTGCATCGCAGATCTGCTGCTGTCCCCAGACGCGGCCCTGCTGCAGGATCACTGCCTGAGGAATCTTCTTAGCCAGTGCGAAGATGAGCGCGATGACGTGTTCGGCAACCACCGGGCCGTGCACCTCTCCTGAGTTCGTCATTATCACGTCGCTATTCACCAGTTCGGGAAACAGGAGTTGGTGTACAGCAGCACTTGGCGTGTGAATCCAGCGCAGCTTTTGCGCCAGGGCGAACTGCGGAGGACGCAGCGAGAGCGTGAAGAGAATTTCCGCGTCTCGCAGGTCCGCTTCGATCCCGTCGTAGTGATTGCGTTGTACGATCTGGAGTTGCGGGAACTCCTGCCGCAGCCCGTCTCCAAACCATGCGGGTACATTCCAGAGGTCAAGGCGATGCTGGACAACGATCAGAAGCTTCATCGAGGTTATGAATACCGACCGAAGAATTTAATCATAGAACTTAACCACAGAATCCAAACACCACCGAGGCATCCTTAATGTCCCAAGGGCCATCCAGCAAGAAGTCCGAACCGTTCGTTCCTTATGAAACCAGGAACCTGGGTGGAACCCGCGGAGTCTGAAGACCGTAGTAGTAAAAGTAAGCCGCTGGGCAGGAGGACAAGATGTTCCGTCGCCTCGTTGTGGCTCTTTCAATTTCGTTCGCGAGCACTATGCTTCTGGCTCAAGCGTCTACGCCACCGCCCCAGTCTGCCCGGCAGGCTCTGATCGAAATGTTTTTTGGCAAGGGTGCAGACGACTTTGCAAAGCACCTGCCCGAGGCCGCCCGCCAGACTTTGCTCCACAAAGGGGAGACCCCCGAGACGTCGGCGGCGCTCCGCATCTCGAGCATCGGCCGCCAAATGGTCGCGCAGGGCCAGCACCTGGAAACCTTCGACACCGGGTCGACCCTACTCACCTGCGAGCCCGCCAAAGGTGAGAAGATCGAAGTGCTGGTCGAGAGCGATAGCTTGCGCGGCGACCAGGAAGAGATCGAACTTTCGGTCCACTACTACAAAAACGGCCAGTTGCAATCCCTGCCGGTAGTGCCGGGTTTCACTTTTAGTTTCCAGCAGGAAAAGGAAATCTGGCGGCTCGCCGAGGTGACCGCGGCTGCGCACGTGCCGCTCACCGATCCGGATTATCTCAAGGGCCTGCGCAGGCAACAGGATGAATCATACGAGTCGTCGGCGCAGATGCGCTTGAATGCGATTGCCGCCGCGGAAAACCGCTATGCCACAGAGTATCCAGGCGTGGGCTACAGCTGCACTCTCGCCAGTCTGTTTTCCAAGGACGTGGCAGGCGCTCCCGGGGAAGGCACGTTCATCTACGACCCCGGCCAGGGGACCGACGAGTGGAATGGATATCATTTCACCTTGTCGGGCTGCGAAGGCTCGCCGGCCCTCAAGTTCCGCGTCCTCGCTGCGCCAGTCGATCCCGACTCTGAGGCGAAAACGTTTTGCGCGGATGAATCGGGCACTCTGAAGTTCGTGACCGGAGGAAAGAGCTCGACCTGCTTCAGCCGGGGGCAACCTGTCACTATCGGCTCAGATTATCCAATCGACTGAGCGGCGCGCCTCGCGTTATCCGTAAGCCAGCTCCTTTGCACGCTGCGTCGCCTTCACTACTGCTTTGATCAGGGTGACCCGCAACTTTCCTTCCTCCAGTTCCATGATCGCATCGATGGTGCAGCCGGCAGGCGTGGTGACCGCATCCTTCAGCAATGCCGGATGGTCGCCGGTCTCCAGCACCACTCGAGCTGCGCCCAGCGTGGTTTGGGCCGCCAGCATGGTGGCGATATCGCGCGGCAGCCCCACTTTTACTCCGGCTTCCGCCAGCGACTCGAGAATGATGTAGATGTACGCTGGGCCGCTGGCCGACAGGGCGGTCACCGCATCCATGTGTTTTTCATCGACCACGACGGTTCGCCCGACCGCGTCGAACATGCGGCAGGTCAGGGCCACGTCGGCTGCGCTGGCGTGCTTGCCTTTCGCTATCGCGGTCATACCCGCGCCCAGCTGGCAAGGCGTATTGGGCATGGCGCGAATGACCGCAACATTAGACGCCAGATTCCTTTCGATCATCGCGGTCGGCACCGACGCCGCCATCGAGACGATCATTTGCCTGGGCGTGATGTGAGGGCTGATCTCCCGCACGACATCTTCGACCGTCTGCGGCTTCACCGCGATTACGATGATGTCGGCGCCCTTGACAGCCTCCGCGTTGTCCGTCCCGACCTTTACCTTCAGTTTCGCCGCCAGCGCCTTTGCTCGCTCGGCGTGCGCTACCGTGGCACGAGTCGACTTGGGCGATAGCAGGCCCTTCTTGAGCAAAGCCTGCAGCATGATGCCGCCCATCTTTCCTGCGCCCAGAAATGCAACTTTCTTCCCAGCTAACTCGTTGCCCATGATTCCCTCTGTGACTTTCTTCTGTGTCCCCTGTGTCCTCTGTGGTTCAGCTTCCGATTTCTGTAGCCCGTGCCTTTCGCTCCATCCATTTCCAGGCCGTCGCCACCATATCGTGTAAGCCTCGCGTGGCCTTCCACTGCAGCAAAGCCTGCGCCCGAGCGGCATTTGCCACCAGTGCCGGAGGATCCCCCGCCCGCCGCGGCGCGATTCGCAGGGGCACGCGTTTCCCCGTCACTTCTTCGACCACAGAAATTACTTCCCGCACCGAATATCCCTTACCCGTCCCCAGGTTCACCGCAAAACTGTCGTGACCTGCCGCCAGGTGTTCCAGCGATTTCACATGCGCGCTGGCCAGATCGTTCACGTGGATGTAGTCGCGAATACAGGTTCCGTCGGGCGCGGGATAGTCCGAACCGAACACCTGCAGTTCGGGGCCGAGCCCCGCGGCTGCATTGAGAGCAAGCGGTATGAGGTGCGTCTCCGGTTCATGCCGTTCGCCGATCTCTCCGCTCTCGTCCGCGCCCGCCGCATTGAAATAGCGCAGGCTGGCATAGTGCATGCCGTAGGCGCGATCGTAAGCTTCCAGAGCATGCTCGAAGAAGAGCTTTGAGACGCCATACGGATTCACGGGCTGGCGCGCGGCGTTCTCGTCGATGGGCACTTTCGCAGGCTCGCCATACACCGCACACGATGAAGAGAAGACGACTCTCTTCACTCCCGCAGCCAGCGCCGCGTTCAGCAGCGAAAGCCCGCCTTCCACGTTGTTGCGGAAATATTTCTTCGGATCCACGACCGACTCGCCCACGTAGGCGTGCGCCGCGAAGTGCATGATCGCATCGGCCCGGGGCAGCACTCGCGCCAACGCAGTGCTATCCAGAACATCGGCCTTCACCAGTTCGAACCCGTCTGCGAGAGATTCGTATCCTGTGCTGAGGTTGTCGAAAATGATCGCCTCATGTCCCGCACGTTTCAACGCGCGCGCAGTGTGACTGCCAATGTACCCCGCACCGCCGACTACGAGCACGACCACGTCTTATCCCTTTCTAGACGCCACAGGCTTGCGCTCTCGCGGCGCCGCGCCCTGCTGCAACCTGACATTCCCGTTGAATTCACGATTATACGTGCCAAAATCGGCTCTGAACCGCGATTGGTCTCGCGCTGTCATTCGAGACAGTGTCCCCTCGGGCATTCAGCATCCCACTTGGGCTGTTAAGATGTGCGAATCTCGTGGGGTGAGACTATGACCGAGCAACTGGCTGACAAACAATGTGTTCCCTGCCGCGGAGGAACTCCTCCACTCAAGGGGAAAGAACTCGAAAAACTGCGACAGGCTGTCCCCAAGTGGACAGTCACGAACGAGCACCACATTCATCGTGAGTTCAAGTTTCCTGACTTCAAGCAGGCGCTCGACTTTGTGAACCGCGTCGGAGCGCTGGCCGAGGAGCAGGGCCATCATCCCGACATTTTGCTGGCGTGGGGCAAGGCTGGAATCACTTTGTGGACACACGCAGTCGACGGCCTGACCGAAAGCGACCTTATCATGGCAGCGAAAATCGATCGGCTGTTGAACGAGTAACGACTTCGGCTGAGCACCGACAACCCATCGCCGTAAATTGTTTTGGGAAGGGCACGACTTCACAGGTTGCGGAAGAACTCAAGGACCGCAACGAAACGGGAAGGGCACGACTTCAGTCGTGCCGTCAAGGGCCGCATCAATACTGGGCTTCAGCCCCTGAGGTGAGTGGTTCTTCTCCCTGGGTCCTATTTGTGAGACGAGCGCTAGAGACTCGCTCCCCCGACGGTTCCGAATCGGCTGCTCGCCCGCAAAGCCAGAGCCAGCACGGCTGCGGGAATCAGCATGACCAGGCCTGTGCCAGTGGCTACCGTGCGCACCGGAACTCCGGAATCGAGCAAGACCCCCGTCACATAGGCAGTCACCGCAAATGAAAAGCTGGACATGCCCAGGTCCGCGGCAAACACCCGGCCGCGAAAGCGGTCCGCAGTGTGAAGCTGCAGCAGCGTGGTGGAGAAGACCCATACAGTCGAGCCGCCCATGTGCGCCAGCATGGTGCAGGAAGCTGCAGTCCAGACCGAGCGGCTGACTCCGAGCAAGCCATAGCCCGTGGCGATGGTGAGATAGCCAAACAGTATTCCCAGTCGCAGGCGGTGATCGCTGCGCTGCGCCCACTTCGCTCCGGCAATCGGTCCGACCAGTGCCCCCACGCCGCGCCCGCCGAGCAGGATGCTCATGCCGAGCATCGCGCCGCGAGCCGAGTCGATCCCGCGCCAATGCACCGCAAACTCGCGCGCTCCCAGCACAGTAAAGATCACCCAGCTGGGTCCGACCATGAGTTCCCCGGCCTTGGCAAAGACCGCGGGCAGCAGAGTCCGATGACTGCGGATGTAACGAATCCCCTCCATGATCGGAGAGAAGTCGACCAGATCCCGGGCACGCAGCGAAGCCGCCGATTCAGCGTGAGGCTCGGGGAAGCTCATCCCGCGGATCAGCAGAGCCGACGCGAGAAAGGACAGTGCGTTGAGAATGAAAACCGCATCCCGCCCGAAAAAAGCCGCTACCAGTCCGCCGACCGAAGCCCCAATCACCAGGTTCACCGACCACGTGGCCGACGAAAGTGTGTTGGCGACCAGCACCTCCCCTTGCGCCGCGATGTTGGGAATCACTGCACTGCGCGCCGGCTCAAAGAATGCGGCCATCGAGGTCTCGGCCACCAGCAACGGATACACCAGCCACACCGTCGACCGCGAGCGCACCAGCAGCATGGCCAGCACGATCACGCAGCGAATCAGGTCGGCGGCGATCATGACTTGCTTGCGGCGCAGCCGGTCGTTGACCACGCCCGCGGTAGGCCCGACCAGCGTCTGCGGCAGCACCTGCAGAACCAGCGCCAGCGCCACCGAGCCGGCGTGCCCGGTCAACTGCAGCAGCAGCGTGTAGATCGAAAGGGTGTAGAACCAGTCCCCGATCTCGCTGACGATCTGCGCCAGCCAGACGCGCCGGAAATTGCGGTTGCCGCCGATCAGGCGCGCGTAGGACGCGAGCGAGACCGAGGCGGTGCCGTGCTCCGGTTCGGGTTCCATGCGTCTGGCTAGGGTAAACGGTGGCCTGACCACTGGCAAAGGCGTGGTCATGCTGGCGCGAGGAAATTGTCGCGGAAAGAGTTTCGTAGCGCTACCGGCCAGGCGGTGTTAGCCGCTGCTGCCTGGCGCCAGTTTGATCCGCAGGTCTTCGGCGATCTGCTTGCCGTGGAAGCGTCCGTTCTCGATGAAAATCTCGTTGGTGCGCGAGCCGGCAACGATCACGCCCGCGACATAAATCCCCTTGACGTTGCTTTCGAGCGAAACCGGATCGCAGACCGGACGGCACTGCTGCTCCGACAATTCGATGCCCATGCTCCGCAGAAAATCGTAGTCGGGATGGTAGCCGATCAGGGCCAGCACGAAATCATTCTTCACGCGCAGCGGCCCGCGCGGCGTGTTGAGGACCACGTGATCGATGCCGATTTCCTGCACCCAGCTGTTGAAGTAGGCTTCGATCTCGCCGTTCTTGATGCGATTCTCCAAGTCGGGCTTGATCCAATACTTCACGTGGTGATGAATCTGCGGCTCGCGGTGCACCACCGAGACCCGCGCGCCGTGCCGCCACAGGTCGAGAGCCGCGATGGCGGCCGAGTTCTTCCCGCCAATGACCATCACATCCGCGTCATAGTAAGGATGGGGTTCGCCATAGTAGTGCGACACTTTGGGCAGTTCCTCGCCTGGAATTCCCAGTTTGTTGGCCAGGTCGTAGTAGCCGGTCGAAACAATGACTTTTTTCGCGCGATAATCGTGCGGGCGACCGGCGCGATCGCTTGCCGCAATGGTGAAGTCGCCGTCTTCCCCGAGCACGGTTTTAACCCATTCGTACTGGCGCACGTCGAGACGATAGTGCTCAGCAACTTTGCGATAGTATTCGAGCGCTTCCTCGCGCGTGGGCTTCTGCTGCGCCGTCGTAAACGGAACGTCGCCGATCTCCAGCAACTCCGGCGTGGTGAAGAACACCATGTTCGCGGGATAGTGAAACAACGAGTTCACCAGGCATCCCTTGTCGAGCACCACGACACGAAGCCCGATCTTCTGCGCCTCGATGGCGCAGGCCAGCCCGGTAGGCCCCGAGCCGATCACGAGCACGTCCGTACGCATCTCGGTGCGAGGCTTGGCCTTGGGTTGGGGCAGGGTTTCGATTTCTTCGTCGGTGAGGAAGTGAGGCATGGCAGCAGATCATCCTGGAGCAGCCGCGCAGGATTCAGAAACGCATGATTCTAGCATGTGGGTATTGCAGATGCGGCACTCCACGGTAAGCGCCGGCATCTTGCCGGCTGTCCCGAGGGCGTCTCGCCCTCGGGCACCGATGCGCAATCAGGACGCTGCATTCGCAGCAGACGAGGAAGCAGGATGAACTTCTCGTTCAATCGTACGCGACAACCTGTCTTCTGCCACTTCCAGATCGTACGCGGTCTGAAGATTCATCCAGAAGCCGGCGCTCGTATTGAAATACCGCGCCAGTCGCAGGGCAGTGTCAGGGGTGATCCCGCGCCGCTCATGCACAATCTCGGCAATCCTTGTGACCGGAACTCGGAGATCAAGCGCCAGTCGATTCATGCTTAACTGGAGCGGCTCCATGAAGTCCGCGCGCAGAATCTCGCCGGGATGGATGGGAGGAAGAAGCTT
>DATFNR010000022.1:0-24386 GCA_035266285.1 Candidatus Sulfotelmatobacter sp.
AGTGTAGTTCTCGAGCCTGGGCGCGGCGCTATCGCCGTCGATCTGCCAGAAGTGGCGGTTCTTGAAATACTGCAGCAGTTCCTGGTTCCCGTTCTCTCCCATGTCTCGCGCCCACACAACCTTGGCCTGATCGATGGATGCCTCGTTCCACACCCACTCTTCATCCCTGTTGTGGCCCGGGCCATAGCGAACGATCACGAGATGTTCGCCCGGCGATTGCCTAAGCTGCCGCAATATCGCCGACCGCTCCAGGTTGCCGCGCGGCCACGTTGGCTCGATGCGGGTGTGGGTCGCGACCGCGACAACTCGAACAACGATCATGGCGCAAGCAATCACCGGGATGGCGCGAACGATCGCTGGTCCCCAACCCGGTCCGAGGGCGCGGCCGCGTGTCCGCCATAGCCGCAAGTGCCGCAACCCCGCCACCAGCAGAATGTAGAGCGCGCCTGCAGCCGGGGAAAAGTAGTGCTGAAAGGTCCACGTTTGGACAGAGAACGCGGCGATCATGACGCCGCACAGCAGAAGCGGCAGCGCCATCTTACGGTGACGAACCACCCAGGGCAGAGCCAGCAGTGGCACCGTCAGCAGCGGTCCCAGATAAAACTGCCACCACGCGACAAGTTTCTCCGCTCCTCGTTCGATGTATCCCCGAAGCGTACGATTTCGTTCAAACTCTCCCAGTTCCCAGCGATAGTAGTCCCGGATCACGGCATGGTGATAAGCCGGTTCAGGCCGTGGAGACTGCCAAATGAAGTATGGCGCCGTCGCATATTGAGCGCGATTCACCTGATACGCCAACACAAACGGTGAGCCGGTCACGCGATAGTAGTAAAAGCCTGTCGCCAAGCCTCCCACTAGAAGCGCCGCGAACATCGGGAGAACTATGCGCGTCAGGGATTGCCCGAGCGGTGGACGACCGCTCCCGAGAAGCCAGGCCCCCAGGAAAAGCGCTAGGGGGATGGCGAAGACAAATCCTTCGTAGGGCCGGCTGTTGGCCAGAATCACCAGCCCGCTGGCGAGGATCAGCGACTGGCTTGCGGACGGTCGCTTGCGCAGGCGAGGCCATGCGCCCAGAACCAGCGCGCCACCAAGCGCGGCCACCGACGCGCACCAATACGTGTTCATCCAATAGCTGAGAATGCCGAGCCGCAGCGCAGCCAGCAGCGCGCCCAGCAAGGCCCAGCGGGGTGGCAGCCAGGCCTGCAGCATCCAGCACAGCACCGAGCAGAACATTCCGGTGATCAGCAGTTGTCCTATCCAGGCACGCCCCAGCAGTTGCCCCGCCGCCAGCACCAGTCCCTGCGCCGGCGGGTACATCGACATGTAGGTGGGGTGCTCGATGACGTGGAAGGTCTCGAAATGAATCCACATCGGAGGGGTTGGATTGGTCATGCGGCCGTGCGCAAATGTGTCGGCAGCCAGAAGATAGCTGAATTCGTCGTGAAACCGTGGCTCGGGGATCCCTAACAGCGGGATCAGCGCGACCCGCACCGCGATCACTCCCACGCCAACCGCAAGCGCCGCGAACCGCTTGCGCCGCGCCAGCCGATTGAAACTGAGTTCCAGGGAGCGAAAAGAGGAAGTGTTAGCGGAAGCGGCTGTGCGCCGCGATCGGAAGATCAGCAGTCCAGCGCCGACCATCAGCGCCAGCTCAATCGCAGGCAGCAGCGCGGGCGCAATCCGGAGGTAGACGTTCAGCATCGAGAGGGCGAGTCCGGCACTACTTTACGCCCCGGCGCAGAGATCAGGAAGCGGATGCGAGGCCCGTCGAACAGCCCGTTGCACCCGTCTTAGTTGCTGGCCGCTTCCTTGACCCCGATCTCCTCGAAAAGTCCATCTGCAATCTGGATCATTTCTGCATCGACGACGCGATTCTTGGAGATCGCCTCTTTCAGCGGGATAGACACAATCTTGTTGTTGCGGAGCGCCGCCATGCAGCCAAATTCGCCGCGGTGCACCATGTCGATTGCGCCCAGGCCATAGCGAGTCGCCAGAACCCGGTCAAAGGCGCTGGGCGATCCGCCGCGCTGGATATGCCCCAACACCACGGCGCGGGTCTCGTAGCCGGTACGCTTCTCGATCTCGCGGGCCAGAATATTCGCCACGCCGCCCAGCTTGGCGTGGCCGAACTCGTCCTTGCCCATGTCCTGCAGGATCGGAGCCCCGTCACCGCTCTCGCCGGAAAACTTTGCGCCTTCGGCCACCACGACAATCGAGAAGTACCGCCCACGCTCATGGCGCTGCCGAATCGACTCCGCCACCTTGTCCACGTCGAACGGCCGCTCGGGAATCAGAATCACGTCGGCGCCGCCGGCAATGCCGCTGTACAGCGCAATCCAGCCGGCATCCCGCCCCATAACCTCAACCACCATTACGCGGTTATGCGCCTCGGCGGTAGTGTGCACGCGATCGATCGCCTCGCATACGATGTTGCAAGCTGTGTCAAATCCAAAGGTGTAGTCGGTGCCTCCCAAGTCGTTGTCGATGGTTTTAGGGACGCCCACCACTTTAGCGCCTCTTTCGTGGAGTTTCTGAGCGACTGACAGTGTGTCGTCGCCTCCAATCGCGATCAGGGCATCAATCTTGTGCTTGTCGAGCGTGGCCAGGCAGCGATCGATTCCGTCGGGCTTCTTGGACGGATTCGTCCGCGAGGTGCGCAGGATGGTTCCTCCGCGAGGCAATATTCCGCTTACCGCCTCCAGATCCAGCGGCATGGTCTGGTCTTCGATGACCCCGCGCCATCCTTCCATGAAACCCAAAAATTCGTCGTGGTAGTGAAAGACTCCCTTGCGCACCACGGCGCGGATGACGGCATTCAGGCCGGGACAGTCGCCTCCGCCGGTTAGTATGCCAATTCTCATGGTTTGCACCCCAGTCCAGTATGAATTCGGAACGGATTCCTTGGAATGCACCCCGGGTGGGGCATGGACGAAATGGCCCGGAAGACAAGGGGAGCAATCGTCTGGAAGAACTAGATTAACATCAAATCGAGGGACGCTGGAACCGGAGACACTCCCTGGGGCGAGTGCCCAGCGCAACGAACTTAGCGCCGAAGGGCAGAATCGCCGTACCTGATGGAGGATGTTGGATGCGGGACGGCTCCCTTCACAGACAACACGTGGATTCGGTTGTTCTCCGTGTCCACGTAACACTTCACTGTGACCAGGCGGCCTTCCTGACCCTTCAAAGCTTCAGGGTTGCTCACCGCCCACTCAGAATCGATGTCGGTGAGCAGCGTCTTGCCGTCATTGCTCACTTTGCCGGATACGGCCAGCGTTTTGGAGGGTCCAGCCGAGTCAGCGTTCGCACCGGAGGAACCGGACTTGTCTTTGGCCTGGGCGACCGTGTCCTGGGCGACCGTCGGGCCCACGATCAGCAGCACTGTTGCGAGCGTAGCCAGCATCGAAGCTCTCATCACACCCACCCCCTGGAGAGACCCCATCTGCCCGCATCTTAAGGCGAATGCCTTCCGCACCAAAATTCAAAATTCTTATGGAGGCCATTCAAAATGCGGTGCCGGATCGGCATCCTCGACGCGGGGCTAGGGATCGTGTTTGCACTCCGCCCTCGGATTCGCCACAATGCTCGGCGGACATGAATAGAACCCGATCGGTTTTTGTGTGGGCAGCCGTCGCCCTGCTGGGTGCGGGCGCCGTGGCGGTGATCGCGATGCGTCGTGGCGAGCCGCTCAATGCCATGTGGCTGGTGGTCGCCGCGACGTGCTGTTATGCCCTGGGATACCGCTTCTACAGCAAGTTCGTGGCGGCCAAGATTCTCGCCCTCGACGCGCTGCGCGCGACTCCGGCCGAGCGTCTGGAGAACGGCCGCGACTTTCTGGTCACCAATAAGTGGGTTGTCTTCGGCCATCACTTTGCGGCCATCGCCGGGCCGGGCCCGCTCGTCGGCCCCGTGCTGGCGGCGCAGTTTGGTTATCTGCCGGGCACGTTGTGGGTGCTCGGCGGCGCTGTGTTTGCAGGCTGCGTGCAGGATTTTGTCATTCTGCTGTTCTCCGTCCGCCGCGACGGCAAGTCGCTCACCGAAATGGCGAAAGAAGAAATCGGCCGCGTGGGCGGTTTTGTGGCCTACGCCGCCGTTATCGCGATTCTTGTGATTCTGCTGGCGGTGTGCGCGCTGATTGTTGTGAACGCGCTGAAAGACAGCCCCTGGGGAACGTTCACGATTGCCATGACCATTCCCATCGCTTTGCTGATGGGGCTTTACTTGCGCCGCATTCGACCGGGGAAAGTTCTTGAAGTTTCTGTTATTGGATTCATTCTCGTTCTGCTGGCCATCTGGGGAGGGCGGTGGGCTTCTCTGAACCCAACTGTTGCTGACATCTTCACTCTGCGGGCGCCCAGCCTTGCGATCCTCGTCGTGATCTACGGATTTGCCGCATCCGCTTTGCCGGTGTGGCTCCTGCTGGCGCCCCGCGACTACCTGAGCACATTTGTGAAGCTGGGGACGATCGGGCTTCTCGCCGTCGGCATCGTGGCGATGCATCCCACTCTGCACATGCCCGCACTCACTCGTTTCACCGACGGCACCGGCCCGGTCTTTGCCGGAAAAATCTTTCCCTTCGCCTTCATCACCATCGCCTGCGGCGCGATCAGCGGATTCCATTCCCTGATTTCCAGTGGAACCACGCCGAAGCTGATCGCGCGCGAGACCGAGACTCGTTTCGTCGGCTACGGCGCCATGATGGCCGAGTCAGCGGTCGCTGTGATGGCGATCATCGCTGCTTGTGTGCTGCAGCCTGGCGTTTATTTCGCAATTAACAGTCCCGCCGGGATCGTGGGCCAGACGGCAGCCGCCGCTACGACGACTGTCTCGAGCTGGGGATTTCCCGTCACCGCCGCCGACATGCAGGCTCTGGCCCATGCCGTCGGTGAGCAGACGCTGTTCAACCGCACCGGTGGCGCACCCGCCTTTGCCGTGGGCATGGCGCACATCTTTTCCCAGAGTCTGGGCGGCGAAACCATGATGGCGCTCTGGTATCACTTCGCCGTAATGTTCGAGGCGCTGTTCATCCTGACCGTTCTCGACGCCGGCACGCGCGTCGCCCGCTTCATGATTCAGGATGCGTTCGGTCACATCTACGCGCCGCTGGGCCGCACCAGTTGGTATCCGTCGATCCTGGCGACCAGCGGCCTGATCGTCGGCGCCTGGGGATATTTCCTGTGGCAAGGCGTGAAAGATCCGCTGGGCGGGATCAACTCGCTGTGGCCGTTATTCGGCATCGCGAATCAACTCTTAGCGACGGTTGCACTGTGCGTGGCGACTACGATCATCATCAAACTGCATCGCACGCGCTATGCCGCCGTCACGCTCATTCCGCTGATCTGGCTGGTTGCGGTCACTTTCACTGCTTCGTGGCACAAAGTGTTCGATCCCGATCCGCGCGTCGGCTTTCTGGCGCAGGCGCACGCCCTGGCCGCCGGACCCGCAACCGCCGCGACCGCCCGCCTGATCTTCAACAACCGCCTGGATGCCGCGGTCACCGCAATTCTGGTGCTCATGGTGGCGCTGGTGCTGATCGAATCGATCCGCCAGTGGATGGGAGTGTTGAGCGGCACGCGAGACGCGAGAGTGAAAGAAACGCCGTTTGTGATGACGCGTCTGGCGGAGGGCGAAGTATGAGCCGCTTGATCCAGGCCGCGCGAATTGTGCTCGCAGTTCTGCGCGAGATTTTCGACGAAGCCGCCTACGCCCGTTTCCTGCGTCGCGCGCAGATAGAGTCGTCCTCGGCCGCCTACGCCGAATTCTGCCGCGAGCGGGAAGCCAGCCACGCACGCCGGCCAAGATGCTGCTAGGCAGGTTCATGTGGGGCGGACACTCCTGTCCGCCGCTTTTGACTCTGTTTCTTTTGCTTGTGATCTATTTGAGAGTCTCGACGGCTGTCGGTTAGCATCTCCGCCCATTCCGCGATAAACTGCACTCGCAATTCCGGCGAGGTGCCTAGCCGATGTCAGGTCGATCATCCATGACTGCTGCGACACTGGTTGCTTTCCTTCTCTTTCTAGCGTTCGTTCCGCATGCTTTCAGCCAGAGCCCTGACTCCGGCCAGACGATGCGCCCCGTCATCCGCGGCCGCCAGGCCGCCGTGGCTTCCATGAAGGCCGAAGCAACGGAAGCCGCGCGCCGCATTCTCGCCCAGGGGGGCAACGCCTTCGACGCCGCCGTCGGCGGCCAAGCCGCGCTGGGCGTGACTGATTTCTCCCTGAACGGCATGGGCAGCGACGCGGTCGTGCTCGTTTACAACGCCAAGGACAAGAAGGTCTACTCCATCAATGCCGAGCCCCGCGCGCCCAAGCTCGCGACTATTGAGTGGTACGAGAAAAACAACGGTGGCAAGATTCCCGAGAGCGACGGCCTGCTCTCCGGCGGCCTGCCCGGGGCGGTCGATGCCTGGTACACACTGCTCGACCGCTGGGGCACGATGAGCTTCGCGCAGGTGCTCGAGCCCGCCATCGACCTGGCCGAAAACGGCTTCCCGCTCAGCGAGCGCGGCGCTTCCTACATTGCCGGAGAGAAGAAGATTCTCAAGTATCCCACGACCGTCAAAGTCTATTTGCCGAACGGACGGCCGCCGAAAGCTGGAGAGATTCTCAGGAATCCCGATCTCGCGCGCACGCTGAAGAAATTGGTGGAAGCCGAGAAGGCGAATCAGTCCAAAGGCCGGCACGAAGCGCTCAAAGCCGCCCGCGATCGTTTCTACAAAGGCGACATCGCCCGCGATCTCGCGGCCTTCTCCGAAGCCAACGGCGGCCTGTTCCGCTACGAAGATTTCGCCGCGTACTACGCCGAAGTCGAGGCGCCGGTTTCCGTCAACTACCGCGGCTATCAGATCTACAAGAATCCTTCAGCCAGCCAGGGACCGACCGAACTGATCGCGCTCAATCTGCTCGAAGGCTACGACCTGAAGGCCATGGGCCACAACAGCCCTGACTTTCTCCAAACCAGTGTTGAGGCCATCAAGCTGGCCATGGCCGACCGCGAAAAATATCTCGGCGACATGGATTTCATCAAGATTCCCTACGATGGCTTGCTTTCGAAAGACTACGCCCGCGAACGCCGCAAGCTGATAGATCCCGCCAAAGCGTCGCTGGAACTGCGCCCAGGATCGCCGGAAAGGTTTGCAGCTAACGCTTCAGCCTTAGACCGGCCGGTCCACGAGGTTCTCGAAGGCAACGCCCGCCACGACGGCGATACCAGCTACATCGCTGTCGTCGACAAAGATCGCAACATGGTCAGCTTCGAGCCCAGCCTGCACAGCCTGTTCGGTACCGGCGTGGTCATGGGTGATACCGGAGTCCTCTTCAACTGCCGTGGCGACTACTATTCACTCGTCCGTGGTGAGGCCAACGCGCTCGAACCCGGCAAGCGCCCGCGCAGCACGCTGCAGAGCACGCTCGTCATGAAAGACGGCCAGCCCTACGCGATCCTGGGCAGCCCCGGCGGCGATGATCAGGTGATGCGCACCATGCAGACGCTGATCAACATGGTCGACTTCGGCATGAACATCCAGCAGGCCATCGAAGCGCCGCGCTGGTCGTCGGAGGCCTTCCCGGCCTCGCCCTTCCCGCACACCATGTATCCGGGAGACATGGCGGTCGAGGCGCGCATCCCTGAGGCCACGCGGCAAGCGCTGATCGCCCGTGGCCACAAATTGCGCGTCACGCCTGCGTGGTCGCTCGGATCAAACGGAGGAATCGTCGTCGACCAGGAGACGGGCGTGCTCAGCGCCGGCGCCGACCCGCGGGTGGATGCGTACGCTTGGGCCTGGTGAGGCGTCGAAAGGATCTTCACCGCAAGTTGTAACGATGAGCTATCGACCCCATTGCAGTAGAAGGTCTGGCTCCTTTTCTTCGTTTTCCGTACCCTCGGTGCGCTTCACGACCGAGAATCCTTGGCTTTCATAGAATCGGAGCGCTCCAGTGTTGCGCTCGAAGGTCCAGAGTTTGAGCCCCGAGCATTGCCGTTTTGCTTCCTCAAGCAAGCGTCTGCCGATGCCGAGCCGCTGAAATCCAGGAAGCACATAGAGGTGATTCACCCACCCCCTGCCAAAGGCAATGAATCCGACGACCTTCCCTGCTTCATCCAGCGCGGCCAAAACCCTGTCATCGGCTAAAACGCGGTCGGAAAGAAAGCGGACGTCTTCCTCCGCCGTATGGAGGTCCGGTAAGTACGGGAGGGAATGTTTTCGGGTCGTCCTAAGGATTGACGCGCATTCGGCCGCATTGGCGGCGGTGGCAGGCTCAATCCTGATTCTGCTCATCGAATCACCAGCAGGCAGAATACCCTACGCCAGGGTTCGGACCGAGCGTTGCCGCTCAATCACAGTCTGTTCCGCAAGGCCCATCCGAAGCAGTGACCTGGTGAGAGTCAGCCACAGTCTCGGCGCCGAGCATAATCCTGCCCGCTAGGACTGATTCACCTTCCGCGATACACTGCATTCAATGCGTGTCCTCGGCATTGACTGCGGCGGAGAGTACACCGGCTACGGCGTGGTCGAAATGGAACCAGCCGGGAAACTGTGCTGCCTGACCTGTGGCGCCATCAAGCTTTCCCCACGCGAGGCATTGCCGCGGCGTCTTTCCCGCATTTACATGCAGCTTGGCGCCATTATTTCCGAGCACCAGCCCGACGAAGTCGCCATCGAAGACGTCTTCTATGCTCTTAACGTGAAATCGGCGCTCAAACTCGGCCAGGTTCGAGGCGTCGCCATGCTCGCTGCAGCTTCAGCAGGCCTCGAAGTCGCCGAATATTCGCCGCTGACCATCAAATCGTCGGTCGTGGGCTACGGTCGCGCCGAGAAGCAGCAGGTGCAACATATGGTCACCCGGCTTCTCGAGCTCTCCACGCCCCCCGAGCCTATGGACGCCTCTGACGCGCTGGCGATCGCCATTTGCCATCTCCACACCGTGGCAACGCTCACCCGGCAGCGCGCCGTGGGTCGCTAGCATCCAACACAATGGAAGTTTTGGCATAATTCTCTGTTCCCGCAGTGGCGAGGCCACTGCGCAGGCTATCCAGCGAAGATGCGGCAAATCGGTGAGACAGGATTGCTTGGCGTCGGCAGAACCATGCGGAGAATCCGCGCGCTCCTGATCGCATTGGTGGTTTGGTGCGCCTGGCTCTCGATTCTCCCGGCCTATGCCGCCGATCCCGCCACGGTCACCTTTGCGCTCGATTTCCCTGGCTCCGAGCCCGAACACTACTCCATCTCCGTGCAGGCTGACGGGCACGCCAAATACGAGTGTTTAGGGAAAATCTCCAGCGATTCCGACGACACTGAGAACTATCAGGCCGACTTCACATTCTCCGGCGCAACCCGCGCCCGCGTCTTTGAACTCGCTGCCCAGGCCCACTATTTTTCGGGCAAGATCGACTCCGGCAATCACAAGCTGGCTTTCACCGGCAACAAGAAACTCACCTACACCGACGGCCACAGCAATTCCTCTGCGACTTACAATTTTTCTGCGCTGCCGCCCGTGCAGCAACTGACCGCGCTCTTTCAGGCGGTCGGCGCCACCATGGAATTTAGCCGCCGCCTGGCCTACTATCACCGCTATCAGAAGCTGGCCCTCGACGATGAACTGAGGCGAATGGAAGAAGAAGCTCACGCCGGCGAACTCAGCGAATTGGGCGCCGCCCGCCCGGTCCTGCAGGAGATCTACAACGACAGCTCGGTCATCAATGTGGTCCGGGCCCGAGCGGAACGCATCATGGAAATGGCCAAGGGCGCTTCGGCAGGACGCTGACCACCCACGAAACAGCTCGCGTCCGATGCCCCCGGCTTAACCCCTGCGGCCACAAGAACAGTGCACCAAGGTGTGACAACTCCCGCGCGTAAACCGTGTTCTAATAGCTTAGAAGATCCGCGGGGGCAGTTATGTCCAAGCTAGTTCTATCCAGAATTACTCTGGTTCTTCTTGCGGCCGCAGTCTGCGTGCCGCCCGCTCTGGCCGATTCCCAAGCCCGCATCGTTCGCCTGAGCGATGTGCAGGGATCGGTTCAGATCGACAAGAACACGGGCCTGGGATTTGAGAATGCGTTCCTCAATCTTCCCGTCACGCAAGGAGCCCAGCTGCGCACGCGCGGCAATGGCCGCGCCGAAGTGGAGTTCGAAGACGGCAGCACCTTGCGCCTGGCTCCCAACTCGACGCTGGAATTCAGCACTCTGAACGTGACCGAGGCGGGCAAGCATATTTCGACGGTCAATCTGGTCGAGGGCATGGCTTACGTCAACTGGCTGGGTAAGAGCGGTGACGAGTTTACCCTGAACTTCTCGCGCGAGAAAGTGGCGCTCGATCACGCGGCCCACTTCCGCGTCGACACATCGACCGATGCTGCCACTCTGGCCGTATTTAAAGGCGACGTCGAGATTGAAGGCCCCTCCGGCAAGGTTCCGGTGGAAAAGAAGAAAACGGCCACCTTTGATCCGGCGAATGACGATAAGTACACGCTAGCCAATAACATCCAGGAAGAACCCCTCGATTCCTGGGACAAAGAAGCCGTCTCCTATCACGACCAGTACGCGAAGAATAACTCCACACCCTACGGATACGGCGTCAGCGACCTGAACTACTACGGCGGCTACACCAACGTGGCCGGCTACGGCATGATGTGGCAGCCATACTTCACCGGCATCGGCTGGGATCCGTTCATGGATGGCGCGTGGTCCTGGTATCCCGGCTTTGGCTACATGTTCGTGTCGGCGTATCCCTGGGGATGGATGCCGTACATGTATGGCAACTGGATGTTCGTTCCCGGCTTCGGCTGGATGTGGCAGCCGGGACTATGGAATTCGTTCGCACTGGCCCCGAGGATTGTGGGCACAACCCCGGTTGGCTTCCATCCCCCGATCATTCCGGCGGCGACCACGACCAAGACGGTGGTTGTGGGGCGAGGTGGGCCGGTGTTCACTCACATGTCATCGCACGTTGTTCTGCGGGCGGGTTCAGCGGGGCTGGGCATTTCCCGGGGATCGATTTCGAACTTGAAGCACCTGAACACCCAGGTCGCAAAAACCGGATTCGCAGCTGTGCATCCCGCACCGCAATTCTCGGCTAGCTCGGGGCGGATGGGCGGTTTTCAAGGAGGACATGGTGCCGCGCCTCCTCCGATCTCCCACAGTTCGGGCAGTATGTCATCGGGCCACGTTTCAAGCGGCGGAGCGCACCGCTAAGACGGCCTTCATCCTAGACGGCCTTCCTCGCGAGAATGTCATCCTGAGCGGAGCGGGGGCTTCACGAACGTGAAGCCCGCGCAGTCGAAGGATCTCTACCTGCAAAACAACTGTGAAGTGATCCCCAGAAAAGAAAGCAAAGAAGGCCCGATGCGGAGGTAGGGATCCTTCGACTCCGCAGGACGATTCGCTTCGCTCACCGCCCCGCTCCGCTCAGGATGACAAATGCGAAGCCTTATCTTCTCAAACTCACCGTCGTAATCACTTTCTCGCACACCGTCTTCAACTCTTCTGACGCTGCATGATCGGAGCTGCAGCTCACGGGCACAATCTTCGCCCACGGCGTCAGCATCAGCCCCAGCACGCCGTGAATGTTGGCCAGATCGCGCTGGGTAGCGTTGAAATCGGTGATCAACCCGGGATACCCATCGAGCGTCGCGCTCGCAGAACTGGTGCCAATGCCGGGTTTCACCGCCAGCCAGACGTAGTTTGCCAGATAGTACTCCGCCTGCTTTTGCAATTCCTCGTCTTCCGTGAGACCCAAAGGTTTTCGATCCAGGGCAGGGCCGACCGCGACATTCACCAGCAGGTTTCCCTGGCGCGCCAGATAAACGGTGCGCAGCGGCGTGTCTTCGGAGATCTGAACCTCTCCCGGCAGCGCCACCGATACGGTTGCGCAAAACCACTGGTCGCGGCATAGGCCTTTCTCGTAGCGCGTGAACCCCGCTGGCGTCGCCACCACCGAGTCGGAGTCAACGACCACCCGCGTCGTGTGTTTCACCACTGCCGGTTTCGCTGCCTGAATCATGGGGTTGGGCAGAAGCGTTTTCGTCGCCGGAACCGGCGTCGTGCCGCTCTCCGGCTCGGGAGTCGCCTCAAAGCGCTGCAGCGCAGCCAACCACTCCGCCGAGCGCTCTTCCGGCAATAGCCGCGCCCGAGCTTCCTCCTGGAAATGAAAGGTCATGAAGGGATAGCGCCCCGGATTGTCGGACCGCATGCTCGACAGATCGGGCATGGGATTCTGACCGTCCTGGGGTTCATCGCCCTGGGGTTCGTCCGGTTCGCTCGCCTTGCCGCCGGCGAGATCGCTGTCGTCATAGGGAGACGCCAGCGTCAGCTTGTTGTCGACGGTCTCGAACCGCTGCAGCCACGCCACATGGTGGTTCGCCGTATCGAGCAGCAGCGAGATGTGTAGAACCGCCGCCACTGCGTTGTTTCCGGCCGCCGGCACAAAGCGTCCTCCGATCGCCGTGCCCATGGCTGGAAGATCTACGGGCGAGAAGACGTATTGAGATGTCACCCGCGCGCAGTCCTTCCCGTCGACCTGCACCATGTTCCGATAGCGCAGATCGGACCCGCTCAACTCGAGATCCTTCAGGACGCGGTCGTGCGAATAAGCGAACTGCCCACGCGGCTTCCACGACTCACCTTGCGCGACGGGCTGGGGCGAGAACTCGGTCTGCAGCAGATCCTGGGTGACTTTCTCGAGCAGATTGGTTCCGTCCCAATACTTGAAGTATCCGTGCCGAGTGCCGGGCAATGCCGTCTCGCCATGCGGGCCGACGCGGAAGATGACCGGCGTCGACTGCAAAGCGGCAAGACGCTTCTGGAAATCCGCTTCAGAGAATAGCGCGCAGCGCAGGCTCGTGATCCGCGTTTCGCTGTACTTCGCTTCGACCGGAGTATTGGCGTCTTTGTCGGCTGCCTGCGGTCGCAGCGTGACGATTGCCGCCATCGCATAGTCGCAGGGCCCGCGCGGCGGATTAAGGATCGCTCCGCTGTAATCGCTGATGGGCAGGAACGAACCCGCTGCTTCCAGTTCATAGCGCAACACGGTTCCCGGTTTCAGGTCGGCCTGCAGCATGATCCTGTGCGGCTCCTGCGCTGGCTGCGCATGCAAGAGCACCAACGACTCGGCGCTCAACAGCGCTGCCAGGCACACGGCCACGGAAGTTGGCAGCATCCGCTGCATTCGTCGAATTGTCGGACTATTCCGGGTCATCGTCGTCGGGTGAATCCTCGGGTGGATCGTTCGGCGGATAGTAGCGCGGATAGTAGCCGGGGGGACCATAGCCCGGGGAATTTGGATACGGATACGCTCGCGGCGTAGCTTGCTGTGATGTCTGCGTCCTGGCCGAGTTCACGATCGCATCGCAGATGCTGGCCGCCGTCTTGGCATCTTCGTCGCGAAACACACAGGCAAAGCCGAAAATCCCGGCGCCCGTAGTCGAGAGCACGCTCAGACCACGATATTGGAGTGTGCCGCTGGTGATGGTGAAGTGGGCAATCAGTGACGCGCGGCCGTCAATGACCAGGTGCTCACTGCGCACGATTCTCGCTCCCTGTCCGAAGTATTCCGGGAGGGCGAACCATCCTTGCAGAAATGTCCGTTGGGCACGGTCTAGAAAATACACCGGCGGCACCGACCCGGCAGCATACACGCGAATGGCGTGGCTCAAGTCGTCCTCATGCCCAACCAGAGGGATGAGCACCGGCCGCGGCTCCCCCTGCGGGCGAATCCACTTGGGGCTCCGGGGAAGCGTTACGGCGATTTGATAGCACGGCGTAAGCGGGCACAACTGCAAGCGCCAGACTCCACCGGCGTGCGGCCCATCCTCCTCTTCATTGGTGACCTGCCTGGCCGGGACATGACCGGCAGACGCGTGCTCCTGGCGCGTGCTGCGGGCCACATCCCCGAGCGCCGGCGATTGTCCCGCATCCTGTCCCACGGAAAACAGGCTCGCCAGCAACACCAGCAGACCTGCGCCGGTGCACCCTCGGATTATGTCGAGCGCGCGTCTCATGGCAGGCGCAGCGATTTCACCAGCGTGTCGCAGATCGCTTCGGCGTCGGCAAAATGTTCTTCCGGAGCCGTACACCCAAGCAGAAATTGCGGGCTCCAGGTCGGGGCCAGCACCCGTTCCCCCATCCACCAGTGGTTTTGTTCTCTCTGGTAGCGAAAGCGGGTTACGACGGCCGTTCTGCGTTCGATGGTCATCTGTTGCGTGCTCACGCTGTCGGGTTTCTCGCGCGACCACCCGTTGGGATTGGCCAAATCGCGGATCCGGATGTAGTCGGGATCGGTCAAGCTGCGGTAAGGCGCGTTCACGTCCGCCGGCCCGGCGTAGAGCAGGACCGGATCACCGTCGACCGCAGCCTTGAAGATGTACTGTCCGTTAGTGCGGGTTACGACCTCCGCCTTCTCCGGAATGGCGATCGTCGCTTCCGAGCACTGCTGCGGATTGAAGCAATACTGGAAAACGAAGGATTGATAGCCTGCCGGTGCATTGCCTTTTCCCTCCGCACTGTCGAGCGTGGCTTGCGCTGTGCCATGTGGCGCCTGCCGCGTCTGCCGCGCCAGGTCCGCCAGCGACGCCCCTTGCGCCGCAGAGCTGCCAGTTGCAGGCGTCTGCGCCGCCACCGGTACGGCTGGAGAAGGCTTGTTCTCTGCGATGGTTGCCGGATGGACCACGATGTCTTCCTTCAGCTGGATCGACGGGAAAATCACCTGCTCGCACACTTGCGCCGTGGTCTGCGCGTCCCGGTTCCTGGTTTGGATGGCGCCCTGATTGTTGCGCGGATCAGTCCACACTGAATTGTAGTTCTTGTAATTCTTGTAGGGATTATCACAGGTGGAGTAGCCGCTGCTGTCCCAGGTTTGACAGGGGCGCAGATCGTCGGGGCTGGCGCACATCACCGGAAATACCCGGTTCGACGCGACCACGAACTCCATGTTGCCCCATACCGAACGGCCCAACAGTTGAGTCTCTCCCAGAATGCACTGGAAGGTCTTGCGCGCCGCGCCCGTCACCTCGAAGCAGCGGCCGCCCGGCGAGTACCTTCGGGCGATGTCGGTCACGAAACCCGCCAGATGGACATCATCGATGTTGGCTGGAATCGGAATCGGCGTTCCCGCCATCACCTCGGTATTCGTCAGCCCGATGCGCGAGCCGAGCAGCACAGGTCCGCCGTTCTCACGTCCTTCCAGCGTGTAGGGAAAGGGCACGAACAGGTGGTAGTCTCCGGCATCGTAATTCTTGAAGCCGGCGGGCGCATTCTCCAGCGCTTCCTGCTCCTGCTGCATTTCGTCGACCAGCTCCTGAGCCTTGCTGGATGCGCCTTCTGCCGCGGCACGCTGGGTGCGCGTTTGGCGGGCCAGATCGCCCAGCGAGGCCGGCTGATCACCTGGGTCCTGTGCCCACGCGATGCTGCCCAGCAGGCCGAACAGGACCGCGGCCTGCACTCCCCAAACTACGAACTTTGCGCTCATGGCAGTTGCAGAGATTCAATTAACGCGGAACACGCCGCATCGCCGTCGTAGAAATGATCCCGAGTCGCCATGCAGCCCACCACCACCGAAACTCCATTGCTTTCGACTTCAGCCCGCTTTCCCATCCATTCGACCAGCCCTTTTCTGAAGCCGATGGTGGTGATGCTGGCCGACTTGCCGGCGAGGGATCCCAGCAGGCTGCTGATGGTCGAAGACGTTCCCGGGGCGCGCGCCGTTTCCGGGTCCGCGAGATCTTTCCACCGGATCAGATTGGGGTCATTGCCAGCGCGGCCGCTGCAGGTGCCCGCATTCGGTCCCGCCATCAAGAGAAACGGTTCTCCCTTGACCTTGATGGCGAACGCGTACTGCCCGCAGTCGGAGCTAACCAGTTGAGCCTCGCCCGGTACATAGAACGACGCGTCCCAGCATTGGTTCTGGCTCTTGCAATACTTGAAGGGCTGCGCCTTGAAGCCGGCTGGCGCCGCGAGTGCTGCCGGCGCGCTGCCGGAGACCGCTGGGGTTTCAGTCGCTGGCGCCGGACCCTGGTTGGTCCGCGCCGCGGTTTCCACCACTGCCGCGCGCGGGGCTTCATCGGCTAGTCGGGCGTCCGTTGTGACAAGCTTTGCCGTCTGGCCGGGGCCTGTCAGCGCCGCACCTCGGGCCGCATCGCCGGAGCTCTTGTGGGCTTGTTCCGCCACCGGTTGCGCCGTCGGCTTCAGGCGAAACGACTGGAACACCGAATCACACTGCTGCCAGACACGCCGCGTATCCTGGTCCTCGCGATCCAACGTCTCCCTGGACCAGTCCTTGATGCTCGATGAAGCGCGCGGATTGTTGATCAGGTCGCGGGAACGGCTGGCGGTGGGGCTGACGCAGAACACCGGATAGATGTTGCCCGAGCCCAGCACAAAGACGGCGTTGCCTCCGACCTGGTTGCCTAGCAGATTCGCCGCCGCCAAGCCGCACTGGTAAGCGGTGTGATTCGCGATCGTGACTTTTGCGCAATGCGCCGAATCGGAATAGAGGTGGGCAAACTTGGTGGCGGTGTCTTCAAACGCGGCGTCGTCATTCTGCCAATGGGCTGCCACCGGCGTCCCTACCAGGACGAGCGCGTGCCTGACGCCCATCATGGGACCGGAAAGAACGACGCCGGCGCTGTCGGTGCCTTCCACCTTGTACGGAGCCGGGACCCACAGCGCGTAATCGCCGGCGTTGAAAGTCTTGAAACCGCCCGGCGCGCTGTCGTTCTGGTCGTCGGACAATTCGGCCGCAACCGCCTGCGCCCGGCTCGCACCGTCATCGGATTGGCCCGTTTTTTGCGCGCGAACCTGGCGAGCTGCGTCGGCCAGGGACCCGCCCTGCGAACTCTGCCCAGAAATGGCCGGAGAAGCGAGCAGCAGGCAGGCCGCGATCGCGAAAGAATTCATGGCGGATAAGGATGCGTATGACTTCAAGCTCATGGGTTGCGCCCTCCTTCAGTTCGATGCGCTTGTGTTCGTCGCCTTGACCACCTCTGCGGGCAGGTCAAATGGAATTGTGGCGTTGTAGTCGGAGAACGACGCGCGCGAATTTTCCCAGTCGACGGTCCACTCGTAAGGAAGGCGGTCGGCCAGGCCCAGGCAGATCGTGTCGTGCTCCAGTCCGCTTGGAGCGCCCTTCATTGTGACCAGCCACTCGCGGCAGCGAACGCCGTTCACCGTTTTCTTGTCGCCCTTCTGGATAATGCCTCGCCGGATCATGGTCGCGATCGGCGGCAGCAGGTTGCTGTCCGTGCCATCCGCGAGATGCCCGCAAAGATATTTCGTCTGATTGCCTGCCGGGTGCCGGCTGGCTGCCCAGGACCCATCGGATTGGCGCTCGTATTCGTAGACCGCCCAATCCAACTCCTCTCGGGTCATGTCTACATTCTGGCAAGCCGGAGAGTCGCCGCTGCATCTGTTGGTGAAATGCTCCTGGTGGTGGACGAAGTTGCGCCCGCAGTCTACCTCCCACAGCATTTCGTTACGCTGGGTGTAGGGGGTGGCCACCAGTGCCGCGCGAAAGCTATGGACCTGCTTCATCGCGTCCAGCGTCTTCTGAAACTCCTTTTCGCCGCTTCCGCTCCCCAGGTAGCTGGCTGCCCAGCCTACGATCGCAACCGCGATCAGCAGACGAGCGCCCACCCAGAGCCAATATCGGTCACCCATTAGACAGTCCTCCCCAAGCCTGTTCTTTGGGTTTAGGTTAATGGCCCCCTGGGGCACAAGAAAGTTACCGATGTACGTGAACAAATGCCCGGTTTTGGCCGCGGTTTGTCGGCTCTGTGCGGTTGTCTTGGAAGTTCAAAGCGGCCATCCGGAGCGGCGTTTTCTGACGCGAAGGACCTATGGACTCCCCAGCCAGGTGCATCGGTCCTTGCTTCGCTCAGGATGACAAAATCTGGTGGGGCAGGCTTATCGTGTGCCAGTCACGGCCCGGCTCAGACCACCACCACCCCGGCGTATCCCACCACCATATCCCGGTCGCCGGAAATGTCTCCCGAGGTCGCATACTTCACCAGTTGTGCTGACTTAGCGCCCAGCTGCCGGGCCGCGGTCAACATCGCTACGGCTGGTCCGAAGCCGCACATGCTGATGTCCTGTTGCGTGACCACGTCGTAGAGGCCGCGCGGGTCAAGCGACAGGATACGTTCGATCGCCCGATGATCTTTCACCCGCGTAACGGCGTCCGACTCATAGTGATTCATGTCGCTCGAGGCGACGATCAGCACGGGATCGTTCTGCGCCGCGATCACTTCAGCCAATGCTTTCCCCAGTTGTTCCATGGGCTCAAGCTGCACTGTCCCCAGGGCGATGGGCACGAACTTCAGTTCAGGCTGGCGCAGCTGCAGGAAGGGCAGTTCGACCTCGGCGGCGTGTTCTGCGCGGTGTGCCGCAGAATCCTCGTGCAGAAGCGGGCAGCTTGCTTTCAAAGCCGCGGCCAATTCCGGGTCAATCGGCACTGCGCCGAGCGGCGTTTCCCACGCCCCCTCGCTCATGATCGCCAGCGCGCGCCCCATGCCCGTGTGGTTGGGACACAGAACTACACAGCGCTGCGGAATCGCGATCCGGGCAAATACCGCCCCGGCCACGTGTCCGGAATACACGTAGCCGGCGTGCGGAACAATGCAGCCGATGGCCCTGGCTGCAGGCTCGCTGGCAGCGCCGTGCTGGAGATATGCCGCTGCTTCTGCGCGCAGTTCCTCAGCCTGCCGGGGATAAAATCGTCCCGCGACCGCGGGATGACGAAGGGTGGTAGTAGCCATAGGCCCTCCTTTCGGTTAGACCCATGTAGGGACAGCCGCCCTCGGCTGTCCGGTCGAGCGAAGCTCGACAGTGGTTGTGCCGAAGCTGACCTGTTACCTCTTTGACAAGATGCTACGAGCGCCCTGCTCCTGGCGCAAGGCACGATAAATGGCTGCGCTCTCTTCCAGATTCAGCGTCTCCGCGCGTGCCGTAGCCTTGACGCCGGCTTCGGCGAGAGCGCGCTTCAGAGCAGGCCCGGCGTATTTCGCCTTCAGGTTGTTCCACAACGTCTTGCGCTTCTGGCCAAACGAAAGGCGCAGGAAATCCATAAAGCCGTCCCCCGCGACATCCAGTTTTTCCTGCCGCGGCTCGATGCTCAGCCGCAGCACCGTCGAATGCACTTTGGGCGGAGGCACGAAAGCTCCTGGCGGCAGAGTGAACAGCTTCTCCACGCGGGCGTAGAGTTGCGCCGTTGCCGAGAGCATCCCATAGTCGCGGCTGCCCGGTTCGGCCGCGATTCGGTCCGCCACTTCTTTCTGCACCATGATCACGATGCTGTCGAAGTACTTCGAGAACTCAAACAAACGCAACAAGATATCGGATGTGATGTAGTAGGGAAGATTACCCACCACCTTCACCGGTTCTGGCCTGATTTCAATGCCTGGCCGCCCCAGCCCGGGTTTCGGGCCGAAGAGCGAATCCAGATCAATGGCCAGAATGTCGGCTTCGAGAATCTCCACATTTCGTGCCATCCCGAACTCGAGCCTTAGCTGGGCCGCCAGCACCCGATCCAACTCCACCGCGATCAGCCGCCGCGCTCGCTTGGCCAGCAGGGAAGTCAGGATGCCGCGGCCGGGCCCGATTTCGAGCACGGTGCTCTGGGAAATGTCTCCCAGGGCGTCGACGATACGCGCGGCCAAGTCGTCACTGGCCAGAAAGTGCTGTCCCAATTTGGGTTTTGCCTGCGGACGCCGGGCGGAAGCTACCTTTGGCACATTGACCCTCACCCACCCGGGAAGTAGACTTGCCACGGTCCAGGCATCTTAAGACGGCTGGACCACGGCCCCGAGACACATTCATCATAGCGTGCGCGGCGGACGGACGCACTCTGGAGGTTTCGCACTTATGCACGTCGCATTCGTTGCTTCGGAAGGGGTTCCATTTTCCAAGACCGGCGGATTGGCCGACGTGGTCGGAGCTCTGCCTCGGGCGCTGGCCTCGCTAGGCCATCAGGTCAGCGTTTATTTGCCGCGCTATCGCCAGACCAAGCTGGCCGATCCGCCCACCATCGTGCGCAGCATCACCATACCTTTTGACGACAAGTACCGCTTCGCTTCCGTCGTCGGCGGAATGAGCCATGGGGGCGTGCGCTTCTATTTTGTCGAATATCCCAAATACTTCGATCGCGATGCACTCTACGGCACACCCGCCGGCGACTATCCCGACAACGCCGAACGCTTTGCGCTGTTCTCGCGCGCCGTGCTCGAAGCCTCGAAGATTCTCGGCGTTCCGCAGGTTTTCCACTGCCACGACTGGCAGTCGGCTCTGGTGCCGATTCTGCTCCGTACCGTCTATGCCGAGGACCCGGCCTTCCGCGAGGCGGCGACGGTTTTTACCATCCACAACATGGGCTACCAGGGCCTGTTTCCGCCCGATATTCTTCCTCTGCTCATGCTGCCCTGGGACCTGTTCACCATGTCGAAAATGGAATTCTTCGGCCAGGTCAACTTCCTGAAAGGCGCGCTGACCTATTCCGACTTCGTCACCACGGTCAGCCGCAAGTACAGCCAGGAGATTCAAACCGCCGAATACGGCTTCGGCCTGGAAGGCGTGCTGCGCGACCGCGCCTCAACCGTGACCGGGATTCTGAACGGCGTCGACTACGACGAGTGGAGTCCGCAGACCGACAAATTCACGGCAGCCAAGTACTCGCCGCAGGACCTTACCGGCAAGGCCAAGTGCAAGCAGGATTTGCTGGCCGCGTTCGGCGTCACCAAAGCTGATCCGAAGCTACCCGTGATCGGCATCGTCTCACGATTCGCTGCACAGAAAGGGTTCGATCTCATCGCGCAGATCGCAGACCGCCTGGCCCGCGAGGAGATGATCATCGTCGCGCTCGGCGCCGGCGACAAGACCTACGAAGAAATGTTCCTTCGTCTCAACAAGCAGTTTCCTCACAAGATTGCCGTCAAGGTTGCCTACGACAACGCCATTGCCCACAAGATCGAAGCTGGCGCCGACATGTTCCTTATGCCCTCGCGCTACGAGCCCTGCGGCCTGAACCAGATCTACAGCCTGAAGTACGGCACCGTCCCCATCGTCCGCGCCACCGGAGGCCTCGACGACACCATCGAACCCTGGGACGCGCGCAGCGGGAAGGGAACCGGCTTCAAGTTCACGGAGTACAACGGCGAGTCGCTGCTGCTCACCATCAAGCAGGCACTGCAGGCCTTTCGCGATCAGACCTCGTGGCAAGTCCTGATGCGCAACGGCATGAACAAGGATTTTTCCTGGAGTGCGTCGGCCCGCGAGTACGGAAAGATCTACGAGCGGGTTAAGCAGATGCATGCCGCGCCGCAAGCCGTCCCGGAGAAAGTGCTGGTCTGAACTCGCGGCAAGCCGCCGCCAACGCCTGGCAACCTTCGAGCACATATCCGAAGCCGCCCGTCCAGCTTCGGCGACACCCGGAACAACTCGCGATTCAACCGAAGCGGCAATCAACCTGTGCTAGCATGCCTCCCGTCGAGGTCCTCTATGCCGTTTGTTGACGTCACCAGTCTCCGCGTGGTGGAGCGCCTGCCAGGGTGGCACGGGCGATACTTCCACTCGCCGAGCATGACCTTCGCCCATTACGATTTCGTGCGCGGTGCATCCATTCATGAACACGACCATCCTCAGGAGGAAGTGTACGAGGTGATCGAAGGTGAGCTGGAAGTCACGATCGATGGTGTCGCCCAGATCGCCCGCCCCGGCATTGTCGCGATCGTCCCCGGTGAGGCGCGCCACTCGATCAAGGTCTCAGCGACGGCCGCGCCATCATCGTGGACTATCCCGTGCGGCCCGAGTTCTGACCCCCGCCGCAGCGCTCACCACCCGGCCTGTCTTCAACGATGTCGGCGAAAAGCCAGCCTGGCGTATCCCAGCGTGAGCCCGATGGAGCCGTAGATTGCCGCGTTCACGGGGGCCAGCGTGACCAGAATCGATAGGAGCGAGGGGTCGGAAGGATCAATCGACGTCGAGATGCCGCAAACGACGCACAGCGAGAACGTCGACTGCAGGCCGGGATGCCAGCCAAGTGGCGTGAAATAAAACGCCAGCGCGATCAGATACGAGACTGCCGCAAGGAATACCCAGGGCTTGCCCGGTAGTGACAAGAGCGTCGGATCGTCGGGAGCGGTTCGGCACAGCCTGGCCGTCCACTTCCGCGGAAGGATTGCGGCTATCACGCTGACCGCACCGGCGATGAGCGGGACACCGGCGAAGATGGGCCACTCGGATTGATACGGCAGCCCGGTGCCGCGCATCGACCAGAACAGGTAGCCGATCGCGATTGAGACCGCTCCGCCCACAAAGAAGACGATGCGGGCGGCAATTCTGACGACGCGCCCCGCCATGCGCCGCTCTCCATTCTACCAGCGTCCTGCCTGCGAATGCGGATCCGCGAACCAATTCTTCAGATCGGTTCTTAAGATCAGTTCAGATCGCTTCAGAACGGCTCCATGGACATTCTTTACCGGGACAGGCAATATCGCACCCAGATGTGGGGAGTAAGGGCAACGGAAGAAGGCAATCTCCACCAGATTCAATAATTTGGAGGCAATTCTCATGAAAACCGAGCGCATGCTGTTGGGGATGACTTTCGCCGGCTTCTTCCTGATGACCACGAGCCTGTACGGCCAACAGGAAGTCAACCCGGACTGGTACAACCCGTGGCCCGATCAGGTGACGTCGCAAGCCCAGCCGTCGCCGGCGCCGGTCAAGCAGACCGAAGCGAAGCCATTGCCGGTTCTGCCGCAGGTGCAAGCCGGAACTGCTCTCGAAACCAGCTCGCTGGCCGGTCAGCTCAGCCAGTTGCTATCTCACCCTGTTCGGAAGGCCTCCGCGATTCAGGTCGATTCGAGCCAAGCCGTTGAAGGCGGTATGTTGCCCAGCGCCCGTCGCCGGCGGGCGGAGCAAGTCGCGGAGCCGAGGTCGGGAAGCTAAGCCGCTTGAGTTCGTCTACCCTGCCGGCCTGCATGGGCAGGCTGCCGGGGACCGGGGGCGCTCCGTTTTGGAGCGCCCACACGGCTGCTAGAATTCGCTTAGCATGGCTGCCGCCCACCAGCCCGCTTTCCCACGCACTATTTTCCACGTCGACATGGACGCCTTCTTCGTCTCCGTGGAAGAACTCTACGATCCCTCGCTGCAAGGTAAGGCCGTCGTGGTTGGCGGCCAGCGCGACGAGCGTGGGGTCGTTTCTGCCGCCTCCTACGAAGCGCGCAAGTTCGGCGTGCATTCCGCCATGCCGCTACGCACGGCGGCCAAGATGTGTCCGCACGCCATCTTTGTCGATGGCCATCCCGAACGCTACCGCGAGTGCTCGGAAAAGGTCTACAAGGTTCTGGGCGCATTTTCGCCGCAGGTCGAAATGGCCTCGATCGACGAAGCCTACCTCGACATGACCGGCACCGAGCGTCTGCACGGCCCGCCGCTCAAGGCCGCGCACGCGCTGCACGAGCGGATGAAAGCCGAAACGCGTCTGAACTGCTCGGTGGGGATCGGCAGCTCGCGCCTGATCGCCAAAGTTTCGTCGGCGCAGGCCAAGCCTAACGGTGTGCTCTGGATTGTCCCTGGTCAGGAAGCGAAATTTCTCGCGCCGCTCGACGTGCGCGAGATTCCGGGCGTCGGCAAGGTCATGGAGACGCAACTGCACACGCTCGGCATTCAGAAAGTTAAAGATCTTGCCAAGCTCGAAGATTCCGAACTCGAAGACCGCTTTGGCAAATGGGGCCTGGCGCTGGCAGGCAAGGCCCGCGGCGAAGATGCCGGGGGCTGGTTCGATACCGAAGTCGGGGAAGACGTCGGCGCCAAGTCCATCAGCCACGAGCACACTTACAACGAAGATACCGCTGATCTCAGCCAGCTGGAAGCCACGCTGATGCGCCTGAGCGAAATGGTGGGGCGCCGCCTGCGAGAGGCCAACTACTACGCACGGACCATCCAGCTGAAACTTCGCTACAAGGACTTCACTACGATTACGCGCGCTCACACACCGCCGGCACCGACGCAGCTCGACACTGAAATCTTTGAGCAAGTCCGGGCGCTGTTCCGCAAGAACTGGAAGAAGGGGACGCAGGTTCGCCTGCTGGGTGTGCACGCCTCTTCATTCACGACCGCTCAGCCTGATCAGATTGATCTGCTCGATGGTTCCCGCCAGCAGCGCTGGAAAGATGCGCTGACTGCCGCCGACCGCCTGCGCGACCGCTTCGGCGAGTCCAGCGTCAAGCTGGCCGCCGGCATGCGCGGCACGTTCCGCGAGCGTACCCATGAGAATCCAGCTGGCCTGCCAGGCAAAAGCAAGCCCGGGCGCGAATCCTGACGGGGATTTATCAAATACTTGTTGAGTTTCTCTTGATGGCGGCAGGGCAACATTTCAGGCCAGTCGTCAAAGCAGCCGCCCAGCGTC
>DATFNR010000023.1:0-12007 GCA_035266285.1 Candidatus Sulfotelmatobacter sp.
GGTGCTGGTATGCTCTATCTCTTCCCATGAAATCTGCACCACACATCGCGGTCATCGGCGCCGGAGCCTTCGGCGGATGGATCGCCTTTCAACTTCTGGAGCGCGGTGCGCGCGTCACCCTGCTCGATTCCTGGGGGCCGGGAAATTCGCGCGCGTCTTCCGGCGGAGAGACACGTGTCATGCGCGGCACTTATGGGCCGGACCAGCCCTACACCGAACTGGCAGCACGCTCTCTCAGGCTCTGGCAGAAGTACGAGCGAAAATGGAAGCGCCGGTTTCTGCATCGCACCGGCGTGTTGTGGATGGCGGCCGGTCGCGATGATGCCTTCGAGCGTGGCTCAGTCGAGATGCTGCGCGCGGCGAAGATCAAGTTTGACGAACTTTCCGCGCCACAACTCAGGAAACGCTGGCCGCAGATCAACTTTGAGGGCATCGAGTGGGGCATCTATGAACCGGAATGCGGCTATCTGGAGGCACGTGCTAGCTGCCAGGCAGTTTTCGATGCGTTCATCGCGAGGGGAGGAAGGTATCGGCAAGCCGCGGTCGCTGCAGATCCGCTGGAAACGCAGAATGGTGATGTAGGGACAACCGCCTCGGCTGTCCGGTCGAGCGAAGCTCGACGGTCAACCAACAATCTGCGGTCTGTCGTTCTCTCCGATCACTCGCGGCTCAAAGCTGACTGCTACGTGTTCGCCTGCGGACCATGGCTGGGCAAGCTGTTTCCCCGCACGGTCGGTGATCTAGTCCGAGCCACCAAGCAAGACATTTTCTTCTTCGGCACGCCTGCGGGCGACTCGCGCTTCAGCGACGGTTACTTGCCCGTCTGGGCCGATCATCGTGATCATTTTTTCTACGGCATTCCGGGCAGCGATCGCCGTGGCTTCAAGATCGCCGACGACACGCGCGGCCCCGACTTCGATCCCACGAGCGGCGAGCGCGTCGTGAGTCAGAAAACTCTGAAGGACATCCGCGAGTACGTTGCCTTTCGCTTCCCTGCCCTGAAAGATGCTCCGCTGGTCGAGACCCGCGTCTGCCAGTACGAGCAGACTCCCGACAGTCATTTCATCATTGACCGGCATCCGGCAATGGAAAATGTCTGGATCGTAGGCGGCGGTTCCGGCCACGGATTCAAGCACGGCCCCGCTATCGGGGAGATGGTGACGGACTTGCTTCTGAAAGATCGCGAACCGGAAGCGATCTGGCGGCTGGCGAGGTTCAAAAGAGCTTAACCACAGAGGACACAGACCCACAGAGGAGCTACTCTGTGAAACCCTGTGTCCCCTGTGGTTCAGGATCTTGCTACTGGATCTGAATCACGCTACTGGATCTGAATCACGCTGGCTGGTGCGCTCGCCTTGATCTCATCCACACGCGCCACGACCCTCCGGGCGAATTCGTACATGGACTTCGCATGCGGAGAATTTTCCCCTTCCAAAACCACGGGCGTGCCGCCATCCCCAGCCTTGCGCACCTCGGGATCGAGTGCGATGTTGCCCAGAAACGGGACGCCGAACTGCTGCGCCATTTTCTCCGCCCCGCCGCGGGAGAAGATGTCCACTTCGTGCTGGCAATGCGGGCAGACAAAATAGCTCATGTTCTCGACGACGCCCACCACGTCCACCTTCATCTGGCGGAACATCTCGATCGCCTTGCGCGCGTCCTGCAAGGCAACGTCAGAAGGAGTCGAAACCACCACCGCGCCCGTCAGCGGCACGGTCTGCACCAGCGACAGCGCGATGTCGCCCGTCCCGGGCGGCAGATCGACGACCATGTAGTCGAGATGTCCCCACTCCACCAGTCCCAGAAACTGCCGCACGATCTGGTGCAGCATGGGCCCGCGCCAGATGATCGGCTTGTCGCCAGGATTGAGGAATCCGACGGAAATGACTTTCAGCCCAAACGCCTGAATCGGCTCGATGCGATTTTCGCCGACCATGCGGGGCTGCGCGCTCACGCCCAGCATCAGCGGAACGTTGGGACCATAAACGTCGGCGTCGAGCAAACCGACTTTGTGCCCCATTTTGACCAGAGCGACGGCCAGATTCACCGCCAGCGTGGTCTTGCCCACGCCGCCCTTGCCCGACCCAACGGCAATGATGGCGTCGACTCCCGGCAGCGGCTGCGGTCCCGGCTGCGCCGGACCTTGTGCATGCTGATGCGGCGTATGTGCGCTCAATGGATTAGCTCCAGAAATAAGATCGAGATCAGGAACAACCTCTTTCGATTATACGGGGAATCGTCCGAACGGAGCGGGATACAATGACCGCACTCTATCCATGACCAGCTAGACGGCTGACAGCTAGCCTCTGACAGCGCGCGAGGAACAAGTAGCTCAACGGGTCTTTGCGAGGATCTGTCCCGTCGAGGTCAGTGCAGCTTGTTCTGGTAAACGCATATGCACCATAATTGGCATCATTTGATGCTATAATTGATGCAGCAAAGGATGACCCATGCGAACCACCGTTGCCCTTGATGACGATCTCGTACGCACCGCCCAGGAGTTCACCGGAGTGGCGGAGAAAACAGCCTTGATCCGAGAAGCTCTAAAAGCCCTCATCGAGCGGGAAAGCGCCCGCCGATTGGCCTCCCTGGGAGGCACAATGCCCGGATTGAAGACCACTCCGCGCCGCAGGTCGAGGCAGAGCTAGGGTGGCGCGAAATTGATTCTCGCGGATACTTCCGTTTGGGTCGACCATTTCCGCTCGGGAAACCAGGAACTGCAAAAAGCTCTCAGCCAGGGGCAGATTGTTATCCATCCATTCATCGTTGCGGAGCTTGCGCTGGGATCGCTGAAGGACCGCGCCAAGACGCTTGCGCTGCTCGACCTCTTACCGCAGGTGCGGGTGGCACAGCTGAGCGAACTGCGCCTGATGATTGAGTCTCGTCGTTTGGACAGCCTCGGCATCGGCCTGACCGACGCACACTTGATCGCCTCGGTATTCATCGATTCGCCCACTCTGCTGTGGACAAGGGATAAGCGGCTCCGCCAGGTCGCCGAAAATCTCGGCATTCACGCCAGTTTGTCCTGAGAGATTACTTTTGAAAAGCCGTACGGGTCGGTGATGGCGGTCCGGCACGCCGAAATGCATTGCTGAAATCCCGCTTTTCCGATCGTGACCATCCGTGAAGTCCGCGGTCGATGGTCAATACCCTTCCCCTTCCAGCCGCACTTTGCCCTTGAACATCCGGAACAGGAAGATGAAATATCCCAACGCGAGGATCGCGCCCGGAACCCACCAGGCGAAGCCCACGCTCAGCCCGTGGTGGCCGGCGGCGGTGTTGTAGATGGTGAGATCGCGGGCCGGGTCCGTGCTCGCCGGCAAGACCACCGGATAGAGCGCAAACGCCGCCCCTACCAGCATGCCCACAATGTAAACGGACGATGCGACAAACGCGGTCTTGTCCTCACCCTTGCCCATGGCATAGATCATCGCGGCCAGCGACTCGAACACGAGCACGGGAATCAGGAATCCGAGGGCGTGTTGCTTGTAGTTGTCGAGCACGCCGGGTCGGATGTAAGCCGTCGCCACCAGCCCGACGATAGTAAGGAGCAATTGCACCGGCCAGACTGCCTTGGCCACCGCGCGGGCGCGGCGATTCAGGTCGTTGTCCGTTTTGATCGCAATATAAAGCGAGCCGTGGGCCGTCAGCGTCGCCAGAGCGATCACGCCCGTCAGAACCGTGTACCAGTCGAGAATGCCGTTGTCAGTTCCGACGCGGAAGTTGGTCCACAGCGGCTCGAAGAAGTAGTGATCTGCGGCGAGTGGAACACCGCGCACCACATTCCCCAGCGCAGCGCCGAAGAAAATGCACAGCAAAATACTCGACACGCAGAACACAGCGTCAAAGAAGCCGCGCCACACCGGGTTTTCCATGTGGGTGCGCAGTTCGATGCCGATGCCGCGCAGCATCAGCAGCCACAGCACCATCATCAGCGGCAGGTAGAAACCGCTGAAGCTCGAGGCATAGAGCAGCGGGAAAGCGAAGTAGAGCGTGCCCCCGGCAGCCAGCAGCCAGACTTCGTTGCCATCCCAGACCGGGCCGATGGCGCGCATGATGGTTCGACGCTCATCGGGCGTGCGCGCGGCGCCGAGATAGATCACTCCCGCGCCCAGATCGAAGCCGTCGAGCACGACGTAGGCGGCCACCATGACTGCGACAATCATGAACCAGAGTGTTTCCATTGGTGCCTCGCTTATTGCCTCGCTTATTCCTTGTTGCTTCGAGTTTTCCCTGTCATTTCGAGCGCAGCGAGAAACCTGCTTTTCGCCGGGGCCACCGGATCGCTGGTCTCTCGTCGTTCCGCTCTTTGGAGCCAAAGTCGCCGGGAATGATCAGTGCGCGCGCGCCTCGCCTGCCGGGCCTTGCTCAATCTCCCGCCGCACCAGGAACAGGAACAGAATTCCCAGCACCGTGTACATACCCATGAATCCCAGCAACGTAAACATGCCATTCCCCGCAGAAACCGTCTTCGAGTAGCCGTCCGCCGTGCGCATGAGTCCGTAGACCAGCCAGGGCTGGCGGCCGATTTCCGCTGTCATCCAGCCTGCTGTATTCGCAATGTAAGGAAACGGCAAGACCAGCAGCAGGATCCACAGCATCCAGCGGCTGGCAAACAGCCGGCCGCGCCACAACAGCAGCGTCGACACCACGCCGATCGCGATGAAAACGGTGCCCAGTCCCACCATGATGTGATAACTGAAATAGAGCAGTGCGATGTTCGTCGGCCACAGATCCGGGGGGAACGCGTCCAGCCCCTTCATCTCCGCTTTCCAGCTGCGGTAGGTGAGAAAGCTCAGCGCGTCGGGCACGATCAGGGGGTTGTCGATTTTCTTTTCCTCCACGTTGGGCTGGCCAATCAGCACCAGGGGGGCTCCCGGTTGGCTCTCGAACAAAGCTTCCATAGCCGCCAGAGTTACGGGCTGATTACTGGCGATCAGGCGGCCCTGGCCGTCGCCCGTCGGAAACAGCTGCAGAACGCTGAAGATCAGTCCCGCGATGACTCCCACCCGCACGAAGATGCGGCCGTGCTCTGTGAACTTCCCCCAAAGCAGGTAGAACGCCCCCACCGACGCCATCACAAATGCTCCCGTGATCAAGGCGCCGCTCATGTTGTGCGCGTACTGCCACCACGCCCATGGGTTCAGAACCAGGGCCCAGAAACTGGTGAGCTGTACCGAGCCGTCAGCCGCCTTGGCATAGCCCACGGGATGCTGCATCCACGCGTCCGTCGCCACAATGAAGAATCCCGAAAGCCACGATCCCAGAAAAACGGCCATCGCCGACCACCAGTGCGCGCGGGCGCTGAGCCGCTTCTCTCCGTACAGGAACAGACCCAGGAACGCCGACTCCAGAAAGAAAGCGAACATCCCCTCCATGCCCAGCGTCTGGCCGATCACCCCACCGGCAAAGCGCGAAAAGTGCGACCAGTTTGTGCCGAACTGAAATTCCATCGGAATCCCAGTCACCACTCCCAGCACAAAGTTAATGCCGAAGATGCGCGCCCAGAAGCGAGCCGCCTGATTGTAGTTCTCGTCGTTGCGGCGCAGCCCGAGCGTCTTGAGCACCACAATCAGCGGGGCCAGCCCCATGGTGAGTTGAGGGAAGAGATAGTGGAACGTAATGGTGAACGCGAAGTGGAGGCGATGCACCAGCAGAGCGCTATCCATGAGAGATTCCTCGCCGCTCCTGATCCTAGAGGCCTACCAGGGACACTTTATGTGATTCGGGTCACGAAAGATGGGGAAATCAGCGGCTTCCTCTTCGCCTCCGTTCCAGTTCGGAACGGCGAATCTCCCTGCGCCGCCCGGCGTCGTCATAGCGGCGGCGTTGCTCGTCGGTCTCAGGAATCACGGGAGCGACCCTCAGGCGGTTCCCTTCCTTGTCGACGGCTACGAAAGTCAGATACGCGGAGGCGACATGGTGAGCCGTGTCAGCCACGTAGTTCTCCACAAAGACCTTCACCCCGACTTCCATGGAAGTAGTAAAGACCCGGTTCACCGACGAGCGCAGGATGACCAGATCCCCCACCCGCACCGGAACCAGGAAGTCGATGTGATCCACGGAAGCGGTGACGACATAGTTGCGCGAATGGCGGTGCGCGGCCATCGCTCCGGCCAGATCAATCCAGTGCATCAACCGCCCGCCGAGCATCGTGGCCAGCGGGTTGGCATCGTTGGGGAGCACGATCTCAGCCATCTCGGATTGCGAATCCCGCACCGGGCGCGGTGTCAAAGTGGCGCTTGTCATGTTCGTTCCCTTCGTAGGGCTCAAGAATCGGAAAAACTGGCTATTGTAATCAGTCCACGGTCATCAGTCGACCACACCCGCCCCTTCGCTCGGCATCGGGCGGCCCGGGTAGTGTAACCTCGTGTAAGTCGCCATAACGCTGACCGCTGGCCACTAATCACTGCCCACTGCATATGGACCGCATCGCCGCGCTCAACGAGATTCTGACTGAGAACCCGAAAGACGCCTTCGCCCGCTACGGGCTAGCCATGGAATACTCCAAGCAGGGCGACTTCGACCGCGCGCTCGCCGAATTTTCGATTCTGCTGGAAAACAATCCCGACTACACGGCCGGATATTTCATGGCCGCTCAAACCCTGGTGCGCGCCGAGCGCGTCGCGGATGCGAAAAAGATGCTGCAGGACGGCATCGCATCCGCCCGCCGCACCGGAAACCTGCACGCGCAATCGGAAATGGAGGCCATGCTCACGGAATTGGGATGAGACCGCCAACGGGAATCCCCGGATTTTCGATTGCCAATTGCCGATTGCCAATTGAACGCGCCCTTGCTTTGGTTTGCAATCGGCAATCGGCAATCGTAAATCTCCTCACCCTGCCATCCTGCCCATCGACCACTCCACTATCCCCGGAAATAGCTGATAGATCTTCACCGGCACGTGCATCGGCCACGGGACAATCACTTCCCGCTTCCGCTTTAAGTATCCCCGCAGCGTAGCGCGGGCGACGCGCTCCGCCGTGATGCCGCGAACCGCTCCCGGCCGCACTGTCTTTTGCTGCTTGCCTCGCACTGCATTCGCGCTGAACCCCGTTCGGACATAGCCCGGGCAAACCGTAAGCACGTGAATGTTGTCCTTCTTCAACTCCACTCGCGCCGCTTTGCCGATGGCGTTGAGCGCGAACTTGGTGGCGCTGTAAGCGGCGTGGAAGGGCAAGGGAATATGCCCGGCCACGCTGGAAATGTTGATGATCGTGCCTTCGCCCTGCTGCCGCATGACCGGGATGACGGCCTGCATCGCGGAAAGCGCGCCGAAAAAGTTGGTTTCAAACAAGTCGTGACAGGCAGGCATCTCCAGGTTCGCAACGGAATCCATCAAGCCATGACCGGCGTTGTTCACCCATACGTCGACGCGCTTGAAGTGATGCAGCGTTAAAGCCAGAACGCGGTCGATTTCTTCCGCGTTGCGAACATCGCAGGAAAGAGCGATCGTCCGATCGGAAAAGCCCACGCGTCCACGTGCCGCTTCGGCGCGAGCCGTATCGCGCGAAAGCAGCACGACGCTGGCTCCTTCCTGCGCGAAAGCCTTGGCGATCGCCTCGCCAATGCCCATGGAAGCGCCTGTCACCACCACCACTCTCCCTGCGAGTTTCATGCTCGGGTTGTATCCTCCGCGCAGCGGCAAGTCAAGGCGCGATCGCGAACCTGGGTACAATCGCGTGACGTACAATCACAATCGCGCGACGTACAACCAAGACCCGCTCGGTGTTGCGCGCGCCGTCGAACGTCCGCGATCCGGAATTCGTAACCTGGAGATCCAGTGCCGCTCCTTCCCCTGTTTCCGCTGGAGGTTGTTCTGTTCCCCGGCGTCCCGCTGCCCTTGCACATCTTTGAGCCGCGTTACAAAGAGATGATCGGGGAATGCCGGACAAATCAGACTCCGTTCGGCGTAATTCGCGCCCTTGAGCAAGGGATTGCTGAAGTCGGCTGCACGGCTGAGATCGTTTCCGTCACGAAGGAATACGCCGACGGCCGGCTCGACCTGGTGGCGGAGGGGCGCAAGCGCTTTGAAGTGCTCGAATTGAACCAGGAGCGTTCTTTTTTGCGCGCCGAAGTCCTGCTGCTGCCCGACGAACCCGGCGCTCCCGCCCCCGAGGACAACGCCCGCGCCATCCAGGCTCACCGCGAGATCATGGCGCTGGCGGGCGCGGTTCAGGATCTCTCCACCGCCAATCGCGATGCGCTGTCTTTTGCGCTCGCGGGCTCGCTTCCGCTCGATCTTGATTTCAAGCAGAAGCTCCTCGCCATAGGTTCGGAAGCAGAGCGTCTCCGCGCGCTCGCGACCTATCTGGAGACGATTCTCCCCAACCTTCGCCGTGCCGTTCGGGCGCGCGAAACGGCCGGGGGCAACGGCCATGCGCACTGATTGCGCGGCGCTGCCGACGCCCAACGCACCGTTGCCCTCCCGCGTATAATCGGGGAAAGTCGCTTCGTTTGGGGGTTCTGCTCATGAGTCTTCCGCGCACGCTGGGTGATCTGCGCCGCAGTCAGTTTTCGGAAGAGCGTCTGCGGACGCGCCGCGTCAAAGACGAACTGCGCGAGAACCTCACCGCCCGTTTGCGCAAGAGCGGGGACGAGCCGGTCTTCGCCGGCATCGTGGGCTACGACGATACCGTCGTGCCGCAGATCGTCAACGCCATTCTCTCCCGGCACAATTTCATTCTGCTGGGCCTGCGCGGACAGGCCAAGAGCCGCATCCTGCGCGCTTTGACTTCGCTCCTCGACTCCCACATGCCCTATCTCGAAGGCTGCGAGGTTCACGACAATCCTTATGCCCCGATTTGCCGCCGCTGCCGCGAAGAGGTCGCCCGCCTCGGCGAGGAGGCACCGATCGCCTATCTGTCGCCGGAGGAACGTTACGTCGAGAAGCTGGCCACGCCTGACGTGACCATCGCCGACCTGATCGGCGACATCGACCCCATCAAGGCCGCGCGTGGCGGACACCATCTGTCAAGCGAACTTACGGTGCACTATGGTCTGTTGCCCCGCGCCAATCGCGGCATCTTCGCCATCAATGAACTGCCGGACCTGGCGGGAAAGATTCAGGTGGGCCTGTTCAACATCATGCAGGAAGGCGATGTGCAGATTAAAGGCTATCCCATCCGCTTGCCGCTGGACGTCGCCCTCGTATTCAGCGCCAATCCGGAAGACTACACCGCGCGCGGCAAGATCATCACCCCGCTCAAAGACCGCATCGGCTCTGAGATTCGCACCCACTATCCCGCCACCGTCGAAGAAGGCATCGCCATCACGGCCCAGGAAGCGTGGACCAAACGCAACGGCCACGCCCAAAATCTGTCCGACCTGCACCTGCCGAATTACGTGCAGGAAGTCATCGAGCGCATCGCCTTCGCCGCTCGTGAAGACAAAAAAATCGACAAGCGTTCCGGCGTCAGCCAGCGCCTGCCCATCAGCGCTATGGAAAATGTGATTTCGAACGCTGAGAGAAGAGCCATCCGCAATGATGAGAAACTTGTCGTCCCCCGCATCAGCGATGTGTACGCGGCCCTGCCGGCGATCACCGGCAAGCTCGAACTGGAATACGAAGGAGAGATGAAGGGCGCCGATTTTGTTGGCCGCGAACTGATCCGCTCCGCCATCGCCAAAACCTACGACGAGTACTACACCGGTGCCAACATGCAGCAGGTCGTGCAGTGGTTCGACCTGGGCGGCGAAATTCAGCTCTCGGATGCGATCGCGGCCGCCGAAGCGCTGGAGAATCTGAAGGAAATCCAGGGCCTGATCGACAAGCTCGGCCCGCTGCACATCTCCCAGAAAGACGCTCCCGAACAACAGGTGTCGGCGGCAGAGTTCATTCTCGAAGGCCTGCACGCGCACAAGCGCATCGGCCGCAGCGAGGAACGCGTGTTCAAAGCAGGAGAGAAACGGCCGGAGCCGGCGCGGGAAAAGTCGTTCGAGCCGGAAGAGAAGCCGTACCGGCAGAGAAGGCAGTTTAACTAGGGATCAGGGATAAGGGACTAGAGGCTAGGGACTAGGGACTCGTGGCCAGCCCAGACTTTACTGGTCCCTAGCCCCTAACCTCTATCCCCTGCTTTTATGAAGCGCATCCGCTACTCCAAATACGTTCCCGACCCCGCCGGCGAAATGAGCCTGGAAGATCTGCTCAGCGCGCTCTCGGACTACCTGCTGCAGAGTGGATTCCAGGATTCCATGTGGTACGAGCTGCCCGAGGGCGAGCAGACGCTCGACGAATTGAAGCGCGCCATTGAACAGGCGCTGCTCAACGGTGAAATGTTCGACGAAAACCTGCGCGAACAGCTCGAGCAGATGCAGATGGAAGGCCAACTCGACGAACTGATCGAGAAACTGATCGAGCGCATGCAGCAGGAAGACTACATATCGATCGATCGTCCTTGGGAAGCCGAGCCGCACGATCCGGCGCGCCAGTCGAGCGTCGGCGGACAGACCGGCGAAGCGCAGCAAGCCCGCTTCGAGGTCACTGACAAGAGTCTCGACTTTCTTGGATTCAAAGCTCTGCGCAACCTGCTCGGCTCGCTCGGCAAATCCAGCTTCGGCCGCCATGACACCCGCGACCTCGCCACCGGCATCGAAGCCAGCGGGTCGTCGCGAACCTATGAGTACGGAGACACGCTGAATCTCGACATCACCGCCACGCTTTCCAGCGCGATCCAGCGCGAAGGACTTACTCTGCCGCTCAACATCGAGTACTCCGACCTGCAGGTGCACCAGTGCGAATACCAGTCGTCATGCGCCACGGTGCTCATGCTTGACTGCTCGCACTCCATGATCCTCTACGGCGAGGATCGCTTCACGCCCGCGAAGAAAGTGGCGATGGCATTGTCCCACCTGATTCGCACACAATATCCCGGCGACTCGCTCTCGCTGGTGCTGTTTCACGATTCCGCCGAAGAGGTACCGCTGTCGCAACTGGCGCGGGTCAAAGTCGGGCCTTACTACACCAACACCCGCGAAGGCCTGCGCCTGGCGCAAAGACTCCTGCAACGCCAGAAAAAAGACATGAAGCAGATCGTGATGATCACCGACGGCAAGCCTTCGGCGCTCACCCTCGAAGACGGCCGCATCTACAAAAACGCCTTCGGCCTCGATCCTCTGGTCGTCAGCGAGACCCTGGAAGAAGTTTCGAAATGCAAACGCGCCGGGGTGCTGATCAACACATTCATGCTCGCCTCCGACTACGGCCTGGTGCAGTTCGTGCAGAAGGTCACCGAGATGTGCCGTGGCAAGGCCTACTTCACCACGCCCTACACTCTGGGCCAGTATCTGCTGATGGACTACATGTCGCGCAAGACGAAGACTATTCATTAATCTGCGAACTCATTCGCGCCTGTCATTCTGAGCGAAGCGAAGAACCTATGCATTTGTTCGTTCCGCCCCACTGCATAGGTCCTTCGCTGCGCTCAGGATGACAAACGGAGAACAAGCTCTCTCGCGCTGTTGACATCCAAAGCCGATGATGGCGGCGGGGCGTAGCGCCGCCGTCCCCGGCGGCTGTCGTGGGGGCGTCCCGCCCCCACGGCGAGGGCGAGACGCCCTCGCGACAGCCGGCAAGATGCCGGCGCTACGAGGATTTCCACACAGCCTGATACTCTTTAGATAGATGCCATGGCCAACTGCACCCAATGCGGCCGCAAGCTCCCTGCGTGGACCCTCCGCCGGATCTGCCAGTGGTGTGTGCAGCACGAGGCCGCGCAACGCGGCGAACTGGACGACAACGTGAGGCAGCGGGTCATGCCCGCCCCCTGGGTGCGGCACGGCGAATCCACCATCACGCTCACTCACATCATCTTCGGCGCCAATCTCGCGGTGTTCATCGCGATGGTCGCGGCCAGCGGCTCTCTTACCGACGACTTTCCCTTCCAGGTTAGCGTGCGTCTCGGCGCCAACTACGGACCGCTCACTTTGTCGGGCGACTGGTGGCGCCTTCTGACGTACATGTTCCTTCACGGCAACCTTTGGCACATCGCCGTCAACATGTGGTGC
>DATFNR010000024.1:0-7203 GCA_035266285.1 Candidatus Sulfotelmatobacter sp.
CTCGTCCCGCCGCAGCTTTCGGCTTTCGGCCAGCAGGGTCATGGAGTGCATCAGGTTCTGCAGGGTGACAATGCCGACCAGGCGCTGGTCTTCGACCACGGGAATAATGTTTGACCCGCGCGCCGTCAGCTTGCGGAAAGCGGTGCCGAGCGAGTCCTGACGCACCGAGACCTCGAAAATCTTGTTCATGACCGGCTGCACGTAGCCGTTGCCTTCGGCACGCAGGGCATCGAGAATGCGCTGGCGCGAGATCACGCCCACCATGTCGCTGCCGCGAACTACGGGGAAATCGTCCTGCAGGGAGTGAACCGCCTTCTCCAGCGCATCCTCCAGCGTGTCCGCGGGCGAAAGGGTCGCGAAGTCGGTGAGCATAATCTCTTCGAGCCGAACGTTGTCCAGCACCGACTGAAAGACGAGCGCGCGCTCTTCCAGTTGGGCCGCAGAGAAGACGATGATGCCGACCATCATCAGCCAGACATGGCTGAACGGGCCGGCAAAGATCAGAACCATGGCGATCGCAGTGCTGATGGAGACGGCACGCCGGGTCGCGCTGGATAAATCGAGCGTGCGAGAAAACACGGCACGCAGAATGCGGCCCCCATCGAGCGGGTAGGCCGGCATCAGATTCAGAAGCGCCAGGTAGAGATTGGCCCATACCACGCTGCGGGGCAGGTTCCGCGAATACAGGAAAGGCCACTGCAGCAGCGCCGCATTGCGGTCTGCGGCGCTGACAATGGCTGCCGCGAACGCTGCCAGGGCGAGACTTGCCAGAGGCCCCACCAGCGCCAAACGAACCTCGCGCATCCAGAGAGGAGCGGCCGGTTGCGGCTTCGCGGCGCGCGATTCATCGTACAGGGTCACGCCGGTGAGGGGCAGCAGGATCACCGCCTTCGGGATCAGCCCAAAGCGCCGGGCGGCCAGCATGTGCGCGCATTCGTGGGCGCCGACGCAGGCGAGAATGATGCCCACCAGGGCCAGATCGCGCGCTCCGCTGGCATCCCCCGGATGCGTGGCGTTCTCCGTCCAGAAAATGAACAAGGGCAGCAAGACGAAGGTCAGGTGGACCCGCACCTCGACGCCGAACAGACGCCCGACCGGAATGGACCAGCTTCGCATAGCCTTTAGCTGCTTTTATTCTACATGGACGGATATATTGATTCGTAGGACCGAGGCCGATGGCCATGCGGATAATCGCGGGCAAATACCGGAGCCGCGCGCTGCGTTCGCAGCGGGGCATGGATATTCGTCCGACTTCGGACCGGCTGCGGGAAACGCTGTTCAATGTGCTGACCGCGGGAAATCCCGGAGCGCTCGAAGGCAGCGTGTGGCTCGATCTCTATGCCGGCACGGGCGCGGTGGGAATCGAAGCGCTGAGCCGCGGGGCGCGGCAGGTGTATTTTGTGGAATCGTCGGCCGAGGCGGCGGAGGTGATCCGCGGAAATCTGAAAAACCTCAACATCACCAGCGGATTCAAGCTGCTGCACGACGAACTGCCGCGCGCGTTCTGGCGCATGGAGCGCGAGCACGTCGCCGCCGACGTGGTGTTTGTCGATCCTCCGTATCGCATGCAGGAGGCTTATCGTGAGACGCTGCGCGCATTGGCCGAGTCGCCGGTGATCTGGGCGATGTCGATGGTGATCGCCGAGCACGAGAAAAAATTCGATCCGGGAGAGGAATTCGGGCCGCTGCGCAGATTTCGCAGGCTGGTGCAGGGCAGTGCCGCGCTGAGTTTCTATCGCAGAGGAAGCGCGGCGGATGTCAGAACCGAGGCGCGCAGCGACGCGGGGAGCGATCGGCGGAATTGACTGAGGATGCAACTGACCGAGAGCGGAACTGACCGAGGGCTTAGGTTACATGATCAACTCGTCCGGGCGACCGACGATGGGATGCTGCATCTCCGCCAGATCGTTCTTCACCCTATTCAGCCCGTACACGCAGCCTTCAAAATTGCGCGCCAGCGTGGCGAACAGCGGTGCGACCTTGGCATATTCGAAGTGCTCGAACTTGGAGACGATGTAGTAGCTTTCTTTCCCGGCTTTGATCCACTCGATGAGATTTTCCAGACGATGACGGCGCAGGCGGATCTGGTTGATGCTTTCGGGAAACATTCCGGCGAAAAACAGCGTGTAGTCGCCGATGTGCTTGCGCACCTGACGTTCGCGGTCAAACGAGGGCGCCGGGCCGTAAACCGGGTCGGATTCGAGCAGCATTTCCCCCACGTCCGCGAGCGGGCGATTGGCCGTATCATGAATCTTATACAGCTGATCGGCCTCGCAGAACTCCGCCAGCAGATGCGAGACGTAGGCCACGATCTGCGGGTCGCGAATGCCGATCTCTTCGGCATAGTGCCGCCCCACCAGGTCTTGAAACAGCTCCTGCAGCGGATGCGATTCCGGGATCATCTCTTTTCTCTTGGGCTCCCTAAAGCCCGTGCCAGGCACGGACTCTCAGTCACTTGCGTCAGTAAATATCTCATCTCAGCGTGCCGTGCAAGTGACTTTTGTTTATCGTTGCGATTCATTTTCCTAATCATTAGAACCCGCGACCGGCAAAGCAGTTGCCGCATCTATTTTGTTGGCACTGTCGGGAAGGGGCTGCCAATACAAGCTGAACTTGCCGGGGTTCCCACGTGTTCGGTCTCAGTTTGTAGCAAAAACAGTGATCCATGGAGGAAGGAACGGAATGGAAAGACAGAACATCTCAAGCGGCGCACCCTGGGAACCGGTGGTCGGGTACTCCCGTGCGGTGAAAATTGGGTATTCTGTACACGTTTCCGGGTCGACGGCGATCGGACCGGACGGCAAGATCGTCGGGGTTGGCGATGTGTATGCGCAGACGGTGCAGACCTTGAAGAACATTGAAAGCGCGCTGAAGCAGGCGGGAGCGAGCATGAAGGATGTGGTGCGCACGCGCATGTACGTTCTTAACATCGCCGAGTGGGAAAAGGTCGGCAAGGCGCACGGCGAGTTTTTTCGCGACGTGCGTCCGGCCACGTCGATGATCCAGGTAAGCGCACTGATTTCGCCCGACATGCTGGTCGAGATTGAGGCGGACGCGGTCCTGCCGTGATACGCGGCGTGTCAGCTCAGCGGCTTCGACATCTCGACGAAATGACAAGGCATCTTCGGCTTCAGATCAGGAGGAAACGGAGCGGTTCCGGTCTCAACATATCCACGATGCCGATAGAAGGCGGGAAGCTCGCGGCGCACGTTGACGATGCGCAGATCCATGAACCGGCAACCAGCCTGGGCAGCATATTCCTCGGCAGCATTCATCAGCATGGAGCCCAACCCGGTCTTCTGACGCCCGGGATCGACCGAGAGCAGTCCCAGATAGGCCCGCTCGCCGCGCAGCTCAATGTAGACACAGCCCGCGAGAAGGCCGCTGGCCTCGTCATCGGCGACCAGGAATTTCCCTTTTCCCAGTAAGGACCGCACCGTTTCCAGATCGATACGATCGCGATCGATCAGGAAGCCTTCGGCGCGCCGGAACGCGGCGTTGATGATGGCCACAATGGGCTCTGCGTCACGGTCTTCCGCGAGTCGTAGCTGCACGGCCTGCTCCTCCCCGGCCTGCTCCCCGGTCCGATAAAGACTGCCCACCCCGAGCGGCGGTCTTTCCCAAGGGTATAGAATCCTTCCCGCGAAATCATCCGTCGAGACCGGCGATGCTCTCACCGCAGTTTTCCGGAGGCCAATGTGAAGATTGCTCACTGCATCTTGTTGCTGGCTCTTGGAGTCAACTTAGTCGCGCAGGATCAACATTCCGTACCTGCGCCCCAGGTTACCGTCATACGGGCAGGCTCCCTGATTGACGGCAAGTCCGATCAGCCGCGGCGCGATCAGGTGATCGTGATTCGCGGCAACCGCATCGAGGCCGTGGGCGATGCTGCCAGCACGAAAGTCCCCGCAGGAGCCACCGTCATCGACCTCTCGCAGCAGACGGTGCTTCCCGGCCTGATCGATTCGCACACCCACATTTTCCTGTGGGGAGAGGATCCGGAGAAGGGCGGATACGACGTCAACATCCTCATGGCGCCATTCGGGCTGCGCGCCGCTCGCGCCACGGTGGCGGTGCGGCGGGCGCTGGAGCAGGGCTTCACAACCCTGCGCGACGTAGAGACCGAAGGCGCGGGTTACGGTGACATCGGGATTAAGCAGGCCATTGAGGATGGCATCATCCCGGGGCCGCGGCTTTTTGTGGCGACGAGGGCCATTTCGACCACCGGCGGCTACATGCTCGAGGGATACGCGCCCGAGCTGGCCATGCCTAAGGGCGCACAAATTGCCGACGGACCCGTGGAAGCCCGCAAGGCCGCACGCGAGCAACTCGACCACGGCGCTGACTGGATCAAGGTCTACATGACCCATCGGTCGTGGGTGGGCAAAAACGGCGAACTTGTTTCCCAGCCAACCTTCACCGTTGAAGAACTGAAGGCCATCGTCGACGAGACCCACGGCTGGGGCAAGAAAGTAGCATGCCACGCCTACGGCGGCATTGGCCTGCGCCGGGCGCTGGATGGCGGATGCGATTCCATCGAGCACGGGCTCGATCTTGACGATGCCGCGATCGTGCAAATGCTGAAGCAGGGCACCTGGTATGTGCCGACCTTGAGCCCCTACTACTACGACTGGGCGCCGGCGGACACGCCCAATGGGCAGCGCGACCGCCTGCGGGCGGCGGTGCATGAACCGTCGTTCAAGAAGGCGCTGAAGGCCGGCGTAAAGATCGTCTTCGGCACCGACATGGGCGGAATTCCGTGGACCGACCCGATTGCGCAGGAGTTCCCGCGGATGGTGTCGTTTGGCATGTCCCCGATGGACGCGATCCAGAGTGCGACGTCGCGGGCCGCGGTGATGCTCGACATGGAGGGAAAGATCGGCGTGGTGGCTCCGGGTGCGTTCGCCGACATTGTCGCGGTGACCGGAGACCCCCTGCGCGACATCAAGCTGCTCGAGAGTGTGCAGTTTGTCATGAAGGATGGGAAAGTCTTTCGCGGCAAGTGAAGCCATCGGTTTCCGGGACGGGGTCATCCCGAGCGGAGGATCATTCCGCGATTGGGACGAGGTGGCCCTTCCGCGGGCTGGGAGGCGAGAATTCTTCGTAAATTTCCTTGACAAGGGCAGGACCGCGATCATAATGCGTCAATCCAGTTCGAGGAGGTGCGTATGAGCGTGCTGGAACTTTGTGACCGTGAGATCGCGGCCGTGGGTCTGGAAGCCAGCACCGCTGACGCCATCCACAAGATGCTCGACCATCATGTGGGCGCGGTGGCGATAGTCGACAGCGAGTACCGCGTTGCGGGGATTTTTACCGAACGCGACGTGCTGCGGAAGATGTCGCTCAGCGGCCTGGACCCGCGGACGACCCCAGTGCGCGATCTGATGACTACGCCCGTGGAAATGGCCACGCGAAGCACCGGAGCCGGCGAAGCGCTAACCACGATGTTGGAGCGGCACTTCCGTCACCTGCCGGTCGCCGACGACAGCGGCAAGTTGCTCGGGATTCTCTCCATCCGGAACCTGCTGGAGTGGCGCGTCGACGACCTGAGTCGCGAACTGGAGTCGCTGGAGCAGTACGTTTCTAACGACGGCCCGGGAGGGTAGAATCAGTTGCCAGTTGCCGGTGACCAGTTGCCAGTGAACATCGCCGACGACGACTGACCACTACCGCCCCTCTTGATGACCTCCTCGTGCAGCAAGACCATCGCGGCCGTGCGTATTGCCACTTCCGCTTTCTTCCTGTTCTTCGGGGAGTACAAAGTGGCGCGACCTGATTTTGCGCACCGCGATTTTCTTAACTATCTCCACGACTACATCTCCAGCAGTTCTGTCAGTTTCTATCGGCCGGTTCTGTCGGGACTGGTGTTGCCTCACGCCGTATTTTTTGGCTACCTCGTGGGCGTGATTGAACTGGCGGTCGGCGTTTCTTTGCTGCTTGGGCTTTGGGTGCGGCCCGCTTGCGTGCTCGGGATTTTCTTCCTGCTCAATCTGACTTTGGCCGCGTGGTGGGATCCGGGGCATGGAGTGCCGATCTGGCGCTATTTTGGGGCGCGGCTCGATACTTTGCCTCTCCTGTTGCTGCTGATTGTTTTCTATGCCGCCGACGCTGGTCGAGTGTGGGGGCTCGATGAGCGGCGCCAGGGTACAAACCTATAGATCCAACGAAGCTTCGAGAAAGGATCGGGATCATGAAAAAGATTCACCTCGTTGTGGTTGTCGCCGTCCTGCTTGCTGGCTGCGCCAGTGCAATCGCTCAGGCATCGCATCCCGTTGTGATTCATGCCGGGCATGTGCTTGATGTAAAGACAGGTAAGCTGCTCACCGACCAGGCGCTCGTGATCGAAGATGGAAAGATCGTCAGCGTGGGCCCGGCGGGCGAGAGCAAGGGCTCCCCGGATGCCGTGCGCATCGATCTGCCGAATGCGACGGTACTGCCCGGTCTGATCGACGCGCACACGCACCTGACCATGGACCCGACATTTGGCTACGAACAGCTGGCGCTTTCGGCTCCGCGCGAGACGCTGATCGGGGCGAAGAACGCGCGGGTCACGCTGCTGGCGGGATTTACCACGGTGCGCAACGTGGGGGCCCGCGACTACACCGACGTCGCTCTGCGCGATGCCATCAACGCCGGCGACGTGCCCGGACCACGAATGCTGGTGAGCGGGCCGGCACTGAGCATCACCGGCGGACATTGCGACAATAATCTGCTGCCCTTCGAATATCACGCCACCAGCGACGGCGTGGCCGACGGCATTGCGGCCGTGCAGCACAAGGTTCGCGAAAACATCAAGTACCGCGTGGACTTGATCAAGGTGTGCGCCACCGGCGGCGTGCTGTCGATGGGCGACAATCCGCAGGCCTCGCAGTACACCCTCGAGGAAATGAAGGCCATCGTGGCCGACGCGCACCGCCTGGGGCGCAAAGTGGCGGCGCATGCCCATGGCGCCGAGGGAATCCGGTGGGCGGCTGAGGCGGGTGTGGACTCGATCGAGCACGGATCCTACATCGACGATGCGGCCATCGCGGTGATGAAAGAGCACGGCACGTATCTGGTGCCCACGCTCTATCTCGGCGACTGGATGTTCGCCAATGCCGAGGCCACGCACCTGCCGGCGCCGCTGCTGGCCAAGGCGCGCGATGTGATTCCGGCGGCGCGGAAAAATGTGGCCCATGCCTTCGCCAGCGGAGTGAAGGTCGC
>DATFNR010000025.1:0-45219 GCA_035266285.1 Candidatus Sulfotelmatobacter sp.
TGCGCCTGGTGCGGATGCTTGTCGCCCTTGTACACATTCAGCTTCGACAGCATGTGCGCCGCCAGCTTGTTCTTGGGCAGCATGCGCCGCACGGCGTCTTCGATGATCGCCTCCGGCTTGCGCACCAGCCGCTTCTGATACCCTTCCGTCTTCAAGCCGCCCGGATATCCCGTATAGTGCTGATACTTTTTCTGCTCGGCCTTCATGCCGGTAGTGCGAACCTTTTCGGCGTTAATCACGATCACGTGATCGCCGGTATCGATGAACGGCGTGTACTTGGGATTCTCTTTGCCCATCAGGATGCGCGCCACTTGCGAAGCCAGGCGCCCGAGCGTCTGCCCGTCAGCATCCACGACGTACCACTTGCGCACAATTTCCCCCTCTTTGGGGAAATAGGTTGACATCGGAACTCTCCCAGATTTGAAAAAGGCTGCGAAAGAAAACCGCTCGTTGATTCCCCAGCGAGGACGCCGGGACCATCAGGCGGGCAACCACACTACCGCTAAAGTCTTTAATTTACCGGAGTCTGCAAAGAATTGTCAACGCTGTGTTACCCGCGGTTCCCCGTGGTAACGTACCCCCGTGCGGTTTGCGGGAACAGCCGCTAACGTCTTGGCCTGGCAGCGTCAGACGATCGGAACCGAAGGAGTCCAAGGGGAGCATGACAGCGCAGAATAGCCTCGATGACCGGGAAGCGCTCTATGACAAGCTGATCGCGACCAAGCCCGAAATCGAGCGCAAGGGGGACGCCAATCCCTACACCGCGGTCAATGGAAACATGTTTACGCTTCTGCATGAATCACGATTGGCCATACGGCTGCCGGAAGCGGAGCGCGAGAGGTTCCTGAAGAAATACAAGACGAAACTGTATGAAGCCTACGGCACCGTGATGCGCGAGTACGTGGCGGTTCCGGACAGCCTGCTCCAGAATACGAAGGAATTGGCGAAGTATCTGGATTTGAGCTACGAATACGCGAAGACGCTCAAACCAAAAGCGACGAAGAAAAAGCGCTGACCCTGGCGTTCTGGATTACTCCAGGAAATGAAACGTATACGCCTTGCCGGTCGACCCGGAAGCGGTGGAGTTGGTCAACCCGGGAGCCAGAAACCCGTACTCGCCTCCCGAGGCCAGCTTGTCGGGTAAGGTCACGGTGTACACGTGCTTGGCGATCCTGGTTTGCTGAAACTGCACCGCATCTTTCGTGGACCCGCCGGAAGCGTGAAAGACCCCGCCGGTCTTGGTCCGGAATTCGCGGTTGTCGCTATTGGCGTGCATATGCACAAGTTGATAGTCGGTAGCTTCGACCCCTTCAGCGGTCTTAATCAGGATTTCCATTGGGGTCCTCAGTTCGGTCGCGCTCTGTTTGCCATTCAGGTGTCCGTTCACATCTCCCTTGACGATGCCCTGGGAAGCAAACGACTTCAGCACTCCGCCCGTCTTCCAGTTCACCGATTCCGACGGAATCAGGGTCCAGACATCCTTTAATTTGTAATAAACCCCGATATCGAGATCGTCGTATGGATCTTTCGCCGCCGCTGCCGCCGCCGCGGGAGCAGCGACTGGCGCGGCGTTCTTCGCTGCCATAGCGGCGAGTACCTTGTCCGAAACCCCGTCCTTCTTCAGGCTCACCAGCGTGTCGGGCGTCAATGCGTAGTGGCCCGGCTGATTTTGTACCATCGAAACGATGACGTCATCGCCCAACCCGGCTTTGGCCATCTTCACCACCGCAGCGTTGTCCAGCGCCTGCTGAGCCATCAGCAACGACGTCAGGAAAAGCGCACCCACAATTGCGAGACGATTGACGCGCATAAAACGCCTCCTCGGTTTCGCCCGCATTTTACACCCTAACGCAAATTTCTCCTGCAGAAAGCGTGCTAATATGCGGCGCTATGCTGCGATGCCGCGAAGCGCTGGCGTTGGCTCTGCTCTGCTCGCTGCTGACGATTCCTGCGTCGGCAGGCGATGAAACCGGCCAGCCCGCGCCGCGTTTTCGGGCCAAAACCACAACCGGCGAGCAGTTCAACAACGAGTCGGTCAAAGGCAAGGTTGTGCTGTTCGAGTTCTGGACGACCTGGTGCAAGTACTGCGAAGGCGAGGCCGCAATCGTCGACAGCATCGCAGGCGAGTTCAAGAACAAAGACCTGATCGTCCTCGCCGTTGACGTGCTCGAGCCGGATCAGCGAGTGAAGAAATACCTCGCCGACCACCCGCGCTCGGTGCCGATCGTCCTCACCAAAGACACGAATCTTGCCGCCATGTACAACGCCCAGGTGTATCCGATTTACGTGGTCGTGGACCGCGACGGGAACATCGCCGGCGAGCAGCGGGGAGCGACAGGAGATCGGGGTCTACGGCGAATGCTGAAGCGTGCGGGACTGGAATCCGACGAATAGTTTGGTTCTGGAATGTCATCCTGAGGCGCCGCTCTTTGGCGCCGAAGGACCTATGCATTTGCCCTCGGCCCGCGCGGGAAGTGCACAGGTCCTTCGCTTCGCTCAGGATGACAAATTAACAGGATGACAAATTAAACGGTTGGCACTAATCACTCGTACGCCAGCGCGTCAATCGGATCCTTCTGCGCCGCTTTGTACGCTGGATACAAGGCCCCGGCCGCCGCTCCCACAATCGCGATGATGGTGGCCCGGATGATCCACTCCGTGCTCTTATCGATGCGCACCAGCGGCCAGCGATGCTGGATTCCGATGCGCGCCAGCAGACTGATAGAAATCCCCACCACGATCCCTGTCAGCGCCAGCAGCACGGTCTCGCGCAGGACCACGCTGACAATGTAGTACTTCGACGCACCCAGCGATTTCAGGATCCCGATCTCGCGCGTGCGTTCCATGACCGCCGTGTACATCGATTGAAAGATCACCAGGAAGCCGATCACGAGACTCACGCCGATCACCACGCCGATGAACGGGCGGAACCCGGGCAGGTTGCTGGGCGTCATCATGCTCAAATACTCCTGCATGGACCGAACGCTGTAATTCTCCATCCCCGGCTGCTGCTTCACCGCCTCGACCACCTGGTCGGTATTGGCTGGATCGTCCAGCTTCATGTAGAAGACCGAAGCTTTCCCATTCGCCCCGATCAAGTCCTGCATCGTCGCCATGGGAACAAATTTGCGAGCGCCCCGGCCGTTCTCGATGACTCCGCAAACGTGGAACGGATGATCGAGAATCACCATGGTGTCGCCGACGTTCACGTGCCTTTGGCGGGCGATGTAGTCGTCGACCAGAACGTCATCCGGGCCGTGGAATGGTCCCCCGTGCAGATATCGAAAGGGGCCGCCCAGGGCTTCGAAGCTGTTAATTTCGATGCCATCAATCACCTCGATTCCGCCTCCGGTAGCAATCTGCCAGACCACCGGGCTCACCACCTTGACGTGGGGCATGCGGCGCAGCACGTCGGCAACCTTGACGGAGACGGGCGCCCCGCTGATCGCCGAGAAAAACGACGATCCCGGCGGCTGCACGATCACATCGAAGCCGATCCCCGAGGTGCGGTTCTTGGAGTCGTTCATGATGCCGTAGCACAGGCCGACGATCAGCAGGATCAGCGTGACCTCAAGCGCGATGGCGACGACACTGATCAACGAGCGGATCGGCCGATGCACGAGATTGGCGACGACCATTTTGTTCATCATGGAAGCACGTAGGGACAGCCGCCCCCGGCTGTCCGAGCGAGCGAAAGCTCGCCAGGTCTCTTCTAACGCATGTTTTGCAGACTGGACTTACAATGCAAGAAAACCGGCTCCTGATAGAGCAGCGGAGCTTCGCTCCGCCCGACAGCCGAGGGCGGCTGTCGCTACATGTTTAGCGTCATTATTCTCTATTTCCCACCGGCCTTACCAGGCTCGACTGCGGACGGTCGAGATGCACCACTTCCGCTCCCGCGGGTTGTTCCAGCACGAACTGCTCGTCGGTCAGAGGCTTGTTGATATCCACCTTCAGCATGTTCAGCGTGATGTCGTATTCTTCCTGCGGGCGTGAGATTTCAATGCGCGACGGGAAGCTCACGCCGTCGTACTCTTTGTATTCGGCATAGCGGGCGTCGGTAACGACCTTGCCGTCCTCATCGTAGATGAACTGGCGATGAGGCTTCAGATCCACGCGGCCGAAGACGATTTTTCGCTCCAGGCCCCAGCCTTTGTCGCGCTTCTGAATGACGGTCAGTTCGTAGTCCTCCTGCAATATGCGATGGCCCTTGGCATCGTGCAGAATCTCGTAGCCGTTTTCCAGCACCGCGATCTCAGAATTCGGGTCCACGCGGGGAATCAGCAGCGCCTCGTAAATATTCTGCGGGCGAATGTCTTCCATGGGCTGGTCGGTGATGGCCGTGGGTATGTCGTTTCTTCCAACCACGAAACGGTTCTTGGGCGGGATCCACAGCTTGAATGCCTGGCCATCGCTGACCATGTCGAAGGCCGTAGTGCGCACGATCGGCATCAGCCCGATCATATGCAGCGAGGCCGGCTGTCGGGCCAGAACGTAACCGCGAATTTCCTTATAGTCGGTGACATGGCCCTTCTTGACGCCGCCGGCGGACGAGTCGATATCCACGGTCGCCTTCAAGGAGTGGATGGCTTCAGCCTGCTGGTTAATCCGGTCGATCAACCCCTGCTGCGAAGACTCCTTAAGCGGCGCTGTGGAGTATTTGTCCTCGACCGGGCGGGTGCGAAAAAGGCACGCGGTCGTCGGCAGCACTGCCAGGAATACGATCAGGGCCCAAACGAGCGAGGAACGTCTCATGCAGATCTAAACTCTCTCCCCATCATTGGAGTATACAGGCGGCGCAAAGGATGCGGGGTCAGCCTGGGACACTTATGAAAGTGTCTGGTACTGAGCGGGGCCAGGTCTGGCCGCACCGATCCTGAAGAAAACCAGCCACTTACCAAAGGCAGACACACTATCGTCAGGGCGCAGCCGAGGCAGGCATCATCTAAACTGTAACTAGCGCGAGACGGAATCAGCGCGCGGAGTGGACGTGAAAAAGCTCGTCTGGCTCATTTTGGTGGCAGTGATCGGGGCTGGGGCGTGGTTTGCATGGGCGGTAACGACGCCGGTGCAGCCGTCGGGCCAGACGTTCGTCTTGCTGCGCCCGGGCTACTCCACCCATCGCATCGCCGCCGAGCTTAAGAGCGCCGGCGTGATCCGCAGCGAAGAAGCGTTTGTGCTGTGGCACTACGTTCACCGCAAACGCTCACTGAAAGCCGGTGAGTACCTCTTCGACAAATCTGCCGACATTATTGATATTCAGAAGCGGCTGCGGCGCGGCGATGTGTACTTCCACACCGTGGTGGTGCCTGAGGGCTACACCATGTTCGATATTGCCCGCGCCATCGAGGCGGCGGGGCTCGGATCAGCCGACGATTTCCTGAAGGTGGCCCAGTCTGATACCGCACTGATCTCCGACATCGCTCCTGGGGCTCACTCGCTGGAAGGGTATCTATTCCCTGAAACGTACGAATTCACCCGCCTGATGACCATGCACGAGATGGCCGCCGCTATGGCGAAGCAATTCCGCCTGGTCGCGCGTCAAATTGGACTGGCTCCTGGCGGGCAGGTGCTGCTCGCCGCAGACCCCGTGCCCGCCGCAGTGCAGCTCAGCCAGAGTGAAGTCGAGCGCGCGGTCACCATGGCTTCTATCGTCGAGAAAGAAACCGCCGTGCCCGAGGAGCGGCCGATGGTCGCGAGTGTCTACTACAACCGACTCGCCAAGCATATGGCGCTCGACGCCGATCCCAGCATCATTTATGCCGAGCTTCTCGCCGGAACCTACCAGGGCGCGCTGCACCACGCGGACATGTCGTTCAGTTCGCCGTACAACACTTACCGCAATGCCGGGCTGCCGCCGGGCCCCATCGGCAACCCCGGACGCAGCGCGCTCGAAGCCGCCATGCATCCGGCGCAGAGCGACTACTACTACTTCGTCGCCGACGCGCAGGGCCACCACCGCTTCGCCCGCACCATGGCAGAGCACGACAAAAATGTAGCGGCGTATCGCAAGGCGATGCGAGGACACTGAGCCCCTCATTCGCCCGACGTTTCCCAGCGCAAACCGACAAACACGAAAACTCCCGAGGGCGTGGGTGGGCACCCATACCCTCGGGAAGCATCAGCTCGCGGCGTTGCGCCACGAGTTCCTTCTTCAGCACTTCAGTGGCCGTGGTGACCGAAATCGAACAGGTCAAACAGATCGCCGATCGCCGGGCTATTCACCGGAACGTAGGGATTGAACTCGAACGAAATCGGGTTCGGGAAGTTGTCCCGGCTCCGAGTCGTCAGCGGCTTCAAGTGCCAGTTGCGTTCGATGAATTTGGTCATCGAAACGTGATCGGTGTAGGTGTGGCTGATGTGACCCGCTTTGGTGAAAGGCGAGACCACGATCAGCGGAATCCGGGGGCCGTCGCCGAAGAAATCCAGCGGCTGGATGTAGCCGGAGTCATAGAAGCCGCCACCTTCGTCCACGGTAATCATGAGCGCGGTGGAGGCAAATAGTTCGGGGTTGGCCTTCAAGGCATCGACGATCTTCTTGGTCATCGCCTCGAACAGGTCGAACTTCGAAGAAGCGGGATGGCCGTCGAGCAGGCCGTCGGGCTTGACGAACGATACGGCAGGAAGTGTGTTGCTTGCGACCGCGTTGAAAAAGTCGATCGCGTCTTTGATATGGGCCGTGCGCTGGGCCGTGTTGCCCATGATCGCATTGGAGTAGGACTCGAAGTTGCAAATATTGCAGTACGCGGCGCCGACTAGCACCGTGGGATCGGTGCTGGTGGGATCGTGCTGCAGAGCAACGGCCGCGTTGTAGGCGCCGCCGTAGTACGCCCAGGAGACGTTCTTGTCGTTCAGCGATTCTCCGATAGTGCGCGTGTTGATCGGCGGGACTGTGAATCCGCTGGCGATGCCCGCGGTGTCTACGGTTCCGTCAGGCAGGAACCCCGGACTCACGTTGTTCACCATATAGAAATGGTTGGGTTGGCAGTTCGGCTTCGGATCGTAGGGCAGGCTGCGGAGGTATTGCCGGATGGGCAAGATTCCCGGCTGTGTGTTGTCGGCGCACTTGGTGAAGTCGCCGTTGAAGCCCAGATCGACGGTGTAAACGTCGTCCGTGCCCGGCAAAGGGTTGGGATTGGCGATGACGTTCGAAGGCGGTACGGTCGGAGTACCGTTGCCGTCACTCCAGAAGATGGCGTCACCGGTTCCCATCATCACGTGGTTGCCTCCGGTGCCGCCCATGAACGCCTGATGGTAGTTGTCGCTCATCGAGTACTGATCGGCCAGGCTCTTCAGGAACGGTACATCGCCGTGCTGCATGTTGTAGAACGCCATCGAGTTGCCGCCACCGTTGTCGTCGATCTGGTTGTTGGCAAACGGATCGGGCTGATTGGTGTAGTTCGTGATGACGAAGGGATAAAGATCGCTCAAGCACCCGGAAGGATTTTCGAACGTGGCTTTGGCAAAGCTGCAATCCGACTGCTGCCACATTTCGAACAAGCGGTGCGTGGTGTCTCCGGTGTAGGAATCGTAGGGCAGCAGGGTCCCTTCGAGCTGAAACGGTCCGTTGTTCAGGACGTTGAAGTTCTCTACCCGCGTATCGGGATCCGGTTGCTCGAAGGTTTGAGTGAATTCCGAGGCTGCGCCGGTGGTGAGCAAATTGAGGTCCCCCGCCTCGAGCGAAGGCTCAACGGCGGCCAGCAGTGCCTCGGGCGTGCCCGGAGGGAAGATAGTCTTGGTCGGGGCGAAGTTCAGGGTCGGCTCGGGCAGAATTTCGTAAGGAGCCTTTTCGTCGTCCCGGAGACTGATGAAGTATTTGGTGCGAAACGGAGCAACCGCAGCGAACTGTTGCGCTTTCCTGAAATTTGGGCCGGGTTCGCCGTCGGCGTCGATGATCCCTTTGGACAACAGGTTCGAGACTCTCTCGCCCTTGGCCTGCGGGATGTAGGTAGCAAACAGATGGTCAAACGAGCGGTTTTCGCCGATCAGCACGATGACATGCTTGATGGGGCTTTCTGTATTGTTATCGTTGCTGCCTGCGGCGCTGTTCTGGCCAAAGGCGTTCATGTTGTTGGACAGGAGCGCGACGAGCGACAGCCCAACCAATGCCCTGCGCCGCAACTCGGTCAAGTTCCAATTGCCAATCATTATCTTGTTGCCTCCAGGGCCGCGAATTTCGAAATTCTTTCGCGGACTGCCGAGCAGTCTAGGGATCGCAAATTGCGCATTCGTGACCGCAGGGTGAAAGGCAAATGAAACTTTTCGCAGAAATCAACAGAACAAACAAAATGCAGGTGTTAGAAGGCGGTAGACAGCTGAGATTGGACCGGAGAATTCCACAGGCGGTCTTTTTAGCGGCGGGGATCGTTAGCGTTCGAGCGCGCGGCTCTCCATCCACGCCTGCAGGATCAGGACAGCGGCCATCCTGTCGACAGCCTTGCCGCGCTTCTCGATCGACAGCTCGGTTTCGCGCAGGAAGCGGTTGGCCTCGGCGGACGTAAGCCGCTCGTCAAATAAATGGACCGGCAGGTTGAACCTCTTAGCCAGGTCACCGGCAAACGCCCGCATCTTTTCCGATTGCGTTCCTTCGGCGCCGCTCATACGCAGAGGCAGTCCAACCACGATTTCCTTTACCTCATAGCGCTCGATGACCTGCTGCAGATAGGCCAAGTCGTGGCGCTTGTTCTTGCGCTCGAGAGTTTCGAGGCCTTGCGCGGTGATCCCCAGGGGGTCTGACACGGCAATGCCGATGCGGCGGGCGCCTACGTCGAGGCCGAGAACTCGGCTTTTGAGGTCTCCGCTGCCCGGGCGACTTAGACCGGAATCGTCGGGATGTTGGCTCTCAGAGGACACTCGCGCCATTATAGGGGGCTGGCGACCAGGCTTCCTCGCCTTGCTTTCGGCCTTGTTGGGGGAGTAGCATGAATACAGCACTAACGTAGTTTCCCCCGCGAACCTGTCCTCTCCTGGGTGCCTTGACATGAGTAGTACAGACTTGAATTTCCACATCGGCGACAAGGTCGTCTATCCCAATCATGGCGTTGGTGTTATTGAACAGATTGGCAGTCGCACGATTGGCCCGACGGTGGAGAGGTTCTACCTGCTGCACATCAAGGCCAGCAGCCTGAAGGTGATGGTCCCCTGTCAGAACGCCGGAAACGTTGGCCTGCGGCGGGTGGTGCGCAACGGGGACGTCCAGAAAGTGCTGGATTTGCTTTCGGTTAGCGAGAGCGGAAGCAACGGCGACTGGAAAGATCGTTTCAAGGAAAACTCCGACCGGATGCGGACCGGTTCGCTGCTGGCGGTGGCTGGGGTTCTGAAGAGTCTGATTGCGCTGCATCAGGCCAAACCGCTGTCATTCCGCGAGAAAAAGATGCTGGAGCGGGCCCGCTATCTGCTGGTCAGCGAGTTAGCCATGGCCCGCAACTGCGAAGAATCGAAGGTCGAGGAACTGCTCACGGCCACCCTGGCCAAGTGCAACCTGCGCTTTCCGGAAGCCTCAGAATTCCAGGCGTAGCCCATGCTGCCTGGGGTCGTTTAACACTCGGATGGGCTTGTGCTAGCATCCGCCCGTAACGCCATTTGGAGTTGAGTATGTCTCCCCTGAAATCCAGATATCTCTTGATATTCCCACTTCTGTTGGCCGCGGCCGTGGTGGCTGCCCAGCAAACGTCCGATTCGACCCCGGAAGTTACCCCTCCGCAAAGCACTGCCACTGCCGTCCAAACCTCGTACACCGTGCAGGTGGATGCGTCCAAAGGATGGGCCGACACGAAGGTCGACGTGCGCGGCGGCGAGAAGCTGAAGCTCTCTGCAGAGGGGACGGTCACGTACACCCAGAAGAAGAAGAACAAGAGCTTCGGTCCCAGCGGCATCACGCGCAGTTATGCCGACTTGATTCACCAATACGCGGTGCCCAATGGGGCGCACGGAGAACTGATCGGCCGCCTGGGGACGGGCGATATGGGCGAAGCTTTTGAAGTAGGCGACGGAGTTACCTATACCGCGCCTATTGCCGCGCGCCTGTATCTCGGGATTAACCAGAGTGTGAAAGACGCTGCTGACGCAACAGGCAGCTTTCAGGTGAAGATTGAGGTGCTGGAGCAGGGTTCCGCCACAGGCATCGGCGGCCCGGCGGAGAGCACGATATCGGGCATCACGGCGGATTTGCTGGAATCCCTGCCCCGGCGGGTCTCGGACCCGCAACACAATCCTGGCGACATGGTCAATGTCCTGCTCATCGGCAACGAAGAGGACGTGGTGAAGGTTTTTACGACCGGCGGCTGGGTGAAGGTGGACAAGTCCGTGGAAAGCACGGTCATGGCGGGACTTCTGGACACCATGGAAAAGAAGGACTATCTGACCATGCCGATGAGTGTTCTCTATCTGTTCGACCGCCCGCAGGACTACGGCTTTGCCCATGCCGAGCCGGTGCGGGTGGTGATGTCGCGCAATCACCTCCGGGTGTGGAAGTCGCCCTACCAGGTAAGCGGGCGGCCGCTGTGGTGCATTGCCGCGACCCACGACATCGGGTTCGAGAGAGATCAGAGGAACAACGGAGTCACGCACAAGATCGATCCCGCGATCGATGGCGAGCGCGAATACGTCAATGAGACGCTGTCAGCGACCGGTTTGGTGGTTGCGCGCGGACACGTAACTCCCAAAGACGCGCTGACCACCGCCAAGACCGCAACCGGCGGCGAGTTCCACTCCGACGGCCGGATTCTGGTGCTTTCGCTGAAGGGTTCAGACGCGGAGGCCAAGAACTAACCATAACGCGCATAGGCCGCCCAAAATGGGACGACGTAAGCCGGGGGCCGATGCCGCGGCCAGCGAGGCGGGTCTATAATGTCCTAAGCCTTGCCACAATCCGGCGTGTAGTCATCCATGACCGATCAAATCAGACGAAAACTGCAGGAGGAGATCAACGCGCTCGAACACGAGCTGATTCACGAACTGCCGAAAGAGATCAAGAAAGCCGCCGCCCTCGGCGACCTGAGCGAAAACGCCGAGTATCACATGGCCAAGCAGCGCCAGGAGTACGTCAAGGCGCGCGTGCGCCAGCTGGGTAAGCGCCTCGCCGATTTGTCGCTGATCAATATGAACAACATCCCTCACGATCGGGTGGGGCTGGGGTCCACGGTTAAGGTCTACGACAACACCAAGAACGAGGAAATGGAATATAAGCTCGTCACCAGCGAAGAATCGGACGTCGCGGCCGGCAAGATTTCCACCACCTCGCCCATCGGCCGCGCACTGCTGAACAAAAAAGTGGGAGACGAGGCCACTGTGGTCTCGCCCAACGGCAAGCGCGAGCTGGAAATCCTCAGCCTGAGCACGATCCACGACGCCGCCGCAGACGACGAACCGAAGAAGGCGCAAGCATAAGTGGGCACGAAAGGCATAAACCACGAAGGGCACGAAGTTACACGAAGGGATGCCGCGCTTCCTTCGCGTAACTTCGTGCTCTTTGTGGTCAAATTCTGCAACGTTGGACCGCTCCCATGACTGCCTCCTGGACCAGCGCCTTCGGCCGCGCCTGCGGAGTTCTGCTCGATACGATTGTCCGCTGGCTGGCGCTGTCGCGCATCAACCCCAACGTGCTCACCTTCATGGGACTGGTCGTCAACACCTGGGCCGCGGTCCTGTTCGGCTCGGCTAATGCGGAAAACCAGAAGCGCATGTTCATCTACGCGGGGCTGGTCATCATCTTCTCCGGCTTTTTCGATCTGGTGGACGGCCAGGTGGCCCGCGCCACCAACCGCGTCACCCGCTTCGGGGCCTTCTTCGACTCGGTCGTCGACCGCTACTCGGACGCATCGCAGTTCTTGGGATTGCTGGTTTTCTACGCCCGCGGCGAGCGCTTCTTCTACGTCGTGCTGTCGGCCTTCGTGATGATCAGCGCCATCATGGTCAGCTACACCCGCGCCCGCGCCGAGAGCCTGATCGGCTCTTGTCGTGTAGGATTTATGGAGCGCCCCGAGCGCCTGGTGCTGGTGATCCTGGGAGCGTTATTCAACCGCATGGCGCCAGTGCTGTGGGTGATTGCGGTGCTGAGCACGATTACGGTCATCCACCGCATGCGTTACACCTGGACTCGAACCCAGGACCCGCCGGTGGCGTTGACGCCGGGACAAGCTGCGTAGTGGTTCGTGTGGGGCGGACACTCTTGTCCGCCGCTTTTGACTTTGATTGCAAGGCAGAATCAAGATCAAAATCAGAATCAGAGTCAAGATCAAGATCAGAATCAAGATCAAGATCAGAATCAAGATCAAGATCAGAATCAAGATCAAGATCAAGATCAAGATCAAAAGCGGCGGACAGGAGTGTCCGCCCCACACTGGCACCTGCTATCCTATTCCGTCGCAGCGCTACTTCTGGGGACTCCTCTTGCCTACTGATCCCGTTCTGGTCGTTCATGGCGGCGCGTGGGCCATGCCGGATGACATGGTCGAGGCGCACATTCGCGGCGTGAAGAATGCCCTGGCTGCGGGATGGCGCGTGCTCGAGCGCGGTGGCCCGGCGCTCGATGCGGTCGAGGAAGCGGTCGTCATCATGGAAGACGACGAGACCTTCGACGCCGGACGCGGCAGTTTTCTCAATCGCGACGGACGGGTGCAGCTCGACGCCCTCATCATGGATGGGGCCACGTTGCGCGCCGGCGGCGTGGGATGCGTCGAGCATTTGCGCAATCCGGTGCGCGCCGCGCGCAAGATTCTGAGCGAAAGCCCGCATGTGTATTTTGTCGGCGAAGGCGCGGAGAAATTCGCCGCGCAGCATGGCATCCCGCTGTGCAAGAACGAGGACCTTGTTATTCCCCGTGAGGTCGAACGCCTGCGGGAATATCAGGCCGAAGCCAACTCTCACGGGAACGAACTTTTTGCGCCGACCTCTGACGATGTGACCATTTCCCACGACACCGTCGGCGCGGTTGCGCTCGATCGCGACCGCAACATCGCTGCAGCGACGTCCACGGGAGGCACACTGAATAAGGCTCCGGGACGGCTAGGCGACTCATCGCTGATCGGCTGCGGCTGCTACGCCGACAATCTGAGCGCGGCGGCCTCGACCACAGGATGGGGCGAGCCGATCATGAAGCTGGTGCTGGCCAAGTGGACCGCCGACCGCATCGCCGCCGGCAATCTTCCCGAGTGGGCAGCGCTGGAAGCGATGAACTACCTGAAGCAGAGGGTCAACGGACACGGCGGCATCATCGTGCTCAATCGCGAAGGCCAGATCGGCATCGCGCACAACACCCCGCGCATGGCATGGGCTTATAAGACCACGAAGAAGCACGAGGCGGAGATCGAGCGGGTCGCTTAAACCGGCGAACTCATCCGCATCACGCACGTCGCTCAACGCGCCGGTACTGACTGAAAGAACGGCCGACCTTCGCTCGACGGACAGCCGAGGCGGCTGTCCCTACATGGACATTTCGCGCTACCGCACATAGAAATACCGCACGATGTGAAAGAAGATCGGGGCCGCAAAACACATCGAGTCCATCCGATCGAGAATTCCGCCGTGACCCTTGATCAAGGTGCCGTAGTCTTTCACGCCCCGGTCGCGCTTGATGGCGGACATGGTCAAGCCTCCGGCAAAGCCCATGAGTGTAATGGTGAGTGAAACCAGCGCCGCCGCCCAGGGACGAAACGGCGTCATCCACCACAATGCGGTTCCGATGAGCGTGGCCGTGAGCACGCCGCCGATGAAGCCTTCCCACGTCTTGTTCGGGCTCACGACCGGGGCGATCTTGTGCTTGCCCAGCAACTTTCCCCAAACGTACTGCAGCACGTCGCTCAACTGATCCACCAGCACCAGATAGAGCAGGAGCTTTGCAGCGGGCGCATACCCTGGAATCTTCAGCATCAGCAGCGCGGGAGCGTAACTCAGGCAGTAGATGCAGACCATCAGTCCCCATTGGATGGTCGATGCACGCTGCAGGAACGATTCGGTATCGCCGGCGATGGCCAATCTTGTGGGGACGAACAAAAATGCATATACCGGGATCAGGATCGCGAACATGCCGTACCACTGGAGGCCGATCAGAAAATACTGCAGCGGAGTAAAGATGAAGAACGACCAGAACAACGTGCGGTGATCGGCGCGTCGCGTGGGCAGCAGGGTGACATATTCGCGCAGTGCCAGCAGCGACATGATCCCGAACAGAACCAGCGACCCGATCTGGCCGGCCACGAGCGTCAGGCCGAAGATGGCGCTCATCACCCACCAGGCGCCGATTCGTGCGTTCAGGTTGCGAATCGTGGCCTGCGCCTCCGGCCGCTTGACCGCAGCCTTGAGCGCGAGGCCGATCAAGCTCGAAATCGCAAGCAGGCCCAGAACTCCGGAGAACGCCCACACCAGTTGGGGATCGAGATTTTTCATAAATCGTCTAGCCCAGATCTTTCAACCTGCAAACCGCTTCCCGCGCCCGCGCCAGGAACACAGGCTTGCTTTCTCCCGTTTCGAGCGTCATTGCCGAACCGAAGGTCAGCTTGCTGATGAACGGCACCGGCAGAAACTCACCTTTGGGAAGAATGCGATTCAAGTTGTTCAGATACGCCGGGACCAAGCGCAGCCCGGGGCGTTGCTGGCACAAGTAATAGAGCCCGCTCTTGAATGCTGCCACTTCTTCGCCTGACCCGCGCGTGCCTTCGGGAAATAGAATCAGCGACTCGTTCTCCCCCATCGCTTCCAGCATGTGTTCGATCGCCAGGCGTGGATCGTTGGAGCGCGGGTCGGAGTTGGGATCGGCCGCCCCTTCTGTTCCCTCGATCTTTGCCGCACTCCTCGCCACCAATACAGCCCGAAACACATTCACCGCAAGCGCTTTGCGCGGTCCTCGATTCCAATAATCCTGCGCTGCGACCGGCCGAGTCAGGGCGCGAACTTCCGGCGGCAGCGACGACCACAGCACCACAAAATCCAGATGGCTGGAGTGGTTGGCGAAGTACACGGCCTGCCGCGTGTCGGGTTCCGAATCCACCCACCGGACTTGCACGCCACTGATGAGACGCGCCGCCGCCGCGATCATTCCCGCGGCTAGTCCCGCGGCCATTCGCGTCACTAAGCGTGCCTTCATCGCTGCTTCAGGTCCGCAACAATTCGCATCGTGCGGCGGGCGCAAGTCACCAGCATTCCCGCGACCATGAGGACCAGAGCGGCAGCCATGACTTGTCCGGTCAACCCGAAATTCTTCTCAAACACCGAGAGCACGCAGGCGCCCGTCAGCAGGGCCATTCGATGAGGCTTGGCCATGGGGCCGAGGAAGTATTGGTGGACTCCCATCGAGCCGCCAAGCAACCGAATGTAGGCCGTCATCACGGCAAGCACTGCGGCGAGCCAGCCGAGCTCGTGTCCCCAGCTGAAGTTAGAGATCGAGTAACCGGCTCCCACCAAAATCACGACGTCGGCAAAGCGGTCGGGCATGTCATTGAATATTTCTCCGTAAACCGTCTTACGGCCGCCTTCAATCGCAACCAGGCCGTCGAGCATGTTGCACAGCAGGCGAAGCTGGATGCATGCCGCAGCGGCAAGAAAGAGTGCCGGCCGCATGATCCCTTCGGTACGCGATGTGAGCCCGAGACATATTCCGGCGGCTGCGGCAAACAGAAGACTCGCCATCGAAATTGCGTTTGGCGCCGCGCCAGCTCGCGTCAGCACTCGCGCCAAACCCTGCGCCCAGGCGCGCTGCCGCGTCTTCAACGGCCTCCGCGGTGGGGCGCCTTCCGGAATCACTTTCTCTGAATTCATTACTTGTTGGTAGAAACCGAAAAATTGTGCTACTAAAGTGTTCGCGCTGCAAAGAAATTCTTGCGGTGGGCGCTGTGCCAGTTTGAAAACTAACACACTAGCCAGCTGGCGGAATACGCCTTACGGGATAGAGTCCGTCCATGGGTGTCAAACGCGTCGTGCTCAGTTTGTTGCTCGGAGTGGCGGGAGGACTCTCCGCCTACTTTCTTGCCTGGGGCTTGTTCACAACGCATCCGGAACTGGGCATGGAACCCGGAAAAGAGCGCATGATTGCGCTCTGGGTCGCTCCAATCGTTTTTCTGGCGAGTTTGATCTACTTCGCGGCCAGGAGCCCACGCCGCTAGGGAACTCCAATCAAAGTCTCCATGCCTTCGACTTCCGTCCAACCAGACGCCATGCCGCCGTGGGTCGACTGGTTGACCGGCTGGCCTGGGATCGCGCTGGCGTTTCTCTGGGGTTTTGCTGAGGGAACTCTATTTTTCATTCTTCCCGACGTGCCCCTCTCGCTGGCCGCGATGCTTCGCCCGCGCCGTGCCCTGCTTCATCTGGCCGCAATCGTCGCCGGGGCGCTTCTCGGCGGTGCCGTCATGTTTTCCTGGTCTGCGCGCGGACCAACTGCTCGCTACGCTGTGGCTCGTGTCCCGCTGGTTACTCCGGTGATGTTCGAGCGCGCCGAGAGCGACTACCGCGAGTTTGGCATCTGGGCCGTCGGGATGGGGCCTTTGCGCGGAATCCCTTACAAGGTTTACGCCGTTGAAGCGCCGGAGCGTTCCGGCCTGCAGTCTTTTCTGCTGGTCACGATCCCGGCTCGAGCCTGGAGGCTGGTCGCCGTGTGGCTAGTCTTCGCCGGTGCAGGGCTGCTTCTGCGCAAACTGGGCCGCGCTTCTGTGGCTCCTGCTCTACATGCAACCGTCTGGATTGTGGTGTATGTGGTCTATTGGGCAAGAGTGAAGTAGCTGGACGCCCAACGATCGCTACAAGCGGACAGGAGTGTCCGCTCCACACCCTTACAACCAGCCCTTGGCTCTCGCGATCCGCGCGGCTTCCACGCGGTTGCTGGCGCCCAACTTGCTGATGGCTTCGGAAAGATAATTTCGCACGGTGCCGTCGGAGAGACCCAGTTCGCTAGCGATGTCGCCGCTGGCCATGCCTTCTCCGGCCAGGCGCAAGACCTGGCGCTCGCGGTCGGTGAGCGGATCGAGCTCGGCCCAGGCTTCGGTCGCGAGTTCGGGGTGGATCACGCGCAATCCCTGATGCACGCGGCGCACGGCGTCGGCTAGTTCTTCGGCGCGCATATCTTTCAGCAAGTATCCGGAAGCTCCGGCTTCGAGCGCGCGGCGCAGGTATCCAGCGCGGGCAAATGTCGTGACGATAACCACGCGGGTTCCGGTTTTTCTTCGTTTCAGTTCGGCGGCGACGTCGAGGCCGGTCATGTGCGGCATCTCAATATCGGTGATGAAGACGTCAGGCTTATGCGCGAGCACGGCTTCGAGGGCTTCTTTCCCGTTGCGCGCCTGAGCGATCACGGAGATGTCGCCTTCGATTTCGAGCAGGGCGGCGAGTGCGCCGAGCACCATCCCCTGATCCTCGGCCAGAACAACGCGGATGGTTTTGCGGCCTTCTTTTGCAACGTCTCGTGGCGAAGGATTCAAGGCTGGCCGCCTTGTTTGCCGTTGCTCGTCGCACCGTCTGTGAGCGGCAGCGTGATGGTCAGCGTCGTTCCAGATTTCGCGATTCGGTCAAGCGTGCCCCCAAGCATTTCGACGCGCTCACGCATGCCGCGCAATCCGTTGCCTTCCAGGCTGGCGCAGCCGACGCCGTCGTCGCGAATCTCGAGGCGGCAGGAACCGTTCTGCTGCTCCAGACGCAATTGACAGGAACTGGCGCGGGCGTGACGCACCACATTGGTCACGGCTTCCCGCACCGCCAAGGCGAGCACGCTTTCCTGCATGGCAGGAAGTTGCAAGGTCGCAGCCGAGTCGCATTGCACCGTAAGCCCCGCAGTTTCGAGCGTGGATTTAGCCCGCTCCAGCTCGGCGGCGAGTCCTTGCGCCCGGTAGCCGCGGATCGCGTCCCGCACGTCAGCTAGAGCCTGCCGCGAGATTTCTTCGACTTCGCCGATTTCTTTTCCCGCCCGCTGTGGATCCCGCTCCATCAGTTTGCCGGCGAGCTCCGATTTCAGCGTAATGACGGAGAGGGTATGCCCCAGGACGTCGTGCAGATCGCGGGCAATACGCTCGCGCTCAGCGACCTTGGCCAGATGCTCAATTTCCTCCTGAGCGCGAATCAGCTGCTTCTGGGTGCGGTTGCGCTGAGCAAAATGAATGTTGCTCAGGCCGATTACCAGAGACAAACCCCCGGCGAAGAACAAAAACCAGCCATTCAGATGAAACCCCCACCAGGTTAGAAGCACAGTGGCTTCCACTCCGGCGAGGGCTTTGAAGCCATCGGCCTCGGTTTTGAGAATGAAAGGTGCGGAGGCCGTCGCAAAGATGAAGAAAGTCGTTGCTCCCCCGTTGTAGCGGGCGTAGACCACGCCGAGCAGGACCATCGCGGCAACATGCAGGATGGCCTGCCTGCGGCTCACCCAGAACATTCCAAAATAGAGCAGCAGGAAGGCCACGGTTCCGAGAATGGTCCAGGACCACACGCGCAGGCCGGCGCGGCTTACAATCGGGTCGATAAAGAAGAAGCCGAAATATAGAGCGGTGAATGGCGCCCACGTGTACTCGGTGCCTTTGGGCAGCAGCCTCACAGCGCCCTCCGGCCCACGGCGACCCTCTGAGTTCTGGCTTCTTTGCTCACGCGTCTATTCTCCCATTTGGCGTCAATCCCACCGCGGAGTTTCCGGCGGCAGGACCCGGCGTGTGATCCTTCGAGCGGCGTAAGGAGGCTGACCACTCGTAGTAGACCAGAATCGCGGCAGGGAGAAGGACCGTCAGTGACATGACACCGCTGTAAATCGCGATCACACCTAGCGCCACCAGAACCGCGCCGCCTACCATCGACTTTTTCAAATCGGTTCTCATGGACGATTCCCTCTTCAACAGGAGTAACGCGCACGCGTCAGCCATACATCTTTTCCTGATCGCGCTGGAATCCGAGGCGAGCTAAGCCCAGGCAAATCAGCGTGAACGCAGCCAGAACTTCCCAATGCATGGTTGCCGGTTCCTGCTGGCCGGCGTGGAATACGCTCAATGCGAGTTGCGAAAGATGATAGGACGGCAGCACGTGCGCAAACGGGCGCAGGAACTTGGGCAGGAACATGTACGGCACCCAAAGCCCGCTGCAGGCCGACAGCGGCAGGTAAATCAGGTTAATGATAGAAGGCGCCGAATTGGGCCCGGCGAAGTAGCCAATGGCCAACCCCATAGCGGCGAAGGGCAGAGATCCGGCGATGAGCGTGCCCAGCAGCTTTGCGCCATCGGCGAACGCCAAGTGAACGCCGCCGAAGAGGATTCCCATCAGCATCAGCAGCAACACCACCGTGGCGCTGAAGATCATGCTCATGACTACCTTGGCCGTGAAATAGGCGAAGGGCGGCATGGGAGTTGCACGCTTGAGTTGCAGCCAGCCCAGCCCGCGTTCGGCCGCAAGAGACGAAGCGGTTCCGAACAGCGAAGCTCCCATCACTCCAAACGTGCCGAATGTCGCGACGATGTAGGAGGTAAGGGTTGTCTCTCCAATCGGCGCCCCCTTTGGATTTAGCACCAATCCGAACAACACATAAAACATCAGCGGAAAGCTGATCACCGACAGCGAATAGGTACGCAGGCGAAGGTTCTTGAGGAACTCGTACTTGGCCTCTTTCAGATAAATCATGGCCGTACGTCCAGGGGCACGTTTGATCCGGGGATGGCTTAACACCGACGTTGCTGTGCTCATATGCAGGCTCTCCTTCATGATCCCAGTTTCGGAATCAGCGTGAGTTCAATGTGGCGAATTTCCGCCGCCGTTACCGTGGCCGCCGTTATCCTGGGTCAGCGCGAGGAAGGCTTCCTCCAGGCCGGCGCTGGCGATCTCCAGTCCTGACAATTGCGGGTCACGGGCCATGAGTTCCCGCACGATGGGCTCGGCGTGAGCGGCGTCAATTTCAATTGCGTTGCGGTCCTGCCTGATTCCCAGCACGCCCGGAATGCGTTGCACGGTATCGATTGTCAGGCTCGTGACGCAGCGGATTCTTTTGCCGCTGGTCTTGGCCTTGATCTCGGCCGGCGTGCCCTCGGCGACGATTTCTCCCTGGTTGATGACCGCTATGCGGTCGGCCAGAGCGTCCGCTTCCTGCAGATAGTGCGTGGTCAGCAGTACAGTCTTGCCGCGGTTGACCAGCTGGCGAATCTCGTCCCAAAGCATCCGCCGCGCCTCGACATCGAGACCCACCGTCGGTTCATCGAGAAACAGCAGGTCAGGATTACCGCAGATGGCCAGCGCGAACAAAACGCGCTGCCGCTGGCCTCCGGAAAGGTCGGCGAATCTTCGGTCCCCGAGCTGGGACAGCCCGGCGGCCGCCAGAACGTCAGTAGCCGGCATGGGATTTTGGTAGTAGGAGGAGAACAGATCAATGTGCTCGCGCACGCGCAAAGTTTCGGGAACTCGCCCAACCTGTAACATGGCGCCCGTTCTTATTCTGTTTTCCGGATTCGTAGGATCGCCCCCAAACACCCGTACCCGTCCCGAATTGGGTGGCATCAGTCCCAACAGCAGCTTCACGGCTGTAGTTTTGCCGGCGCCATTGGGCCCCAGCAAAGCAACCAGCTCTCCGGCACGAACTTCGAAGTCCACGCCCCGCAGTGCCCGAACCTCACCGTAGTTCTTGTTCACGCGCTCGAGGCTGGCCGCGCTTGGCCCTGACTTTCTCGTTTCTGCTCTGTGCGATTGTTCCATTGCGGCGATCATGTCGCTCTCCTGGCCTGTTCGGCGCTCCACGCGGGACCCGCTCGCCACTTCTTGATTTCCCCGCCCGACGCAGCCATCATGGCGGAAGCACAAAGCGCGTACCAGTGCCATCCATCACGCGGCAGGCGTGACAAATGTCATCTGTCATCCTGCGTTTGGATACGAAGAATGGTTCGCTGACGAGAGCGTCCTAGGCGGGGGAAACTGAGTTTCTAGGCTGTTGCCAGGAGCCGTGTTACGAATTCAGAACAGTCACAGAGACATCCACAGTTCGCAGCCGGGCGCAGGCCGTCGTTCTTTCACGAAGAATGGCCTCTGTGTCGGGCGCTGCACAAGGAAGACGGCTTGTCCGGAATTCGTAACAACCTGCCGGGGCCAGTGATTTTCCACAGTTTGCAGCCGCAACGCTGCCCGCCTTTGATATGATTCAGCCACTTGGAGATGCCCTGATGCTGCCCGTTGGAAAGAGTCTTCGTGCGCTTCGCGAGAAACTTGGCCTCACCATGCGCGACGTGGAAAACTCCAGCGCGCGACTGGCTGACAAATATCGAAACGAAGAATTCGCGATTCCCCCCAGCCGTCTCTCCGATATTGAAACCAAGGGCATTCTCCCCAGCATTCACCGGCTGTATTCGTTGTCGGCGATTTACCGCCGCGACGTGCGCGAGCTGATGTCGTGGTACGGCGTTGATCTGAACAATCTGGCCACGGATCTGGGTCTGGTCGCGCCGCCCAAATCGCATGTCTCTAACGCACTGGCAGGATTGTCTTCAGTGCAAGTGCCCGTGCACATGGACCCGGGGTTTGATGAACGCCGCACCACCAATCTGGGGCGCATGGTGGAGCAGTGGGGTCTGGTCCCCGTCGCCTATCTGGCGCAGTTTGCCAATAGTGACTTTACCTATGGCTATATCGGCACCCAGGATCTCACCATGTATCCGATCCTGCCCCCGGGCAGTTTCATTCAGGTGGACGAATCGAAAAACCGCGTAGTGGAAGGCTCCTGGCGGTCGGAGTACGAACGGCCCATTTATTTTGTCGAGACCCGCGATGGCCACACTTGCTGCTGGTGCAGCATGCGCCGCGAAGAGGTCATCTTGCAGCCTCATCCCCTGTCGCCGGTTCCAGTTCGAATTCTGCGTCACCCGCAGGATGCGGAAGTCCTGGGACAGGTCGTGGGCGTCGCTATGAAGTTGACCGAGTGGCATCCGATCGAGCCTTCTCCAGGCTCGAAAGCGCCGCCAGTACTGAATTAAGGTGGCGCGCGGCGGGTGTATTGCCCGGCTCCCCGGGCAGCAAGTCGTCAGAGCCGTGGCGCATGTGCTCGATATAATCCTGAGCACCTACCCTGCTGTTCCGGCTGGATTCTTCCAGATCCGACTCCAGAAGCTGCAGCGGCGTGCGCAAAATGCCGGCCACCACCTCGGCATGGGCCGTCCTGATGGCGCGCTCGGAAGATTCCTGCCCGTGGACCGCCTCCATTCCCCAGTGTTCGTACCGGCCTTGGCCGCGCCGCAGAGAAGACAAATAGGCCAACTTCCCCAGCAGTCCTGACACCGCCGCGAGCGTAGTTTCCTTCAAATCCTGCAGTGCTGATTTCAGGGTCATTCTATTTTGTTACGAATTCCGAACGTTTCAAGACTTGCAAGCTCTTTGCGGCCCGGTTTTCCCCCGTGTAACCATCACGGTCCAATTTGCAGTAACCAAGGAGAAAACCATGAAACGCATGCTACTCGTGCTCGCCGCCGCCGTGATGCTTCTCAATACTTTGGCCATACCTACCCCTGCCCATGCTGACGGCGGAGCGGGCGGTACCAATTGTGGCGGAAAAATGTGCAAACCGTAAGCCCGAGCTGTTTTTCTTACGAAAACAGGACAAGGTCCAAGTTAGTTTGCCGCCTGCAGCATAGCAGGGTATAGTGCGCGATTGTACCTATGCTGCAGGCGCACTCACCCCTCTGGCATTACCTTTGGGCTGCACCCAATATCCTGCTGCTTTTCCTTGCTTTTCTGCTGTGGCGCCGGCATTTGCACCGGGCATACCCTTTCTTTTTCGCCTTCGCTGTGCTCGGCGCAACGGCACAACTTACTGCATACGTCACCGACATTTCGCTTTTCATCGCCGACGTAACCTGGTGGCGGATCTTCTGGGTAGTTCTGGTGGCAGAAGGCTTGCTGAAGTTTGCAGTGATTGGGGAGATCTTCTCGAAGGTCTTTGACGCCTACGCATCCCTTGCGAAAGTGGGGAGGATCTCGATCCGCGCGGTGGGAGTGCTGCTGGTGCTGGTGGCTGCCGTGGCCGCTGCCTATTCCTCGGAAGAAGGAATCCAAGGGATCATCGCGGGAGCGCATGTCCTGGAGCAAACGATCTATCTGATCGAGTGCGGACTTCTCGTCTTCATCTTCCTCTTCGCCGGCCACTTCTATCTCGCCTTTCCCCGGCCGGTGTTTGGAATCGCGCTCGGGCTTGGGATATCGGCTTGTGTCCACCTCGCTACCTGGGCGGTCATGGCTAATGGCGGGCTGGCTGAAAGTCCTGACAAACGAGTCCTGCTTGATTTCGTCAACATGGCCACCTATCACGTTTGTGTCTTGATCTGGTTCTACTACTTGCTCGCACGTCAGGAGGCCGCCGCGAAGCCCCCCGGCTCGTTGCCCCCTAACAATCTCGACGTCTGGAACCGGGAATTGGAGCGTCTGCTGCAAAGATGACCATCGCCATTATTCTTGTAGTCGCCGCGGTACTTGCTTTGGCGGTAATCCTGCGGATCGCGGTCTCGGGAAGCCTGGTGGTTGCGGGCGACGCGACCCTCGCCCGGCAGATCCAACCGCTCGATGTCGAGGCGTTTCGCAATCTGGTCGATCGGCTCGAGGAGGATTACCTGCGACGCCGCTTGCCGCCCGCGTGCTTTCGCGCAGTGCAGAGGCAGCGTCTGCGGGCCATGGCTGCCTACGTGCAAACGGCGGGACGAAATGCCGAGATTCTGGTGCGCATCGGGCAGAGCGCGCTGCCCTCCGCCGACGCGCGTACCGCTGAAGCCGCGCGCCAGCTCGTCGACCAGGCGCTGCTGCTGCGGCGCAACGCCGCCTTCGTCCTGCTTCGCATTTATCTTGCGCTGGCCTGGCCGAATGCGGGCCTGGCTGCTGCACCCATGGTCGACCACTACCAGCGATTGAACAGCTCCGCCATGCTGCTCGGCCGGCTGCAGGATCCGACTACCCCGGTACGTATCTCCTCCTGAGTGATCCAGATCACAGACACTCGCCCAGGGCTCTGCCATGCTCCCGGGCGGTACTGGCACGTCCGACGATGTACGCAGTTAACTTGGGAACGACCCTGGCTTGATTCTTAGCTTGTTTTCGTGAGCTTTGTGTTGTAAAACCGGCGGGAATCCACCGGCCCCAAAACTACCTCGTGAGCATTTTCGACATCTGCTGCGGGATTCGCTTTCACCGTATCCTCGCCTCCGCGAGGTCAAGGGAGAACCCTATGATCCGCCCATTGAGATCTGCCTCCATAGCTTTCGCGCTGTTGTTGCTTTCGGGCCTCGCCTCGGGACAGGGTGCCGCTACCGGAGATCTGCACGTCACGCTGAAAGATCCCAACGGGAATGTGATCACCAACGCCACCGTTACCGTACGCGATGTGGCCAAGGGCCTGGAGCGAATTGCGACCGGCGACGGGCAGGGGGGCTACCGTGCGCAATTGCTGCCGCCGGGCACCTACACAGTCACGATTGAAGCCGCGGGGTTCAGCAAGCTGGAGAATAACGGCGTCGCCATTACGGTCGGAGGCTTAGTGGAACTGCCGGTTGCGCTCTCCGTCTCGGGCGGCACGCAGATCGTCGAAGTGAACGCGCAGGGAGCATTGGTGGAGACCTCGCGCAGTTCGACCACCGACACGATCGGCCAGCGCCGCATCGATAATCTTCCCATCAACGGCCGGGACTATATCAACTTCACATTGACCGATTCGCAGGTGGTGCATGACGCTGCCCCAAACCTGGGCGCGGCACCGACCTCCGGCCTCAACATGAGCGGGCAGCGTGCCCGATCCAATCTGGTGAACGTCGACGGAACCGACGCCACCGACAATTCGGTGAACGGCGTGCGCTCCACGGTCTCGCAGGAAGCGGTTCAGGAATTCCAGATCATCACCAACAACTATGCGGCGGAGTATGGCCGCGCTTCTGGCGGCGTGGTCAACATCATCACCCGCTCGGGATCGAACGACTTTCACGGCGACGTCTACGGCTACCTGCGCAACCGCAATTTTCAGGCAGTCAATCCGTTCAGTACAGTTTCGAATCCGGCCTATACGCGGGTGCAGGCCGGAGCGGCGTTCGGCGGCGCGATCAAGAAGGACAAGACGTTTTACTATTTCTCGTACGAGATCACGCGGCGGCACGAAACCGGTTTTGCCAGCATCGGCGCGAACAATTTCGGGCTGGTGAACTTCGATGCATCGCCATTCTTCGGCGCACCGGCTGGCGTCTTCAACATTCAGGTGACGCCGCAGCAACAGGCGTTCCTCGCTGCCCCGCCCCCGGGGACGCCGGCATCGCTCTTGCAGTTGTATTCCGTTCTGGCCGGAGGATCATCCGGCGTGAGCGTGAACGGCAGTTATCCCGCTGCCTTTGGCCTGTTGGTAGGACAACCCGGTGGTCTGCCGGCTGTGGCGAACCCCTTAAACCAGTTCATCACCACCTGCAACATAGGGGCCCCGCTATGTGCTGGCATTCCTTCGTCGTATCAAACGCTCGCATCGCAAATGGGCAATTTCCCGGTGTCCGAGGGCACCAGCCTCTATTCGCTGCGTATTGACCACAACCTCACGAACAGCAACCGGCTGATGCTGCGCGCGAATGTCAGCCCGAGCACGGTGACTGGAATTGAAGTTAGCGGACAGGATCAGCCCTTCGGGCAGAATGCGTACTCCCGCACTTCCGACCAGACTTATCGCGACGTGGCGGGCACGGTGCAGGATACCTGGTCGATCGGCAACACCAAGATCAACGAGTTCCGCTTTCAATATGCCCGCCGCGGTCTGTCTTTTTTCTACAACACGCAGATTCCCGGTGGACAAGATCCGGCCGTGAACATCCCCGGGTTCGGATACTTCGGGCACGAGCCCTACTCCTACATTCAGCGCACCGAGACGCGCTACCAGTTCACCGACAATTTCTCCTGGGTTATCGGCCGGCACAACACCAAGTTTGGCGTGGACGTCAACATTCTGCCCCTGAACGCCATCTTCACCGTCAACTACGGGGGCGTGTATGACATCGGCAGCTTGACCGCCGGCGACGTAATTCCGAGTACGATCTTCAGCGCCCTGCCCTCCGCGCTCCAGCAGGCCATTCCTGGGTTTTCACCGGTTCAGGCTTACGGATTGGGCATTCCCGGCGACTTCATCCAGGGCCTGGGCAGCCCCCACGATTCCTTCAACAACATCCCGATCGGCGTGTTCTGGCAGGACTCCTGGCGCGCAAATAAGAACATCACTTTGAACTATGGGGTCCGCTACGATCTTGAAATTCCACCGACGTTCAAGCCAATCACCGCTTCAGCCCAGGCCGGATATAGCTTCCTGGGGCTGCAGAAAGGGATCCAGACACAGAAAGATCGGGTGCAACCCCGCGTCGGCATTGCCTGGGATCCCAAGGGCGACGGCAAGACCGTGCTGCGCAGCTCCTACGGCATCTTCTACGATCATCCTCTGCTGGCGTTGTACTTCCTGGGAGATGCCTCCGATGCGTCGACCAGCGTGCAGCTGGCGTTTGGGCCGGGCGCGCCGTGCGGCGGACACGGAAACCCCGGCAACCTGAATGCGGTTGAGATCTTCCAGGGCCTGGTTCCCTCCGCGGCCGGAGGCATTCCGAACTGCTCCCCCGCGGCGGGTCCGACTGAGTCCGCCGTACTTGGCCTGCTGAACTATGACCCGAACCAGCAACGCTTCTCGTGCGGTTCGTCCGGCACGGCATGCGGCGTAGTTTCCCCCTCCCAGTCCATTTTTATTAACCAGAACTATCTCAATCCCAGCAATTTCCTGCCCCTGGCCTTCCAGCCCTTTGGCTATCCCCAGTCCAGGAATTTCGTCTATGCCTACGCGCAGCAGGCCAACTTCAGCATTGAGCAGGATCTCGGCGGCGGATTCGACCTCAATTTGGCCTACAACTTCAACGGCGGCCGTCATCTGAACCGACCCATCAACGCCAACGCCGTTCGCGGTGACCTGATGGCGGCGAACTTCTTCGCGGCCCGGTCCGATGGCCAGAACCTTGCCAGCCCATTCTTCGTCGCGGGCGAATGCAATCCGCCGAATGGTCCGTTCGGCCCCGCGCCCTTTGTGGATGCTTCGCTGATGAACTTCTTCCGCCCCAGCGGCCTGAATCCGTCCATCATCGGCGCCTACGCCTCCATCGGCGATCCGCTGGGCTGCATTGCCCAGGCCGCGGCCCTGGCTGCGAGCATTCCCGGCTTCAACGCGAATTGCAATCCCGCGACCCTCGGTGGATGTATCCCACTCGGCGATATGGATGCCAATTTCTCCAACGGCAGCTCCGTCTACCACGGCTTCAGTGCCAATCTGCGCAAGCGCTTCAGTTCCCATTATGAGTTTCTCGCCTCTTACACCTGGGCGCACGCCATCGACGATTCCACCGATCTGCAGGCCACACTTACGCCGCAGGACAGCCACTTACCCAGTCTGGACCGTGCCAGTTCCCTGTTTGATCAACGCCATCGCTTCGTGTTCAGTGGCGTGTACCAGACGGGCAAGGTCGGCGCCCGGGGCTTCGCGAACAGAGTGTTCAGCAACTGGACCTTCGCACCCGTGATCGAAGTTGGCGCGGGCAGGCCGTACAACATCATCACCGGCAATGGCGATAACCTGCAGCTGTCTTCGCTGACTGGGCGCCCCAACACGTTCGTAAATCCAGCCTGCACCCGACAGGGCAACCAGCCGCTCAACTCGAAGGCGTCGCCCACCGGCGTGTTTCAGGAGCCTTGCATTTCAGCTTTCAACGGTACATTGCTCTCGCTCGACGGAAACCTCGGCCGCAATGCCGGGATCAGTCCCTGGACCCTGTTCGACGACATGCGGGTCTCCAAGCGCATCAACTTCAACGAGCGCTTCAACATGGATTTGATCGCGGATATGTTCAACATCGCTAACAAGTACAACGTGGCTGCAGTCAGCCCGCTGTGCTGCAGCGCGAACCCGGCCAACCTCACCCAGTCCACCACCGGACAGGCCACGGCGTCCTGGGATCCGCGGCAGTTCCAGTTTGCGATGAAACTAAACTGGTGAAACCAGTCGTTGCTCGTCAGCCGGAGCAACACGCTGCATTCGCAAGCGCCGCCGTCGGGAATCCTGTGGAAGAGCGGCCCTTCAGGGCCGTGTTACGGGCCTATATCTGGTCGGGCCTTTAGGCCCCGTGTCCCGGTTTTGGAACGCCCAAACCCAAATTGTGACATCTCTCGCGGACGAAGACCCATAGCAGGCCAGTGTTTCCTGCAGGAATATTGTGGAAACTTGCCTTCCCATGGCCACTTTATCCCATTGTTTACTTGAGTTTAGCCTTGGCGGAAGCTATCCTCCTCACCTTGCTCGGCTTGCCTTTCTTGCCGCCAAAAACACGGGCGAAGATCTTGTCCACGTTCTTGAGCTGGCGCTGCAGGTTGAAGGCGTTTTCGATCTGCTTGCGCGGAACTTTGCCGGTGATCTCTCTGTCGGCCATCACCAGGTCATGAAAATTCAGACCCTCTCTCCACGCGCGCATGGCGTGGGATTGGACGAGGCGATAGGCGTCCTCACGGCTGACGCCATGTTCGACCAGGTCGAGCAGCAACTGTCCGCTGAAGATCAGCCCGCGCGTCGATTCCAGATTCGCCAGCATGCGCTCGGGATAGACGAACATGGTGTCGACCAGGTTCGTGGTCTTTGAGAGCAGGTAGTCGGCGAGCGTGGTCGAGTCGGGCAGGATGACGCGCTCGACCGACGAGTGCGAGATGTCACGCTCGTGCCACAGGGCAACGTTCTCGAAACCAGCCTGCGCGTTCGAGCGCACCACGCGCGCCAGCCCGCTGATCTGCTCGGCCGTCACTGGATTGCGCTTGTGCGGCATGGCCGACGACCCCTTTTGCTTCTCGCTGAAGTACTCCTCGGCCTCGCGCACTTCGGTGCGTTGCAGGTGGCGGATTTCGGTTGCGATCTTGTCTAAGGTGGACGCGATCACAGCCAGCGTGGCCAGATAGTGCGCGTGGCGGTCGCGCTGGATCACCTGCGACGATACGGCCGCGGCCTTCAATCCCAGGCGGGCGCAGATCTTCTCTTCGAGTTCAGGCGTGAGATGGGCGAAGATGCCGACCGCGCCCGAGAACTTGCCGACGCGCATGTCTTCAGCGGCAGCCATGAAGCGCGCGATATTGCGCTGCGTCTCGGAATACCAGTTGGCCAGTTTGAATCCGAAAGTGATGGGCTCGGCGTGGATGCCGTGCGTGCGTCCGACCATGGGCGTGTCTTTGAACTCCCACGCGCGGCGCTCAAGGACTTCGGCGAGGCGCTGGAGGTCTTGCGCAATGACCTGGGACGCCTGGCGGATGAGCAGGGCCTGGGCGGTGTCCACGACGTCGTTGGAGGTGAGTCCGTAGTGGAACCAGCGGGCGTGCGGGCCGACGATTTCGGCGACCGCGGTGGTGAAGGCGATAACGTCGTGGCGAACTTCGGCTTCGATTTCGTGGATGCGCTCGACGCGGAAGTCGGCGCGCTCTTTGATCGCATGAGCAGCGTCTTTGGGAACGAGGCCGGCTTCGGCGAGGGTCTCGGTGGCGGCCACTTCGACGGCCAGCCAGGTGCGGAAGCGGTTTTCGTCGCTCCAGATGCGGGCCATCTCGGGCCGGGTGTAGCGCGGAATCACGGGGGCTCCAGGGGTGGACAGAGGATTCTAAATGGATGGCAGGAAAGAGGCTAGGCCGAGCCCCAGCTGTAATCTACCGCTCAGTGGATTGACACTGGGCTTATGCTGAGATTTCCCGGAGAAGGTGGATGGGGCTGGTGACGGCGGGTTTGTTCATCGTGGTTGTGGCGGTTGCCTACTACCGTTACCGGGATCACTTTTATGCCCTCGAATCCGCCACGGATAGTAACCGGGGACACAGATTCTGGACTATTCTCGCTCTGCTTTTCGCGCTCCTGATCGGCGCTGCCTACTTCGCCTTCCGCCTGTTGTAGGGTTGAGGACAGCCCGCTCTGCCCTCCCCCGCACCCGCACAGTCAGGGCTTCCCATATATATCGTTTCACGATATAATAAAGCTTGGACTATCGCGGCACGATACAATCGGCGGCATGAAGAGGCTCACCCTGTCGGACTATCAGGCACTGGCCGAGTTCCGGTTTCAAATCCGAAAGTTCCTGCATTTCAGCGAGCAGGCCGTGCAGGCGGCGGGGCTGGAGCGCGGGCAGTATCAGCTCATGCTGGCCATCAAGGGCATCCCAGAGGGCGTGCGGCCGCGCATTCGCGAGCTGGCCAACCGGATGCAGATCCAGCATCACAGCGCGGTTGAGCTGGTCAACCGGCTGGAACGTGGCGGGTTCGTGCGGCGCGAGCGCGCCCAGGACGACCGCCGCGAGGTGTTGCTGGCGCTTACGCCGAAGGGCGAGCGGGTGCTGGGAGAGCTGGCGCTGCATCATCATGACGAGCTGCGGAGTGCGGCGCCGGGGCTGGTGGCGGCCTTGCGGCGGGTGACGCGCGGAGGGGCGGAGCGATCCGCTCGCGGATGACAATGTAACGAGCGACCTCACAGAGATGAGCTGCGGACAGGCACAGAAAAGCAAATCAAGGACGAAAAAGTCATGAGCATCGCAGCACCGATGAGTTCCAACCACCATGCCGCACCGCCGGCGCAATTTCGCATTGTGCTGGTTTCATTTCTGGCGGCGGCGATTGGGCTGGTCAGCGGCCTGGTGGCTTTCGCCCTATACAAGCTGATCGGGTTGTTCACGAATCTGTTCTTCTTCCACCGTTGGTCCACGGCGTTCGTCGGGGTGCAGTCGCATCACCTCGGCGCGTGGGTCATCCTGGTCCCGGTGATTGGCGGGCTGATCGTTGGAGTGATGGCCAAGTACGGGACTTCGAAGATCAAAGGGCACGGAATTCCCGAGGCGATGGAGGCGGTGTTGACCAACCGCAGCCGGATTGCGCCGCGCGTGGCCCTGCTGAAGCCGATTTCGGCCGCGATCGCCATCGGGACGGGTGGGCCGTTCGGCGCCGAGGGGCCAATCATTCAGACCGGCGGGGCGATCGGGTCGCTGGTGGGTCAGATTCTGCATACGACGGCCGTCGAGAGGAAGGTGCTTCTGGCTTGCGGAGCGGCGGCGGGAATGTCGGCAACGTTCAACACACCGATTGCGGGAGTCATTCTCGCGATCGAGCTGCTGCTGTTCGAATTCAAGTCGCGGTCATTCATCCCGCTGGTGATCGCCAGCACCCTGGCTACGGCCGTGCACATGCAACTGCTGGGACCGGGGCCGATGTTTGCCGTCTCTGCCATGGACTTCGGGATTCCGAAGGCATTGCCGTTCTACCTGGTGCTGGGGCTGGTCTGCGGGATAGCCGCCGTGGCGGAGAGCAAAGCCTTGTACTGGGTGGAAGACGCGTTCGAGAAGCTGCCCTTCGATGAGCTGTGGTGGCCGGCGATTGGGGCGCTGATCCTTGGAGTGATCGGATTTTTTGTGCCGCGAGTCTTCGGCGTCGGCTATGACACGATCGGCGACATTCTGAACGGGAACCTGGCCTGGAAGGTGCTGCTCATCGTGATGGTGGCGAAGTTTGCGGCACTGGTGATTTCGCTCGGATCGGGCACGTCGGGCGGCCTGCTGGCGCCCACGTTCATGTGGAGCGCGGCCATGGGCGGGGTTTTCGCAGTAGCTGGGAACCACGTCTTCCCGGGCGCGCATCTGTCTCCGGGAGCGTTTGCGCTGGTGGCGATGGGAGCGGTGTTCGGGGCAGCGTCGCGGGCAACGTTTTCCTTCATCATTTTCGCGTTCGAGATCACGCGCGACTACAACTGTGTGCTGCCCCTGATGCTGGCCGCGGTGATCGCCGACGGGATCGCCATGCTGTTTATGCCCAACAGTTCCATCATGACCGAGAAGCTGGTGCGGAGAGGGCTGAGAGTGCACCAGGATTATGAAGCCGACGCCCTGACGCAGGTCGCCGTGGGCGAGACGATGGAGAAGGAAGCTCCCATAATTTCAGCCCGTATGAAGGTGGGCGAACTGGCGGAGCGGGTGGCGCGGCACGATCCGGCCATCGGACGACACGCCGGGATGCTGATTGTCGACGACGCGGGAAAGCTGGTCGGCATCATCACGCGGGGGGATATGGTGCGCGCGCTCGACAAAAACTCTTCCGGAGGAATGACGGTGCGGGAAGCGGGCAGCACGCACCTGGTCGTCACCTATCCCGACGAGCTGGTTTCCGAGGCGGCGCAGAAGCTGCTGCGCTTCGATATCGGGCGGCTGCCGGTGGTGGAGCGCGGCGATGATCGTAAAATTGTGGGATATCTGGGGCGGGCGGCAATTCTCGCGGCGCGGCTGCGGCGCTTCCAGGACGAGCATGTGCTCGAGCGCGGCTGGCTGGCGATCTCCAAATAGCTCAGACACCTGCAATGGCGGCATATCGGGCGCTGCTGGGCCAGTCTGCGAGTCGCATAGCACTGCAGGGGAAACTCATCTGCGGCCTCGCGTATATTTTCAGTGGAGGTTGCAGGAGTGGCCGGAGCGCAAGACGAAAAGACCGCGGCGACGAAAGCACCGGCGCTTCCTACCTACTGGGGCTCTGAGCCGGTGCTGGCGGCCCTGCTTTCCCTGCTGGCGGTGGTATTTTTCCTGGCTGTGACGGGGTTATCGCGGCTTTATCACGCGCAGCAGGAGTCGCTGGGGCAGCGCTGGTTCAGCCGGGGCGTCGACGACCTGAATGCACAACGCTATGACCGGGCGCTGGCGGAGTTTCGCGCGGCGCTCCGCTATTCGCGCGACGACTATTCCTACCAACTCAATCTCGCCCAGGCTTTGATCGGCATAAAGCGGCCCGCAGAGGCTCATGCGTACCTGATTAACCTGTGGGAGCGGCAGCCGGAAAACGGCCTGGTGAATCTAGCCCTGGCGCGAATCGCCGCACAGCAAGGAGAAACCGAGCAGGCGCTTCGCTACTACCACAACGCCATCTATTCGACCTGGCCGAACGATCAGGAAACGTCGCGCCGCGAGGCGCGCGTGGAGCTGATCGAATTCCTGCTGCGTCTCAATGCCAAGACGCAGGCGCAGGCGGAGTTGATTGCGCTGGCGGCAAATACGGGCGAGGATGCCGCCCAACAGGCGCGGATCGGCGATCTGTTTATGCGCGCCCTGGACTTCGAGCATGCGCTGGCGGCCTACCGCGTGAGCCTCAGAGCCAACCAGCGCAACGCAGCGGCTCTGGCCGGGGCGGGAGCAGCCGCGTTCGAGATCGGGGACTATCCCATGGCTTATCACTATCTCCAGGAAGCCGTCTCCGCCAACCCCAAGGACAGCGGGAGTGCAGACCGGCTGCAGACCACAGAGCTGGTGCTGCAGATGGATCCGTTTCAACGGCAGATCTCGGCGGCACAGCGCAACCGGCTCGTGGTTCGGGCGTTCGCGACGGCCGGGGAGCGGCTGAAGTCCTGCGGCGTTGGCGGTGCGGCGGCATCGTCGCAGGGCAACCTCAGCGACGGCTGGACGAAGATGAAGCCTCGGATCAGCGAGCGCGAGCTGCAAAGGGATCCGGACTTGGCCGAAGCAGCGATGGATGTGGTGTTCAACATCGAGCGACAAAGTACAGCCATCTGCGGAGCAGCGACGGGGCCGGACCTGGCGCTGCTTCTCATCGCAAAGCAGCATGAGGGGAATTAGCTTGAGTTTGCATTCCACCATCCCAAACCACGAGCAACCGGCAGAGGGGACCGCGTCGTGGCACGAGCGGTCTCCGAAAGCCCTGCTGCAGTTGATGTTTCGGGAGGACCGGTTTTTCCTCGTACTGTCGGTGTTCATCGGAGTGTTCTCCGGGCTGGCAGTGGTGTGTTTCCGCTTTGCCATCGACTGGAGCCGCATTTATCTGCTGGGGTCGGGCGTGACGCTGACGCCGACGCGACTGATACTGGCGCCGACGCTGGCGGGGCTGGTGATTGCTGCGCTGGTGATGAAGGTGTTTCCGCTGGCGCGCGGCAGCGGCGTCAACCAGACCAAGGCGGCGCTGTATATCTACAACGGCTACATTCCCCTGCGGACAGGGATCGGTAAATTCATCACAGCGGCGCTGGCCATTGGCTCGGGGCACTCGCTGGGGCCGGAAGATCCCTCGCTGCAGATCGGAGCCAGCCTGGCCTCGGCGCTGGGACGGCGGATGAATCTGTCGCGCGACCGCATGCGGCTGATAGCGCCAGTGGGCGCGGCGGCGGGACTGGCGGCGGCGTTCAATGCGCCGATCTCGGCAGTGCTGTTCGTGATTGAGGAAGTAATCGGCCGCTGGACGGCCGGAATTCTGGGCTCGGTGGTGCTGTCGGCGGTGTCGAGCGTGGTGGTCATGCGCTGGTTTCTGGGATCGGAGCCGCTATTCCGCATTCCAGCGGTGGAGATGGCGCGGCCCTCAGAGTTGCTGGCGTATTCGGTGCTGGGAGTGGTGGGCGGGCTGGCTTCGGTGCTGTTCTCGGCGGGCATTACGGCGCTGCGCCCGCGCTGCAAGGCGCTGCCGCGCTGGACGCAATATTTTCAGCCGGCGCTCGCAGGTCTGCTCATTGGGCTGATCGCGGTGCTGGGCGCGCCGCAAGTGATGGGCGCGGGCTACGAATACATTGACGAAGCCATGCACGGGCGCTTCACCTGGCAATTTCTGGCCATCCTGGCAGGATTGAAGATCGTGGCGACGCTGCTGTCGTTCGTCAGCGGAACGCCGGGCGGGATGTTCGCGCCAACGCTATTCATTGGCGCGATGCTGGGCGCGGCGGTGGGCGGAGCGCAGCATGCGCTTCTGCCGCACTTGAATCAGTCGCCGGGAACTTACGCGCTGGTCGGCATGGGCGTGCTGTTCGCGGGGTTCCTGCGGGCGCCCATGACCTCGGTGTTCATGGTGTTGGAGGTCAGCGGGAACTACTCGATCATTCTGCCGGTTCTGGTGGCCAACACGTTCGCGTACCTGATTTCGCGCAGCCTGCAACCGATCCCCATCTTCGACGTGCTGACGCGGCAGGATGGGCTGGAGTTGCCGTCGATGGAGGAGCAGCGCGAGGAGGACATTCTGCGCGTGGAAGATGCCATGCGGCCGGTGGCGGGCCCAGTGCTGGGGCCGGAGGACACGGTCGATCACGCGCTAAGGGAGGCAGAGACGGCAGGCGCCGAAGGTGTGCTTGTGCGCCTGAAGCCAAGCGGGTGGAGCAGCGTGACAAAGCAGGAACTGCGCGAGATGGCCGATGCCGAGGAGGGCGGAATCGCGCTGAGTTCCCTCCTCGGCGATCGGCGGATTCCATATGTGCACCCCGATCATCCGCTGGAGACAGCGCTGCGCTATGTGGATCGCTGGCCGCTGGTCCCGGTGGTGAGCCGCGCAAATTTCGGCAAGCTGGAGGGCGTGGTGTCGCAGCGGGATGTGCTAGAGCGGTATCGGGAGTTTGGGGAGGGATGAGCGCGGGATCTTACGCTGATCTGACTACAGATCGGCAAGCGGCGCCAGAACCAGGGGTTCAAGCATGAGAGTCTCAGGTCCGATGGCGGCAAGAGCGTCTGCCCGGCTCCGGACCACCTGCAGCGAGGCGAACGGAGGATGTGCCGAGAGCTCATACATTCGCGCCAGCCCGAACATGTAGTCCAGCGGTGCAACGATGAAGCGGCGCATGGTAGGGAACGAGCCGTCCTTTTTTGCCAGGTGCCGAATCATCTCGGCGTCTACGTCGATGGTCGTTGCGGTCGAAAAGTCGCTGATGGTGATGGAAGGATTCAGTTCGCTGAATTGCCGCCGAAGCTCATCACCCAGGCTCTCAATCTCCCACCCATGAACCTCGCCCTCATGAATGACGAGCAGAACTTTTTGCTTGGAGTCGAATTGCAGACGATACGCCATAGCGCGCCCCCACTTGAAGGGTACGCCCGCAGCGCCACGCGTCAGTGATGGCGATCACGGCCTCAATAAAACGGAAGGCGGCAAAAGGTTGCCAAAGTTGTGCCGTTGTTGGCGAAGGGTGAGCAACGCATTTAGGAAGTGGCGGCTGCTAGCGTGCTTTTTGCGCTTCCTGCAGCAGCGGCCGCAGGGCCTCGACTGAGACGCCCAGGTTGCCGCCGGAGAAGCCGTCCATGTAGGCGGAGTTGACACCGATGACCTCACCCTTGGCGTTGAAGACCGGGCCGCCGCTGCCGCCGTGGGCGGTGGGGGCGTCGTAGATGAGCTTGTCTCCGACCACGTCGCCGAGATGGCCGCAGGTGGCGGAAGGACGAATGAGCGAGAGCGCGGCCAGTTCGCTGGCGGCACTGATGTCGTTGTGACGGTAGGCCAGGCGCTCATAGATGCCAGACGGGGACTTCGCGACCATTCCGGCAATGCCCATGGGATAGCCGATCACGGTAACCAACTGGCCGGGTGCGATCGCCGACTGGGCCAGGGGCAGCGCGGGCAGTCCGCGAATGGCGTCAGGATCTTCGGCGCGCAGGATGGCCAGGTCGGAAGTGGTCGAAATCGCGGCGCGCGACAGACTCACCGGCGTGGGCGAGCCAGGAAAGAAGATGACCAGGCTTTCGAGCATGGGGGTGGCGCCATCTCGGATCAGATTCTGGGATTCAGTATCGCCGTACCAGGGCTCGGCCACGTGGCGGTTGGTGGCCAGCAGGCCATCTCCAACGATGAAGGCCGTACCGGAAACGCGCGCCCGCACGACCGGATGCTGGTTGGGAAACCCTACCTGGTAGACGCCGTAGATGTATCCGATGGAATTGCGGTAGCGGGTCAGCACCACGGCGGGCATGGCCTGCTCCTGCTGGAGTTGCTGCACTTGCGCCGTCAGTTCATGCACCTGTCTCTGCAGATCGTCAGGAGGCATGGCCTGGGCTGCGGCGGGAGCATAGTAGTGCACCATGGCGATGGCTCCGAGCAGCATCACAATACCTAAAACGGCCTGCACCGTGCGCTGCCAGCTGTCGCAGACGATGTTGGATTCCTGCGAACCTCGCGATGAGTCGGAACTGGCCAATTCGGGCGCCCCTGGGTCGGAGAAGCTCGGTTCCGAGGGCCCAGGCTCGTTAGTTGAGGGCTGGCTGATGTGCGATTCGGCCATGAGTAATCGAAGGACGCTCTTGGAACCTGCTCCAAGTCCTTCCGCTTCAGTCTTTTGAACGACAGCTGAATTCGGCTGCTGGCTTGGAAAGGGTATCTTCGCCCGTCTGGCGCGGGTTTACCACGGTACTGAAGGGGATGTACGTGGGTTATGTGGGACTGCGTCTGAAGTGTGGCACAGAGGTATGGAGGCGACTAGCGCGTCGCGATCCCTAGACGCTTGGACATTTCTTCATAGAGAAATCCTTCGCCCACGCGGTAGGGCTGCACCCACTCACCATCGATGACGAACTGAGGGATGGCGCGCTTGCCCGTGTGGCGGATGACCTCTTCGGCGGCGCCGGGAGTGGTCTCGATGTCGATCTCCTGATAGGGAATGTTGTGCTGGGCGAGGAAACGTTTGGCCTCACGGCAATCCGGGCACCAGAAAGCGCAGTAGACGGTCACCTGCATGGTTTGCGGATGGAGTATAGATCACGTGGCCCCGGACGCGTTCGTCCGGGGACGCTCGCTTCGCTCGCGGGGCGGACGAGGCGTCCGCCCCTACACGTGCTCCAGGTCTCGGACCGTGCGCTCGTTGACGACGTTGCCCGTGTTCAGCGTTGTGGAGGGCTCGAACAGCAGGAGCCAGCATTCTTCATCGGCGACCGGCTTGTGTTCGACGCCGCGCGGCACGACGATGAACTCGCCTTCTTCGATCCACTCATGCCGGTCACGAAATTCCATGCGGAAGCGGCCTTTGACCACGAGGAACATCTCATCTTCGTGCTCGTGATGATGGAAGACGAACTCGCCCTTCAGTTTGTCGAGCTTGACGCACTGGCCGTTGAGTTCGGCGGCAATGTAGGGCTTCCAGTATTCGGAGATCTTGGAGAACTTCTCGGCGATATTGACTTTTTCCATGTTGGCCTCGAGCAGAACTGGCAGGGCAGTTCGCATTTTGGATGGTTGTTAGCCGCAAAGGTCGCAGTAAAACGCGAGAACCGGGCACGACCGCGAGGTCGTGCCGCCCTCCGATCATCTCAAAACCAACGCTAGTGAACAGGAGCCAATTGCGGATTGGTCTGCTGGGGCGTCGTCGTGCTGGGGTTCGAGAAGTTCACCTTGGGCGCCTGCCGCGACGCCTCGGACGCGGCGAAGTAAGCCTCATTCGGCTTAAAGCCCGACCATCCGGCGAAAATGTTATTGGGAAACTGCTGGATGTAGGTGTTGTAGTCCTGCAGCGTATCGTTGTAACGCTTGCGCTCGACGGCAATGCGATTTTCGGTGCCGGCCAGTTCGTCCTGCAACCGAAGAAAGTTCTCGTTCGACTTCAGTTGCGGATAGTTCTCCACAATCAGCAACAGACGGCCGAGCGCTCCGTCCAACTGGCCGTTGGCGGCTATCTTTTCCTGCGGGGTTCCAGCCGAAAGCAGCGCCGAACGGGCTTTGGCGATGTCGCCAAACACGGTTACCTCCTGCTGCGCGTAGCCTTTCACCGTCTCAACCAGATTGGGGATGAGGTCGGCGCGGCGTTGCAGGACGATGTCCACTTGCGACCAGGATGCCTTCACCGCCTCATTCTTGGTGACGAGCGTGTTGCGGACACTGACGTATTGCCCGAACAGAGCGAGCGCGATGAATCCGATCACGAGAACGACTACGATGACGGCGATCAGTCCTTTGCCCATAAAGCTCTCCTTGATTTCTATCTACACTCCAGTTGGATCATGTAGTCCCGGACGCATTTGTCCGGGACGCTCGCTTCGCTCGCGGAGCAGACGAATGCGTCCGCCCCTACGCGAGGGGTTTCTCTGAGTCTAGCGCCCTGTCGACCGCCGCTGCTACTTTCTCGATCGCCGCAAGGTAGCGGGCGCAAAGATCGTTGACGTCCACTTTCTTCGGGTCAAGCTTGCGCTCGCGGACATCCAGCGCCTGCTGTATTGCCGACGGATCGAAGTCCACTTGCTTCGCCAGCGCCTGGATCGCCTCGCGGCGCCCCGCGGGCGAGTCCGCTCCGAGGGCCATCAAAGCGTGGCGAAAGAGAGTTGCGAACGACGGCGCAGAGTGCAGCATGACATCCCACAAACGGGACGAGTTGTCGGCCGCGACAAGCAGATGCTGGCGAAGCAAGATGAGTTTTTCGCGTAACTCATATTCCACCTGGACGCGGTGCAAGTGGGTGGAAATCTGCAGGCCTTTGAGCACGTCTTCGCCGAACAGGACGCGGTGATGCTGGACCATGTCGAGCAATTCGATGGTGAAGATGTCGGTGGAGCGCTCGAGTTCGTGGCGCGTCATGCAGAGAGGAGGCGGCTGCTTTTGCCGGTCCCACCACTTGGCGACGGGCGTGAGCTTCTGCAAGGCTGCGAACGAACTGTCGCGCAGGACGCAGAACAGGTTCAGGTCGGAAAGCCCGGGATGGTAGTCGCCGGAGACGGCCGAGCCAAAAAGAATGATGGCCTCGAGGTTCGGTCCGGCTGACTCGCGGGCACGTTTTACAAATTCGTTGATTTTGTCTTCAGGAAGCATGGGAACTCTTTGCGAACACCGGGGCTAAAGCCCCAGTCGATTCATAACACTTTACGCGGCGCTGAAGCGCCGCTCTTCCACGGCTCTCCGTGGGCTCGATTAAAGCGCCGTCCCTCCACACTGGGATAGCCTTCCAAATAGAAACAGCCTGCTCATTCCACGCCCAATCCGCGATTTTTTCTACCAACTGCTGCTGGCGCCGCCGCCGCCGAAACTTCCCCCGCCGAAACCGCCGAAGCCTCCGCCGCTCCCGCCTCCTCCTCCGCCACCGAAGCCGCCAAAGCCTCCACCACCACTGCCTCGCCCATCGAAGATACCCGAGAAGAGAATCCAGAAAAGAACGCTGCGCAGCGGCGTGAGCAGCACGATCAGTATCACGATAACGATCAGGATGATGCCGCCGATAGAGAGGCCCGCCGCGGGCGGGCGGACGGTATTTGCTGGAGCGCGCGGCATCGCGTTGACGAGCTGAATTCCAGCGTCATCGGCAATGACCTGGGCGACGCGGCTGGTGACCAGCAAAAGCGCCTGGCTGTAATCCCCGCTGCGCATCTGCGGAATGGCTTCGCGCTGAAAGCTGCCTGTCTTGCCGTCGGGAAGAATCGGTTCGAGACCGTAGCCGACTTCGATGCGGGCGCGATGATCCTGAATGGCGTAAAGAATCAGGACGCCGCGATCCGCTTTACCTCCCATGCCCCATTTCTCAGCAAGATTGATCGAGTAACTTTCGATGTCGGAGCCGTCGAGCGTGTTGATGGTGACGAGCGCGATCTGGGCGTGGGCTTTTTGGTCAACCTGCCGGCAGATGTCGTCGATCTGGCTTATCGTGCTTTGATCGAGGACGTGGGCGAAGTCGTTGACGTAGCCAGTGGGCTTCAGCTGCGAGATGGGCTGGGCCCAGGCGAAGATTGGCAGCGACAGGAAACAAACAATCAGACGCAGTGTCGCGCGGGAGGGCACCGGAAAATTGTACAGGAGCGCGGTGAAGTGATTGCGAACGTCCGCAACGAATCTAGAGCAATCCGCAATAGGAAGTTTGCTAACTGCTATTGCAAAAAATCAGCCGCCAGCTTTCGCTGGCGGCTAAAATCTGGCCGAGCTGCGCTCGGCTGGCGGGCAGGAGTGCCCGCCCCACACATGCTCTCAATTCTCGTACAGTAAAACGCCTTCCGCCTTCTCCGCGTCTACCGGGCGGTAGAAGAGCTTGTTGTCTTCGAGGAAGACCTCGATGAAGGCGGGGCGCGTGGTAATGGTGCCCTGAATCAGCGCCTCCGACAGCGGGTCTTCGATGTACTTCTGCAAGGCGCGGCGCAGCGGGCGCGCGCCGTAGGTGCGATCGGTGAGTGTCTGGTTGAGAATCCACTTCTTGGCGTCGTCTGCAACCGTAACCGTGATCGACTTCTGGGCCAGGTTCTGGTTGAGCTGCGTGACCATGAGCTCGAGAATCTGGATCAGGTCGTTTTCGCCGAGCGCGTTGAAGATGATGATTTCGTCGATGCGGTTCAGGAACTCGGGATTGAAGGTACGCTTGACCTCGTTCTTGACCAGCTCTTCGACCTTTTCGGCGATCGCATCTTCCTTGGTTGATGCAAAGCCCAGGCCCTCGCGCTTCTGCAGGTGCCGCGCGCCGATGTTCGACGTCATGATGATGATCGTGTTCTTGAAGTCGACGGTGTTGCCGAGGCCATCGGTAAGCTGGCCGTCTTCAAAAACCTGCAGCAGGATGTTGAAGACATCCGGGTGCGCCTTTTCGATTTCGTCGAGCAGCACGACCGAGTATGGCGCGCGCTTGACGCGCTCGGTGAGCTGGCCGCCCTCTTCGTAGCCGACGTATCCCGGAGGCGAACCAATCAGCTTCGAGACGGAGTGCTTCTCCATGAATTCGGACATGTCGAAGCGGACCAGGGCTTTTTCCGTGCCAAACATGAATTGCGCCAGGGTGCGGGCGACTTCGGTCTTGCCCACGCCGGTCGGTCCGAGGAACAGGAACGAACCAATCGGCCGGTTCGGATTCTTGAGGCCGGCGCGCGAGCGGCGAATGGCGCGGGCCAGCGCGCTGATCGACTTGTCCTGCGAAATGATGCGCTTGTGCAGCTCTTCTTCGATGCGCAGCAGCTTCTGCGTTTCTTCCTCTTTGATCGAAGTGACCGGCACGCCCGTCCAGCGCGAGACGACGTCTTCGATATCCTCGCGATTGACCACGCCCGTGGAAGATTCGTCGAGGTGATATTTTTCGCGCAGAGCGCGCAGGTTCTCGCGCTCCTTGCGCTCTTCGTCTGAGTAGAAGCGCGCCTTCTCGAACTCGTGGTTCGCGATGGCGTTCTCCATGCGGTGCACAATGAACTTGATGCGCTTCTGGACTTCGGTGATCTCTTCCGGCAGCGAAGTCTGGCGCAGCTTGACGCGGGCGCCGGCTTCGTCGACCAGGTCGATGGCCTTGTCGGGCAGGAAGCGGTCCGGGATGTAGCGGTTCGAGTGCGAGACCGCGAAGTTGATGGCATCGTCGGTGTAGGTGACGGCGTGAAACTTCTCGTAGCGGTCTTTGATGCCGAAAAGAATCTTGATGGCGTCGGTCTCGTTAGGCGGCGGAACTTTGACGGCCTGGAAGCGGCGCTCGAGCGAGCGATCTTTTTCGATCGACTTGCGGTACTCGCCGGGAGTGGTGGCGCCAATGCACTGAATCTCGCCGCGAGATAATGCCGGCTTGAGGATGTTGGCGGCGTCGAGAGAGCCTTCCGCCGATCCGGCGCCGACCAGAGTGTGCAGTTCGTCGATGAAGATGATGGAATTCTGCGACTCCATCAATTCCTTCATGATGGTCTTCAGGCGCTCCTCGAACTGGCCGCGGTATTTGGTACCGGCGACGATCAGGGAAAGGTCGAGGGCCAGGATGCGCTTATCCGCAAGAAACGACGGCACTTCACCGTCGGCGATGCGCTGGGCGAGGCCTTCGACGATGGCGGTCTTGCCTACACCGGGCTCGCCGATGAGTACCGGGTTGTTCTTGGTGCGGCGGCAGAGAATCTGGATAACGCGGTCGACTTCGCTCTCGCGGCCGACCAAGGGATCAAGTTGGCTGTCCATCGCGGCCTGGGTCAGGTCGCGGGAGAACTCGCTGAGCAGTGACGATTCACGCTGGCGCTGGGGCTGAGCCTTTTCCTGGGTGCTGCGGGCCAGTTCCTCGCGGATGGTCGAAAGGCGCAGGCCGCGCTCGTGCAGGATCTCGGCGGCGAAACACTTCTCTTCTCTCAGCAGGCCCAAAAGCAGGTGCTCGGTCCCGATGTGACGATGGGAGAGGCGCTCGGCCTCCTCGGCGGCATACGCCAGAACCCGTTTGCATTCATTGCTTAACGGGAGATCGACTGAGGTCGAAACCTTTTCGCGGATGGTGGTGTGTCCCTCGATCTGCTTGCGGATGGACTCGACCGAAGCGTGGGAACGCAGAAAACGATTGGTCAGGGCCTTATCTTCGCGCAGCAGTCCCAGCAGAAGGTGTTCCGTTTCGATATAAGGAGAACCGAACTGGCTGGCTTCGTAGCGCGCGAAGAAGATGACGCGCCTGGCTTTCTCCGTATAACGTTCAAACATAGCGCCCTTCCCCCTGACCTTTCCGGTCGAGAAGAACCTTGTCTGCCCGACCCTACCGCGAACCCGAAACCTGGCTGTTGACTTTCTGCCCTTTCTCTATCTCTTACGGCAACTTTCGAAGTTCCCTCCATTATGCAATCAAAGGGCCGGGAAACCCAAGTACCGAAACCTATCTTACAACCCTTTAATCACGTTACCGAAGGAACCGTTGCCCGTACATCCGACGAAAGTGCCACACCAGTTTCTTGCACTTTGTCTCACAAATGTTGCTCTCCGGAGCTAAAGCCCCAACCGAGCTGAACTCTCATAACGCGGCGCTCCAGCGCCGCTCTTCCACTACGCCGGCAACGACTCCGGAGCGATCTCTTCAATCGAACCGCGCTGCAACCTCAAGACGCGATGGCAGCGGCGCGCAAACGACAAGTTATGCGTAGCAATGAGGGAGGTGAGTTGGTGCTCGCTGTGCAAGCGCGCAATCAATGCAAAAACCGCTTCCGCCGTACGTCCGTCGAGGTCTCCCGTGGGCTCATCCGCCAGCAACAGCTTGGGCTGGGTAATGAGCGCCCGGGCCAGAGCTACCCGCTGCTGCTCGCCGCCCGAAAGCTCTCCCGAGCGGTGATGCGCGCGCTGCTCCAGTCCGACCTCGCGCAGCCAGCGTAACGCTTCCGGCTCCGCCTGCTGCCATGTCCGTCCCCGAAGCAGCAACGGCATGGCAACATTTTCCGCCGCCGTGAATTCCGGCAGCAGATAGTGGAACTGCCATACGAAGCCGGTTTCCCGATTCCGGAAATCCGCCGCTTCGTTCTGCGACAACCCGTTCAATCGCAAGTGGGCGCAGTATACGTCACCTGCAGAAGCACGTTCAAGGGCGCTCAGGATGTGCAACAAGGTACTCTTGCCGGCTCCCGATTCACCCACAATGGCGAGCATCTCTCCCCGCTTCACTTCAAACGACAGATTCTCAAAGAGCACCAAGTCCGATTCGCCGGACCGGAAGACCTTTTTCAGGCCTTCGACTCGGAGCATCCATTCTTGCTCGGTTAGATGCAAATCCCGCCCCTTTCGGTTCCGGAGGCGGTCCAGCCGACGTCTGCGCGATGTAAAAAGCTTGTCAGCGCATGGTCTTCCAGCGCGTGTGTTCGAGGGCAGACGGTTTCGACGCGTGCCCGATTCACAGTAGGCTCGCCTTCCAGAAACTGTACCTTGGATCCGTTTTCGTGCCTGTGACCGGAGTCACGGGGGCAACACCGACAGGTGTTATGCCGCTTTGGCTTTATCCGTGAGAATCCGCGTGAATCCGTGGCCAAGAAGTTCTCATTCATAGCGCAGCGCCTCGGCCGGCAGGATGCGCGATGCCGACCATGAAGGATAGAGCGTCGCAACGAACGAAATTCCAATCGCGACGACTGCAACGATCACGCCATCGAGCGGCCGGGGCGCGAAAGGAACGTAGTCGATCGAATACACCTCGGGGGACAGAGAAATGATGTGGTAGTGGCCCCCGGCGTAGGAGACAGCATAGCCCACGACCAGACCGATGAGCGTGCCGATGATTCCGATCAATACCCCCTGCGCGATAAACACATTGCGCACCTGCGCCTGGCGGGTGCCCATCGACATCAGCACGGCGATGTCTCTGGTTTTTTCCATGACCATCATGATCAAGCTGATGAGAATGTTCAGGGCAGCGACGAAGACTATCAGGCCGATGGTGATGAACGTCACCAGGCGCTCCGTTTTGAGCGCCTTGAACAGAGCGCTGTTCTGCTTGAGAGCGTTGGTGGCCATGAAGCCCCTGCCGGCAGCGTCTTCGACCTGCTGTGAGATGGCGTCGGCGTGATCGAGATCGTCGACTTTAAACTCCAGCACTGAGATCAGGTCGCCCAGGCCGAAGAGTCGCTGCGCATCGGACAAGCGGACAAAGGCCCAGCTGGAGTCGTAGTCGAAGAAGCCCGAGTCGAAAATCCCGACCACGCGAAAACGATTGTACTTCGGCACCATTCCGAAAGGGGTCAGCTCGCCCTGCGGGCTGGTGACGAGCACAACCGAGCCAACGGTCGCGCCAAGATTGTCAGCCATATCTTTGCCCAGGACGATCGGAGGCATAGCCGCAACGCGATCAAACACCGC
>DATFNR010000026.1:0-51744 GCA_035266285.1 Candidatus Sulfotelmatobacter sp.
CCTTCGCATGGACTCCGCACCCACCATTTCTACCCAGGGCCTGACCCGGCGCTTCGGAGAGCTCGTCGCCGTCGAAGGCGTCGACTTGCGCGTAGCGCCCGGGCAATTCTTCGGCTTTCTCGGCCCCAACGGCGCCGGGAAATCGACCACCATCAAAATGCTGACCGGGCTGCTCGCCCCCAGTTCCGGCCGCATCGAGATTCTCGGCCTCGACCTCAACGCTCACCCGGTTGAGGTAAAGCGTCAGATCGGCGTCGTACCCGAGGGCATGGCTCTGTTTGGTCGCCTCACCGGCGCCGAGTTTCTGAGTTTCGCCGGACGCATGTACGGCCTCGATCGCCAGACCGCGGCCCAGCGTGCGACAGAGCTACTCGAGTTTATGCAACTCGCCGACCAGCCCAAGAAACTCGTCACCGACTATTCTCACGGCATGCAAAAGAAGCTGGCCATGGCCGCCGCCGTGATTCACGGGCCCAAGGTGCTCTTCCTCGACGAACCGTTCGAGGGCGTCGACGCGATTGCCGCGGGCACGCTGAAATCCATGCTGCAGGGCATGATCGCGCGCGGGGCTACCATCTTTCTGACTTCGCACGTGCTCGAAATCGTCGAGCGGTTATGCAGCCACGTCGCCATCATTCATCAGGGACGGCTGGTAGCGCAGGGATCGCTGGAGGAACTGCGTGCCGGAGTGGAAGCACAAACCCCCGCCACGCCCGGCGATGGCTCGCCAGGCAACGGGTGTCCAACCGGCGGGAAACTGACTCTGGAGGAAATTTTCCTGCGCATCGTCGGTGGCACGCGCCACGCCGAGCAGGAACTTTCGTGGCTCGGATAGGCAAGCTGGAATGAGTAGGAAGCCTGCAGACGATCGCCTCTCGGGTTGTAGCGCCGGCGTCCCGCCGGCTGTCGCGAGTGCGTCTCGCGCTCGCAGTCGGTGAGCGAGAATGCCGCCAAAACCGCGGCGCTAGGAAAGGAATCCATGCTCTTGAACCTCCATCGCCGCGGCCAGCTTTCCGCCATCGCCGATCTGCGCTGGCGCATGTTCGTCAACGGCCTGCGCAGCAAGCGCGGCAAGATGGAACTGGCCTCGCGCATCATCGTCACCTTCGCCTTCGCGGTGGGCGGAGTGGGCGGTTTCATCGGCATGGGTGTGGGCGCCTACTTCTTTTTGGCCCAGGACAATCCGCAATACCTGGCCGTCCTGTTCTGGCCCATCTTTTTCTTCTGGCAAGTCTTTCCCGTGATGGCGACCGCCTTCACCAACAATCCCGACTCGTCGGAGCTGCTGCGCTTCCCGCTCGGATACCGCTCCTATTTTGCGATCCGGCTGGCTTACGGCTTCTTCGACCCGGCCAGCGCGCTGAGCAGCGTGGCTCTGTTCGGCATTCTGATCGGCGGCAGCATCGCGCGCCCCGCGCTGTTTCCCTGGCTGCTCGTGGTGCTGCTGACCTTCGCCCTGTTCAACCTGGCGCTGATGCAAGCCATCTTCGCCTGGCTGGAGCGCTGGCTGGCGCAGCGCCGCACGCGCGAAATTCTCGGCGTCTTGCTGATCCTGTTCGCCGTCAGCTTTCAGCTGATTGGCCCCATGATGGAGCGCCTGGAGAAAAAGCCTCACCCGGAACTGGGCCGCGCCACGGAGATCGCCGTCAAGGTGCAAGCCATGCTGCCTCCCGGCCTGGCTGCCGACGCCATCGCCCAAACTTCGCAGGCGCACTACATCTCAGGTTTCGTGTCGCTGCTTTTGCTGGGAGCCTTGACCATCGCGGTGGGATGTCTTCTGCACCTGCGCCTGCGCGCGCAATTCCACGGCGAGAATCTCAGCGAAGCTGCCGCCGCGCGGCCCGCCGCTCCGGTTGGCCAGGCTCAAGCGCCGCGTCTGGGTTGGGAGCTTCCTGGGTTTTCGCAGTCGGTGGCGGCGGTGTTCGAAAAAGAAGTGCGGTACCTCGCCCGGAGCGGCCCCATGCTGCTCACGCTGGTCATGCCCATTTTCATGTTGCTCATATTCCGCCTGGGCCCGATGAGTTCGATGCACGCCGGCCACCGTCCCAACTTTCTTGCCCGCGCCCCCGACATGGCGTTCCCCGCGGCGGCGGCCTACGCCCTGCTGGTGCTGACCAACCTGGTTTACAACAGCTTCGGCGGCGACTCCGGCGGAATCCAGTTTTTCTACGCATCGCCGGTAAACTTTCGCCAGATCGTTCTGGGAAAGAATCTCACCCACGCCGGCATTCTCGCGGCCAACACGGCGCTGACATGGATTGCCGTCGCGTACTTCTACGGCCCACCCCAGCCCGCCGTGTCGATCGCGACCATTGCGGGATTGCTGTTCGCCGCACCGCTGAATTTCACGGCTGGAAATCTGCTTTCGCTCTATGCGCCGCGCAAGCGCGATTTCGCGACCTTCGGCCGGCAGAACGTCTCGCAGACCACAGTTCTGGCCAGCCTGGGCGTGCAGATCGTCATCGTGGCGGTGGGCGCGGCGGCATTCATGTTCGCGCGTTATTACGGCAACCTGTGGATTGCAACAGCTGTGTTCCTGCTGCTCTCGCTGATCTCCCTGCCGCTTTATGTAATAGTGCTCCGCCGCATAGATGGCATCGCCATCGAGCGCCGGGAAACGCTGCTGGCGGAGTTATGCCGCGCGTGAGCCCATTGAGAAATTGGGAAATTGAGTAATTGTGGAATTGAGAAATTTGGTAATTATGTAATTGAAAAACCCGAGAGTCGCAGGTGGTTTTCAATTCCTCAATTACGAAATTTCCCAATTACTCAATCTCTTTCGGCTCCGCCACGAACCGGTACCCCACTCCCCGCACTGTCAGCAAATGCCGCGGATTCGCTGGATCATCCTCGATGTACCGCCGCAGCCGCACAATGAAATTGTCGATAGCGCGCGTGTCCGTGTCCTCGTGCAGGCCCCAGACTTCTTCGAGAATCTGCTTGCGCGAGACGATCTTTCCATCGTTGCGCACCAGATGACGCAGCAGTTCCATCTCCATCAGGGTGAGATGAATGGTGGTGTCCCCGGATCGCAATTCCAAAGCCCCGAAGTCGATCGTCTTCCCCGCAAATGAGAATTTGCCGAACTCGCCGTTGGCGGCGCGATCCTCCGCGCTGACGTGCTCGGGCTTCCCGGCCGCCTGCCCCCGCATCCATTCACTGCGCCGCAGCAGCCCCTGCAATCGCGCCAGCAGAATGGAAAGATCAAACGGCTTCGGCAGATAGTCGTCGGCTCCCGAGGCAAAGCCTTTCAACACGTCCTCCGGCCGCCCGCGCGCGGTCAGCATCAGCACGGGAATGTAGTTGCGCGCCGCGCGCAGCTCCGAGACCACGCTGAATCCGTCTTTGCCCGGCAGCATGATGTCGAGCACGACCAGATCAAACGTCTCCTTCTTCTCCAGCAGGCGATCGGTCGCGGCTTCCCCGTCGCCCACGACTTCCGCGGCATATCCCTCGGCCTCCAGGTTGAAGCGCAGCCCCTGCGCCAGGTGCGCTTCATCTTCCACCACCAGCACTCGGCTCATGCTGCGCACCTCGGCAGCTCCAGAACGATCGTCGTACCTTGCCCTTCTCCATCGCTCTCCGCAAACACCTTCCCGCCATGCTTCTGCGCGATCGCCTTCACGATGAACAGTCCCAGACCTGTCCCCTTCACGTGCGCCAGGGTGCGGTGCGTGACGCGATAAAAACGCTTGAAGATGCGCTTCACGTCCTCGGGAGGAATGCCCACGCCCTGGTCCTGCACGCGCAGCACGATGCGCTTCTCGTCCGGCGTTTCCAGTTGCACGCGCACGTCGACGCTGTCGCCGGAATACTTGATGGCGTTGTCGAGCACGTTAAACACGGCCGTGCGCAGATCGTCGGCATTGCCGCGCACCAGCAGGCCGTTGTTGCCGGCTGCCTCTTGATAGCGCAGCGTCTCCGGCGCCAGGTGATGACGGGTGCGGGCCGCGTCCATGCAGTCGCGCACCAGCTGGCGAAAATCCACTTCGCTCTTGTCGCGACCCGCAGTCTTGTCGCCCGCGCGCCCGGCGCGCAGCACCTGCTCGACCGTCTCCGTCAGCCGGTCGGCATCGCTCAGCATCAGGCGGTAAAATTCCTGCTTTTGTGTTTCCGGAACGTCCCGCCGCTGCAGCGTCTCCAGATGCAGCCGGATCGAGGCCACGGGCGTTTTCAACTCATGGGTGACGGCATTGATGAAACTGTCGTGCCGCTCGCTGCGCCGCAACTCGCGCACCAGAAAAATGGTGTTGACCACCATCCCCGCGATGATCAGCGCAAAGAAGACGATGCCGAAGAACAGCAGCACGCCCTCGCGCCAGTTCAGGATGATCCAGCCGACGTTGAGCGCGACCGCCAGCGCAACCAGGCCGATCCCCAGGCAGAGGAAAAACACGATCGTTCCGCGGCGGCTCGAAATGCGCATCAGGGATCTCTTCGCCACGATTCTACCGCTTCCGAGTGCCAATTCACGGCATGAGACTATGGAGGGCGGTTACGAATGCAGCCTCGCAGCGTCTGTTATAGTCAGGAAACATTTTTAAACCGTGACCGGGTTTTATCGACATCCTAGTTTGGAGTCCCCATGCGAAATCGTCTTTTTCTGCTTGCCATCGCGCTGCTCACGCTGTCAGTTGTCGCCGCCGCCTCCAGTGCCGACCTCGACGCGCGCCGCAAGGCTCTGAATGACCTGCTGCACGAGCAGTGGGAATACAACCTGCGCACCAGCCCGACTTTCGCGTCATTCCTCGGCGACAAGCGTTATAACGACAAGCTCGATGATTTCTCGCAGAAAGCAATCGACGACGATTTGGAGCACACGCGGCAGTTTCTGGCCCGCTTCGAAGCCGTCGACACGAGCGGATTTCCCGAGCAGGAAACCCTGAATAAGCAGCTCATGGTCCGCGATCTCAAGATGAACCTGGAAGGGGCGCGCTTCACGCCCTGGGAGATGCCCGTCACCCAGCAGAACGGCCTACACATCGATCTGCCGCAGCTGGTCAACATCCTTTCCTTCGAAAGCGGCAAAGATTACGAGGACTACATTTCCCGCCTGAAGCAAATGCCCCGCCTGTTCGATGAAACTGTGGTCCAGATGCGGAAAGGCATGGCCGAAGGCATGATGCCGCCGAAGTTGGTGCTAGAAGAAGTGGCCAAGCAATCAAACGAAATCGCCACCACTGCGGCCGAGAAGAGCCCCTTCGCGCCTCCGTTCGACAAGTTCCCGGACGCCATCGCTGCAGCCGATCGCCGGCGCCTGCGCGACGCGGGATTAGCCGCGATTCACGATTCGGTGATTCCGGCCTACGTCAAGTTCACCGCCTTCGTTCGCGACGAGTATGCGCCCAAAGGCCGCGCCGAGCCCGGCGTGTGGGCGCTTCCCGATGGCGACGCCCGCTATGCCTTCCGGGTCAAGGAAGCCACGACCACAAATCTGACACCGGAAGAAATTCATCAGATCGGCCTCGTCCAGGTAAAGGCCATCGAAGAGCGCATGTCCGGCGTCGCGCGCCAGCTCGGATTTTCCGACTTAAAGAGCTTCTACGCCTCGATCAAGACCAATCCCGCACTTCATCCCCATTCCCGCGAGCAGATTCTCGATCTCTACCAGAAATATATCGACCAGATGTACACCAAGCTTCCTGACATTTTCGGACGCCTGCCGAAAGAGCATCTCGACGTGAAGCCAATCGAGGAATACCGCGAAAAAGAAGCCTCCACGCACTACCTGCAGGGCACGCCGGACGGCTCGCGCAAGGCCCACGTCATGGTCGCCACCGGCGATTTCCAGAACCGCACCACGCTCGACATCGAGACCACGGCCTACCACGAGGGTGTTCCCGGCCACCATCTGCAAATTTCCATCGCGCAGGAGTTGCCCGAGTTGCCGCCCTTCCGCCAGCACGAGTTCTACACGGCCTATACCGAAGGCTGGGCGCTCTATTCCGAGGAACTGGGCAAGGAAGTGGGCTTCTTCCAGGATCCGTACAGCTACTACGGGCACTTGCAAGATGACATGCTGCGCGCCATCCGGCTGGTCGTCGACACCGGATTTCATTACAAGCACTGGTCGCGGCAGCAGGTGGTCGACTTCTTCCACGAGCACTCGGCCATCGACGAGCCCGAAGTGCAGGAAGAAACCGATCGCTACATGGCGAACCCGGCGCAGGCCCTGGGCTACAAAGTTGGTCAGCTGGAGATTCTGAAGCTGCGCCAATATGCAAAGGAACAACTAGGCAACAAGTTTGATTTGCGCGGCTTTCACGACGAAGTACTGAGCGGTGGAGCGCTTCCGCTCGACGTCCTGGGCGACCGCATCCACGGCTGGGTGGCGCAGCAGAAGGCTGTCGCTGCGCTCAAGAGCGCGAGTGAAACCCAATCGGCGCAGCGAAAGTGAAGGAAGGTTCCGGCGCCTTGATCCGTTCTTTGCAATGGGGTCGCGACGCTTTGAATGTCCGATGCTTTGAAGGGGTTCCGTCGCGGGACTGATTCGTATCAGGGCACGCATTTATGCGTGCCGCACAGGCAGCATTATGATGGACGCGCCTTCAGGCGCTGACTAACCCCGGGCGTTAATCCCCTGCAGCCCAGAATTCTGCCGCATTCGAAGGAGCGACCAGCCGTCCGTTGGGCGCCGCAACTAGTCCCCGTTCGATATCCGCAAGACTCACGCGCTTGATATCCCACGCCAGGCCTAGCGTCTTCAGCACCCAGATGCCGTACCAATTCGTGTCGATCTCATACCAGGTGAAGCCGTGCGCGGCCGACGTCGGATGCGCGTGGTGATTGTTGTGCCAGCCTTCACCGAAGGTCAACAGCGCAACCCACCAGCTGTTGGTCGAAAGATCGCGGGTCGCGAACCGCCGCGTGCCCCAGGAGTGCGTCGCCGAATTCACCAGCCAGGTGGCGTGCAGCCCGACCACCGTGCGCAGGAAAGTCCCCCAAAGCAGCCAGGGCAGGCCACCGATGGCGAACAGTACAGCGCCCAGAATAATCTGCGGAACGTAGTGATACTTGGTGATCCAGACGTGGAACTTGTCCTTGGCGAGGTCGGGAACGTAGCGGGCCAGCGTGGTCGTGTCATGGTGCATGGACTTGCCCATGAGAATCCAGCCCATGTGCGCCCACCACTTGCCGTCGATCGGAGAATGCGGATCGCCATCCTGATCGGAAAATTGATGATGAATGCGGTGCGTGGCCACCCAGAAAATCGGCCCGCCCTCGAGTGCCAGCGTGGCGCAGACCGTAAGGAAATATTCCACCCACTTCGGAGTCTTGTAGCCGCGGTGCGTGAGCAGGCGATGGTAGCTCATGCCGATGCCCAGACTGCCTGAAATCCACCACAGAAACATCGCAACAAATAACGCCTTCCACGTAAAAAAGAAAAGTGCGGCCACGGCCCCAACGTGAAACAGGCCCATGAAGATCGCCGTCACCCAGTTGATTTCGTCTTTTGCCGCTTGCGGTTTTTCCAGGTCTTGCAGTTCCATGTCCAAGGAGGGTCCCCGTTTTCTGAGCGTTCGGCTATACACCGAGCCCCAGTTAAATTATCAAGGGAACAGGAAGGGTGGATGTAATACTTGTGTAATAGCGGGTTTCGGCCCATTACGGGAGTAACGGGACCGGCACCGGCAGAGCCTTCCTTCGTGAACCTTCGCGTCATGGTGATCGGGATTCCCCCGCGCGAAGATACTAAGCCGCCTTGCCCTTGACCTGCACCCCGGCCCACTTTTCGAGCAAGGTCAGCGTGGCGGCATAGTCGAGATCTTTGTGCCCGTCTTCGGTCGCCATCTCGTAAATCTCTTCCACCGTCTCCAGCCCCGGCAGCTTTACCCGCGCTTCCTTTGCCGCCTCGAGCGTCAGGCGGATGTCCTTGTGCATCAGGCGCAGCGGAAAGTTCGGTGTGAAGTCGCGCTCCAGGATGAACGGAGCCTTGTAGTCGACCACTCCGGACCGCACCATCGTGGACTCGATCAGCGACAGCAGTTGCTGCGCATCTACGCCCAGTTTTGTCGCCAGGGTCAGCGCCTCGGCGAAGCCCTCAAAGATCATCGCGATCTGCAGATTCATGGCCAGCTTCGTGGCCTGGCCTTTGCCCGTATCCCCCATGCGGAAGATTTTCTTCCCCATGGCCGCAAACAACGGCTTGAGCCGCTCAATCACCGCCTCGTCCCCGCCCACGATAAACACCAACGTGCCGTCGCGCGCGCCAATTTTCGATCCGGTCATGGGAGCATCCACCCAGGCCACGCCCTTCGCGCCGACCCGCTCGGCGAACTTCACGGTCGCCGAAGGCGAGATCGTGCTCGAATCCGCGATAATCATGCCTTCGGTCAGCGAAGACTCGGCGCCCTCGGGCCCGAACAACACGTGCTCGACTGCATCCGTGTCCGAGACGCACATCCACACGACCTCTGCTCCCTGCGCCGCCGCGGCCGGAGTTGGCGCCACTGCTGCGCCCTCCACCAGTTTTCCCGGCGTGCGATTCCACACTGTGACCTCGTGCCCGGCCTTCACCAGATTCGCCGCCATCGACTGACCCATGATTCCCAACCCCAGAAACGCAACGCGCATGCAAGGCTCTCCTTTGTCCGCCTGAGCACCCACAGAAAAATGAATGTCTTGGGATTATATGCCAGTCCAACCCAGGTCAAACCCCGAACCTGTCACATGAAGGGATTAGGTTTTCAGGGATTCCTTCGTGTTCCTTAGTGTCCTTTGTGGTCAATTCAGGAGTGCGAGTACCATGCCAGCTCAGGCCAACATTACCGCCGTACTGACACCGGGTACGAAAATGCAGCCCGATCCCCCGCCCCTTCATCTAAGATGAATGACTGGTTAAAAGCAGCCGCAGCACCGGGTTTGCTATTGCCGACGGCGCGGCCTGCGGAGCTAGCATCGGAACGGCTGCCCCATATCGTCGGCAGGGCTCTTGTACGAGTAGTGATGATCAAGCAAACGCTTCGTAACCCAGCTCTTCGCAAGCGCGCATCCCAGTTCGGGCGCCTGGTGCGGCACTCTGCGGTCACTCCACGCTGTGGGCAAACCCACAAACCGCGCCTCGTCACCAACGGAGAACTGGGCGTCACCTTCATCGGTCATGCCAGCTTCTTTCTGCAGATCGGGGGGCGTAGCGTCGTCGTTGATCCTAATTTCGCCCGCTGGCTCTTCGTTCTGAAACGCCTGCGCCGGCCCGGCGTGCGGGTTGCCGATTTGCCCGCCATCGATCTGGTGCTGGTGTCGCACGCCCACTTCGATCACCTCCATCGCCCCTCGCTGCGGGCGATCGTGCAGAACAATCTTCACGTCCGGGGAACCGCGCCAGCCATCATCGTTCCGACGCATGTCGCGGATCTGGTCTCCGATCTTGGCTTTTCGGAGATCATCGAGCTCGACTGGTGGAACAGCTCGCGCCAGGGCAACCTGGCGGTCACGCACGTGCCTTCGCGCCACTGGGGCGCGCGCATTCTCAAGGATTCGCACCGAGGCTACGGCGGTTTTGTGCTGAAGGCAGGCAAACAGTCGATCTATCACGCCGGCGACACCGCCTATTTCGGCGGCTTCGCCGAAATCGGACGCCGCCTCGCCCCCGAGCTCGCTCTCCTGCCCATCGGCGCCTACAACCCGCCCCAGTTCCGCAACGTCCACGCCGATCCGACCGACGCCACCCGCGCCTTCCTTGACCTCAAGTCCCGCTGGATGATTCCCATGCATTACGGCACGTTCCGGCTGTCGCACGAGCCGGTCGACGAGCCGTTGCAACTCCTGGACCGCGCCGCCCGCGCCGCCGGCATCCAGGACCGTGTGGTGGTCATGGAAGAAGGCATCACCCGGTTCTTCTGATCCACTCTGTCTTTCCTCTGTGACCTCTGTGCCCTCTGTGGTTGATCTTGCTTTCTCCACCTGTTGAAACGCTCCCTTAACGATCTAGGACTGCTGGTTTGGTGTAAACTGCCCGTCACGCCGCTTCTCACCCCAGGAGGAAATCATGGCAGTAAAGCCCATTCCGGACGGTTACCATACCCTCACTCCGTTTCTCACGGTTAGCGACGCGGAGCGTGCGATCGAGTTCTATAAGAAGGCGTTCGGCGCCGAAGAGCGCGGCATTGCGAAAAGTCCCGACGGCAAGGTCATGCACGCCGAGCTAAAAATCGGCGACTCCATCATCATGCTGAGCGATGAGTTCCCCGACTTCGGCTGCCTGTCGCCGCAGACCGTCGGCGGATCCTCGTCCGGTCTGCACATTTATCTCGAAAATGTCGATGCGGCCTTCGATCGCGCTGTCCAAGCCGGCGCGAAAGTCGAAATGCCGGTTGCCGATCAGTTCTGGGGCGACCGCTACGGCAAGCTCGCGGACCCCTTTGGCCACAAGTGGTCCATCGGCACCCACGTCAAAGACATGTCCATGGACGAGATGAAGGAAGCCATGGACGAAGCCTGCGCCAAAATGCAGGACAAGATGCAGGACCAGATGCAGAAGACAGCCTAAAGAACGCCCATGTGGGGACAGCCGCCTCGGCTGTCCAGCCAGGGCGAAGCCCGGCGCGAATGCCCCATTTCTCGCGCGTTCTCTGCGCGAGAAGTGGGGATTTTCTTTATCGCGGCAGAAATCACGGCGCCAGCAGTATTCTCAAATCGCGCAGATTATTCCCTGTCGGCCCGGTCTCAATCCCATCACCCAGAGCCTTGAACAGCGGATAAGCGTCGAATCTCTCGAGCGCCGTGCGCGCATCGAGTCCTTGCGCCCGGCAGCGCTCGATGGTTGACCCGTCCGCCACCGCTCCTGCCGCTGCACTGTTGCCGTCCACACCGTCAGTTCCGGCGCTGAGCACCGCCATGTCCTCGCCCGCAATTTTCTCCGCGCAGGCCAGCGCAAACTGCTGATTGCGGCCCCCAGTTCCGCCGTTCGTGACCTTCACCGTGACTTCCCCGCCGGAAAGCAGGCACACCGGCGAAAATTCCTTGCGCAAATCGTGCACCCGCTGCACCAGATAGGCGGCAGCGCGCTCGTAATCCCAATCATCACAGGAGTTGTCGACGTGAATGACGAATCCGGCGCGCTCGGCGGCCGCGCTGGCTGCCTCAATCGCTGTCTGGTTCGAGAGCACCGTCCACCAGCGCGCCCACTGAAACGCAGGATCATCCGACTTCGGCGTTTCCTCCAGCGCGTGCCGATCAAACAACTCGCGCGCCGACGCGGGAAATTGTTTCAGCAGATCATATTTTTCCGCGATGCGCGCACAGTCTTCCACCGTGGTCGAGTCGGGCATGGTCGGTCCCGAGGCCAGCGCGTCGGGAGTAGCCTCGGGCACGTCGGACACAAGAATGGAAACCTGGTGCGCGGGAAACGCCGCTTTCGCCAACCGTCCGCCCTTCACCGCCGAAAGATGTTTCCGCACCGCATTGATTTCGGCAATTGGCGCGCCCGAATGCACCAGCGCGCGATAAGTCGCGATGAGGTCATCGAGCGAAATCTCGTCGTCGATTGGCTTCTCGACAATCGACGATCCACCGCCGCTCAGCAAGAAAATGACGAGCGCCGTCGACGCCTGCGCCTCGAGCGCCCGCAACATGGCGCTCGCCGCCTGGATCGACTCCGCGTTGGGCGTAGGGTGCCCTCCGCGAAAATAGCGGAAGCCGTGAACCTGCGCTGCGGGCTGAACGGAACTGGCCACGATCCCTTCGAGCGACGATCCCACTTGTTCCGCCAGCGCTTCCACCATCGTGTGTCCGGCCTTGCCCAGCGACGCCACGAACACGCGCGAATACGAGTGCAGGTCGAACAGATCTTCGCGCACGCGCAGCACTCCGCGATCGCAGTTCACATGCCGGGCAAACGCCCTCGAAATCGAGGCCTCGGCCAGGGCCGCACGGAAGATCCCGCGCGCACTCTCGCGCATGTTTCGAAAGCGGGAGTCGTGCTCGGCGTCGGGCATGGGTGGGATTATAAGAGCTTTGAGCTGTCAGCCCTCAGCTGTCAGCTGTCAGCTCTCAGCCACAAATCCGCTGGAACCGACAGCGAACCTACCAGATAGCTGACGGCCGAGAACTGAGAGCTTCTTTGCCCCAGCTCTCGATCGCCTCCCTCAGCTCGCGCAGGCGTCCCTCGAAAAAATGATCGGCCCCTTCGATCAGCACCAACTTCTTCGGCTCCGGAAGCGAGTCCACCAGGGCCTGCAGCTTCGCGCGCGGACCGAACCGATCACGGGCGCCGCTCACGAACAGCTTCGGCTTCACGCACTCCTGCAGAAAATCGAATTCATACGCGCACGGCACCTCGCTCTCCGCAACAACGGGCCCGACCGGTGTGCCCACACCGATGACCGCACGCACCCGCGCGTCTGGGCAGGCTGCGCGCAGCCCGACCGCCGCTCCGAACGAAAATCCGGCAAACACCAGCGGCAAATGAAATTCCACATCGAGCCAGTCGAGTGCCGCACGTACATCGTCGACTTCGCCTTCGCCCCGGTCGTGCTCGCCCTGGCTCAGACCAGCCCCGCGGAAGTTGAAACGCAGCACGGGAAACCCAAAGCTGTTCAGCGCCTTCATGGTGTGAAACACGACCTTGTTGTGCAGCGTCCCGCCAAACAGCGGGTGTGGATGGCAGACCAGCGCCGCGTGCGTGGCGTTCTCAGCGCCCGCATTGAGCAGAGCCTCCAGCCGTCCCACGGGGCCTTCGAGAAACAAAGAGCGGATCGATGACGGCGAAGACATCACCTCATCAGATTACACAAGGCTGTCGCTCACTGGATAGCCGCTAACTGGATAGATGAGGCCCCTGAGTGCAGCAGCTACACGCGCCCCCTCTGCTATTCTCTCTTCCATGGACGCCGTCACGCTCACCCGCCAGCTCATCGACATCGAATCGATCACGGGCCATGAAGCCGCGGTTGGCAACTATCTGTTTGGCGAACTCCGGCGCCTGGGCTATCACACGATCAAAATGCCGGTCGAAGGGGATCGCTTCAACGTGTACGCCGTTCCGGAAGCCGCCCTGGAAGCGGGAATGCCGCCGGTCACTTTCTCCACCCACATGGACACGGTGCCTCCGTTCATCGCATCGTCAGAGGATGCAGACCACATCTACGGCCGCGGCTCCTGCGATGCCAAGGGAATCATTGCAGCGCAAATCGCTGCCGCCGAGCGCCTGCGTCGCGAAGGAATTCACGTTGGCCTGCTCTTCGTCGCGGGGGAAGAACGCAACAGCCTGGGCGCCAAAACGGCGAACGAATATGCCGCGAACCAAACCAGACCTGGCACACCAGCCCAACGTTTTCTGGTCAATGGCGAGCCCACCGAAAACAAGATTGCACTCGCGTCGAAGGGCACACTCCGCGTGGAGCTCACCGCAAACGGCCGAATGGCGCACTCGGCGTATCCCGAGCTCGGCGACTCGGCCATCGACAAGTTGCTCGCCGCTCTCACGCGTCTGCGCGCCATGCCGCTGCCCTCCGACCCGGAGATCGGGCCGTGCACGCTGAACATCGGATTGATCGAGGGCGGCCGCGCTCCCAACGTCATCTCAGACTATGCGCATGCCGACCTGCTGTACCGCCTGGTGGGCTCGTCGGAAGAATTGCGGCGGCAGATCATTGCTACCGCGGGCGATCAAGTACAAGTGACCTTCCCGCTCGAAATCCCCTTTCAGCGCCTGCGCACGGTCGACGGCGTGCCGACGATGATCGCTGCCTTTACCACCGACATTCCCTTTCTCGGCAACTGGGGCGAACCGCTGCTGATCGGTCCGGGATCGATTCACGTGGCGCACACCGAGCGCGAGCACATCCCAAAACGGCAACTGGCGGAAGCGATCGACCTTTACTGCCGAATTGCAAAGATCTTGCTGGCGCGCCCCCGCTCCGACGCTGTCTCGAGCGCGTAGCACGTCGCTGCCTCCAGTCAAAAATCATTACGTTCGCCGGCTCGAATTTACGTTCTCCGGACAAACTGCGGTTGTCTGCTTCGTTCCGCCAGATCGGGCGTATACTTCGGCCCCGCGCGAACTCGGGGACGCGCGACCCTCCCCACGACCACGCGAGTTCCGCGGTCAGGAGGACGTCATGCTAGACGAGGGCAAGATCGCAGAAATTTTCCACGAAGCGCGAGAAAAAGCAGGCACGATCCTGGACTTGCGCGACCAAGCCCGCGCCCTGCGCGCCCAGGCCCTGCAGGCTAATCAGAAAAAGATGGCGCTGCAGATTCGGCTGGCGGGGCCCGGAGTGGAATCGGCCGCGACGCTGGAGACCGCCGGTTTTCTGGCGGCGGCGGGCGATTCGTGGTTTGACTATCCGCTGCACGACGTCTTGAAACTGCTCGACGATCGTTATGGCTACAACGTGGAGTCGTCGGCGCACAAGGGCGATCCCATCGAAAAAATGGCCTATCGCGGCGGACAGATGGAGGACTTCGCCCGCAAGCTGGACAAGATCAAAGACCGCGGCGCCGTCCCCAAAGCCGTTTTGGTCTCGGGCGGAGGTGACGACGTCGCCGGCAATGAGTTTGGCATGCTGCTCAACAATGCCTTTTCCACAATTGCCGGCTGGGATGCCGAGGTGGTCGACGGCGTGGTCAACGTCAGGATCAAAACTGCCTATCTCGACATGCTCATGACCATCACTCAGATGTGCCAGACCCGCTTCGGCAAACTCGTGCCCATCCTGGTGCACGGGTACGACTATCCTGTGCCCGACGGCCGCGGCTTCCTCGGAGGCTGGCCCTTTCCCGGACCGTGGCTCGATCCCGGATTTCGCGAAAAGAATTTTCCCAACGACAACCCTGCCGAGCTCCAGAAGCGCATCGACATGATGAAGACCACCATGGACATCTTCAACGTGATGGTTGGATCCCTGTCGTCCCAGCCCGAACTGGCGCACGTCCATTACATCGATCTGAGGGGCACGCTCTCGACGCAGCTCTCCAACTACAAAAACTTTTGGGCGAATGAGCTACATCCGACAGAGCTGGGGTTTAACGCCGTGACCGACAAGTTTGCCGCTGTGCTGGCCCAGTTGCCCTAGGCCGACCACACGAATGATTGCGCGAACCGGAAATCGGTAATGGGGAGGCAAATAAGCCAGGCACCGGAGACTCGCTGCACACGCGAGAGCCCGTTACCGTTGCTTCCTTCCGGACCTGGCGGGGTTGGCGGGAGTACGTCGCGCGAGACCGATGCCTGACCGATCATTCTAGCATTCAGAGTTGGCCTGAACCGAAGGATGATCACTCACGCAACTTCGACCGGGTGCTCCATTTCTCGCGTTCTTTGCGAGAAGTGGGGGTGGTATGCCCCGCCGCAGGCATGTGACTTTCGATGCAAGAATCTCTCGCTTAGCCCTTCCTTTCTTACAGCCGTTGTCGAACAATAGTTATCGCCGCCGAGGAAACCGAGTGAGAGATGGCCGCACCCAATTCAACCCAGCAAATGCCGCCTAAGCTCTCACCATCGGGCGCAATTCCGCTCACCCGGGCTATCGATTACTACTTTGAACTTTCACTGTATCTGCTTGTTCTGGCTGGCTTTGGAACTCTGGCCAGCACCGGCGGAGTGGACCTCCCCGCCATGGCACTGACGGCAGCGGCGCTGGCCGTTCGCGGCTATCTGCTGGCGAAACGGCGACCGTTCGTGATCTCCGAGAGTTGGACCACTCCCCTCACCTTCGCCTACTTCCTCTTCTTTGCGGCCGACTACCTCATTGTTTCCCGCAGCTTCTTGCCGGCTACGGTTCATCTGGCGTTGTTTGCGGTGGTCGTGCGCATGTTCTCGCTGCGGCGCGAACGCGACCACGTCACGCTGGCGATCCTCGCCTTCCTCATGGTGCTGGCTTCGGCTGTACTCACAGTCGACAGCGTGTTTCTGCTCTGCTTTGCCGGCTTCATGCTGATGGCCGTGGGCACGTTCGTGCTGATGGAGATGCGCCGCTCCGGGCACGATGCCAGCGTCCAGGCGCGGCACTCGCACGATCCGCAAGAGCACCGCCATCTGGCATTTTCGCTGGCGCGCGTTACACCGGCTCTGATGTTGCTGATCCTGATCGGCGGAGCCGCGCTGTTCTTTCTGCTGCCGCGTATATCAGCCGGCTATCTGGGTGGATATTCCTACGGCACCGACTTCTCCTCCGGCTTCAGCGATCACGTGCAGTTGGGGCAAATCGGGCAGATCCAGCAGTCAAACGCTGTGGTCATGCACATTCAGATCGACGGCGACACCGTGGGCCGCTACGACCTGCATTGGCGCGGCGTGGCCCTGGCAAATTTTGACGGCCGCAGTTGGTCGAATCCACGAGAGCAGTATCTGCTGCAGCGGCAGCCGGAGAACGGCTTTGCGGCGCCGGCAGTGGAGGGTCGTGCCCGGACCCGCGGCCCGGCCAGCCGTCCGCCCAGCCCCGAGATAATCCACTATCGCGTGCTGATGGAACCGATTGGCACCAACGTCTTCTTTCTTGCGCCATGGGCCCGCAGCATCAGTGGGGACTATCGCATGCTGGCCGGCGACGCCGGCGGCGCCGTGTACGATTTTGACCCGCGCCACGCCATCAGCCGCTACGAGGCGGATTCCGACATCGCCCGGCCTTCCAGCGGTGAACTGCGTGCGGCTGGCGACGCCTACCCATCGCAAATCTTGACAGTGTACCTGCCGGTGCCTCCGACACTCGACCCGCGCGTAGCCCGGCTGGCGGAGCAAGTCACCGCCGGGGCCGGCAATAACTTCGATAGGGCCGCGACTCTGGAAAACTACCTGAAGACCCGCTACGCCTACACTCTCCAGCTGCCGCAGACTCCTCCGGCCGATCCCATCGCGAATTTCCTGTTCGTGCGCAAGCAGGGACACTGCGAGTACTTCGCCGCATCCATGGCCGTCATGCTACGCACGCTGGGGATCCCTTCGCGCGTGGTCAATGGATTCCGCACCGATGAGTTCAACGATTTGACGGGGAACTATGTCGTCAGGGCCAAAGACGCCCACGCCTGGGTCGAGGCCTATTTCCCCGCCTATGGCTGGCAGACGTTCGATCCCACGCCTGGCGGCAGTGCCAACACGCCGCAGGGTTGGGGCCGGGTAGGGCTTTACGTCGACGCTATGGCGTCGTTCTGGCGGGAGTGGATTGTCAGCTACGACAGCTCGCACCAGTACGTGCTCGGTCAGGCCGCAGTCAGCGGCACGCGCGATCTGTGGGAAGGAGCACGCACCTGGGCGCGCGATCACTATGAATCCATGCTGCAATGGGCGCGGCACAGCCAGGACCGCCTGGAACAGTCGCCGGGCAAAGGAATTTTCCTCGCCCTGGGGATTGTCCTTGGTCTCCTGTTGTTTGGAAATCTGGGGCGCATCCTCCGCATGATTCACGAAAGATGGTTGCAGGCGCATCCCGAGCGCTCGCCCGATCAGGCCGCCGCGATGTGGTACGAGAGGATGGCTCGCACGCTGGCGCGTCGGGGCGTACCCAAGCCGCCGGCGCAAACTCCACAGGAATTCGTGAAGAGGATCGAAAACCCGCACCTGCGCGAGCCCGTCGCCCGCTTTACCGATGTCTACGAATTGGCGCGCTTCGGAAACTCCGCCGACGACGTGCAGAAACTGCCTGAACTATACGAGCTCGTGGAGAACGCAACGCGAGAATAACTGCCGGCGCACGCACCCGCATCCCACCTATTGGCCGGACTTCATTCTTTCCTCAAGAAACTTGAGCACATCGTTGCCCCAAACATCCATTCCCGCGGTGCAAAATCCCCAATGTCCTTCCTGATGGCCCTTGCCGAACGCAGGATAGATTTTCGATTGCAGGTCCTTCCCCTTCTTGCTCGCTTCTTTGCTCAAGGCATGGCTCGGAGCGAGGTCGTAGTCATTCTCGGCCTGAATCAGGAAAACGGGGGCGCGGGCGGAATCTACGGCGCGCAGAAGCAAGTCGTGGAGCGGCGCGTTCTGCTCCCACGACATGGCGCCGGGAGCGAACGGAACCAGCGCTCTCACACCCAAGTCCCGCTCGCCGGCCAGCAGCGTCTGGATTCCGCCATAGGAACATCCTGAGATCGCGACGCGACCGCCGTCCACGAATGGCTGCGACTTGATGTAGGTCACGGCAGCGGCAACGTCCTCAACTTCAGCCTGCTGCAGTTCCACCATGCGCCCAGCGCGCGCCCCGGGTGGGGCCTCGGCCACCAGATCCTGAATGTAGTTGCCCGGAGAGCGCCCCTGCCTGCGCCGATGCGGAACGAAAAACATATAGCCGTGCGCTGTATAGAACGCGGCCAGCCCGGGCTGCGATCCCGGCAGCTTCTCACTGCCGTGGTTCCAGACAATCGCAGGAAATGGCCCGGTCCCGTCCGGCTTCCAAAGAAACCCGTGCAACTGCTGTCCGCCGCTGGGGAAAACTACCTCTTGAGCGTGAGATTGCGATTGGGGCTGGGATTGACTGAAGCCGACACCATGTCCAAGCACCGCCAGGAGCAGCCCGCTGAGGAATATCTTCATGCCGGATTGCGCTCTGCCGTCCGCCCTAGAACCGCCAGAACGCGCCGCCGCTCACAAAGAAATTGTGCTGGCGAGATTTTCCGGTCGGAGCCAGTGGGAAATCGGGCTCGCCCGACCAGAAGTCGCGCACCTGGCCGCGGATGTACAGGCGACTCCAGACTCTCACATCCAGACCCAGACCGGCCTGCAGCACAAAATTGGTGGTCGACTTCCCAGGATTGGGGCCACCGAATGCGAGCGTGTTACCCTCGCTGAAATGGCCGAAGCCCGCGCCCAGGCTTACCCAGGGAGAAACTGCCGTGGTCGGAAACAGATTCACCCGCGCTGCCGGAGTCACAAACAGGGCCTTGTAGTCGGTGGGCACCGTCTGGTTGACCTGACCGCCAATCAGATCTTCGTCGATGTTGTATGCCACCGGCACTTCCCCGGAGATGGAATAGATGGGAGTGACCAGGAACCGGTGGGCGTAGAAGCCTTCGAGCGTAAGACCCTTACCGGAGTGGATGGTAGGGTCGACGATGTTCGACAGCTTGATGCCCTGGTCGCTGACAAAGATTCGGCCCACCGTGCCCCCGACTTCGTTCTTCTCATCCTGGGCAAGCGCTGACACCGTCAGCATCGTCAGCACAGTCGCGATCACGATCCACAGTCGTTTCCCAGACATTTCTCCTCCTGCGAGGTCCTGGTTGTGATTACGGCGGTAAGGCATAGCCTAGCATGCCAGCAGGGGTTTTGAACCAGCAAGTATATCTTTTGTGATGCCGGGCCATCTCTGTCCACCTGACCATTTTCTACTTTTCACCGCGAAGGGCACGAAGTACCTCGAAGGAAAGCGGGTAACGTGGCTCTCCTTCGTGAACCTTCGTGCCCTTAGTGGTTAGCGCCCTTCTGCCTGGCCCCAAAGAAAGTACGCAGTCGCGCGATGCTAAGATAGAAAGAGCGCATGACGTTGACGACCTCCACCATCCCCGACTCTCCCGAAAAGCAGCAGGAAGAACTGCAGGCGAAACGCGGCCAGAAGGTGGGCTTCGTCAGCCTGGGCTGCCCCAAGAATCTGGTGGACAGCGAAGTCATGATGGGCCTGCTGGCGCGCGCCGGAGCGGAATTGACTGCCCGGGCCGAAGACGCTGACGTCATCGTGGTCAACACCTGCTCGTTCATCGAGAGCGCGCAGCAGGAGTCGGTGAACACGATCCTCGAGATGGCCAGCCACAAGACCGGCGGCAAAGCCAAGAAGTTGGTCGTGGCGGGATGCCTGGTCGAGCGCTTCCGCGAGCAGATTCGCAGGGACATTCCCGAGGTGGACGCGGTCGTCGGGACCGGCGAGTTGGAGAATATTCTCTCGGCAACGGGCATCACCAGCCCCGCTTTCCCGGGCTCTCGGAGCGATTCTCCTTTTGTAGTGCTGAATTCGCGCGCCGAGGGCAATGCCCGTGTCAGTCAGGGCCGCTTCTCCCGCGAGTCATGGACGGGGGCCGTCAGCGATCTGCCAAACTATCTCTACGACGACGCTACGCCCCGCGTTCTGGCTACTCCGTCACACCGGGCCTACATCAAGATCGCCGAGGGCTGCGACCATCCCTGCACCTTCTGCATCATTCCTCAGCTGCGCGGCCAATTTCGTTCCCGGCGCTTCGAGTCGGTGATCGCCGAGGCCGAACGCCTGGCCCGCGCGGGTGTCCGCGAGATCACGCTGATTGGGCAGGACACCACTTGCTACGGCGAGGATTTCGGGCTGAAAGACGGCCTGGCTCTGCTGCTCGAAAAGCTGGCGGGGATTGAAGAGCTGCGCTGGATTCGCTTCCTCTACGCCTATCCCAACAAAATTACGGGCAGGCTGCTGGACACCATCGCTAGCCACGAAAAGATTTGCTCTTACATGGACGTGCCCCTGCAGCACGCCTCGCCTTCGGTCCTGAAACGAATGAAGCGCGGGGGCGGTGCCGAGGTTTTCCTGCGATCGATCGCCAAGATGCGGCGCACGGTGCCGGATCTGACCTTGCGCACCTCGTTCATTGTCGGCTTCCCCGGGGAAACGGAAAAAGAATTCGAGGAACTCTGCGACTTCGTGCGCGAGGCTCAATTCGACTGGATGGGATCGTTTGCCTACTCCGATCAGGAAGGCGCTTCGGCTTACGGCCTGGAGAAAAAACTTTCGCCCCGCGAGATCGAGCGCCGCCGCAAGCACCTCATGGCGATCCAGCGCCAGATCAGCAAAAGGAAGAAGAAGGCACTCGTGGGGCAGGAGTTCGCGTTGCTGCTCGAAGGCGAATCAGAGGACACCGAATTGCTGCTGGAAGGCCGTACTGCCATGCACGCACCTGAAATCGACGGCAAGGTCCTCGTCAACGACTTCCCCGATGGGATCGCCCCGCAGCCGGGCCATTTCTATCGCGGCCAGATCACCGAGGCCCACGACTACGACCTGGTTGCGAGAATCGTCTAGGGCAGTTTTTCCATCTGCAATCTGAAGTCTTCCTTCTACAATAGGAAGCTCCATGCCGCGGAAGCGCGTCCTCAAACTTCGCTGCCCGATCTGCAAGAAAGCCGTGCGGAGCTCCAACCCGGAGTTCCCCTTCTGCAGCGAGCGCTGCCGCACGATCGACTTGGGAAAATGGGCCAGCGGAGGGTACGTCATTTCGTCACCCGTGAAAGACGCCGAAGAACCCATCCGCGAAGCAACTCCCGAAGACTCCGAGGGCAAACCGTGACCGCTGCGCCCAACCGTAGCGCCGGCGTCCCGCCGGCTGTCGCGGGGGCGTCCCGCCCCCGCTTCGGCGAGGTCACCATCCGCGGCCGCGGCCACTTACCTCATTGGGAAAGAGAAGGCGCAACGTACTTTATTACCTTCCGCGTTGCTGATTCTCTGCCCGCATCATTACTCGATCTGATTGCGGCGGAACGTAAGGCCATCGTTGCCACCGCAAAGCAGCTGGAGCGCAATCTAAGTGCGGATGAGCGCAAGAAGATTCAGCGCCTTTCCACTCCGGTCATCGAACAGTACCTCGACAACGGTGCCGGCTCCTGCCCGCTGCGGAATTCCGTTATCGCGGGTGAAGTAGCGAACGCGTTGCTCCATTTTGATGAAAAACGCTATCGTCTTTTTGCCTGGTGCGTTATGCCCAATCATGTCCACGTGGCAGTTAAGATTTTTCCCGGTCAGAATCTTGCCAGCGTGGTGCACTCGTGGAAGTCGTTCACCGCCAAGCAAGCGAACAAGCTGCTCGGGCAATCAGGCTCCTTTTGGCAGCGCGAGTACTACGATCACCTTGTTCGCGACCAGGCCGAACTGGAGCGCGCGATTCGCTATGTCGCCGAGAATCCCGAAAAAGCGAAGCTGAGGAACTGGAAGTGGGTTTGGGTGTGCGGGCGAGACGCCCGCACGACAGCCGCCGAGGACGGCGGCGCTACCAAAGGCTCGGAGCCATAACTGTGGGACCTCTGGCAGACCCTGCACCAAACCGTAGCGCTGGCGTCCCGCCGGCTGTCGCGGGGGCGTCCCGCCCCCGCGCCCGGCTCTGGGCCACCGCGATTGCTACGTTCTGTGGCGTTGGCCGACTGCGCCCGGGCCCCGGCAGTTGGGGATCAGCAATCACCGTGCTGCTCTGGGCCGGCGTTTCCTACCGCTTGTCTCCGTCGTCGCGCGTCCCCGTGGTCATCGCGCTTGCTGTGCTGGTCGCGCTGATCGGAATCCCTGCCGCCACTCGTGTCGCCCGCGCCTCGGCCTGCAAAGATCCGCAATTTGTCGTGATCGACGAGGTCGCCGGGCAACTGATCGCACTCATCGCGGTTCCACTCGCATGGAAAACTTTCCTTGTGAGCTTTATACTTTTTAGAGCGTTCGATATCGTCAAGCCACCTCCCGTGCGTCAACTGGAAAAACTTCCCGAGGGCGCCGGAATTGTCCTCGATGATGTTGCGGCAGGGATTTACGCCCTCGTGGGATTACATCTTCTGCTGCATTTTGGTCTACTAAGTTAGTATCGGCTGCGAGCACCGCGCGAGCGCTTAGGTTTTGCTCGGTACTCGCCACTCGGTACTCGGTACTTTTTCATGGGATTCTCCGAGCGCATTCTGGGCAGAAAAAGCGTCAACGGCGGGCCGCACATCGACGCCGTGGTGCCGGCCGCGGCATTGGCCGGAGGCGAAATCCGCATTACCGGCTCTGGGCTTCGGCCGCAGGAATTGCGCCGCCCCAAGGTTCAGTTCGGCGAGGTTGAGGGCTCGGTCGTGGTCAGCTCCGACGCTTTTCTGGTGGCGCGCGTGCCCGAAGGCGCCGCCTCCGGCCCTCTCGTGGTAGCCACCGACGGCCATGTCAGCAATGCTCACACGGTAAGCGTGGGAGTGCCGATCGCTGAGAATCTTCACCCCGTCGCCAATCCAGCGCTCGATGCCGAAGGCAACATCTATGCCACGTTTTCCGGCCCCCGCGGCCAGAAAGTCCCGGTAGCGATTTTCAAGATCGACACCAACTACACCATGAAGCCGTTCGTGGTCGAGATGATGAACGCCACTTCCATCGCCTTCGACGGCCACAGTCAGATGTACGTCTCCTCGCGCTATGACGGGGCCGTGTACCGCGTCGCCCCCAATGGAACCATGAGCACCTACGCCGAAGGCATGGGGGTTGCGACCGGCATCGCGTTCGATCGCGAGGGCAGTCTCTATGTCGGCGATCGCAACGGGACCATCTTCAAAATTGCGCGCGATCAGCAGATGTTCGTCTTTGCCACGCTCGAAGCCAGCGTTTCCGCCTACCACCTGGCATTTAGCCCGCGCGGCGACCTGTTCGTGACCGGGCCTACGACCTCCAGCTTCGACCGAGTCCACAAGATCGAGCCGAACGGCACGGTCAGCACCTTCTACAAAGGTTTAGGAAGGCCGCAGGGCATTGCCTTCGACGTGGACGGCAACCTGTATGTCGCGGCGTCTTTGGCGGGCAGGCGCGGCATCGTGAAAATTACCCCTGATTCCAAAGCGACCCTTGAAGTGGCCGGGCAGAGCCTGGTGGGGCTGGCTTTCGCACCGGGAAAATCGGTAGTGCTGGCCACGACCAGCGCCGTGCACCATCTTGCGTGGAACATTCAGGGCCTGCCTTTGCTGCCGGAATAACACCCCAGGTATAGCGCTTGAATCCTGTCATCGATTTAGTCCCGTAATCCTGTCATTCCGACGAGCGCAGCGAGGAGGAACCTGCTTTTTCTGCTCGCTGACCGTGCAGCCCGGTTCCATCCGCCGCTCCCTTTTTTCATTTAAACTTCTACCAAGTGAATGCCGAGATCATCGCGGTGGGTTCCGAACTGCTCACGCCCTACCGCATGGACACCAACTCGCTCTACCTGACCGACCAGCTCAACCGTCTGGGCGTGGAGGTGATCTTCAAGAGCGTCGTTGGCGACAATCTGCGGCTCCTGGTCGCGGCTGCGCAGCACGGCCTGTTTCGCTCCGATATTGTCATCTTCAGCGGCGGCCTGGGCCCCACGGAAGACGATCTGACCCGCGAAGCGGTGGCCGAGGCGCTGGGAGTGCAACTGCGGCGGGACCAGGAGATCCTGACGCGTCTGGAGCAGCGCTTTGCTGAACGCGGCTGGAAGATGGCCGCCAACAACGCCAAGCAGGCCGACGTTCTCGAAGGCGCGACGGCGCTGCCGAATCCAAACGGCACCGCGCCCGGGCAGTGGATCAACGGACAGTTCGACGGGCGCGAGCGGACTATCGTTCTGCTCCCCGGTCCGCCGCACGAATTGAAGGCGCTGTTTGAAAGCGAAGTGCGCGACCGGCTGCGGGCGAAACTCCCTCCGGCTTTCATCGCCGTTCGTACCCTGAAAGTCGCCATGCTGGGCGAGTCGCAGGTGGACGCGCGCGTGGCACCGATCTACAAGCGCTACTCCGACGTGGACACCACCATTCTGGCCGGCGCCGGCGAGGTCGAGCTGCACTTCAAGTCCCGCGCTGCCTCGGAAGACGCAGCCCAGCGCCGTGTCGACGAAGTCGCCGGCCTGGCCGAGGACGAGCTCGACGACGCCGTCTTCTCGCGCAACGGCGAATCGCTGGAGCAGATCGTCGGCTACTGGCTGCAGATGCGCAACGCCACGCTCGCCGTGGCCGAGTCGTGCACCGGCGGATTGCTGGCCGAGCGCATCACGTCGATCAGTGGCAGTTCCCGCTACTTCCTCGGCGGAGCCGTCGTTTATTCCAACGCTTTGAAAACGGAGCTGTCCGGCGTTCCTGCCGACATGATCGATCGCCATGGCGCCGTCAGCCACGAGGTCGCCGCCGCGCTGGCAGAAGGCATACGCTATCGCTGCGAGTCGACGCTGGGTGTAGGCATCACGGGTGTGGCCGGCCCCGCTGGAGGCACGGAAGCAAAGCCCGTCGGCCTCGTATTTCACGCGCTGGCCAGCGATAGTGGGACGGAAGTGATCCAACGAAAATTTCCCGGGGACCGCAAACGCGTGCGTCGCTTTGCGTCGACCATGGCGCTGGACATGGTGAGAAGGAAACTGATGTAGTCCCGGGTAGCGTGTACCGACCAAAAGACGTTGACGCCTTCGGTTCTCGCCAGGCACCGGGTTCTAGGTACTAGGTACTGGGTACTAGGTACTGGGTACTAGGTACTAGGTACTGCTTCTATGCGCCTCTTCATCGCTCTCGACATCGACGACGCCATCCGCGAGCGTATTGCGCGATTCGTGGAAGGCGTCTCGGGCTTCGCGCCCGATGCGCGCTGGGTGAAGCCGGAGTCGCTGCACGTGACGCTGAAGTTCATCGGCGAGCAGCCGGAACCGGCAGTCGAGCAGATCAAGCAGGCGCTGGGAACGGTTCGCGCCAGCCCGACGGAGATTCAATTTCGCGGCTACGGATTCTTCCCGAGCGCGAAATCTGCGCGTGTCTTCTGGGTCGGGATGGAAGCGGATCCTCAACTCGCCGCGTTGGCGGCGGCCATCGACGGCAAGACCTCATCGCTCGGCATCCCGAAGGAGGACCGCGCTTTCAGTCCGCACTTGACGCTGGCTCGCGGCGCAGGTGAGTCAGGCTCTCCGCGTTGGCGCAAAGGAGACGGCCCTAGTCGTGGCTTTCAGCATCTTCAGGAAAAGCTGGCTGCGCTTCCAACGCCCGAGTTTGGTACCATGACCGCCCGCGAGTTCTTTTTGTATCGGAGTCAGTTGTCGCCGAAAGGATCGAAGTACATCAAGCTCGCCGGATTCGCGTTAGCGTAGCGCCGCCGTCCCGGCGGCTGTCGTGCGGGCGTCTCGCCCGCGCTGGGTGCAGCCGTAAGATGCCGGGGCCGATCGACGGAAAAGCCAGTGTCGAGATTCCTCTTCATCGCCGTCGCAAGTTATCTGCTGGGGTCGATTCCCTTCGGCTATCTTTTGGTGCGCATCTTCCGCGGCGAGGACGTGCGGCAAAGCGGCAGCGGCAACATCGGCGCCACCAACGTCTCGCGCAAGTCTCCGCTGCTCGGCGTTTTGACTTTGATCCTTGATGCGCTCAAAGGATACGCCGCAGTGATGCTGGCGCTTTTCTATTCGCGCAGCGCCGGCGGCAATTCGTACTCACTGATGTCTCTCGCCGCCCTCTTCGCCATCGCCGGTCACATGTTTCCTGTCTGGCTGAAGTTTCGGGGCGGTAAAGGAGTCGCCACCAGTCTCGGCTCTTTCGCGATCATCGCTCCTAAGGCCGTGCTGATCGCCGCCGCGGTTTTTCTCGTCATCGTCCTCGTGTCCCGTTACGTGTCGCTGGGATCGGTTGTAGCCGTTGCCATCTTCCCTTCCCTGGTGTGGCAGTTGCATCAATATGGGAACGCCTGGCCGGCGCTCGCCTTCATATCGCTCGCCGCCTTGCTCATCGTGCTGAGGCACTACGGGAATGTCAGCCGCCTTCTGGCCGGCACCGAGAGCCGTTTCGAATGGAAGGGTCGCGGAAATCACGCCGGCAATACCACGAGGTCTAAACCGCAATGAGCCAGATAGCAGTCATTGGCGCGGGGGCTTGGGGCACGGGCCTCGCCATAGTGCTCGGGCGCAAAGGCACGCATCAGGTTCGCCTGTGGGCGCACGAACCCGAGGTTTGCGCCTCGATCACCGAGCGTCGCATCAACGACAAGTTCCTGCCTGGTCGCCCGATCGCAGAATCCGTGACTGCCAGCAACGACTTCGCCCATGTGCTCGCGGGCGCTCAAATCGTCGTGAGCGTGATGCCTTCGCAGCACTGCCGTGCCCTGTTCGAGAGCATGCGGCCGTTGATACCGCAAAGCACCTTGATCGTCAGTGCAACCAAAGGTCTGGAGGAGAGCTCGCTGCTGCGCATGACGGAGGTGATCGCGCAGGTGCTGCAGCGCGAGGGCAGTTCGTCCATCGGTGCGCTAAGCGGTCCGTCCTTTGCGCAGGAGGTCGCCCGCGGCGATCCGACGGCTATCACGATTGCCTCGCAGGATCCGATGCTGGTGCGTGCCGTGCAGCAGGAATTCAGCGATCCCAGCTTTCGCGTCTATACCAACAGCGATGTGATCGGCGTCGAACTGGGAGGCGCGCTGAAGAACATCGTCGCCATCGCCGCAGGCATCTGCGATGGCCTTGGACTCGGTCACAACTCGGTTGCAGCTCTGATCACGCGCGGCCTGGCGGAGATGACGCGCCTGGTCGTGGCGTGCGGCGGACGCACCGAAACCATGGCCGGGCTGGCGGGATTGGGGGATCTGGTCCTCACCTGCACGGGGGGACTCTCGCGCAACCGCAGTGTTGGCGTCGAACTCGGCCGCGGCCGCAAGCTGCCCGAAATCCTCGCGTCCATGCACGGCATGGTCGCGGAGGGAATCTTCACCACCACCGCCGCGGTCGGCCTCGCCCACGCACGCGACGTGGAAATGCCCATCACCGAGCAGATGCACGCCATCCTGCACCAGGGCAAATCTCCGCGCGCAGCCATTCACGAACTGATGACCCGCAGCGGCAAAAGCGAACTGTGAAGAAGCCGCGAGCCACGAGTCGTGAGCTGCGAGCCTCCTCTTTTGTCATTCTGAGCGAAGCGAAGAACCCCTTGCACCTTTCGCACCAGCACAGGCTTATCGAGGAGTTTCTGGCACGACCCACGCCAGAAGGCACGTCCGGCGGGGTACTTCGGTAACGCCAAACTGCCTGTCTTTTCGGCCTCCCCGCGACCGTTCCCTATTAAAATTTTAGGGATACCTTGAATATCGCCGTCACTGCGTCACGGCGTCTGCCATTGGAGTGAAGGGAGAGCCTTGTCCTCGAGCGCATCCAACCACGCGCGCGTCCCCATTCTGTATGTAATCCTCGGTGTGCTCCTGGTCATCAGCATTGTCCCCATGTACTTTTATTCCGAGCAGGTCGAGGCCATCAACCGGGACCGCCTGAAAACCAACGAGATGCTGCTGCAGAACACGGTGACCCGTTCGCTGGCCGATGATCTTTCGCACCACGAGCGTTCGTTGCGCATGATGCTGTCGAACTTGTCGTCCGCAATCCAGGTGGCCAGCGGCGGCGATATTGGCGAGAAAAACATCGAGTCGCCGGAACTGCGCGCCCTGCTGGAGAACTTCGTTTCCTCCTCCGACGAGATCGCCTACGCCAGTCTGCTGAACTCCGAAGGCAAAGGTATTTCCGCGGGCCGCATGGCTCCCGACGCGTTTCTGCAGCGCGAACTGGAGCGAGCCTACGCCGCCGCCCGAGACGGGCGTGCCTATAACGGCCAGGCTCTGGTGGTGGGCGAGGGAACGTCGGCGCGCACGGTTTTCCTGGTCAGCTCGCCCGTGAAATATAGCGACCGCTTTCTGGGAATGATCGCGTCCGTGGTGGATCTGCAATTCCTGATCCGCCGCCTGCAGGAAGTCAGTGGCGGCGGTCTCACGCCGTACGTTGTCGATGCGCAGGGTCGCCTAGTCGCAGCCGCCACTCCGGAGTACGCCACCGGCCAGGACATGAAGAAGCTGGAGATCGTCCGCAACTTCGTCGATGGCGGCAACAAAGCGCAGCTGGCAGCGACCAAGGAGTTCACCGTCGATACCGGTTCCGAGCACGTGGAGATGCTCGGCACCTACAGCCCGGTCACGTCGCTCGACTGGGCCGTGGTGGTGCAAAAGCCGCGCCGCGAGGCCTATCGCGGTGTGTACGAGATGCAGCGTACCGCCCGCTTGCTCGCACTTTTGGCGGTGTTGCTGAGCATCGGCGTCAGCATCTTTGCCGCGCGCCGCATTACCAATCCTCTGTTGGTGCTCACGCAGTTCAGCCGCGCTCTGGCCAGGGGAGACTTCTCCCAGCGGGTTCGGTTGAACAGCAGCACGGAAATCGGCGAGCTCGCGCAGACCTTCAACACCATGTCCACGGAGCTCGAGCATTTCGTTGAAGACCTGAAGCGCGCGGCCGACGAGAATCGCGCCCTGTTCATGGGCTCCATCCAGATGCTGGCCGGCGCGGTCGACGAGAAGGATCCTTATACCCGCGGCCACTCCGACCGCGTCACGCGCTACTCCATGCTTGTCGCCAAAGAGATGAACCTGCCCGCTTCCTTCATGGAGACCTTGCAGATTTCCGCCCAGCTGCACGACGTGGGCAAGATCGGCATCGAGGATCACATCCTGAAGAAGCCGGGGGCGCTCACCGCCGAGGAATTCGAAGTCATGAAGACCCACACCACCAAGGGCGCCAACATTCTGCGTCCGGTCACGCAGCTGGCCGAGATGCTTCCCGGAATCGAGCTTCACCACGAAGCGCTCGACGGCCGCGGCTATCCTTACGGCCTGCAGGGCGACCAAATCCCGCTGCTGGCGCGGGTTATCGCCGTCGGCGACACTTTCGACGCCCTGACCACAAATCGCCCCTACCAGCAAGCCCACACGCCCGACCAGGCGCTGCAGATTATTCAAAACCTCTCCGGGAAGCGACTCGATCCCGACGCGGTGAAAGCCCTGCTTGCCGTCTATGCCCGCGGCGATATCAAAATCCAGCGCTTCACCATCAAGCGCCCCATCGCTCCGGCTCCGGTTGCGGTGCCGGCGGACGCCGCCAGCGCTGCCTCTCCAGCCACACTCGCTGCAGAAACCGCCGCCCTGGAACGAACCCGAGTCTAGCCATTGAGTCATTGAATCATTGATTCATTGAGTCAATAGAAAACCACTAGCTAGTCGCCGGTCTGTTTGGCTCAATGATTCAATGTCTCAATGACTCAATGTCTCATTGACTCAATGTCTCAATGACCCGACTCGGCCCCGTATAATCGTTCTTTGGCGTTCCCATGATTCAAACCCTGTTCGGCAGCCTGGAAGAAGAAAAGAAGACTGGCCTGTTTGACCGCATGAAGCAGGCGGTCACGCGCACGCGCGAGAATCTCGCCGAGCGCATCGATCAGGTTGTCGCTATCGGCAAAGAAATCGACCGCAACACTCTTGACGACCTCGAAGCCACCCTCCTGAGCGCTGACCTCGGCACTGCTACTACGCAGCAGGTCCTCGCCAATTTGCGCGACAAGGCGGACCGCAAGCAGATCAAAGACGTGCAAGAGCTCAAGCGCCTGCTGAAGGAAGAACTGCTGGCGATTCTGGCCTCGGCCAACACGCGTCCGGTTCAGAGAGTCGACGGCACGCCGGAAGTCATTCTCGTGGTTGGCGTTAACGGCACCGGCAAGACCACGACCATCGGCAAGCTCTCTCAGTCTTTCCGCTCGCAGGGCAAAAACGTTCTGCTCTGCGCGGCCGACACTTTCCGCGCAGCCGCCATCGAGCAACTCGAAATCTGGGGGCAGCGCACCGGCACTGAAGTCATCAAGACCAAACCCGGTGGCGATCCTGCGGCGGTTCTGTTCGACGCTCTACAGGCCGCGGTGGCCCGCAAGACCGACTACGTGGTCGTGGACACCGCCGGCCGCCTGCATACCAAGACCAGCCTCATGGCCGAACTGGAAAAAATGCGTCGCACGGCGCAGCGCATCATTCCCGGCGCACCCCATGAAACCCTGCTGGTCATGGACGCCACTACCGGTCAAAACGGCCTGCAGCAGGCACGCATGTTTACCGAGTCGGCGGGTGTGACTGGAATCGTTCTGACCAAGCTTGACGGCACTGCCAAAGGCGGCGTGGTCGTGGCTATCTCGCGCGAATTGGGGCTCCCAGTGCGGTTCGTCGGCGTAGGCGAAAAAGCTGGCGACCTGCTGCCGTTTGATCCGAAAGAGTTTGTGGATTCGTTGTTTGAGTAGAGACCCTCTTCCGGGCGATGGCTTAACGGTCGAAAAACGGAAGGCGGGGGAGACGAAATCATGTCTGCATATATCATCGTTGACATCGCGGCGGTAAAGGATCCCGCGGCCTACGAGGAATACAAGGCGAAGGCTCCCGCGCTCGTGCACAAGCACGGCGGCGAGTACCTCGTCCGCGGCGGGAAGAGCGCTGTCGCAGAGGGCGACTGGAGACCAAACCGCATCGTCGTGCTTCGCTTCAAAGATATGGATGCAATCCGAAGTTTCTACGACGATCCGGAGTATGAGCCTCTGAAGGCCCTGCGCCAACGTGCAACCGCAACCGACATGGTGTTCGTAGAAGGCGTATGACTGCCGGAAAGGGAGAGCCATGCCAACCGCAAGAGAACGTCGGGACCTGTTGAGAACGATTCTGGATGCGCTGCGCCACCTCTTCCGCAAGAGGCCCGCGCCGCCCCCAGTCGATCCGTACGCCTATGTCACGGCTCCGCTCAGTCGAGGCCCGAAAGGCCGGAGCGGCGCTGCGGTCGCCGAAATCGAGGACGATTCAGATCAAGGCCCTCTTCAGCGTCGACGATGAACACCGCATTCTCGGTATCTCCGTGCCTCCGTGTTAGATTCTCCCTGCATGCCCCATTCCGCCGATGAACAACTCCTTCACCGCGCCCTCGAACTGGCGCGGCAAGGAATCGGTGTGGCCTCGCCGAATCCCTGCGTCGGCGCCGTCATCACTGACGCCCGCGGCAATGTCGTCGGCACCGGCTTTTACACCTATGCGGGCGTGAAGCACGCCGAAATCCTCGCGCTGCAAGCCGCGGGAGCTAAAGCTCGCGGCGGCACGCTCTACATCAATCTCGAGCCGCATGCGCACCAGGGCCGCACGCCGCCCTGCACCGACGCCCTGATTGCCGCCGGAATTCACCGCGTGGTGGCTTCCATGGCCGATCCCAATCCGAAAGTCAGCGGACGCGGATTCGAAAAGCTGCGGGCTGCTGGTGTCCACGTCGAGGTCGGACGCCTGGAAGAGCAGGCCCGCCGACTGAACGAAGCGTTCGCCCGCTACATTCGGCATGGCATTCCGCTGGTCACGCTGAAGTCCGCCATGACGCTCGACGGCAAGATTGCGCCGGCACCGGAAGAAGTGTCGAGGCCGGGCAGCGAACCACCGAATCAGGAGGAATTCTCCGGAAATTGGCTTACTGGTGCAACCGCCCGCGCCCATGTGCACGAACTCCGCCATCAGCACGACGCGATTCTGGCCGGAGTCGGGACAGTTCTTGCCGATAACCCCCTGCTCACCGACCGCAGCGGCCGCCCGCGCCGCCGTCCTCTGCTGCGCGTGATTCTCGACTCCCGCCTGCGCCTGCCGCTCGAATCGCGACTGGTTCAGAGCGTGAGCGAAGAGCGGGGGAACGACATGCTGGTTTTCTGCTCGTCTGCGGATGAGCGCAAACAAGCCCAACTCGAACAACTGGGCGTTCAGGTGGAGAAACTGCCTGCAGCGGCGTCCGACAGCCGCCCCGACTTGCTGGCGGTTTTCCACCGTCTCGGCGAACTTGAAATTACCTCCGTCATGATCGAAGGCGGAGCCACCATCAATGCGGCCGCGCTGGCTGCGAACGTCGTCGACAAGATATTCCTCTACTATGCCCCGAAGATTTTCCGACACCCGGGGGCGATTCCCTTCGCGTCCGGCACGCTATCCCATAGCCTGACCCATGCCCTGCAGGTCAAGCATGTTCACCTGCACCGCTTCGGCGAGGATTTCGCCGTGGAAGGCTATCTGCGCGATCCGTATCAGGAGTAATCCTCACCAAAGAGACACGGAGAAAATCATTCTCTTTTTCTCCGTGGCTCCGTGCCTCCGTGGTGAATTATGATGTTGGGTTTATTGGAGGCCCTCCATGTTTACGGGCATTGTCGAAGAGGTCGGACGCGTCACCCGCATCGAGCAGCGCGGCGAGAATCGCCGCATCACCGTCGCAGCCGATCGCACGCCCAAGGAACTCGGCACCGGTAACAGCGTTTCAGTCAGCGGCGTCTGCCTCACGGCGCTCGACAGCAAGCCAGGTTCATTCTGCGCCGACCTCGCACCCGAAACCTGGGTGCGCACTTCGTTCTCGCGCATTCACGAAGGCGCGCTGGTCAATCTCGAACTGCCTATGAAGGCCGACGGCCGCTTCGGAGGCCATATCGTGCAGGGCCACGTTGACGGGGTGGGCAAGCTGATCGCCTTTGATCGCATCTCTGATTCCGAGAACTGGTGGCTGCATGTCCAATTGCCCGACGACGTCGAGAAGTACACGGTCTTCAAAGGCTCGATTTCGATCGAAGGCATCAGCCTCACGGTCGCGAAGCTGGAGAAGAATCGCTGCACGATCGCCATCATCCCGCACACGGTCGAGGTGACGAATCTGCACTCACTCAAACCCGGCGATCCGGTAAATCTGGAAGCAGATCTGATCGCAAAGTATGTCGAAAAAATGATGCGGGGAGAATCCTCGACGAACTCGTTCACGATCGAGGAGCTTGTGGAGCAAGGGTTCTGAGGGCAGCGCTCAGTACCCAGTACTCAGTACCTAGTACCCAGTACTCGGTACCTAGTACCCAGTACTCAGTTGAATCCGTTCTAGATATATTGGCGCGCGCGTGCGCGTTCCCTTTGTATGTCTGGATACTGAGTACTGAGTACTGAGTACTAGGTACTGGGTACTGAGTACTGCTCTCACACTTCTATCTTCAGCTCATCCAATTCCAGAAACTCGCGCACGATCGGCACTTTCGATTTCTCCATCTCGCTGTAAGGGCCGAAGAACACGGCCTTGCCTTCATACAGGAAGACAACCCGGTCGGCCAGCTTGTGCGCCAGGCGCATGTCGTGGGTCACGACGATGCTGGTCAGGTTGAGCTGGATCTTCAGCCGCTTGATCAGATCGCCCAGCAATTGCGCCATCAGCGGATCGACCATGGTTGTCGGCTCGTCGTAGAGCACACACTCCGGCCGAGCGGCCAGCGCTCGCGCGATGGCCACGGAGCGTTTCATTCCGGTCGAAAGATCCGACGGCAGCAGGTCGCGCATCTCCTGCACACCCACCATCTGCAGGAGGCCGTCGACAATCTGATAGATCTGCTCTTCGTTCAAGTCGCGGCTCTCGCGCAGAGGGAACGCGACGTTTTCTCCCACGGTGAGCGAGTCGAACAGCGCCCCGTTCTGAAAAACCATCGTGACTTTCTTGCGGATCAACTCCAGTTGCTCCTCGTTGTAGTCGGTAATGTCTTCGCCGGCGACGACCACCCGCCCCGAGTCGGGCTTCAAAAACCCCATGATGTGATGCAGCGACACCGACTTGCCCACGCCGCTGCGCCCCAGAATGCACACCGTCTCCGCCGGAAGCACTTCAAAGCTCACGTGGTCGAGCACCACGTTGTCGCCGAACGCTTTGCTCACGTCGCAGAATTCGATGTACGGTGCCGGTTTTGCCTCGTCAGTCATGAAATCAGCTCTTAGCTCTTAGCTTTTAGCATACCCCGCAACAAACCATGTAGGGACAGCCGGCCCCGGCTGTCCGGCCGGGCGAAGCCCGGCGGTTTGCGATGACCCGCGCGGTCTGGGCGCCGATCGCGCCCTATGCTTCGTTCGCCGCCTCCAATTCTTCCGGCGTATTCAAATTCCGGAAGATTCTGGGCGCGAACCCAGCCGTCTCCAATTCCTCTGCGCTGATCACCTGCATCGACGCCCCATCGAACAGCGCGTCAATCTTGTATCTCCCCGCCCGCAGCGCATTCTCTGCGATATCCGCAAAGTCCCGCCGGTACACGGCGCACAACGGCTGCCACCCTCCGCCCGCGCGCGCCACGGTCACCATGGCCAACGAACCGCGCGCCCGCTTGATCAAATATTGCAGCAGCGCCAGCGACACAAACGGCACATCCACCGCCAGCACCAGGTTCAGCTCTTCCTGCGATGCCCGCAGCGCGGCATGAATCCCTCCCAGCGGCCCGCAGTCGCGAAATACATCTTCCACCACCGGCGCAAACGCTCCGAATTTCGCGGCGTCGCCCACGATCCGCACGTCCGCCGTCACCGACCGCGCCAGCTCCAGCGCCCGCGCCAGCAGCGTCCGCCCGTTGAGCGTAGCAAATGCCTTATCTACGCCCATGCGCGTGCTCTTTCCCCCAGCCATGATGAACGCCGCCACATCGGGCGAAATGCCGTCCATGCGGCGATCATACACGGACACACTGCCACGGACATACCGCGGACTGGGGGGACGTGTCACACCAGCCGCTTGCCACACGCCCACAGTCTAACCACTTGTATCTGCGTAACTTAGTTTCATACCCGCAGCCTTACTGCACGAAAGTAACCTACACAAAACCGACTCCGCGCGCGATGATGGTTTTGCGTCCGGCCCAACTGATCCGGAAGTCCACCAACATGCCGCAGAAAATCATGGATGTGCTTATGCTTGGGCGCTGCTCCCACGAGTTCTCCTGGCCGCGCCGTGGCGCCGACGGCGACTACTACCAGGTCTGCTTGCTCTGTGCCGCGGAATACAAGTACGACTGGACCACCATGCGGCGCACCGAGCGCGTGGAACATAAGCCCGAGACTGGACCGCGCCGCAGCCACGCCCGCGAAAAGCGCCCGTCCTGGGTGCCCCGTGCGCGCCGCCTGAAGCTCGACGTGCCCCTGCGCTACCGCGTCAACCGCACCAGCACCTGGCATGAGGGCGTCATCGAAAACCTCAGCCAGAGCGGGGTGCTCTTCCACGGCCCGCAACAGCTTCCGGTTAACGCTCTCATCGAGATGGTCTTTGAGATGCCGGAAGAAATCTCCGGCCAGAAAAACTCCAACGTCGTCTGCCAGGGCCGGGTGATGCGGTTCAAAGACACCGCCGAGTCTACCGACAGCAGCGTCAGCCTGGCCGCCTCCATCGTCGACTACAAATTCATCCACTAAGCGGGCGGGTGTCGTAGGCACGAAATCTCCTTTTTTGTGTGCAAGAAACGGCGCCTGCCGAGTTCCTACCTCTAGTGCTCACATAGGCTAAACTGTACCCATACGCTCGGCTGTCGCGGCCGGGGCCAGGAGTCTTGTATGAAACGGTCTCCCCTGTTCGTCTCGACTTTTGTTGTCACGTTCATACTCGTTACCGGTCTGGGCTGCGCCAAGAAGACGGATGACGCCAAGATCTCCAGCGACGTGCAAACCCGGTTCAGCCAGGATTCCGGTCTCTCATCCAAGCAGCTGACGGTGCAAACGAGCGCTGGTGTTGTGACCATTTCCGGTGCGGTCGACAACGATGCCCAGCGGGACGCCGCGGCGCGTCAGGCTGCTGCGGTTCCCGGGGTGAAGGAAGTCGTGAATAACCTCCAGGTAGCGAACGCATCCGCGCCCGCTCCCGCTCCGGTAGCGGAAACTGCGGCTCCGGCGCAAACGGCAGCCGCGGCTCCCGAGAAAGCCAAACCGGAGCCAGGAAAGAAGTCGCACCGATCTCGCGCCTCTCAGGATGCAGGCGGCACCGGCAGTTCAACTCCTCCAAGTATGAACGCCAGCAATCAGGCCCCGGACACGAGTTCACAGATGTCCTCGCCGCCATCGGACACGGTGCAGGCACCCCCACCGCCTCCTCCGCCGCCGCCGAAACAGTTCATCATCGACCAGGGAACGCAAATGACGGTTCGCCTGATCGATCCCATCGACAGCGAAAAGAATCAGACTGGCGACACCTTCCACGCCACGCTCAACGCTCCTCTTACCTCTGACGGAGAAGAAGCGCTACCGGCTGGTGTTGAAGTCACCGGTCATCTGGTAGAAGTGAAGAGCGCGGGCAAGTTCGCCGGACAGTCAACGGTCGCTATGCAGCTCGACAGCATCTCCTCGGGCGGCAAGACCTACAACCTGCAGACCGACACTTACCGTAAATCCGGCAGTTCGCGCGGCAAGAATACGGCCGAGAAAGTCGGTGGCGGCGCGGTTATCGGCACCATCATCGGAGCGCTCGCCGGCGGCGGCAAGGGAGCGGCGATTGGGGCGGCAGCCGGTGCCGGCGTTGGCGGCGGCGTGCAAGCCGCCACCAAAGCGCAGCAGATCAAGTTTCCGTCAGAAACGGTCCTGAGCTTCACCTTGCAGTCGCCCCTGACCGTAACCCAGGCGCCCAAGCCGGACGCCGATCGCCCGAAGCTGAGTAGCTCGCAGTAGCAATTGCTTCCCACTTAAGGCCAGGAGAGCGTATACCGCTGACGTAGCCGTTCCTGTGCGCGCCTGTCGCTCCGTTTCGCGTACACTTTTGGTCGAGAAGGCATCGCTCTCATGCCCCCGATCACAGCCCTGCTGCACACTGAAAACGATGCTCTGCGGCTGGGCCGCTGCCTCGAGACACTCTACCCCTGTGACGAGATTCTGGTCGTCGACCATGGTTCCCGCGACCTAACCATCCGCGTTGCCTGTGAATATGGGGCAAAAGTGCTGACCGCCGAGCAGGGAGCTTCTCCCGACACTTATCTTCAATCCGCCTATCTTCAATCCGTCCGGCCGGGATGGGTGCTTTGCCTCGACCCGCGCGAGTCCCTCACTGAGGGCCTGGCCGCCAGTCTTTTCGAATGGAAGTTGCTTCCATCCGGTTCTCTTTCGGCGGCGGCCTTCTCGGTTTTCCTGCGCCAAGAGACAGCGGATGGGTGGGTCGATATCCCTGCCCCGCAAGTCCGTCTTGTGCCCTCCAGCTGGAAGCGATGGGAAAGGACGTTTCCCGCCCCCGATCCCTCGGCTTGGGCGCTGGAAGGAGAACTCTTGCACTTCGTTCTGCCCTAAGAGTAGGCTTTTGCCGACCAGAGGCAGGACGACATGCTGTGATACTAATCACAGCCCTCGTTTTGCCTCACGCCTAGACTACCTTGTTGTGGCTTTTGGGCTCTGTTCGCATTAGGAGGAAGACAATGCGTGTAATGAAATTCATCACCATGGTCGTAATTGTCGTGACGATTTCCGCTTTCGCCGTGGCGCAGCAGGCCCCGGCTCAGACCGCACCCGAAGTAAAGCATGTCCCCATCACCAACACCGCGTCGAACTCCGGCAAAGAGATGTTCAACGGCTATTGCGCGGTTTGCCATGGAACGGATGGCAAAGGCAATGGCCCGGCGGCCTCCGCCATGAAGACTCCGCCCACCGACCTCACTGGTTTGGCTAAGAAGGAAGGCGGGAAATACCCGTCAGCGCACGTCGCCGCCGTGATTCGCGGACAGGCCACTACGCCGTCCCATGGCAGCCAGGAAATGCCGATCTGGGGGCCGCTGTTCTCCAGCATTAGCCATGGCAATGAGGCTCAGGTGCAGCAGAGAGTCACCAACCTGGTCAAATACATCGAGACTCTGCAGGCGAAATAAGCGGGAAGGACACTTTTTCTCGAACGATGACCTCGGGACGCGCTCAAGGCGCGCTCCGAGGTTGCCGCGAGCTTGTCATATTCCGGGGGAACCTCATCGTGCATCCTCGTCCCTATTGGTAACCACCTGCCGCTCAATGCCTTGCCGTGCATTGGCCGCTTGGACAGTGACTTCAGTACCTTAGTGCCCGCCCCGATGATCACCTTATAATCCATCCAAGATCAGACAGAATTCGCGTTCTCCAGGAGAAGCTCGCGCCGAACCGCGCGGCACATCCTGCGAGATCAGCAGAGGCCAAGTCAGAGACCAAGTGGATCCAGTTTTCACAACCGCGATTTTCCTCACCGGGCTGGCCTTCGGCAGCTTCCTGAACGTGTGTATCTATCGCTTGCCCCTGGGGAAGTCGGTTGTGACGCCGCGCTCGGCCTGCCCCAAGTGCAAGCATGCCATCGCTTTCTACGACAATCTTCCGGTTTTGAGCTGGCTGATCCTGGGGGGGCGTTGCCGCCATTGCAAGACTAGGATCTCTGCGCGCTACCTGCTGATCGAACTGCTCACCGGCGCGTTGTTCGTGGCCTGCTATGCGGTTTTCGGGCTGACGCTATCGACGCTGAAATACTCTTGCTTCGCCTTCCTGCTGCTCGGCCTGATCTTCACCGACGCCGAAACCAAGCTGCTGCCCGACAAGCTGACCCTCCCCGGACTGGCGCTGGGCGTGGCCTTCAGCCTGATGGTTCCGGTAAACGATCTGGCTTCGCAGTTTCTTCCGGGCATGATCAACCTGCCCGGCAGTGATGTTTCCGCACGCATTTTTTCGCTCGCCGATTCCCTGCTGGGCGCGGCCGTGGGCGCTTCGTTCATCTACGGCGTGGGAGCAATCTACCTGCGCTGGCGCGGCATGGAAGGCATGGGCTTTGGCGACGTCAAGCTCATGGCGATGGTGGGGGCGTTTCTGGGAACCAAGCTGACCATCCTGACGATTTTCAGCGGTTCGGTGGCCGGATCGCTGTTCGGGCTGACCACGGTTTTCATCGTGTGGCTCAAGCGCACGCACCGCTTCATGCGCCGGTTGGCGAACGCGCCAGCCGCTCGCCGGCGGGGATGGCAATCCGCTCAAATGGTCTATCGCTACTATCAGATGCCTTTTGGCGTCTTCCTGGGCAGCATGGCTCTGCTGGCATTTTTCTTCGGCAATCAATGCCTGCGCTGGTACGGGAGGCTCTGGTGAAAATCCTGGCCAACCCGATCCTGCTGCGCGCGGCCGTCGTTTTTGTCGGCGCGACCATGGCTTTCCTGCTGAGCCTGGTGTGCCTGCGCCTGCTCAAGAAAAGCATCACCGAAGATTCCGAGATTTCATCGGAACCCTCGACCTCGCTCGAGACTTTGCCGTTGCACCTCTATAACACCGTCATCCAGCAGCTCAAGCAGCAGAAGCACGAACTGCAGGTGCAATCGCAGGCGGAGCAGCACCGCGCCCGCACCCAGGAAAGCTTCAGCCAGGCGGTGCTTTCGAACCTTTCTGGCGGCGTGCTCGTGTTCGGATCGAATGGGCTGGTGAAGACCAGCAATCCCGCCGCCAAGCGGATTCTCGGCTTTGGCTCAACTACGGGCATGAGCGCCGAAGACATGTTCCGGGGCGCCGTCGTCAGGTCCGGAGGCTCCAGGAAAACGCGCACGAGCCCCCCCGACGAAACGCCGGGCGAAATTGGAGACGGGCTGGTCGGCGTGACTGACGAAGTTTCCGCCGTACTGCACGAAGGCGGCAAGCAGCGCCAGGTCGACGCCGAGTACGAAACGCCGGCGGGCGACAAGCGGTTCATCTCGATCACGGTTTCTCCGATCGCCGCCGTCGACGGCGGACTGCTCGGCGTCGCCTGCCTGATCAACGATCTGAGCGAACTGGAGCGCATCCGTCGCCAGCAGCAATTGCAGGGAGAGATCTCGGCTGGGATGGCGCTGCAGTTGCGCGCGTCGCTGGCCACGATCGCGGGCTTCGCTCAGCAACTGGCCAACAACCGCGACCCCGAACTGGCCGAGCAACTCGCCGCCGACATCGCGCAGGAGGCAGCACAACTGGACCGCAGCATTGGAGGATTTCTGACTGAGAAAGGCACGGCCCAAGCCGCAGGTTCGAGGGCGTAGAAGCGGGACTGAACAAGCACGCTGAGCAGGTACGAAGAGTGGAACGAAAAAGCAAGTTTTGGCGAAGGTTCAGCCGCGCAAGCGGCGGCATTCGATAGCCCGGGCGTCAGAGCCGGGGGAGAACGGTAAGTAGCGCGAGTCCCGCGAGGGACAGCACGGTTCCGCCGGTCGTGGCCGGGAATTCGTCGCGCCGGCAAGGCAGACTTTCAACAGGGGTGGGAACAATGAAACGCATCGCATATCTTGGACTCGGAATGGTACTGGCCACGATCTCGCTGGGGCTAACTGCCGCCGCGCAGGATCAGGCACAGTCGAATTCGCAAAACGCCAGCCCTTCGCTCGGCGACTACGCTAAACAGATCCGCAAATCTCCGGAAACCAACTCGAAGCCACGAGCCTTCGACAACGACAACTTGCCGAAGGACGACAAGCTGTCGGTCGTCGGCCAGGCGCCAGCGGAGAATTCCGGCGACGCCCAGTCGACTGATACGGCCAGCGCGCCCACCAGCGGCGACGCCAAGGCCTCAACCGACAACAAAGCTACGGCGCCCGCGCAGTCCGCCGGTTCTGCCAAGGCTCCAGAAGAGGACCAGGCGGCCAAGCAAGCCGTGTGGAAGCAGTGGGGCGAGAAGATCGCCTCGCAAAAAGATCAGATTGACCTGTTGAACCGGGAATTGAGTGTGCTGCAAAAGGAGTATCAACTTCGCGCCGCTGCCATGTACGCCGACGTCGGCAACCGCTTTCGCAACTCCACCGACTGGGACAAGCAGGACGCCCAGTACAAGCAGCAGATCGCCGACAAGCAGAAGCAGGTGGACGATGCCAACCAGAAACTGACCGACCTGCAGGAAGACGCCCGCAAGGCTGGTGTGCCGTCATCCATCGCCGAGCCATAAACTCTGACGGGACAAAACGAGCGCCGGGGCCAGGTTCCCGGCGCTCAACTCATTTGGAGCCATGTGGAGAAGCCGCCCTTGGCTGTTCAGTCAGACCTGTCCCAATTCAGGCCGCGCGTTAAGCTCGTTTCGTAGGGGGAATGACTCGTGCGAGGAACGCTCCTAATGAATACGCGACCGCTGCGTAGAGTGGGAGCGTCAGTCCTACCTGTTCGTAGCAATGGTTCTGCGGAAGGCAGGCCCACCCGAAGAAATGCTCGACCCCAGTAATCTCCACTCCCCCCACGACTGCAGGTGGAAACGAAGCAAAGAGGACGAGAAGAACGATCGACAAAGCTGGCACTGTCCATGTCCAGAGCATGACCTTGTGTCTGTAGCGGCGGCCTAGCTGAAATCCCCACAGCAATCCAACGGCGATCTGCACAGGAAAATAAGGAGTCTCAGTCAATATCCAATGCACCGTTCGTGAACCTAGCGATGGGAAAAACTGATGCAAGGGCAGCACAACCGAGTATGTCAGCGCTGCCGCTGTAATTCCGACACCCAAGGTGCTGACAATTAGGTGAGCCAGGAAACGTAGCACATTCATGACGCATTCACGGGCGGTGCGCAGTCCGCTCACGGCTCAGACTCCCGTATAAAGCGACGCGGACGAACAGGTGGAAATCGAAATTGGGCGGAGTGCTCCCACCCACGGCTCGGTCTCGTTCACCTGAACGAAGCACCCGCGCTCTCCCGCAGCTGCCGAATCTGCTTCACGTGATGCAGGCCGTGCAGCAGGTGAAATTTCTTCCACTGCCGGGTATTGAGCGGCCCCAGGATGGGATGGTCCAGCAACTTGTGGCGCGCTCCAAACTTCTCTTCGCAACGGCCGATCACGTTATCCATTTCAAAGATTCTGGCCAGAATCTCCCCGCGAACCGTGTCCTGCGGCAGGCCGCGCGGACGCGCTGCCGCCGGCGCCTGCCTGCCCGACGGATAGTAGCCAAGCCCAGTCACCACTAACGCCCGCCCGCGGTGCACCCACGTGGCGCGCGTTGCCAGCGGTTTCCCGGCCTCGTCGACGCGCGAGAATCCCTTCGTGGTTCCGGTGTAGGTCAGATACAGGTGCTCCAGAACTTCCGCCGTGCACCACTTGCCGGGCGGATGCCAGTTCATTTGCTCCGTCGTCAATCCGTCGATCGCAGACGCGATCGCTTGCCGCAAGGTTTGGAGTTGAGGATCCACGGGCGTGACTTAGCCTTTTCCGCCGCTTCGGGTAGAATGTTGCGCGGCCATAAACCAATAACCTTATAACAGGAAGGATGCCAATGAAAACGGCTGGTTACGACCGGCGCGCTCGCGACCGGGAAGGAATCTCGTTTGGGACGATGTACGCTTGCTGTTCCGCCGTTCTCACACTGGCGCTTCTCGCGATGCTGGCGGCGTGCTCTTCGGATTCTGGAAAGCCGGCAGAGCCGGCCAAGCCTGAAGTCAAAGCTCCCGATCTCATCACGGCGCGGTCCGCCTTCCAGAAGGCCTACGTGACCGCGCGCGGCTGGGCGCCGGATGCCAAACCTTATCGCATCGAATCGATCGTCACCACCGACGGCAACGGACACGACGGCAAGTGGGCGGAGTGGCGGGGCAGCTTCGCCTCCGACACACACCGCACCACCAAGTCTTATGTGTGGTCGGGCAGCGCGGCCAACGGCGCCCCCGAACGCGGCGTCAATCCCGGCATCGAGGACAGCTACAGCCCGACGAACGCCTCGACCAAGGTTTTCGACATGGCCTTCCTGAAGATCGACTCCGATCAGGCCCTGGCCACCGCGCAAAAACACGGCGGCGAGAAGATCCTGGAGTCGGCGCCGGACACGCCCGTGACTTACGTGTGCGACTGGAACCACAACACCAACGAACTGGTCTGGCACGTCATCTACGGCGCCACCCGCGACACCGCCAAGCTGACGGTTGCCGTCAATGCTTCCACCGGCGAATTCATCCGGGTGGAGAAGTAGACTGGCCCCGGTTGCGGCGAGTAATTCGTTAGCACCTCGAAGAACCGGAGGCCGTGGAGCGCGCTACTCCTTCCCACGGCCCGGTTCTTGAGCATTCTTGATCTGGGCTCCGATCTGGGAAAAAAAGCGGTACACCGCCTCGGCGGAAGCGATGGATTGCTCCAGAGTTTGCCGCTCGCCGAAGGTCACGATGTCCTGGGGGGAATATTGCAGACGAATGCGGTCCGCGGCGCATTGCGCGCTCAGAAGTTCCACCTTGGCGGCGGCCAGGTCCGCGGTCAGGCGGACAACGTCAATTTGCTTCTTCACTGCAGATACCATCTACCGCTCCTCGATTGTGATGAAATGTACGCAGGTGGAATCCGGGAACCATTTGGGGAGAACTGCCACTCGTTGGGTTCCGGCAGAAGCCACCTGCGAGGCCGTCAGTTGTTGCTACGTGGCAATAAGTATACAGTGTTAATGAAACGCAGTGCAAGTAATTAATTCGATTTCACGCGGCGATCCTCTAGCCCCTGGAGAGAAAGTGCCTCGACAACCCGATCCCGCCCTGGAGCAACGCATCCTCGACGCCGCCTCGCGCCTGTGGGCCCGGGGCGGGGAAAAAACCCTCACCATGCGCGCCGTGGCCAAGGCCGCCGGCACGACCACCCCTACCGTCTACGAACGCTACCGCGACCGCGACGACATTCTGCGCGCCCTGCGCCTGCAGACCCGCCGCGACCTGTTCGCCGCCCTCAGCCGCACCCGCACCCTGCGCCAGGCCGTGCAATGTCACGTGGAATTCGCCCTCGCCCACAGCCACGCCTACGAGGTGCTGTTCGATGGAGTGGCGCGGCCGCCTTCCCTGCACGAGAGCTGGCCCTCGTTCAATCTCATACGAGAGCGCGTGGCCGGGCAGATCGGTGGAACTCCGCGCCAGCACACACGCCTGATGCTCGCCCTGTGGTCGCTGATGCACGGCACGGCCATGCTGATCATCCGCGGCCGTTTCGAAGGTCCGCTGCGCACCCAGACGGTGTACTCCTGCCTCGACGTCTTCGACGCGATTCTCGAGGCCGCCGAGCGCACGAAGGGCATCGCCCACTCCGGCCCGAAGTGGCCTCAGACCTTGATTCTCGGCGAGGGCAAACAAAGCCGCGTGGGAAACGGCGATGGGAACAGCAAGAGGAAACCAAAGCTCGGGGCAAGACGCTAGAACTCGTCCCACAAATAAAACCAGGGGAGGAGAACCGCTCACCGCAGGGGCTAAAGCTCATATTAATGCGGCCCCTGACGGCACGACTGAAGCCGCGCCCTTCCCCACACCATTTACGGAATGAGTTGTAGTATTTCAGCCGGATGGGCAGCGTCTACCCGCTGGTATTGCTCTACTGCGCCGGCTTCGCCTGGGCGGAAGGTTCTTTCAGCCGCTCAATCGCCTTCTGCGCTTTTTCGGCTTCGGGGCCGTGGGGCAGGATCCGCAGATAGCTCTCGTATTCCTCACGGGCTTCCACGGGCCGGCTCAACTTCTCCAGGCACTCCGCCAGGTGGAAGGTTGCCATCGCGTCGTTGTCCTTGTAGAGCAGGGCTTCGCGATAGCGATCCTCCGCAGCGCGGTAGTTCTTGCGCTTGAAGTAAAAGTCACCCACCTCGACGTCCTTGGCGGCTTTGTGCGGGTTCCAGGGATGGACCTCGCCGACGTCGCCGCCCGCTTCCGCGTCCGTCAGCACGTCCGAACTTCTGGGATGCGCCTGGTCGTCGCCAGCCGGAGGGCTCAGATCAACCTGTGTGTCTTTGCTGGAGCTGACTCCCTGCTCTTCACTCAGGGCCGACGCATCGACGCTGTCAGAACGTGGCGGAGGCTGATTCGGCGGCGGCATGGCCGGGCTCGGCTTGGGAACGCCGGCGGGGGCATCCGGCACCTGCGAGTTCGCAGGAGAAGAAGTGCCCTGCGTCGGGCTCGAGGAAGGAGAACTCTGCGCCCAAGCTCCTATGCAACAGCCAAGCAGCAGCGCAAGAGAGAAACCACGCATGAAACTATTCTACCCCTCAACCCCGAGGCTGAGTGTGGTGCGAGCCAAGCCAAGGGCTCAGAGCAAAAAAAACAGGCCGCTCAGGGGGAGGCATCGAGCGGCCTGGTTGGCGAAGTCCTCCGGGGAGGAGGGTAAACTCTCTTGTCATCCTGAGCGAGACGCTCTTGGTCTCGCGAAGGACCTGAGCGCGCCGCGCGAGGCGTCGCGTCCTTTGCGACGCAGCAACCCGCGCGTTTGGCGCGCTTCCTTTCTTACATCGACGACGGATTGCTGCCGGTCGTCGTCGTCGGAGTCGCCGGCGTAGTGTCGCCGACCGTGTTGGTCATCAGGCGCACATCCACGCGGCGGTTATCGGCACGGCCAGCCGAGGTCTTATTCGATTCCACCGGCTTGTCTTTGCCCAGACCGATCACGTAAATCTTGTGCGCCGGCACGTTGTACTTCGACGCCAGATACTGAATTACCGAGTTGGCGCGGCGCTGGCTCAGATCGTAGTTGTAGTCCGCCGGTCCGACCGAATCGCATCCGCCTTCGAGCGCGATGATGTAGCCCTTGGTCGAAGCGATACCGCCCGCCAGCTGGTCGAGCGCGTCCTTGGCCTTCTGCGTCAGATTATCTTTGTTGAAGGCGAATTTCACTGACGTCTCAGCCACGGGGTGATAGTTATCGAGGTTGGCGACCGTGTTGGTCAGCACGCCCACGCGCGTGTTGGCTGCGTCAGCCACCTGCTGCGCCTGCGCGGCATTCTGGCCGGCAGTCGTCGCCTTCTGCTCGACCGCGTCGGTCTTCGAGTTCACCTCAGCCAGGCTGGCCTGTACCCGCGCGTCAACGTCCTTGATGTCCTTGGTGTTCTTCGCGGTGAGGTCGTCGAGTTCGTTGGTCTTGTTGATCAGTGGCGTCGTCTGCTGTTTCACATAATTCTTGCTGGAGCAGCCGACGGTGGCCACCATGCTGGCTGCCAGACAAATCACTAACGAAGTGCGGTTCATAAGGTGAGGCTCCTTCATCAATCCTGTTATCGCGCGCCCTGGGTTGACTTACATTGCCCTGCGCACGAATTTGCAATCCTTGAGGCCCTGGGAGGCTGACTGCTTACAAGTCCCGACCTTGACTTGTGCACGGCAAATGCCAGTGTCGGGTATTAAAACCTTCCGCTGTAAGTATACCGATTTTCAACGGCTTGCGGAAGTCCAGATGCGTGGTCCGACCGCTGCGCCGCCGGTAACGCAACGCAATCCACACACGCCGGAATGGAAATTTTATACGGCGAGGCTCAGATCGGGCGCCCGGATCCACTTCTTGCTCCGCAGCCGACTGGAGAAGAGCCTTAATCCTGCCGAAGATGACCCATAGAGAGAGCTGCCCACGCTCCACGCCGGAACTCGCGCGCAGCACCTCTGGGGAGGCTCCGTTGAGTGTCGCCGGAATGATTTGGGTCACGCCCTCGCCTCGCCGCGCTTTGCCTGGGCGGCTCGGTACTCTAGCAGGCCGGGGCGACGCCGTCAGGTCGTGGATTATTACGTTTCTCTTATTCGCGCTTCTTTCATTGGCTGCGGCAGCTCGTGCACAGGACGCGGCCCGGGATACGCAGAATACCGCCAACGACCCATCCGGCGACCTGGGCACGGTCAGCCTTGAGGAACTCGGCAACATCCAGGTGTACAGCGCTTCCAAACATCTGCAGAGCATCCGTGACGCGCCCTCCTCCGTCACCGTCATCACCGCCGACGAGATCCAGAGATACGGTTACCGCACACTCTCCGACATCCTGGAGACGGTGCGCGGCTTTTACATTACCTACGACCGTGACTACACCTTCGTGGGTGTGCGTGGCTTCGGACGCCTGGGTGACTGGAACACTCGCGTCCTGGTCTTGATCGACGGTCACCGCACCAACAACAACGTTCTGGGCCAGACTATGATCGGGCCGGAATTCCTGGTGGATGTTGATCTGATCGAGCGCGTGGAAATCATCCGCGGGCCCAGTTCGTCCCTCTACGGCGCCGATGCGTTCTTTGCTGTCATCAACGTGATTACCCGGAAGTCACCGCAGCTGAAAGGCTTCGAGGTTTCTGTTGCGCCGGCCAGTTTTGGCACGTACGAAGGACGAGCCAGTTACGGCGGGCAGTACAAAGGCGTAGACCTGTTGCTCTCCGGCACCTTCCACGGCAGCGCGGGACAGACTCTCTTCTTTCCCCAGTTCAACAGTCCTGCGACCGACAACGGAATCGCACGCAACATGGACTTCGAAAGCTTTCAACATATCCTGGCCACGGTCAGCTTTCGGGGATTTACGCTGCAAGGATTGTTCAGCGCTCGCGACAAGGGAGTCCCGACCGGATATTTCGGCGCTGTGTTCAATGATCCCCGCACTCTCAATCGCGACTATCACCAATACTTCGATCTTAGCTACCAGCATTCCGTTGGCGAGAACTGGGGCCTGACCGCTCGGACTTCGTATGACCAATCCCGCCTGCAAGGGCCGGTTGTCTTGCCCACCGGGCTGCCTGACGGATCGACCACGGTGGACACCTTCTCGTTCCGGGGCAATTGGTGGGATAGCGAGGCGCAATTGAGCCGAACTCTGCTCGAGAAACACAAGATCACGCTCGGCGCCGAGATCACGGACAACCTGCGTCAGGATCAGGGAAACAACCTCGGCAACGTTTTCACCGCGGATCCCTTCAGCTCAGTGATCTGGGCGCTCTATGGACAGGGTGAGTTTGCCATCACTCATCAGCTGTCTTTGAGCGCCGGCATCCGCTGCGATCACTATTCCAATTTTGGCGGGACCACGAATCCCCGTCTTGGATTGATCTACCATATTTTCCGGCCAACGGCCTTGAAACTCCTTTACGGCACGGCCTTCCGCGCCCCCGAACCCTACGAACTCGGGCCCGACTTCGGGTCCTTCTACGACGATAATCCGCACCTCGGACCCGAGAAAATCAGCAGCTTCGAGGGAGTGGTGGAACAAGGACTTGGACCGCATTTCACGCTGTCGGGCAGCGTCTTCCGCAACTCGATTCGCGATCTGATCTCGCTCGAGACCAATCCGGTCGACAATAACCAGGTCTATCTCAATTCTGGCAAAGCGGTAGCCACCGGCGCGGAAGTCGAGTTAACTGGTCAAGCCGCCAGCGGTCTGCAAGGCAGGGCAAGCTACAGCTTCGTGGACGCGCACGATCCCACAACTCACCAGATCCTCAACAACTCTCCGCAGCACCTGGGTAAATTGAACCTGAGTTACCCGGTAATGCAGAAGCGCCTCTTCGCCAGCCTGGACGCGCAATACACCAGTCCGGTCCAGACCCTGGCCGGCAACACCGTCAGCGGTTTTTCCGTCTTCAACGTCACCCTGCTGGGACACACGCTGGGGAAGCACCTGGATGTCTCCGCCAGCGTTTACAACATCTTCGACAAGAAGTACTTCAACCCCGGCCGTCCGGAAGATCCAGAAGATGCGATCCGGCAGGATGGAAGGAATTTCCGGATCAAACTTACCGGCAGGTTTTGATGCGCAGCGCACACTTTTCGGGCCAAGACGGACCGTCGCTCCGGCACACCCCGCCTGGGGCCGCCCGGAGCATCCGTCTGGCACTTTTAATTTTCCATCTTCTAGCCCTGCATCTTCTGGCGCTTCATCTCGCCACTCTGGGACAACAGGCCGTCACGGAAGACCAGGTCAAGGCAGCCTATCTTCTCAATTTCGCCAAAGTGGCGCAGTGGCCCGCTTCCGCTTTGCCGGACGGGCCTTCACCCATGGTGATCGGAGTCAGTGGGGGAGACGAAGACTTCCTCGCTGTCCTGAAGGCCGTGGTTGCGGGAAAAGTTATTGGGACTCATCCGGCGGAGGCCAAGGCTGTCAATTCTCCGGAGGAGATGAAGTCCTGCCACATCATTTTCTTTCGCGCCTCCGACAAGAAGCGCGCCCATGCCGTCCTCGAGAGCGTCCCGCAGGGGGTACTTCTTGTGGGCGAGGACGAGTCTTTTCTGCGGCAAGGCGGCATGATCAATCTGGTCCGGGACCATGGCAGCGTCCGCTTCGAAGTCAATGCGGACGCGCTGGACCGTTCGCAGATCCATCTCAGCGCGAAAATTCTGACGCTGGCCAAGACTGCCTCCGCGCCTCCCCGCATCGCGGCCTCGAACGCACCGGAGGAAGGGGCGCGGCCCGTGAAGCATCGCGTTCCGCCCGACTATCCCGACATTGCCGCGCGCTCGAAGCTGACCGGAACCGTGCAACTGGAAGCGCTGGTGGCGCCGGATGGAACGGTGAAAGAAGTGCGAGTCGTGGGTGGCCCCCCTGTGCTGGTTGATGCCGTAGTCCAGGCGGTGAAGCAGTGGAAGTATCAGCCCGCCTCCAACGAAACCAGGGAAATAGTTAAGTTCAGTTTTGGCCCGCAGTGAACGTTCTTCAAACCCGAACCGCCCGCGGCTAGACCTTCAAGGGGTATCGCGGTGGCCAAGTCCCCCCTTCATACCACGCGAGGCGGACAAAGCAGTGGGATCGCTTCCCGCTTGTTGCGCCGGTAGACGCGGAAGTCACTTTCATCGACGGTTATGACCACATGGCGGGGATGAAGCTCGCTCATCCGAATGAGGCAGAGATCGGCCAGGTCCGGGGTGCGATCTGCATAGCGTCGAGCCAGCTCGCGCAGTTCGGGCAGGTTTTTCGAAAGATCAAAGGCTACGCGCAACAGTTCGTCTTCGACCAGGGACAGCACGCCGGAGCTTGACTTCAGATGGAATGCGGCCTCCGCCAGAACGGCTTCACAGGTTAGCAGCGGTTCGGTTACCGCCCGGGCGATATTGAGCGCCCAGGCGTGGTGATTGTCGTGCTGGTTGGAGGCCGCGACGATGAATCCGGTATCGGCAATTCCCTTCATGTTTTGGAGAACCCCTTGCGCGACGAAAGATCGCCCGGACCTTGAATTGCTCCCAGGTGTCGCAGGAATCGCTGTTTTCCGCCGCTTTTCTTGGCCGCCTCCAGCTGGTCGCGGACAAGTCGTCCCATTGGGATACCCGTGACCCGCGAGGTCTCCTTGAGCCAATCCAGAAGCTCATCTGTAAGACGAATTGTTAATGTGTGACTCATATAGACATATTGTAACACATACCCAGATCTTGAGCTCCGGGGCAATCGCATAAAATGAACCTATTCCCGCATGGACCTTCTCCAGAAAATCCGCACCATTCCCACCGAGCCCGGCGTGTATCTCTACAAAAACGCCGAGGGCGAAGTCATCTACGTCGGCAAGGCGAAAAACCTGCGCAGCCGCGTGGCCAGCTACTTCCACGAAGGCCGCTGGGAGGACGCGAAGACCGGCACGCTGGTGCGCGAGGCAGTTGACGTCGACTACATCGTCGTCGCCAACAACAAGGAAGCGCTGGCGCTCGAAAATAATCTCATCAAGCAGCGCAAACCGCGCTTCAACATTTTGCTGCGCGACGACAAGACTTACCCGTACGTGAAGCTGACGCTGGGCGAGCGCTGGCCGCGCGTCTACGTCACCCGCCGCCTGCGCAAGGACGGCAGCGAATACTACGGCCCATACTTCCCTGCCAATCTCGCTTATCGCATCGTCGATCTGATTCACCGCAACTTCCTGATCCCATCGTGCAAGGTTGACCTGACGCGCTTTCATCCCCGCCCGTGCCTGCAGTACTACATCAAGCGCTGCCTGGGGCCCTGTGTAAAGGATTTGACGACGCCGGAGATTTATCAGGAAGCGGTCCGCGACGTGAAGCTTTTCTTGGAAGGCCGCCCGACAGATCTGAGCCGATCTCTGCGCATGCGCATGGAGCAGGCCGCCGCCGCGCAGGAGTACGAGCGTGCCGCGCGCTATCGCGATCTGATCTCGACGGTCGAGCAGCTGCAGGAGCGCCAGCGCATCGCCGCCGCCGAAGGTGATGACGCCGATGTGTTCGGCTATCACTATGAGAACGGCATGCTGGCGGTGAATCTGTTCCACATGCGCGGTGGCAAGATGGTCGACCGGCGAGAATTTTTCTGGGAAGATTTGCCGGAGTTAACGACGGAGGATCGAGGATCAGAGCCCTCTTCGAATTGTCATCCTGAGCGAAGCGAAGGACCTGTGCACCCTGCCGGCAGCGTCGATGCAACCGGCGACTCCATAGGTCCTTCGGCCCGCAAAGAGCGCGGTCCTCAGGATGACAAGGGGTTGGCGGGTAACTTTCATCCCGGCGAGTTCTTCTCTGCCTTGCTCAAGCAGCTCTACATCGGCCAGCCTTATGTGCCGCGCAACCTGTACAGTCCTGTCGACTTCGAAGACCGCGAAGAACTCGAAGATCTCCTCTCCGAGCAAGAGGCGGACAGGAGTGCCCGCCCCACACGGGTGCATATCCTCGTTCCGCAGCGCGGCGACAAGCGCTCGCTCATCGATCTGGCCGGAAATAACGCCAAGCAGTCTTACGACCAGCGCTTCCGCATACTCAAGCCCAACGCGCGCAAAATTCAGGAAGAACTGCAGGACGCGCTCAGCTTGCCGGAACTGCCCAAACGCATCGAGTGCTTCGACATCTCGCACATTCAGGGGGCGGAGACCGTCGCTTCGATGGTCGTCTGGGAAGACGGCAAGATGAAGAAATCAGACTACCGCAAG
>DATFNR010000027.1:0-13996 GCA_035266285.1 Candidatus Sulfotelmatobacter sp.
CCAGTATGTGCGAATTAGGACGATGATTTTAAACAACATATTATGCATGTAAGTTGGGCAGGCGGATCAACCGCTAGCCATCAACAAGGAGAATACGATGAATAACTCACAGAGAATCGAACACGCTACTCGTCAGCATGTCGGAGCAGTCCTCACCACTGAGCAGATTCAGGAGTTAGTCAAGCTGTCAGACCCGACTAACACGAAAGGTGTCTACCCATCAGACTGCGCGTACAGGCGTCTAGAAGATGGGACGCTCACTCACCGAGGGAAGATGGCGTACGGTGATGGCGTTCTGGAACTCGTCGGAAGCAACGCCTACAAAGTACTTCCGACGGAGCATATCGTCAGGCAGAAGAATCCCCCTGTGGCAGCAGCGCCCCCAGTCGGTACCGGTACCGGTACCACAGTGAAGACAGAGACTCAGCCTGCCGCTGAAGTCAACAAGCCGAAGACCAAGCGGAAAGCAGCGTAACAATCTGACAGATGGAATAGACGAGCTTCGGCTCGTCATTTCCATGTATGACCATCGTCAGAAGAACGAGCGGTGCGGGGCTTCCCTTGCCCTCGCTCAGGTCCTTTCTGGCTTCCTCCTGCGCGAAAGCGGCCGAACCACACTGCAAAGCCAGAAGCGCGATAGTTATGACGCTGACGAATATGAAAGCGCGCCCCATCTTCTCCCGTTCTCTTTCGGTCCCAACTGCAACCAGTTCTCGTGACTACTGAGGCACAACTTAGACCTGCAGGGCAGGGACAACAAGACATGGAAAGTAGCGCCCTCTAAGGTGGACAGCTGCGGCTCTGGTGAAATCTGATGGCCGCACGAATGGTCGTAGCAGAATCAACGATTTGGCCTAATCATTCGACGCCTGCAGTTCCATATCGAGATTGCCAACGTCTCTCGTGGATATACCCACAAAAGTTGACTTGCATGTTTGTCACGTCACAGAGCGATGCAGCCACATGGGAAATTGCCCAGTTTGGTGGGATTACTTTTCGCGCGGCAATTCGACGCAACAGGCCGCCCGTAGCTGGTTCCGGCGCAACGCTCACAAAGTGGCGGCGTCTCTGGCGATTTCGTGGTCTACATCCGATCGAGATTTGGACCGGTGCTCCACAGACTGATCCTGCGAGCGCAGGCATTTTCCGTACAGAAAGAGGAATTTCCCGTTTTGAACGCGGAGTCCATATTTTCTGAAAGTTTCCTTGTGGGCGTCTCGCGCGCTTCCTAGAATCGCAAGATATGTTTCTCTTGTGCCGGAAAGATCAGGTATATGAGTTTGCCGCGCGCCACCACTTGCGATTCGCTGGGAGTCCTGATCGCAGACTCGAACCGTATGCAAGCGCAACTGCTGACCCGTGCACTGCGCCGCCGCGCCGAGTTCCACATCGCAACCTGCCGCATGGACACGATCTCCATCCTGGAGGCGATCACGGCGACCGTGCCGCGCATAGCCCTGCTGGCGCTGAGTCCGCCCACCGGCGCGACGGACGCCGTCATGACCCTGCGGCGCTTTCACCTCTCCCACCCCGAGGTTCAGAAGATACTGCTGGTCGACTCGGCTGATCGCGAACTGATCGTGAGCGCCTTCCGCTCGGGCGCGCGGGGCATCCTGTCGATCACCGAAGCGAATCTGCGCCTGTTGTGCAAATGCATCCTCCGCGTGGCTGCCGGCCAGATCTGGGCAAACACGGAACAGCTCAACTACCTCATGGAGCTTATATCTGAGGTCCCTTCTCTGCGCGTACTGAACTCGCGGGGCGATTCTCTGCTGACGCCGCGCGAGGAGCAGGTCGTCGCGCTGGTCGCCGAGGGACTGGGCAATCGCCATATCGCGCGAGAGCTCAACCTGAGTGAACACACGATCAAGAAATATCTGTTCCGCATCTTCGAGAAGCTTGGGATTTCCTCCCGCGTCGAGCTGGTGCTGTATGCCGTAAATAACGGAGAGCCGCGGCAAGCGGAATGGCTCGCCGGCAGCGGCCGCATTCTGCCCCGCGCATGAAAAATCCAAAAACGGGAGGTGACCGAAGAGCAGGACGGCCGGCACTGTGTATCGGGCCGTCCATTCCATCCGGCGGGATTTGAAAATCTTCTGCCCCGCCCTGTATAAATTGGAACGGAAATCGTTGCCCGACGCCGATTCCAATCCCGCCCCTGCGCCCAGACCGCGCCGCTGGACCATCGTCGCCGCTGGCCTGCTTCTGTTCGCTCTCGCTCTGGTGGTCATCTACACCAGTCGTAGAGCGTTCATCAGCCCGCTGGCGCTCGTGGTGGTAGCGGCGATCGGACTGGCCGCGCTTCTGTTGCAGCTTCGACTGCGAAAAGATATCAGCGTTCCGGTGCGCGCCCCGGTGTTGCTCAACGGGCTGGGACTGGCGCTTGCGCTGGCGGCGGTGCTGGCTGACATGTTTCACATCGGAGCCGGCGCGATGGTGGCAATCGCGCTCGGAGCCGTCCTCTGCTTCGCCATTAGCGGGATTTTCGTGCTGCATGCACTTCGCAAGCAGTGAGGTAGGCTTCTGGCTAGCGCTTGAATTCTACGGCTACGCGGGTCTCGACCACGGCCGGCTCTCCGTTGAGGCGATAAGGTTCGAACTTCCACCAGCGCAGGGCGTCCATGGCGGCGCGCGTCAGCACATCGGGACCGTTGAGCGGGTGCATGCTGATGACCGATCCGTCCCGACCCACCACAATGTCGAGGGCGATGATTCCCTGCAGATTGGCCCGGCGCGCCTCCGGAGGATACACGGGCTCGACGCGATGGATCAGAAGCTTCTCCATCACCTCTGCGGGAACATCGGCCTGCGGTTTCTCCGGTACCGATGCCTCCTCGGTCTTCAGTCCCGACTCGAGTTCCTGCCAGGCTCGATTCCACCTCCACCACAAGACTGCGGCAGCGATCGCGAGGAGGAATAGAAAGAGGATGATCCATCCGGTCCCGCGCTGTCTTGGCCTGGTCGACCCGCCGCCTCGGTTCCCGCTCCTGCGGGGCCGTGGCTCTTTCGTCTCTGCTACATTTTTATTCCCGTGAGAGTCGCTGGCGGCAACCATCGGAGCAGCACTTACTTCCGGTTGAGCCTTGGCCTCCCTCACCCAATCGCGAATTGACGCCCGCTGCTCGGGCGACAGGCCAACGAACTCAAGGCCGCAGCGCAGTCTGTCCTGATAGCGCACGGTGGCGCGGGTGCGCAGGGGATCAGCCAGCAGAGGCAGTTGCACTTCAATTCCCACCGCGTCGCCCGGCGTCAGCTCACCCGCCAGCATGGCCGCAATTCCGCCCTCGCAGACGTTGACGGAGCGACCGGGAACGGTATCGGGGATGCCCGATCGCAGCACGGTAACGTCGAGCGGCGAGTGCAGTTGATAGCGCGGCACTCGCCTCCGCGAAGGCCCGCTCCATGCCGGGATGTGCTCGCTTGCTGCCATTGGCTCCTTGTGGCCCTTGCATGTCATTCCGAGCGAAGCGAGGGACCTGCTTCTGGTTTGTGTGGGTCCGGATCTTTGATCCGGACGGGCCGAGTAAAGCTCGGCTCGCTCTCCCCGCAAATCCCCACTTCTCGCAAAGGACGCGAGAAATGGGGCACCCTCATCGCCGGAGCTCTACGATCTCGCTCCCTGTCGCGAACAAAACCACGCTCGCCATCCCGATGAACAGCCCGTGCTCCACCACGCCCGGCATGTCGCTCAACTGCCGTGCCAGTGCGTCGGCGTCGCGAATTTCGCCGAAGCGGCAATCCAGGATGTGATTGTTCTCGTCGGTCAGGAACGGCTTGCCATCTGAGCCGGTTCGGACTCGCACGTCAGCCCCGAGCGCGCGAATCCGCCTGGCGACTAGCGCTTCCGCGAACTTGATGACCTCAACCGGCAGAGGAAATTTGCCCAGCATCGAGACCTGCTTGGAAGCATCCGCGACGATCACGAGCTGCCGCGTCGCCGAGGCGACAATTTTTTCGCGCAGCAAGGCTCCGCCGCCGCCCTTGATCAAGCGCAGCTGCGGATCGACCTCATCGGCTCCATCAACCGTGACGGCAATTTCCTGGCATTCATCGAGAGTGGTGAGCGGAATGCCGAGATCGAGCGCCAGATCGCGCGAGCGCACCGAGGTTGGGATGCCGCGAATGCGCAGGCCGTTCTTCACCTGTTCCCCGAGGAGTTTGATGAACCAGGTCGCGGTCGAGCCGGATCCCAGGCCGACCACTTGCCCGTCTTTAATAAAGCGCAAGCTGGCACGTGCTGCGGCTTCCTTTTCTTGTTCGTTCGCCATGAGTTTCGTGTGGGGCGGAATCGAGCCGGCCCCGAGGGCACCACAGCCGGAAGTCCGGCCTGGTTGTGCCGTCCCTCGCGGAGTCTGTGTCGTAGCCCGTCTTGCGCCCCTTCGGGGCTTATATTCTTCCGACTTCTGACCCACGGCTTACGCCGTGGGCTGCATTCTTGCGCCGCCTCGCGGCTAGTCCTTATTTGCGCCCCGGGCTAATGAATGCCGCCGCTTCGCGGCTGGGACATTGCCGCTCCTGCTTGCACGGGGTGTGGCCTCTGCATCCTCCCGGTGAAAACGTAGCGCCTCAAGACCGATTTTGCCCGCTCCCGTCCCAATCACCCCAGGCTTTTTTCCGTATAAATCAGATACGCCGCGAGAACCAGGCCAAGGAGCACCGTCAGCACCGTGACCAAGTTCAAGACAAAACCCGCCGGCTCGAATGTCCCTGCGTCAAGCTGAGCACGCGTTTTGCGGTAACGCGCCAGTCCCCCCACCACCAGCAGGACGCCCAGTACGATCGATACCGCTCCGATCCACACCGAAAGCCCGGCGGTCCTGATGGGATGCCCTTCCAGCGCCGTCAACTGCCGCATGGCAATGGCAAACCGGCCGATGGCGAAGCCAAACACCACGATCGCGGCGCCCGTCCGCACCCAGGCGAGGAACGTGCGCTCGTTGGCGAGGTGGTCGCGGGTGCGATTGGGGTTGTCATTGTCCACGACGTCGTCTCCCGAGGACGCCGCCCATTATTCCACAGCCTTCTCCATCAGCGCGCTTGCGCCGGCAAGATTCTTGATGAGCTCAGCTGGAAAGCCGTGCCGCTCCTGCAGGTATTGGGGACTGTTGTAGATGAGCCAGACTTTGCCCGCGGCGTCTTCGGCCACAAGGGCCTTTAGTGGCAGATCAATCGCCAGGCTGGGAGTGGCGATCATCAAGGGAGTTCCACCATTCGGGCTGCCAAAGATGACGACCTTGGTCAGCGGCATCTTGAGCCCAGCCTTTTGTGCCTCGCCGCTGTGGTCGATCACCGCAAAAACCTTCAGGCCTTTCTCGCCGAAAACGGCCTCCAGCCGGTGAACCGTCTCGTCTACCGGGTAATGACTCAGCACTTGAATCAATCCGTTTTCTCCTGGCATATTGCCTCCCTTACGGAACAGGTTGGATTGGCGGCCTCGCGGTAGTGGCGCGGCAGTCTCGGCTGCTGAGGGGTGCTACTCTCGCGTATTAAGGCCCTACGTTGACGTTCAGCGGACGCGGCGTCACCATGCGCTGGCGGTAAATCAGGTTCCTCGCCTCGACTTCTCCGACCGCGTCCACGTTCACCAGGTATCCCCCGTTGGGCAAGGTTTCGCCAAAGCGCAGTTCCTCCTCCAGCGTACCGCGCGGCAAGACGAAGTGCTGATAGCCAATCTCAGTGGCACGCCCGTTGTCCGCAATCGCCTTGACGTCAAAGGTCAGGTTGATGTCGTCGCGAGTTGTGTTGGTTACGGCGACGACGCCTTCGATCCGGTTGCCGTTCACGTGCGCTACCGTCTTCCAGTTCAGGACCAGGCCGGACAGCACCCGGATCACAAACGCCTTTTGCACCGTCAACGGAGGCTGGCCGCTATCGGTTACCGACACCGTGAGACGCCAGTCGCCATTGAGAACTGCTTTCCCGTGGAGAGTGCCGTCGTCTTCCAGGCTGAGCCCCGGCACCACCGCACCGGCCCAGCGCCAGTGATATGGGGGCACGCCGCCGTGCGCCTGGAGGATAACTTGATATCGTGCGCCGGGATAACTATCAGGCAGCTGCGAATCGTTTTCGATGACGAGTCCTCGATCGCGCTGCGCGACGGGAGCGAGGCTTTGCGCCCCCAGCACGGTTGCCTGGGCCCAGCCGGCTGGGCAAACAGCCAGCATCATGGCTGACGCGATGGTAACCAAAACTCCAGGCCAAATCCGTCGAGGTTTCACCATGTTCTCTATACCCTGTGCCATGACTGGTTCCGGCAGCCCACTCTCTACCCTCTACTCTTGCTACTCTGGCATAAATCGCCCGCCGCCTCCATATAAGAAAGCATCCCCGGCAGGATTTTGCAGGAGCGGCAGCCCCCTCCCCAGTCGATCCCGCCATCCCCGGCGGACCTCTAGCCACCGGAATATACAATGCCGTCGGCTTTTTGATGCTCCTGAGGAGTGCAGAGAGCGTTCGCAAGAAGGATATATGAGGGTTTCGATCACGGAAGTCACATTGACTCGGATTCGAATTTTCTGAAAAACTATCCCCTCGGAGCCGGCTGGGGTCCGTGTCCAACTGGCCCAAGTAGCGGAAACATGGAACTGCTGCTGAATCTCGCGTGGCTGCTTCTGGCGTTGCCGGCCTGTTGGCTGTGGCGCCGTCGCGACCCCGCGTGCAAATTGAGTTCGTTTCAGTGCCTGCTGGCCCTGGCCTGCGTGTTGGTGATCCTGTTTCCGGTCATTTCTGCCACCGACGATCTGGTCGCCATGCGGACGGAAATGGAAGAATCACCCGCCAGCAAACGCAGCCTGCATCAGGCGAGCGGCGATAAGGCTTCCATTTGGAACGTCCGCTGGCAGGGTCCGGCCGCGCTGACACCGACCGCCCGCGTATTTGTTGCGAACCACGAGGGCCGGCAGCCGCTGTCGAACTCGTCTCTATTTCCGCCCGATGCGCCCGCTGTCGAACGGTCTGGGCGCGCTCCGCCTCGATTCCTCTGCGTGTAGTTCGCGGACTCGCCGGCCAGTTGTAGAGACAACTACAGGCGATGTTTCTCCTTTTACCTGGCTTTTACAGAGAGATCCTAAGATTCAGGACCGATCCGGAGTGTGATCGGGACAGGCCGACCACACGGATTCGGCTGCTCTGTTGCGGAGTTACGAATGCGCAGGACAAGCTGGCGCAGAACAACCCGGCGAGGTTTCGCTTTTCTGCTGGCCATGGGCATCGCTGCGACCATGGCTGCCCAGACGTCTGCGCCCGCCCCTGCGCCGCAACCGCAGCTTTGGACCTGGGACCAGGTGAAGAACATCTTCGAGTCGAACAACACGACCCTGCTGGCTGGACGGCTGAACATCGACGAACTGAAAGCCGAGGAAATCACGGCGTTCCTACGGCCGAACCCGCAGTTTTCGCTGACCGTGGACGGCACCCAGATCGCTCCCAGTCATGGTGAGTGGAAGCCCTTTGCCGGAACGTTTGAAGTTCCCGGCGTGAGCCAGTTGTTTGAGCGCCGCAACAAACGCCATCTGCGCCTTGAAGTCGCCAAGCAAGGCACCGCCGTCGGCAGGGCCCAGCAAGACGATCTCGACCGCAACCTGATCTTCAACCTGCGCAACGCTTTCGTCGGTGTCCTCCAGGCCAAGGCGGCGTTGAAGCTGGCGCAGGCCGACCTGGACTACTACGACCACGTGCTCCAGATCAGCCGCGACCGTTTCCAAGCCGGAGACCTGGCGCAGATCGATCTTGACCGGCTCGAGTTGCAGCGGCTGCAGTACGAATCGGATCTGCAGGCTGCGCTGGTCAACCTGCGCACCACCAAGATCAATCTGCTGGCGCTGCTCGACGACCGCCGGCCCGTCGACAGCTTCGACGTCGAAGGAACCTACGATTTCAACGAGGACATTCTCGCCCTCGACGACTACCGCAAAGACGCTCTCGACGCTCGTCCCGACCTGAAAGCCGCAGTGCTCTCGTTGCAGCAGGCTGAAACCAGCTACAAGCTGGCCGAGGCCAACGGCTCGACCGATCCAACTCTGAGCGCGTGGTATACGCACAACGCATCCGATAACAATCCGCTGGCCACGAACACTTTGGGCGTGAGTGTGAGCGTCCCGCTTCGGGTTTTTGATCGCAACCAGGGCGAAAAGCTGCGCACGAAAATCGACATCCAGCGCAACGAGAAACTGCGCCAGGGCGTCGAAACCCAGGTTTACAGCGACGTCGATTCCGCCTACGCCCTGCTGGACAGCAACATTATTTTGCTCAAGCCCTACAAGAGCAAATATCTCGCGCAGGCCGTGCGCGTGCGGGACACGGTTTTCTTTTCCTACCAGCACGGCGGAGCATCGCTGCTCGATTTCCTGAACGCCGAGAGCGACTACCGCACGGTGCAGCTGAACTACGTGAATCTGGTGGGGACGTATTTAACGTCGGCCGCACAGCTGAATCTGGCCGTCGGCCGCGAGGTCATCCCATGAGGAATGATTTTGAACGTGTAGGGGCGGACGCATTCGTCCGCCCGAATGTAGGGACAGCCACCCTCGGCTGTCCAATCGAGCAAAGCTCGACGGCTCTGCAGACTGCAGGCAGCAGATTCAGACCTGCACTTGTGCTGGCCTGCGCGCTAGCGCTTGCTTTCGCCGGCTGCAGCAGCAAGCCCGACCAGAACGCCGAGGCCCCGCCCAAGGCCGCGGTCGAGACCGAACTCGATGCCAACAACTTCACTGTCGACCACCCCGATCGTTTTCCGCTGGCAGCTGCCGTGGAGCACAAATCCGTGCCTGCCCTGAACGTCACCGGCGTGGTACAGCCGGACATTGCTCGCGCCGTGCCGGTGATCTCGATCGCCACTGGCCGGGTGGTCGAGATCAAAGCTCGCCTCGGCGACACTGTGGAAAAAGGCCAGCTCCTGCTGCGGGTACGCAGCAGCGACGTCTCCGGCGCCTACCAGACGTACCTGAAGGCAGAAAACGACGAGCGCCTGGCGCGGATTCAGCTGGAGCGCGCTCAGACCCTCTACGACAAGGGCGCCATCGCCAAGAGCGCGCTCGAACAAGCCGACGATACCGAAGCCGACGCCAAAGCCGACCTGACCGCGGCGCTTGAACAACTCCGTCTGCTGGGCATCGACAAAGGCCACCCTTCCGGCATCGTCGACATTACCGCGCCGATCTCGGGCGTCATCACCGATCAGGAAGTCACCAACGCCAGCGGCGTACAAGGACTCTCAGGGCCGAACCCGTTCACGATTTCTGATCTCTCTTACGTCTGGATCGTCTGTGACGTTTATGAAAATGATCTCGATGCGGTGCACGTCGGCCAGTACGCCGACATTCATCTGAACGCTTATCCCAACGAAGCGCTCAAGGGACGCGTCGACAATATCCTGCCTACTCTCGATCCCAACCTCCGCACCGCCAAAGTTCGGCTTGAGGTGAAGAATCCCGGGATGATGCGCATCGGCATGTTCGCCACGGCCACGTTCTACGGCAAGCAGCCAGAGACGCGCTCCGCCGTGCCGGCGACCGCGGTGCTGCACCTGCACGATCGCGAGTGGGTGTACACGCCGCTTGGGAGCGGGCATTTCAAGCGCGTCGAAGTGGTTACCGGCAACATGCTGCCGGACAAGAACCAGGAGATCGTTTCTGGCCTCAAGCCCGGCGATCAGGTGGTGTCGAACGCTCTCGATTTGCAGAACACGGTGGAGCAATAACCATGAATGCAGAAGAGAGAAGTAAGAATGCAGAAGTGAAAAACCAGACTGCGCGCTTTTACTTCCACATTCTGCATTCTGACTTCTGACTTGTACTGAGAACTGATTCCAAATGATTCGCCGCGTCGTCGATTTCGCCCTCGGCAACCGCCTCCTGATCCTGGGGTTTGCCTTGCTGCTGTTCGCCTGGGGCATCGTCTCGTTCCACAACCTGCCGATCGAAGCCTATCCCGACGTGGCCGACAACTACGTCGAGATCATCACCCAGTGGCCGGGCATCTCCGCCGAACAAATCGAGCAGCAGGTCACGATTCCGCTGGAAGTGGCCATGAACGGTATCCCTGGTGTGGTCCACCTGCGGTCGTTCTCACTCTTCGGCCTCTCCGACCTGAAGCTGATCTTCGAGGACGGCACCGACAACGCCTGGAACCGCGAGCGCGTGCTGGAGCGCTTGAGCCAGGTCACGCTGCCGCCCAGCGTCGTGCCCCAGATGGGCACCGACTGGAGCCCCGTCGGCCAGATCTATTTCTTTACCTTACACAGCACCAATCCCAAATATGACGCGATGGAGCTTAAGTCCATCGAAGACTGGGTCGTCGAAAAAAATCTCAAGTCGGTTCCAGACATCGTCGACGTGGCCAGCTTCGGCGGGCCCACGCGCGAATATCAGGTGCGGCTCGATCCCGACAAACTGGTTTCCTATGGCCTGAGCCTCGCCCAGGTCGAGCAGCAACTCACCAACAACAACGCCAATGCCGGCGGCAGCTTCATCCAGGCTGGCTTGCAGCAGATTAACGTGCGCGAGGTGGGACTGGTCGATCGTGTTCACGACATCAAAGAAACCGTCATTCTGACCAAGAACGGCACGCCGCTTCGCATGAAGGACATCGCTGTCGTCGCGCAGGGGCCGAAGATCCGCCTCGGCCAGTTCGCCCGCGCATGCAGCTACTGCCCTTACGGCCCTAATGGTGCCATCCGGCATGAAGATGGAAAGATCATCGACAACGACGACGTCGTGTCCGGCATCGCGCTGCTGCGCAAGGGTGCGCCCGCCGATCCGGCGCTCAAGGCTCTGGAAGCGAAAATTCAGGAAATGAACGATCACATCCTGCCCAAAGGCGTGAAGATCGTTCCCTTCATCAACCGCAGCGACCTGGTTCACTTCACCAGCCATACCGTGCTGCACAACCTGACCGAGGGCATGATCCTGGTCTCGATCATCCTCTTCCTGTTCCTCGGCAATGTGCGCGGCGCGCTGATCGTGGCCGCGACCATTCCATTTTCGCTGTTGTTTGCCTCCATCTGTCTCGATCTGAAACAGGTCCCCGCCAACCTGCTCTCGCTGGGCGCACTCGACTTCGGCATGGTGGTCGATGGCGCGGTGGTGATGATCGAAAACATCGTTCGCCACATGAGCTTCTCGCGGGGCACGGAAACGCCCCTCGAGCGAATCGGTGAAGCCGCGCATGAAGTGCAGCGCCCGGTGTTCTACGCTATTGGCATCATCATTACCGCGTACTTGCCGATCTTCACGCTGCAACGGGTGGAGGGCCGCCTGTTTCAGCCCATGGCCTGGACAGTCGCCTTTGCCCTCCTGGGTGCGCTGATCTTCTCCATGCTGATTGCGCCCGTTCTGGCCAGCTTTGCCTTCGCCAAAGGGGCGAAAGAATGGCACAACCCAATCATGTATTTCCTGACCGAGCGCTACCGCAGTGCGGTGCGCTGGGCCATCCGCCATCGCGCAGTCACGATCGGCGTGGCGCTGTTCGGAGTGGCTCTGGGGATGTATCTGGCATTCAGCGGCGTGATCGGCTCGGAGTTTCTTCCCCACCTGGATGAAGGAGCGCTCTGGGTCCGCGGCACGCTAGCGCCCTCGACCGGCCCCGATGAAGGCATCCGTGTCGCGAACCAGGCTCGGGTGGTGCTTTGCTCGTTCCCGGAGGTGCCGCAGTGCACCAGCCAGGTCGGCCGCCCTGATGACGGGACCGACACCACCGGATTCTTCAATACCGAATACTTTGTCGACCTGAAGCCCAAGGAGGAGTGGCGGCCGATCTTCCACGAAAACAAGGACGAGTTGATCGCGGCTATGCAGCGCGAACTCGACAAGATCCCCGGCGCAGTGTGGGGATTCTCCCAGCCCATTGAAGACAACATGGAAGAGGCGGTCAGCGGCGTGAAGGGAGAGCTTGCCACCAAAGTCTTTGGGGACGATCTGCACACGCTCGAAGACAAAGCCGACCAGATCGTGACCGTCATGCGTAAGGTCCAGGGCATTGAGGATCTGGGAGTTTTTCGAGTGCTGGGCCAGCCTAACATGAACATCAGCGTCGACCGGGACGCCGCCGCCCGCTATCAGATCAACGTCGCCGACGTGCAGGATGCCATTCAGACTGCCGTTGGCGGCAACGCTCTCACGCAGGTGCTGCAGGGAGAGGCGAGATACGATCTGGTTCTGCGCTACCTACCGCAGTATCGCGACACCAGAGAAGCGATCGAGAGAATTCGTCTGCTCTCGCCCAGCGGCGAGCGCGTATCCCTGGCGCAACTTTGCAAGACCGAACTGAAAGACGGCGGCTCCGAGATCTATCGCGAAGGCAACCAGCGTTACATCGCCATCAAGTACAGCGTGCGCGGCCGCGACCTGGGCAGCGCGGTCGAGGAAGCGATCAGCAAAGTCGGCCAGCAGGTCCAGCTGCCGACTGGGTATCACCTGAAGTGGGAAGGCGAGTATGCCAGCCAGAAGCGCGCGAATCAGCGGCTGCTGATCGTGCTGCCCATCACGATTCTCATCATTTTCATTATCCTGTACACGATGTTCAAGTCGTTCAAGTGGGCGCTCCTGATCATGGCTAACGTCGCCATCGCGCCCATCGGCGGCCTGCTGGCCCTTCTGCTGACAGGGACGAACTTCAGCGTCTCCTCCGGTGTGGGATTTCTCGCCTTGTTCGGCGTGTGCGTACAAACCGGCGTGATCATGCTGGAATACATTAACCAGCTGCGGGTGCGGCGCTACACCATCGAAGACGCAGCCGTCGAGGGAGCCGAGTTGCGACTGCGCCCCATCATGATGACCATGCTGGTGGCGACCCTGGGATTGCTGCCGGCCGCCATGTCGCACGCCATCGGCTCCGACTCGCAGCGTCCCTTTGCCATCGTCATCGTCGGCGGCCTGGTGGCCGCCCTGGCGATGAGCATCTTCCTGCTGCCAACTCTTTACGTCTGGGTAGCCTCAGACCACGATGTCCTGCCCTCCGCCGAACCCGGCTTCGCCGAAGGCGAGCACGTGGATTGAGTGCCCTTTGAGATCAAAGCTTCGAGCAGCCTTTGCAATAATCGGACCGCCGAGATGCTAGGGGAGCAGGTCCTCATCCCACTTTTCGACGCTTGAGGGAACGGAACCTTTGAGCAGGGCAGCGAGAGCTTCCACAGTCTTGCGGGCGTCTCCGATCGGGTAGTAGAACGCCTCCCAGTTGTCGCTGTCCTCGCCATCGTGGTTGGCGATGATATGCTGGAAGCGCCAGGCCTCTTTCATCTCGCGATAGGCGCTGCCAGCGCGAGTCTTGATGTCCTCCAGATCTTTGGCCGAGAGCTCTTGTTTCTGGCGGTGTGTCCGGCGCAGCAGCTTGTGGCGCATCACGTCGGTGACGAAGTCGGGAAGCGATAGGTTCCGTTCCGCAACCTTCAAATAGACAATCTCCTCGCGCGAAAGCGGCGAGACAAATATGCTAAGCCGGTTTACGGCAGCGAGACGAGGATGCATCTGCAGTGCGAGTCCGACAAACGGACTGCCTTCGAAGAAAACGTCGCTGTGTTCAAGCGAGGACTCGAGTTGCTCCACGTCCACGGCCTGCACGTCGCTGCGTACTTCGAGGACGGCGTACCGGCTCTCCGACCCCAACGACTCCACCTGTGCTCGGGTGCGAAAGTGGTAGTCCACGCCATCGATTTCGCCCGGACGCGGGTGACGGCTATTGAACAGGACAAGCTTGCGAAGTTGTGTCGACAGCTCGGGATAGAACTTAGCCAGCGACTTATGGAGTGGAGTCTTGCCGACACAGGATGGCCCGCTGACAATCACCAGACGACCGGGTCGATGAGGATTCGTCATGGGCAGGTCGGAAGAGGATAACGCGGCACGGGGAAAACGGCGGGAGAAAAAAATAAGAGTTCCGAGGTGGTGTGGGATCCATTCCTCTCGGCCAGTAGCTCGCTTCTGACCCTCGCTCGACCTGCTCTCAGCTCTGCCCTTGCGAGGCTGCGCTGCGCGATCTCTGCTTGGGCTCCGGGCTCACCGCC
>DATFNR010000028.1:0-15585 GCA_035266285.1 Candidatus Sulfotelmatobacter sp.
AGACAACGTGAGCCTGGTGATCGAGCTGATCACGCCGGTGGCGATGGAGAAGGGCCTGCGCTTCGCGATTCGCGAAGGCGGCCACACGGTGGGCGCAGGAACGATTGCGGAGATTATTCAGTAGTAGGGCCGTGTGGCGCGAGCACTCTTGCCCGCGAGGTTTTCCGGTGCTGCCGGCAAGCGGGCAGAAGTGCCCGCTCCACATGAGCAAATTGTTCTTTCCTTCCGGATGGCCGGGAGGGGTTAGAGAGATGAAACTGTGATTGGAAAAGAAAGAATTCGCATCCGGCTGAAGGCCTACGACTACCGCATTCTGGATCAGTCGACGGGCGAGATCGTGGAGACGGCGCGGCGCACCGGCGCGCAGATTGCGGGGCCGATCCCGTTGCCCACGATGAAGAACAAGTACTGCGTGCTGCGTTCGCCGCACGTGGACAAAAAATCGCGGGAACAGTTCGAGATCCGCACCCACAAGCGGCTGCTTGACATTCTCGAGCCGACGCAGCAGACGGTCGACGCGCTGATGAAACTCGATCTGCCCGCGGGCGTGGATGTGGAGATCAAGGCGTTCGGGAAGGAACACAAGTAGACGCGCGCTTCGCGCGCGGAACGGGCGAATGCGTCCGTTCCCGCACGAGCTGAGAAGCTCGCGAGCAGATTTGCTCCCCAGCCAATAGCCACCGAGCCACGCTGGGCACGGAGACGGAAATGGCAACGAGAGTCGCAGGGATTTTGGGCAAGAAGGTCGGCATGACGCAACTGTTTGACTCGAAGGGCGACGTGCGTCCGGTGACCGTGCTGCAGGCCGGCCCGTGCGTGGTGACGCAGCACAAGTCATCCACGAAGGACGGCTACGAGGCGGCCCAGATTGGCCTGGTGGAATTTGTGAAGGAATCGCGGCTGTCGAAGCCCGAGCGCGGACATCTGGCGAAGAACAATCTGCCGCCGGTGAAATTTCTGCGCGAGGTGCCGCTTGAAGTTGAGGCATCGACGGATGGCGCAGATGGGAGCGCGGTGAAGGTTGGGGACCGAGTGCTGGTCGAGATTTTCGACGGCGAGAAGTTTGTCGATATCGTGGGAGTCAGCAAGGGCAAGGGTTTTCAGGGCGTGGTGAAGCGGCATCACTTCGCCGGCGGGCCCAAGTCGCATGGGTCGATGTTCCAGATCACCGGCTCGATTGGCTCGTCGGCATTTCCCTCGCGCGTGTTTAAAGGCATGCGGATGTCAGGGCACATGGGAAATCAGCAGGTGACGGCGCGCAACCTGCGCGTGCTGGGCGTTGACAAGGACGAGAACCTGCTGGTGGTCGAAGGCAGCGTGCCCGGGCCTCAGGGCGGGTACATTGTGATCACGAAGGCGAAGAAGCCGCCCCGAGAGCGGCGCGGCTTTGCCGGCGCGGCGACGGTCGATCCGCTGAAGGCGGCGAAGAGGGCAGCGAAGAAGGCGTAGTGTGGGGCGGGCGCTGTTGTCCGCCAGAAGCAGCGGGCAGGAGTGCCCGCTCCGCACAGGCAAAATATATGGCAACGATTGATATCCACAATTTGAGTGGCGAGAAGGTCGGCACGCTGGAGTTGGCCGACGAAGTCTTCGGCGCGGTCAACGAAGATCTGCTATGGGAAGCGGTAAAGCACTATCGCGCCGGACAACGCGCCGGGACACACAAGACGAAAGCGCGCTGGGAGGTCTCCGGTTCGGGCAAGAAGCTCTGGAAACAGAAGGGTACGGGGCGCGCTCGCATTGGATCGATCCGGTCGCCGCTGTGGCGCCACGGCGGAACGGTGCATGGGCCGGTACCGCGGTCTTACGACTACACCTTTCCCCGCAAGAAGCTGCTGGGTGCGCTGCGCTCGGCGCTGGCCGCGAAGTTCGCTGACGGCAAGATCATCGTGGTGAATGCATTCGATGTGAAGGAACCGAAGACGAAGCTGTTGCGAAAAGCGCTGGCCGCGTTGAAAGTCGACCGGACCGTACTCGTCGTCGAGACGCCGAAGCATGAAAACCGCAATCTGGAGTTGAGCGCGCGCAACATTGACGGACTCGAACTGGTGCGAGGCAATGAAGTACATCCGTATCATCTGCTGCGCTATGACCGCGTCGTCTTCTCGCAGCCCGCAATCGAGAAGTTGCAAATCTCTTTGAAGAAGTCGTCTTCGAAAAGGAAGCGTAAGCCGGTCGAGGACGAGGGCACGAAGAAGGCGGCGAGCGCTCCGCGGCGGCGCACGAAGCATGAAAAAGCGGCGGAGGTGGCGTAATGAAATCCGCATACCAGATCATTCGCCGTCCGGTGATTACCGAGAAGGGCCTGGCCATCAAGGAAAACCAGAACACGCTGGTGTTCCAGGTGGCGCCGAAGGCCACCAAGACCGAGATCAAGGAAGCGGTACAGACAATTTTCAAAGTGAAAGTGCACTCGGTGCGCACGGCCACTTATCCGGGAAAAGAGAGGCGGCGGGGAAAGTTCGCCGGCTATCGCCCGGACTGGAAGAAGGCCTATGTGCGGTTGCGCTCGGGCGAGAAGATGCCGGAGTACGCGCAGAATTTGTAAGGCGGAAGCAAGAAACGGGTTCCTCACCGCTGACGCGGTTCGGAATGACAAAGATTTAAGCTAAGAGCTAATGGCTAATAGCCAATAGCTAAAGGCTGATTATGGCGATCAAGACTTACAGACCGACGACGCAGACGCTGCGCTTTCGCACGACGCTGGTCAACGACGACATCACGACGAAGCATCCGCATAAACCGCTGGTCGAGCCCAAGCAGCGCAGCGGCGGACGGCGCAACTCGGGCGACATCACGATCTGGCACCGCGGCGGCGGGCACAAACGCAAGCTGCGCATCATTGACTTCAAGCGCGACAAGACCGGAATTCCGGCGACGGTGACGACGATCGAGTACGATCCCAACCGCTCCTCGCGCATTGCGCTGCTGGCATATGCCGACGGAGAGAAACGCTACATCCTCCAGCCAGAAGGCCTGAAGGTCGGACAGAAAGTTGTGAGCGGGCCCGAGGCCGACATCCTTGTGGGCAATGCGCTGCCGCTGCGCAACATCCCGCCGGGCACGGTGATTCACAATCTTGAGCTGAAGCCAGGTAAGGGCGGACAGATGGTGCGGTCGGCAGGTGGGTCGGCGCAGCTGGTCGCAAAAGAAGCGGAGTACGCATTGGTCAAGCTGCCTTCGGGCGAGACGCGCAAGATTTCGCAGGACTGCATGGCGACGATCGGACAGGTGGGGAATCTGGACCACGAGAACGTCACCATCGGCAAAGCGGGAAAGACGCGCTGGCTGGGACGGCGTCCGGTGAATCGCGGCGTGTCGATGAACCCGGTGGATCATCCGCACGGCGGCGGCGAGGGTAAGACTTCGGGCGGACGGCACCCGGTTACGCCGTGGGGCCAGCCGACGCGCGGCTACAAGACGCGCAACAACAAGCGCACGGATAAGTTCATTGTGAGCCGGCGCTCGAAATAGCGGCGAGCAAGCAGCAGATTCCTGACCGCTAAAGCGGTTCGGAATGACAAGGGTTTTGGGTTTAGCTAGAAGCTTAGGAGCTGACAGCCAAGAGCTGACTTTATGGCACGTTCAACCAAAAAGGGCGCGTTCGTGGATGACTACCTGATCAAGCGGGTAGAAGGCATGAATTCGCGCAACGAGAAAAAGGTACTGCGCACCTGGTCGCGCCGGTCGACGGTCGTGCCCGAAATGGTTGGGCATACGATCGCGGTGCACAACGGGAAGAAGTTCATCCCGGTGTATGTCACCGAAAACATGGTGGGCCACAAGCTGGGCGAGTTCAGCTTCACGCGCCAGTTCAAGGGACACTCCATGAGGGCGGCGACGGAAGCGGCCGCCAGGCCTGCGGGCATCCCGGGCGGTCCTGGAGCAATTGCTCCGGCGACGCCGGCAGCGGGAACGGGAGCACCACCGGCGCCGAAGGCGTAAGAAAACGAGCTATTAGCCAGTAGCTTTTAGCCTTAGCTAAGAGCTAAGAGCTAAGAGCCAAGAGCTGAGATTAAGACTATGGAATTTCGAGCGGAAACCCGTTATCTGCGCGTGTCGCCGCAAAAGGCGCGCCTGGTGCTGGATCTGATCAAGGGGCGCCGGGTGGAAGAAGCGCGCAACACCCTGTTGTTTACCAAGAAGCGCGTGGCGGCGCACGTAGGCAAGCTGCTGCAGTCCGCGCTCGACAACGCGAACTTTCTGGCGGGTGAGAAAGGGCTCGACGTTGAGATCGACAACCTCTATGTAAAGAGGGCGGTCGCGAATGACGGGCCGCGTATGAAGCGAATTCGCCCGGCGCCACAGGGGCGTGCGTATCGCTATCAGCGGCGCATTTCGCATATCGAGCTGGTACTGGCCGAGCGCGGGAAGAACGGTGAAGCAGTGACCAAGGTCGGCGCGGATGCGCCGGCGGCCGCTCCGGCGAAGGCCAAGCGGCGGGCTCCGGCAGCAAAAGCGGCCGGGAAGAAGAAAACGGCCGCTGCAAAGTAAAGCAGGTTCCTCACCCGCGCTTGGCGCGAGTTCGGAATGACAGAGTTGATTGAGGGTTTTGAGGTTCAGCAAAAGCAAGAGCTTAGCTGAAGCAGAGGTTCAGGAGAAGCAATGGGACAAAAAGTCCATCCGTATGGTTTTCGCCTTGGCTACACCAAGCCCTGGAGGTCGCGCTGGTTTGCCGAGCGCGACTACGACAAGCAGTTGCAGGAAGACGTCAAGCTGAAGGCTGAGTTGAAGGACAAGCTCAAGTCGGCGGGCGTCAGCGCCATCGAGATCGAGCGGCCGGGCAACAAGCTGCGCATCATCATCAAGACGGCGCGGCCCGGCATCATCATTGGGCGCAAAGGCGCGGAGATCGACAAGCTCAAGGCTGAACTGCAGAAGCGCACAGCGGGCAAGGACATTTTTGTCGACATTCAGGAAGTGCACAAGCCGGAACTGGATGCGCAGCTGGTTTCGGAATCGATCGCGCTCCAACTGGAAAAGCGCGTAGGCTTCCGGCGTGCCATGCGCAAGGCGGTAGATTCGGCTTTGCGCTTCGGATGCAAGGGGATCAAGGTGCGAGTCAGCGGGCGGCTGAACGGCAACGAAATCGCGCGCTCGGAGTGGTATCTGCAGGGCCGTCTTCCCCTGCACACGCTGCGGGCAGACATCGATTACGGATTCAGCGAGGCGCGGACCACTTACGGCGTGATCGGCGTGAAGTGCTGGGTGTACAAGGGCGAGATCCTGCAACAGAAGAAGCGTGAAGGACAGACGGCTGGAGGCGGGTTTTAGCCGGTCGAAAAAGCAGGTTCCTCACCCGCGCTTTGCGCGGGTTCGGAATGACAAAGATTTTTGGTTTAGCTAAGAGCTAAGAGCCAGAAGCTAAGAGCTGATTTTATGTTGATGCCAAAGAAAGTGAAGTATCGCAAGCAGCAGCGCGGGCGCATGACGGGAAAGGCCTGGCGCGGCTCGACGCTGTCGTTCGGCGATTACGGACTGAAGGTGCTGGAACCGGGCTGGATCACGGACCGGCAGATCGAGGCCAGCCGCGTAGCCATGACCCGTTTCGTCAAGCGGGGCGGGAAAATATGGATCCGCGTGTTTCCGGACAAGCCGGTGACCAAGAAACCGGCCGAAACCCGCATGGGAAAAGGCAAGGGCGCGCCCGATCACTGGGTCGCGGTGGTTCGTCCGGGAAAGATCCTGTTTGAGATGGAGGGCGTGACGCTGCAGGAGGCAAGTGAAGCCCTGCGCCTGGCATCGCACAAGCTGGCCTTGCGGACGGCCGTGGTAAAGCGTGAAGGGGCACACTAGAGCGATTTTATGAAAGCGGACAAAGTCAGAAATCTTACGGAAGAAGAACTTCGGCACCAGGAGCGCGATCTGGCCGACCAGCTTTTCAAGTTAAAGTTTCAGCTCAACATGGGACAGACGGAGAGCCTGAAGAAGATTCGTGGCTTGCGCAAAGACATTGCGCGCGTCAAGACAATCATGGGCGAGCGCGAGCGCGCGGCCGGCGAGAAGAAATAACGGAGAAACCAGGATGGCGGAAAGCAAAACATCAGCCACGGAGCACCAGCAGGGACGGCGCAAGGAAGTGGTGGGAGAGGTGGTCTCGAATCGCATGCACAAGACCATTGTGGTGCAGGTGACGCGCAAGAAAGCGCATCCTTTCTACGGACGGGTCATCGCGCGCCACAAGAAGTTCTATGCCCACGATGAGAAGAACCAGGCCCACGTGGGCGACGTGGTGCGGATCGAGGAGACGCGTCCGCTGTCGAAACTGAAGCGCTGGAAGCTGAAAGACATCGTGCGCAAGGCAGCGCTGCTGCCGGAAGCCGCGGTGGACGTGGCTGCCAGCTAGGACGGGAATTGCCGGTGCCGGGCGGCCAGCGGATTTCACGCTGCGACTGGCATGGCACGAGATCAGGGAGATTGCCATGGCCGTGATGATGAGAACGATGCTGGAGGTCGCGGACAACTCCGGCGCGCGCAAGCTGCAGATGATTCTGCCGCTGGGCGGCGCGACCGGGTTGAATGCCGGGCTGGGCGACGTAATCACCGCGGCGGTGAAGGAGTCATCGCCCGAAGGTCAGGTGCAGAAGGGCAAAGTGGTGAAGGCGGTGATCGTGCGTACCCGCAAAGAGCACCGGCGGCGGGACGGAACTTACATCCGGTTTGACCAGAACGCGGCGGTGCTGATCAACGACGCGGGCGAGCCGGTAGGAACGCGCGTGTTTGGCCCGGTAGCGCGTGAACTGCGCGAGAAGAAGTTTTTGAAGATTGTCTCTTTGGCTCCGGAAGTCATATAGAGCTGGCGAGGATTGATTCATTGGGGAATGGAGTAATTGAAGACCGCGCCTTTGACTTTCAATTACCCGATTACTCAATTACCAAATTACGAAACTGGGACTTATGAGAACTGTCAGCACAGCACATACACGAGTCGACATCCGGCGGAATGACACCGTCAAAGTGATTACCGGCCGGGACAAGGGCAAGGAAGGACGCGTGCTGCGCGTGTTTCCCAACGACAGCAAACTGCTGGTGGAACACGTGATGGTCGTGAAGAAGCACGTGCGGCCAAACCCGCAGCGCAATATCAAGGGTGGGATCGCCGAGCAGGAGAGCCGGATCGCGATCTCCAACGTACAACTGGTTTGCCCGACCTGTGGGCCGGTGCGCATCGGCCATGAAGTGCGCGGCGACCGCAAGGTTCGCGTTTGCAAGAAGTGTGGGACAACGCTGGACAAGTAGCTGTCAGCTTTCAGCCGTCAGCCATCAGCTGCGACGGTTTGAGGCAGTGGGCGGGATCTGAAAGCTGAGAGCTGAAAGCTGAGAGCTGGAAAATGGCAAAGGATAAAAAAGGACAGAAGGAAGCGGCGCCGGAGCAAAAAGCTCCGGGGCAGGCGCGGCACAGCGCGAAGGAGCGCCCGCGGCTGCGTTCGCGGTTCGAGAAGGAAGTGGCTCCCGCCCTGTTGAAGGAACTGGAGCTGAAGAACGTGATGGCTGTCCCGCGCCTGCACAAAATTGTCGTGAACATGGGCGTAGGCGAAGCCACGCAGAACGCGAAAGTGCTGGATCCGGCTGTGAACGAACTGGGTCAGATTACGGGACAGAAGCCGGTCATTACGCGCGCCAAGAAGTCGATTGCTGCGTTCAAAGTGCGAGCTGGGCAGTCGATCGGCGCGATGGTTACGCTGCGCGGAGACCGTATGTACGAGTTTCTCGACCGGCTGGTGAACATCGTGCTGCCGCGCGTGCGCGACTTCAAAGGCGTGTCGACCAAATCTTTCGACGGGCGCGGCAACTTTACCCTCGGCCTGCATGATCAGTTGATTTTCCCGGAAATTTCGTACGAGAAGGTCGACAAGCTGAAGGGTATGAATGTCACGATTGTGACCACGGCTGCGAACGACAATCAGGCGCGGGTTCTGCTGAAGCACCTGGGCATGCCCTTCCGAGCGTAGTCAGAGGTTCGAAGTCAGATTGAGAATTTCTGGAGATTAAGTGGCGACAACAGCAAAACGAGTCAAGGACGCGAAGAAACCCAAGTTCTCCACGCGTAAGCACAACCGCTGCAAGCAGTGCGGACGTCCGCGCGCGTACTTGCGCAAGTTCGGCATCTGCCGGCTATGCTTCCGGCAACTGGCGCTGCGCGGGGAGATTCCAGGGGTTTCAAAGTCCTCATGGTAGACGTGCGGGCCGCGTCTCTTGCCTTAGGGCAAGAGTCGTGCCCAGGGTAGGGATCCTTCGCGGCAAAGAATGCCGCTCAGGATGACAACCCGAAAGATGATGGCAACAGCAGGGATGTGGGTGAGCCGCCGCAGGTTCTCCGTCGTGCGGAGCGAACGGGCGGCTGAAGGAGAAACAAACAATGAGGTTGACCGATCCGGTCGCAGACATGCTGGCGCGAGTGCGGAACGCACTCCAGGCCCGGCACCAGAAAGTCGACATCCCGGCTTCGCGCCTGAAGCTGGAGATTGCCCGCATTTTGAAGGAAGAGGGCTACATCTCCAATTTCAAGGCGACGGAAGAAGAGGGCCACAAGGTCATCCGGGTTTATCTGAAGTATGGCGCCAACAATGAGGCGGCGATTTCGAAGGCCGAGCGTGTGTCGCGCCCCGGCTGCCGCGTCTACGTACGGCGCAGCGAGATTCCACGCGTGCTGGGCGGCATGGGGATCAACATCCTGACTACGCCGCGCGGAGTGATGACCGGCCGCCAGGCGCGCAGGGAAGGCGTGGGCGGGGAGTTGCTGTGCGAGATCTACTGAGAGAAGCGGCTGTCAGCTATCAGCCGTCAGCCCTACAGCAAGGGCGTGGTGGTGAAGAAGCTGAGAGCTGAAGGCTGAGAGCGGAAAGCTTATGTCACGAATTGGAAAAAAGCCGATCCCGATCCCCAAAGGGGTGACGGTCAAGATTGAAGGCAACACGGTTGCCGTGCAGGGACCGAAGGGCAAGTTGGATACAGCGTTGCCCTCCGGCATCACGGTCGAACAAAAGGACGGCAACATCGTCGCCATCCGCGAGAACGATTCCCAATCCGCGCTGCACGGGCTGGCCCGGGCGCTGGTGAACAATGCCGTCGAAGGTGTTACCAAGGGTTGGGTGCGCGAGCTGGAAATTGTCGGCATCGGGTACCGCGCGGAGCTGAAGGGAAAAGGTACGTTGGTGTTCAACCTCGGCTATTCGCATCCGATCGAGTATCCGCTGCCGACCGGGGTGGATGCTGCGGTTGATCCGAAACAGACCCGGATCACGCTTACGGGTATCGACCGTCAGAAAGTGGGACAGGTAGCGGCGGAAATGCGCGGCTTGCGCCCGCCGGATCCGTACAAGAATAAAGGCGTCCGCTATGCCGGCGAACGGCTGAAGAAGAAAGTTGGAAAGACGGGAGCGAAATAAGCTTTCAGCGGTCAGCTTTCGGCTCTCAGCCGGGTGGTTGAGAGCCGTAGCTGATGGCTGACGGCTGATAGCTGAGAGCTTTCATCATGCTGACAAAGATCACGAAGAACGAAAAGCGCGGGCATATTCACGAGCGCATCCGCAAGAAGCTGCGCGGAACCGCGGAGCGTCCGCGGCTCAACGTGTACCGCTCGCTGAATCATATTTATGCGCAGGTTATCGACGACCTGAACGGCACAACGCTGGTCTCGGCCAGCACCGCCGAAGGAAAAAAGGAAGAGCGGCGCACCGGCGGCAACGTGGCGGCGGCGAAAGCGGTCGGCAAAACGATCGCCGAGCGCGCCAAGGCCAAAGGCGTGACCAAGGTAGTGTTCGACCGCGGCGGTTACATTTATCACGGGCGCGTGAAGGCTCTGGCCGACGCCGCGCGGGAAGCGGGATTGCACTTTTAGGGCAGCTCTCTGCTGTCAGCTCTCAGCTATTAGCTGGAGCGACAAGCTTGGAGCTGAAAGCTGATCGCTGAAAGCTGGGTTCAAAGAATGCCAACAGTAATCAAGAAGCTTGATGCGGGATCGTTTCAGTTGAAAGATCAGGTGGTCGCCATCAACCGTGTGACCAAGGTGGTCAAGGGCGGCAAGAATCTTTCGTTTGCGGCGCTGGTGGTGGTGGGCGATCCTTCGGCCGCGGTCGTGGGCTACGGTTCGGGCAAGGCGAAAGAAGTGCCCCAGGCCATCCGCAAAGGCATTGAGTCGGCGAAGAAGAATCTGGTGAAGGTTAACCTGACCCAGACCAGCATTCCGCACCTGGTGCTGGGCCGCTACGGCTCGGGCAAAGTGCTGCTGAAGCCGGCGCCGGAAGGGACGGGCGTGATTGCGGGCGGCGCAGTGCGCGCGGTCATGACTTCGGTGGGCGTGCAGAATGTGCTGACCAAATCCATCGGGACCACCAACCCGCACAACGTGATCAAAGCGACGTTCGACGCGCTCAAGCAGTTGAAGAACAGAGAGAGCGTGGCGGCGTTGCGCGGGAAAGTAGCGGAGGAGCTTTAAGAATGGCGGCCCGTGCTCAGTTGTCAGTGGCCAGGATGAACTCTGAAAGAATTCGGCTACTGGTTACTGCTCACTGATCACTAGCCATTGACCACCGAGGTTTCGAAATGACGACGAAGAAGGCAGAATCGGACAGCGGGAAGATACACCTGAAATGGGTGCGTTCCGCTATCTGCGCACCGGAAAAACAGAAGCTGGTGATCAAGGGACTCGGGTTCACCCGGCTGAACCAGGTGATTGAGCGGCCGAACACGGCCGCAATCCGCGGCATGGTGGCGAAAGTGCCGCATATGGTTGAAGTGGTGGAGTAGCTGAAAGCGGATTTTATGAATTTATCCAACGTACACGCACCGAAGAAGGCCACGGAAAAGCGCAAGCGCGTGGGCCGCGGCATGGGCTCGGGCATGGGCAAGACGTCCACTCGCGGGCACAAAGGGCAGCGTTCGCGCAGTGGCTCGCGCATGATCCGCGGCTTTGAAGGCGGCCAGATGCCGTTACACCGCCGCATGCCCAAGCGCGGGTTCACCAATATTTTTCGCAAGGAGTATGCCATCGTCAGCCTGGAGCGCCTGGCGGCCGTGGGCGAGACCACCATCACGCCCGAAGTGCTGCGCAAGGCGGGCGTGGTGAAGACAAAGCTCCCGGTCAAGATTCTCGGTGACGGCGAACTGAAGATCGCTCTCACGGTGAGCGCTCACAAGTTCTCCAAATCGGCTCAGGAAAAGATCACCAAGGCGGGCGGCAAGGTTGAGGTCTTGCAGTAATGTTTGAAAAACTGGCGAACATCTTCCGCATTCCGGATCTGCGCCGGCGAATCCTGTTCACGCTGGCGTTGCTGTTCGTATATCGGGTAGGTGGGCACCTGCCGACGCCGGGTGTCAAGTGGGAGCAGTTGGAGCACTTCTTTGAGCAGAATCGCGGCTCATTCCTGGGGTTTGTGGATCTGTTCTCCGGCGGGCAGTTGCGCCGCATGACGATTTTTGCCCTGGGCATCATGCCCTACATTACGGCCTCCATTATTTTGCAGCTGCTGACCGTCGTCTACGAACCGCTGGCCAAGCTGCAGAAGGAAGGCGAACTCGGCCGCAAGAAGATTACGCAGTGGACGCGGTACATCACCGTCATTCTCAGTGCAGTGCAATCGTTCGGCATCGCCGTGGGTCTGGAGAAAACCGGAGACTTCGTGGTCAACCCGGGCTGGAGATTCCAGCTCATGACCATGCTGACGCTCACCACGGGTAGTGCTTTCATCATGTGGCTGGGCGAGCAGATCACCGAGCGCGGCGTGGGCAATGGAATGTCGCTGTTGATCTTTGCCGGCATCGTGGTGGGCCTGCCGCGCGGTGTGGTCGACCTGGTAGATAAGGCCAAGAACGCTACCTGGGGCGCGATGACGTTCCCGCTCATGGTGGGTCTGATCATCTTCATGATCGCGGTCGTAGCGTTCATCGTGTACGTGGAACGCAGCGAGCGGCGCATCCCGGTGCAATACGCCAAGCGCGTTGTGGGACGCAAAGTGATGGGCGGCCAATCCACTCACCTGCCGCTGCGAGTCAACGCCGGGGGCGTGATGCCGGTCATCTTCGCGTCTTCCATTTTGACGATGCCGCAGACGGTCGGCTACGGCTTGCGCAACAATCGATACTTTGGCGACATGATTCGCTGGCTGGGATGGGGTGAACCCCTGTACACGCTGCTGTACGCGGTTGGTATCATTTTCTTCGCCTACTTCTACGTTTCCATCGTGTTCAATCCCAGCGAAGTCGCCGACAACATGCGCAAGTATGGCGGGTTCATTCCCGGCATCCGCCCGGGTAAGAGGACGGCGGACTTCATCAACGAAGTGTTGACGCGGATCACGCTGGTGGGCGCGTTGTACTTGATCATCATCTCGTTCATTCCGGAGTGGATGATCGCAGGGATTCACCTCAACCATCTTTACGGCTCGATCGGAAGGTTCTTCGAGGGCCTGCCGAACTGGATGACGAACGGGTTGGGCGTGAATTTCTACTTTGGCGGGACGTCATTGTTGATCGTCGTCGGGGTGGCGATGGATACGGTGACGCAGATCGAGGCGCAATTGATCATGCGCCACTATGACGGATTTACGCCGCGCAGCGGGCGCCTACGTGGCCGCCGCTGGTAGTTCGCGCGGCAGAGATTTTGCACGGTGTGGGGTTGCTGCACCTCGGCTGATTTACGGGGCGCCGGGGAGACTGAGATCGGGAGGCTTTGGCCAGGCCGATGGCGCAGGAAACCTCGCGTGATGCTGCTTTGCGTAATGTAGGACCCGTGGTGCTGCTCGGACCTCCGGGGGCCGGAAAAGGCACCCAGGCAAAACGCATCATGGAGCACTATGGAATACCGCAGGTTTCGACGGGCGACCTGCTGCGGGACAATGTGGCTCGGGGAACCGACCTCGGCTTGGCTGCCAAGGCAGTGATGGCGCGAGGAGAACTGGTCTCCGACGAGCTGGTTTGCGAAATGGTTCGCGAGCGGCTCCAGCAGCCCGATTGTGTCCGCGGTTACATTTTGGATGGTTTCCCCCGGACTGCGGCCCAGGCCGGGTGGCTCGATGCCTTGCTCGACCACGAGCTCTTTGACAATTCGCGTCCGACGCGAGCGTGGCCAATTGTGATCCGCCTCGATGTCGACTATAATCAGTTATTGCTCCGGCTCACTGGGCGCCGTTCTTGTCCCACCTGTGGACGGATCTACAACGTCCACTTCCAGCCTCCGCGTGAGAATGAACTCTGTGACGAAGCGCACGCGACCAAGCTGGTGACCCGCAATGACGATCGTTTAGAGGTCATTCAGCCGCGGCTGACGGCTTACCAGGAGCAGACTCGTCCCGTGGCGGATTACTACGAGCGAACGCGGCGGTTGATCCCCGTAGATGGCGATGCGGCGATGGATGCCGTCACAGACCAGATCTACCGGATCATCGAGGATCATCACGCGTGAGAGCCAGGCATGGCGATTGTCTGTAAATCGGCGGCTGAGATTGAAAGAATGCGAAAGAGTGGCCGCATTGTCCGCCAGGTCCTGGACCACGTCAAAGCGCTGGTCACACCGGGCGCGACGACTATGGACCTGGAACGGGCCGCCGAGAAAAGGATCAAGGAACTCGGAGCCAAGCCCGCGTTCAAGGGATATTACGACTATCCCTGCGTGTTGTGTACCTCGGTGAACGAAGAGATCGTGCACGGCATTCCTTCGGAGAAGCGAGTGCTGAAAGAGGGCGACATCGTTTCGATCGATTGTGGAGTGGTGCTCGACGGCTACTACGGCGATGCCGCCATCACAGTACCAGTGGGCGACGGTCTGAAGCCGGAGTTGCGGAAATTGCTGGACGTCACTGAAACGTCGCTGTACCGCGGGATTGAACAGGCGCGGGTCGGCAACTCGGTGGGCGATGTCGGCGCCGCGGTACAGCAGCACGTGGAAGCAGCCGGCTTCAGCGTGGTGCGCGAATTCGTCGGACACGGCATCGGAACGCGGTTGCATGAAGAGCCGCAGGTTCCGAACTTTGGCAATCGCGGACACGGCGCGAAGTTGCGCGAAGGCATGGTGCTGGCAATCGAGCCCATGGTGAATTTCGGCAAGCCGGAAACCCGGGTGCTCGGCGATAAGTGGACGGCGGTAACCGCCGACGGCAGTTGCAGCGCGCACTTCGAGCACTGCGTGGCAGTGACAAAAGACGGGCCGGTGATTTTGACGCAATAGCTTCGAGTCATGAGCTATGAGTCGTGAGCTACGAGATGTGAGCAGACCCGTTTTTGCTCACAACTCATGTCTCGAAGCTCGCAGCTGACTTAAGGAGTCGATGAGCAAAGAAGACGCGATTGAAGTCATGGCCGTGGTTCTGGAACCGCTGCCCAATGCCATGTTCCGCGTGGAACTGGAGAACAAGCATCAGGTGCTGGCGCATGTTTCCGGAAAGATGCGCAAGAATTTCATCCGCATTCTGCCTGGAGACAAGGTTGCCGTGGAGCTTTCGCCCTACGACCTGAATCGCGGAAGAATTGTGTATCGCTACAAATAGCCGGGTAGCGATGGGCGCCTGGCCGTCAGGCCGGGGCGAAGCCCGGCCGAGAAGCAAGAACGATAGCCCAACGGGGAAGTTGAGATCAGCATGAAAGTGCGAGCATCGGTAAAAAAGATTTGCGACAAGTGCAAGATCATTCACCGCAAAGGTGTGGTGCGGGTGATTTGCGTCAACTCGAAACACAAACAGCGCCAGGGCTGAAAATCGCCCTTGGCCTTTGGCTCTGGGCCTTCAGCCAAGAGCTAAGAGCGGAGTTAGAAATATGGCACGTATTGCAGGCGTGGATCTTCCCCGCCAGAAACACATACACATCGCGCTGACCTATATCTACGGAATCGGTCATCCGCGGGCCGGCCGCATCCTCGATGAGGCCAAGGTGGACGCGATGAAAAAGGTCCAGGACCTGAGCGAAGAAGAGGTTAACCGCATCCGTACGGTGATCGAAGGCGAGGGCATGGTGGAAGGCGATCTGCGCAAGGAAGTTTCGATGAACATCAAGCGGCTCATCGAAATCGGCTCCTACCGCGGATTCCGCCATCGCCGCAATCTGCCGGTGCGGGGCCAGCGCACGCATACGAATGCCCGAACCCGCAAGGGTCCGCGCAAAGGAACGGTCGCACAGAAGAAGAAGGCAACGGCGAAAACGTAAAACCAGTTGTCAGTTCTCAGTTCCCAGTTCTCAGTTTTTGGAGATCGGGATCCACTGAGAACTGAGAACCGAGAACTGAGAACTCAGAAATGGCGAAACCAGCAGCAGCAGCCGGCGGCGCAGCGGCAACGCCGGAAAAAAAGGGCAAGAAGAAAACCTTCAAGAAGAAGGAACGCAAGCACGTGCCGCATGGGCTGGCGTACGTGCAGGCGTCTTTCAACAACACCATCGTGACCATCACCGACATGAACGGCAACGTTCTGTCGTGGAAGAGTTCGGGATCGCTCGGTTTTCGCGGATCGCGCAAAGGAACGCCTTTTGCCGCTCAGCAGGCCGCCTCGAACGCTGCCAACATGGCGCGCGATCACGGCGTCCGCAGCGTCGACGTGCGGGTTAGCGGTCCAGGTTCGGGCCGCGAGTCAGCCGTCCGTGCTCTGGCGGCTGCGGGCATCG
>DATFNR010000029.1:0-23191 GCA_035266285.1 Candidatus Sulfotelmatobacter sp.
ACCTTTGACCACGCTGGGGCCCAGTCTCCCCATCCGGAATCGAAAACCACCGCGGGCGACCCGCTTCCCATGCAATAGAGATTCAGCCGAAATCCCCCGGCGTCAACGAGCTGGCCGGGTTGCGCGTAAACGATGTCCGCGGGAGCGCCGTTGCTCGCTGCCTCCTGGCCGAAGGTGGTTGTAGCGAGGAGCACCGCCAGGAGCACGACTCGAATTCGTTTCATGTTTTTCTCTCTGTTACTACATGCTCCGTCTGATCTACTACATAGTACGTTGCATTGGACGCGGCAGAGTTACGTTGGTGAGCGATGGCTGCCGGGGTGGCGTCTGCGAGACCTTCAGCGCCGCGAATCCGGTGGCACCAGGTTGTTGGCGCGGTAATAGACGACAAGTTGTCCGTAATGTTCGGCGCTGTGCTCGATGGCGGACGTCCAGATGTAAGAGTTGTGGGCCAGCCGGTTGCCGAAAAACTTCGTGGTCTTGTCCAGCCCTGCGTCACCCTGCTGTTGAATCACTTTCGCCCCGTCGGCGACGGCCTCCTGTACGAACTTGACGACGTCGGCCTTGGTCTTGAACTGATCCCGCGTGGGATTGTCGCCCTCGCCGAAGTCGGGCCCGAGGTTGGATCCAGAAATTCTGCGTATCAGGACGAAATCGAGTGCGGCGGCGTGGAGAAGATTCAGGGCAAAGGTGCGCTCGTCCTTCTGCACCTTGAAATCGTACTTGTCTTCGGGAAAGTCCTCGGCCATGGCAACGAGCTTGTTGCCAATGGCATTCCACATGGCCAGAGTCTCGTCGGCTCGGGAGCGCGCCGGGCCCCGCGCCTGTTCCTGACCGTGACTGCAAAGACTGCTTCCGCTCACGATTAATAGAGAGATGGCGAGAATCCTCGTCCAGACCCGCTTCGCAGATTGTTGTTGCACCATAGATTTCTCCTTTGAACTGACTCTTGCGTCGCTCTGGCCGTCACCGGCTGGCTGCAGCGCGTCATTGCGTCTGGCCGCGCTGGAATTGCGGGCCATCAGAACATAGTCCGCACCAGTCGTCGGCGGTCGGACAAATGAACCGAGCGGCGACGGATGGCGTCGTCTGCGGGGCCGGCGCAGATGGCACGATAGAACGGGTCGTGCTCCAGCGCAGCCACCGCGCTTGCGGCGGCAGGCTCGACGATCGCAGCATGCTTATGTGCGCGGGCAGGCATGAGGGACCTGGATCTGGCCTCGATGGACCTGGACTCGATGGACGAAACAACAGGCGGTGTGCGCGACCGTCCCGAAAACTCCCGCCAGCAGCGCCATGCCGAACACCACAGTCATGGCAGTGTTTGCGGCAAAAGATGGCCGCTGCGCTGGAGCCGTCAATCGGGCGAGGCGATGGCGCAGGAACGACGACGCCGACGCCTGCAGCAGCAACGGCTCCTCTGGATTGGCCAGCTTGGCCAGCGCAGAAACCAGGTCTTCTCCGCGAGCGTTTCGCATGACAGATTCGTCGCAGGAGAGCTCCCGGTAAAGGGAAAGGCGCGAGCCGGTGATCCAGACCAGCGGATGAAACCACAACACAGAAAGCCCTAGTTCGTGGACCAGGCGTATCAGGTTGTCGCGCCTTTTGGCGTGCGCAAGTTCGTGGATGAGCACCGCGTTGAGCTCGTGTGTGTTTAACAGCCGTTCGATTCCGCGGGGGAGACAGATATGAGGACGCAGTACGCCATCGACCGCAGGAGTTTGTCGAGTCGGGGCGAACTGCACCGGGATTCCGGCAAGGGAATCCCAGTGCGGGGTAACGGCACTCTGATCGGGCGCAGCCAGAACCTCCGCTAGAGCACGACGGTGCTCCGCCTGAATGCGCAGACAGAGCCGAGTCAGCATCAAGGTAGCGCCCAGCAACCAGATGGTGCCCAGCGTGAACGCCAGATTTGTGTTTTCCGCAATGCTGGCCCCCGCGTCGCCGATCGCGCCTAACGGCGTGGCCCAGAGCAGATGGCGCGACCAGGTTTTGTCGAGAACGGCGCCCACCGGCAAAATAAAGTTGAGGGACGTCGCCACCCAAATCCAATATTTCGCAGTCGCGCTGCCGCGCAGGATCGACGTCAGAAGCCAGGCTGCGCCCCAGACAATGGATGCATACAGAAGGTGAACCCCGAAATAGTAGAGGGTTTGCGCCACATGCTCATGCATGGGTTTTTCCTCCCCGGCTGCGGCTGCTCTTGCCCGCGGCATTTTGCAGGGCCTTCAAATCCTTCAGCGATATCGTACCGGTCTCCAGCAGATTGGAGACCAGCAGACGGGGAGAGCCGCCGAACAAGTCCAGAAGGTCATGCACGAGTCCGTTGCGGAATTCGCCTTGATTGATGGCAGGCTGGAACAATTGAGCGTTTCCAATTTTCTTTACCTTGCGCAGCGCGCCCTTCTGTTCCAGCCGGTAGACGAGCGTCTGCACGGTCGTGTATGCCACGCGCTCGTCGTCGGGCAGGCTGTCCAGGATCTCGCGGACGGAGGAGGTTCCAAGCTTCCAGTACTGCCCCAGGATTCTGGTTTCGGCTTTGGAAAAACGTCTCTGGTTCACGTGTCACCTACGTGCAGCGGCAATGCTACTACAACATACGTTGCTCGGGCAAGAGCAACAAGGCTGTGCGTCCAGGCTTGCATGTTCGATAGTCAGGCTTCGCGCAGGGCAAACATGGGATCTACTTTGCTGGCGCGGCGCGCGGGAAGATAGCTGGCCAAAACCGCGACGGCGAGCAGCAGCAGAGGCACGATCAGAAATACTGCCGGATCCAGCGGGCGCACGCCATAGAGCAGGCTGGCCATGAGAGACGAGGTTCCAGCCGAGATGAAAAGGCCGGCGACAATTCCAGCCAGCGCCAGAACCGTCCCTTTGCGCAAGATCAAACGGAGAACATCGCCGCGCGCCGCCCCCAGCGCCATGCGCAGGCCGATTTCACGCGAGCGCTGCCCCACCATGTAGGCGAGCACGCCGTAAATGCCGATAGAAGCGAGAAGGACCGAAAGGGCGGCAAAGATGCCCACGAGCTGGGCGGAAAAACGCCGCGCCGCCAGTGAACGGTCGACCACTTCGTCCATGGAAGCCACGTCGAAGACCGGTAGCCCGGGATCGATGCTTTGAATCTCCCGCCGAATCTGTGCGTCCAGAGCGCTGGCCGGCAGGGAAGTGCGCAAGACGACGCTCAGGCCCCGGTCCGGGCTTTGATACATGGGAAGGTAGATGTGGGGGATGCCGGAAATGTCGAGGCCGTCGCTGCGGAGGTCGCGAATGATGCCCACAACCGTCGTCCAGGGTTGAGTCGGGTTGGCTCCAAAGCGGACGCGGCGGCCGATGGGATCGCGGCCGGGCCAATACTTGCGCGCCGTGGTTTCATCCACAAGCGCTACCGGCTGCTTGCCGTCTTCATCGCCTTCGCTGAAAAAGCGGCCGCGGGCGAGAGCAATCTGCATGACCTTGAAATAGTCAGTGCTGATTCGAATTCTTTCCGCGCGCAGATCGGGCGCGGAGTCGGCGGGGCGATCTTCGATCGTCAGCACATCAATGGCCTGGGCGTCGTTGACGCTGAGATTGGTGGTGGGCAAGTCGGAGGTGACGGCGGCGGAATCCACACCGGGAATCGCCTGCATGCGCCGCAGCAACTCGCGATCGAAAACCACCTTCGGAGTCGTCCCGATGTAAGGATCAGCCTTCGGATCGTTGGGAATGGGAAGCCAGACATTGGCGGCGACGACCTGGCTGGGATTGAACCCCGGATTCTCGCGCAGCAGATCGCGCAGGGTGCGCAGCAGCAGGCCGGCCCCGACCATCAGCACCACGGCAAAAGCGAGCTCCGACACGACCAGCGCGTCACGCAAACGCCCGGTCCGGGTGGTGTGGCCGGCGCTCCGGCCGCCTCCCCGTATCGCCGGGAACGGGGACGATCGGGCTGTTTGGAGCGCGGGAGCGAGGCCGAATAGCAGGCCGGTGAAAAGCGACATAAGCATGGCAAACGACAGAACCACCCAATCGATTCTTACTTCGCTGAGCCGGGGGACACTGCGAGGGACAAAGTGCAGGATTAGGTTCTGCGTAAGCACTGCGGTCAGAACACCAGCGATCCCGCCGATGATGGAGAGCAGCATCGACTCGGTCAACATCTGGCGGATCATCCGGGCACGAGTCGCACCGATGGCCAACCGCACCGCCATTTCCTGTTGCCGTCCGGAGGCGCGAGCCAGCAGCAGGTTTGCGATGTTCAAGGAGACGATAAAAACGATCAGCAGAACTGCGCCCTGCAGCACCAGGAGCATGGGGCGAACGTCGCCGACCAGCGCTTCCCGCAAGGGCTGGACCTCAATCGTCCACTGGGCCTGCGTGGGATAGTCCGTCGGATAGTCGTGGCGAATCTGCTCGGCCAGGGCGGTGAGACGGGTTTGCGCTTGTTGCAGAGTGATCCCTGGTTTGAGCCGCCCAATAGCGGCCGGCATGAAGCGGTTGGCGCGCGCGGGCGTAGCAACCGGTTGGGCGCTGAATCCCGCGGTCAGAAATACCTCAACGTTTCCGGCGATCGTGCTTCCGGGATGCCGGAAATCGGGCGGAAGAACCCCGACGATCGTGTAGGGATCGTTATCCAGCCGCAGCGTGCGGCCGAGAACGTTGGGATCAGCGCCATACGAGCGGCGCCAGAGAGCATCACTGACCACGGCGACGGGAGCGAAACCGAGGGCGAAATCCTGCGGACCAAACAGGCGTCCAATCTGCGGAGTTGCGCCGAGCATGGAAAAGTAATTGGGATGGGTAACGATGAACTCCAGGCGCTCTGGCTTGGAGGCGCCGGTAAGATTTACGCTGCCCCCGCCGAGCGTGCTGACGTCGCTGAAGACGCCCGATCGATTGCGGAGATCGTCCAGCTCCGGCACCGAGAACAGCACGTTCCGCATCCCAACTCCGGGGCTGTTGAAATAAATTCTCACCAACTGATCGGGATCGCGGTAGGGAAGCGAGCGCAGCACCACCGCGTTGACGATGCTGAAGATGGCCGTGTTGGCTCCCACTCCCAGAGCCAGGGTGAGAACAGCCACAGCGGTAAAGCCGGGCTTGTTGCGCAGCATGCGCAGAGCGTAGCGGACATCCTGGAGCAAGGTCGCCATGTTGGAAAGACTCTCCTCGTGCCGTTTGGTAATCCGGTGAAACGGAAAAGAGGAATGCTGGCCCTCGGGCGGAAATGCAAGTTTCCGGCCAACGGACGTAGTCGGCTATGCGATTGAAAAGCCTGACCGAACCCTCGTCGCAACGGGGAGTTGGAGGGTCAAGAGCATGTCCGGGTGCGGAATGAGTGTCCGGTATTGGGCAGGATTGGGTTCGACCGCGCTCAAACTCGATCTAGCCGGCGCTGGCACTTTGCGAGGAACCAGGCGAGGTGCTGGCCGCGGGCTTGAAGCTATCGGCAAACGCGTCGGCGACGGTGTAGCGCATCACGTGCTCGTACTCCGGACCGAGAAACCGGCGTAGCCGCTCGGTGTTCATGATGTACTCGCCGGTCATGTAGGGCACGGCCTCGGGAGGGATCGCCGAAATCTGCCATCTCCAGAGGAATTTTAATATCTGGCGCATGACAAATTTTCCCGGAACCCGCAGCAGCTTGGCCTGGGCCGTTTCGATGCAGCGCGCGAAGGTCATGGGCTCGCCGCGGCCGGCCACGTTGAGCACGGTCAGGCGCTGGGTCTCCGGTTCGCGCTGCAGAATGTGCTGGATGAGGCGCGCCATGTCGTCGACGTGGACGAACTGAATCTTGTTGTCCAGATATTTCTGCCCCGTGGGCAGCATGCACGGCAGGCGCGTGCCCCGTTCGCGCATCTTGCGAGCGCGTTCGCCTTTTCCGTTGGGCGTGCCTCTGAAAGCGCCCATCAGGTAGTTTTCGACGCTGGCTCCGGCGAAGATGTGCGGCCGCAGAATGTAGACGCTGCAGCCGCGAAGGGCGGGCGAGCGCTGCTGCACGACCTCATCGGACTGCTTCTTATGAACTGCGTAAGGCAGAGTATGCGCTGCCAGCACGGACTCTTCGGTCGCCGGAGCGGGCAGGTTGGGGCCGTAGGCGGAGACGCTGCTGGGAAAGATAAATTGCTTGACGCCGTCGTCCGTGACGCGGTTCACTTCGGTGACGGCTTCCATTACGCGGGCCGTGCCGGCCACGTTGATCTGCCACATGCGCTCCACGTCGAGCACGCCGGTGCGTACCGGATCGATGACGAAGGCGAGGTGAACTACCGCGTAAGCATGCGTGTCGCGCAACAGCTCATACAGGGCCCGGGTGGACGATTCCTGGCCCAGATCCATCTTTTCAAACTGCAAGGCGGCGTCGGTCCGGGGCGGGCCGACGTCCACACCGATCACCGAATAGCTCCCCAGCAACGGCAGGAGTCTGGAGCCCAGATTGCCCGAAACACCGGTAACGACGACGACAGGTTTGGCCATTTAATTCGGCTTCGGCGTGGGAGCCGGCGCCGCAGGCGGAGTCTGCGGCTGAGGCGCTGAAGGAGCGTTAGCTGGATGCGGCATCATGCGCTGCCCCATGCCCGGTGCTCCGCCCCCGAAGTACGCATCATTCTGGGTGGTTTTGACCGAGCCGGTCAGCTTTTCCATCATTTCACGCCCGCGATCTGTCTGCAGCTTGTAGTGAATCTCGTTCTGCGCCTGGTCGAGAGGTATCTCGTCCTGGCTGTCCACTTTGTAAATGTAGTGTCCGCCGGAATCGCTGATGACGGGCGAGACCTCGCCCACCTTCAGATCGAACACGGACGCCTGCGCCGGGGGCAGGCCAGTGCGGCGCATCTTGGGCAAGGTCACGTTCGGAGAATCCATCTTCATGCCCGCCGACTCGAAGGCTTCCTTCTGCAGCTTGGCAAAATCCTCTCCCGCCACAGCCCGGGCCCGCAGGCTGTCGGCCAGTTTGGTCATTTCCTGCTCGTTCGCTTCTCCCTTTGCCTTGGCGGCCGCCTCCTTGGCCTTTTGCTGCTCCTCGGTTGGTTTTTCGTTGCTCTCGTCCTTCAGTTCCGCCTCTCGGGCTTCCGGCTCGACCTGCTTGGTGCGAGGCACGTACAAACGCTCGAGGCTGAATTGCTCAAAGCCTGCGGGATTGTCTTTGTAGTATTTTTCGATATCCGCCTCAGGAACGTTCGCCGCTTCCTTCTGAATGCTGCTGGCCATTTCGCTGGCCAGAGTCTGCAGCCTGTAGAACTTGATGGCCTGGGCATATTGGGCGCTCTTATCCAGCCCTTTTTTCCTGGCGGCTTCGGCGAGGGGAATGTACTGGCCGAGCCTGGCTGCGAGCAGTTTCTTCTGTTGCGGGTTCAGGGGCACGGGCGAGAGAGCGCTGCCGTAAGCCTCAAACTCCTCCTTGGTAATGACGGTCTTGCAATCGGCGGCCGAGGTCTTGGCCGAAGCCGCAGCTTTGGCGGTCGCTCCCGCGGCTGTGGCCGCTTTGGGCCGAGGCGGGCATACGCCCTCCACCGTGACCACGGGCGCGCTATCGGGAATCGCGGCCGCAGCGTCGGCCGGCGCTTGTTTTGGCTCCGCAGGCGCGCCCGGCGCCGCCTGCCCCCAGGCCAGGGCGCCCAATAGAAGACACAGCAACCCACTCTTCCCCATAACCCATTTCCTCCAGGATTGGTCCATCAGAGATTGAAAAGTCCCGAGCGGAAAATCTTAGCACAATACCTCTCGCGCCTGTTGCGGCACGTCGGTAGTGTCATAAATCGATAAACCACGAAGGACACGAAGTTGCACGAAGGCACAAGTGTAGCTGACCTCCTTCGTGTCCCTTGTGTCCTTCGTGGTGAAATTAGATCGCTACCGGCAGCCCACGGCGAATTGCTTGGCGCTTTCCGGGTGCAGCGGCGATAATTTCCTGCATGTTGGGGGCTCCTGCCACGTTTTCGCCGGATGCGATGCGCGCCGACAAGCGGGCAGCCGCAGGAAGCTCCGTTCTGGCTGCGATCGTCATTACCGCCCTGAAACTTGTGGTCGGTTTCACCACGGGCAGTCTCGGCATTCTGTCAGAGGCAGCCCACTCCGGCCTTGATTTGATCGCCGCCCTGATTACGTTCTTCTCCGTCGGGGTTTCCGACAAGCCGGCCGATGCCGACCACCAGTACGGCCACGGCAAGGTGGAGAGTTTCTCCGCCTTCGTGGAAACCGGCCTGCTCCTGCTGACCTGTGCCTGGATCATCTACGAGGCCGCGCTGCGCCTGTTTTTTCGGCGCGTCGAAATTGAACCGAGCGTGGCGGCGTTTGCGGTGATGTTGTTCTCGATGGGCGTGGACTGGTGGCGTTCGCGGGTTCTGGGACGCATCGCCACCAAGTACGACAGCCAGGCGCTGGAAGCCGACGCGCTCCACTTTTCTACCGATATCTGGTCCTCCGGAGTGGTAGTGCTCGGCCTTCTTCTGGTGCTCGCCGGGCGCGCGTATCGCATTGACTGGCTGCGCGACTCCGATCCGGTGGCAGCGCTGTTCGTGGCCGGCGTCGTGGTGTCGGTGAGCTGGCGGCTGGCCCGGCGCACCATCGATGTGCTGCTGGATGCGGCACCACCCGGCGTGCGCGCGCAGATCCAGGAGGCGGTCTCGCACGTCGATGGCGTTCTTGAAGTAGACCGGATTCGCATCCGGCGCGTGGGCAACCGCTACTTCGCCGATCTGGCGGTTGGACTGGCGCGCACCGTGACCTTCCAGCGTTCCGGCCAGCTGGCCGCCGCGGTCACGGAAGCCGTGCGCCGCATCCTGCCCGACGCCGACGTGACTGTGCAGCCACTGCCGCGCGCCCAGCGCTCGGAGAATATTTTTGACCGCATTCGCGCCGTTGCCACAGACAAGAATCTGAACGTGCACGACATCAGCGTGCAGGATCTGGCCGGGCGCCTGCACGTGGAGCAGCACATCGAACTCGACGAGCGTATGACGCTCAAGGCGGCGCACGACCGCGTGACCGAGCTGGAGACGGACATGCTGCACGATCTTCCGGAGATTTCCGACATCCTGACCCACATCGAAAGCGAACCCGCCACCATCGAGCAGCCTGAGGAAGTGGTGAGCGACACAGAGCTGGAGCAGCGCCTGAAAAGGGTTGCGTCGCACTTTCCCGAGATCCTCGACGTGCACGATTTTGTGGTCAAGCGCGTTCGCGGGCGCACCTACATTTCCTGCCACTGCACTTTGTCCGACGATCTCTCGCTGGCCCGGGTGCACGATATTCAGACTGAGCTGGAGATTCGCTTCAAGCAGGATGCGCCGGAGCTGTTTCGCGTCCTGATTCATCCCGAGCCGAGCACGGATAATCGGAGGTAGGGCCTGTGGAAAAGGGAGTGACATCTGTCACAGACAGATTTCCGATTGCCGATTTCCAATTGCCGATTGGAGAATCTGATGGCGGATACACCGGGGGCGCATACACCCAAGGAGCTCCAGATGAGAACTCGGGCATTTGCCTTGCGCGTGCTACGGGTGTTTCGGTCGCTCCCCGACTCGCGGGAAGGGCGTGTCTTGGGACAACAACTACTTCGCGCCGCAACGTCAGTCGCAGCCAACTACCGGGCGGCTTGCCGCGCTCGTTCGCATCGCGAGTTTCTTTTCAAGCTGGGGATTGTCGAAGAGGAGGCTGATGAGAGTTTGTTCTGGCTGGAATTCATCGCGGAAGCGGGAATTATCCCTGGGGAAAAACTCAAGGAACTGGTGTCGGAGGCCAGCCAGCTAACGGCCATCTTCGTGGCGTCGCGTCGAACGGCCAAGGGCAGCAATCGGCAATCGGAAATCGCAAATCGAAAATCTCTATGATTACCGCCAAGGTCATCTGGACCGATAACGAACGCTACCTGGGCGAAGCCAGTTCCGGCCACGCTGTCGTCATGGATACCGCTGCGGAGAAGACCGCCGGCACTCCGATGGAACTGGTGCTGATCGCGCTCTGTGGCTGCACGGCATCCGATGTGGTCGGCATTCTGCGCAAGAAGCGCGAGCCGTTTACCCATCTCGAAGTACGGGCCGAGGGCGAACGCGCCACGGGCTATCCCGCGGTCTATACCGAAATCAAACTGGTCTACAGGATCGGTGGTAAAGTGTCTCGCAAAGCGGTGGAGGACGCGGTGCGGCTTTCGAAAGAAAAGTATTGCTCAGTCTCCGCCATGCTGGGAAAAACCGCAAAGATCACGTCTGAAGTTGAATACGTGGAAGAGTGAGACCGCAGCTCGGAGCAACTCATGTAGGAGGACTATGAGATACAGTCTGGTTTTTGTCCCATTGTTGTTTGCTGTTTTGGGGTTCCTTTCATTCCTGCGCATGCCCGGAGCCGAAAACGTGCGGGCGGTGCAGATCGTCATTCTGATGGCCACCGGAATGTGTATCGGCGTCGCGCTCGCGCGCCTGCTGACGCAGCCGGCGAAACCGTAAAGGCAGGCAGAAGTCATGCTGCGCAGAACGTTACTTTTCTCCCAGCCCGGTTGCCTGTCCTGTGAGCTGATGAAGATCTTTCTTGAAGCTCACGGGGTTGTGTTCGAGGAGCACGATATCAGTTCCGACCAGGCGGCGCGCCGCGAAATGATCGACGATCACGGCAGCACCGAAACTCCCACGGTGGTATTCGTCTCCGACGAGATCTACGAAGTGGTCGTGGGGTTTGATCCCGTCCGCCTTGACCAGTTGCTCGGCTCGGCTCCATCATCGGATTCGGTGGCCGAATCCTGAACTCTACAGATCCTAGCCAAGGTGGTCCGCATCCGCTGCGCGGATACTTCTTCATTGCGTGCGCGACATTTCTGTGGGGAATCTCGGCGGTTATGGGGCGCGCGGTCTTCCTCGGAAAATTTCCTTTGAGCGGGGCGGCCGGGCGCCCGATCGATCCGCTGATCCTCTCGCAGACGCGAACCTCATTTTCACTGCTGGTCCTGCTCCCGGTTCTTGCCGGGCGGCGCGGCTGGCAGCGCGTGCGGCTCCCCATGGGCGATCTCGTCCAGTGCCTGATTCTGGGCATGCTGGGAGTCGCCGTGTCGAATTACTTCTACTACGTGGCGATTCAAAGAACCAGCGTCGCCATCGCCATCATCGTGCAGTACACCGCGCCGGTGTGGGTGCTGCTCTACGTAGTGGCCCGCGGACAGCAGAAACTCTCGCTGCAGAAAGTGGCGGCGGTAGCGGTAGCCATTGCCGGCATTGCGCTGACCATCGGCATCGTCGGAACGCCATCAAAAGGGTCTCTGCGCCTGGACTCTTACGGCCTTTTCGCTGCGGTGCTGGCCTCTTTCTCGTTCGCGTTCTACAACGTTGGCGGCCATCGCATTCTTGCCCGTCACGACCGCTGGCGCGTGCTGGTCTGGACGCTTACTTCCGCCGCGATCTTCTGGCTGGTGGTCAACCCGCCGTGGAAGCTGGTTGCGGCCCATTACACGGCGGCGCAATGGCTTTTTCTTTTCATTTTTTCCATGATCTCGGTGCTGGGAGCGTTCTCGCTGTACTTCCTCGGGCTGCAGCATCTGGAGCCGACGCGCGCCGTGATCGCCAGCTGCCTGGAGCCGGTATTCTCGATCATGCTGGCGGCCGCGTTGCTCGGGGAGGGCCTGCGTCCGGTGCAGACTCTGGGAATCGTTCTAGTGCTGGCTGCGATTGTGATCGTGCAATTGCCCGGCCGCGGCGTCGCGCCGCAAGAATCGGTGGTGGTCGATCCGATCGAATGAGATCCAATTGAATGAGAATCCAGTCGAAAGAAGATGGACCAAAGTGTGGAGGAAGCTTTCCTGGACGCGGGTTATGATCGTAGGGAGCGCGGAGATTTTCCATGGTGTCACGGACGGCGGAGGATCAAGCCGGGGTGCTCGAGTCGTTTCGAGCCTTCATCAAAGCGGCGGAAGCAGGCGCGGTTATTCCGCCGGTCGCGGAGCAGGATCTCAAGTGCCTGCATGAGCTGTGCGTGGAGCGGGCGAAGCGCTATTGCGGCAAAGATGGGGTGGTAAGCATGGAATCCATGGCCCGCGCCTGCAGCCCGAACGCGAATCTGCCGGCGGTGTGGCTGCGCCACACGCAACTCAGAGCGCTGTACCGGCACGGCGCTCTCGCAGAGTGGCAACACGGCACTATCCTCGACGATGCCGTGTTTCGCGTGGCCGCCACCATTCCCATGAAAGGCACTCATCTGGAAAAAGAGGCCTTTGTGCGCTACCTCCGTGACGGAAAGTGAGCGAGTTCCGTGCCCCCCACGATCACCCCAAGTCCTTTCCTCGTCTCCCGCAAATGTCGTCAACCGGGAAACAGCATGGCCCGCTGGTTACTTCGGTGTCCCGGCGCACACAGATTTTGCGGCGTAAAAGCATCCCAACTAGCTAGGCTTTTCGTAGATACCTAGAGAGGCGAAAAAAAGAACGAGGATAAGCTATGAAGATCCGCCCGATTCTGCTGATTGCATTCATTTTCGCGAGTCTGACTCCGTGTTTTGCTCACCACATTGCCGTTGTCGTAAACAAGGACAATGCAACGGAAAATGTCAGCTCGGCTCAGTTGGTGCGGATCGTACGAGGTGAGACCAAAAAGTGGCCCGATGGCAAAGAGATCGTGCTGGTCCTGCACAAAGATTCAGTCGGGGAATCCGAAACCCTGCAGCGGCTCAACAAAATGACGGCGGCGGAATGGAAAGCGTCTCTCACCGCGCGCAAGGAGTCCATCGTTTTTGTCGACACCGACGCCGACGTACTCAACGCGGTTCAGGCTCAGACCGGCGCCATCGGTTTGATCGACGAGCATTCCATCGACGGCACCATTCGCGTAGTCCACGTCGACGGCAAACTGCCTATGGAATTTGGCTACTTGCCGCACTAAGCGACCGCGGTCATCTGCAATCAGCTTGTGCCCTGGGCGATTGTAGTAAGTGAAAGTACCGCCGCGCTTTCTTCACGTCGTGCGAAATCTGCTCGCGCAGTGCTTCCACGGTAGGAAATTTAATTTCATCGCGCAGACGATCGAGAAAACAGATTTCCACTTCCGTCTCCGGCTTCAGTTCGATGGGATGAAAATTCAGCAAGTGGGTCTCGACGGCAAATGATTCCGCGCCAAACGTGGGACGATTGCCCACGTTGGTAACGGACTCAAAGCGCTCCTCGCCCACACGCGTGCCCGTAATGTAAACGCCGTCCCCGGGAACGAGTTCTTCGTAGCGCGCCAGATTGATGGTGGGCACGGTGTACTTCGATCCGTAACCGCGCCCGCGTCCGGGCGTTCCCAGAATGCCGAACGGCCGGGCCAGCAGATGCCGTGCACGGCTCACGCGGCCCTCGCCGACCAGAGCGCGAATCCGGCTGCTGGAGACCCGTTCGCCGCGCAGTGTCATTTCCGGGTACACCTTGACTTCGAATCCCAGCTCCTGTCCGAACTCAGCCAGCAATTTCACGTCGCCGGCGGCCTTGTGCCCGAAGCGAAAATTGTAGCCCTCGTGCACCTCCCGGGCATGGAGTTTCTTCTTCAATATCCGGTCTGCAAACTGCCGCGGCGTCATCAGCGAGAGATCGCGGGCGAAGGGCAGAAGCAGGACCGCATCGATGCCGGTGGATTCGAGCAGGCGCAATTTCTCAGGCGTGGGGGTGAGCAGTTTCAATCCCGAGTCCGGCCGCAAAATCCGCGCCGGATGCGGCTCAAAGGTCACGGCTACAGCCTTCGCTCCGCTGGCCCGCGCCCGGACAACAATTTCACGCAGGACATGCTCGTGCGCCCGATGCACGCCGTCAAAGTTGCCGACGCTGACCAGTGCGGGACCGAAGTCGCCGGGAATGTCGTCGAGTTTGTGAAAGACCTGCATGAATCGTCGATTTTCGATTGCCGATTGCCGAATGAGGATTGTTGATTTTTGATTGTTGAATGTTGAATGAAAATCAAAACCTCCCGAGGCGCAGCCGCAGCATCCGGCCTGGTGGTTTTTATTCAACAATCAACAATCAACAATTGCCAATCGGCAATCGGCATTCGAAAATCAGATCTCAAACTCCAGCCTCAGTCCGTCATACGCCAGCCGCACGTGCCGAGGCAGCGTGGCATTGGTGGCCTCGTGCGGCAGATCGTGGCAGATGTGCGTGAAGAACGCCCGCTTCGGGCGCAGACGGTCCACGATCTCCAGCGAGTTCTTCACCGTCGAGTGCGTGGGATGCGGCTTGTGCCGCAGGGCGTCCAGGAAAAGAATATCCAGCCCCTGCAGTTGATAAAACGACGACTCCGGGATCTCGCTGTGGTCGGTCAGGTAGGCGGCCGTCCCGAAACGATAGCCGTAGATCTGGGAGTTGCCGTGAATCAGAATTACCGGGTCGAACTGCACGCCAAATATCTCGACCGGTCCGTCGATGGGCCGCAGTTCCAGTTGAGGCAGGCCGCCGTACTTGTAGTCCGCATCGAAAATGTAGGCGAACATCTTGCGCAGAAAAGCGGCCGCGTCGGGGCGTGCATACAGAGGCAACCTCCCCGGCTTGTGCCGGTAGCTGAGCGGACGCAGGTCGTCGATGCCCAGAATGTGGTCGGCGTGGGTGTGGGTGTAGAGCACGGCGTCGACCCGCGCGATGTTCTCTCGAATCGCCTGCGTGTAAAAGTCCGGCGTGGTGTCGATCAGCACCGCCTTGCCGGCATACTCCAGCATGATCGAAGGCCGCGTGCGACGGTCGTGGGGATCGGTGGAGTGGCAGACGGCGCAATCGCAGCCCAGCGTGGGGACGCCCATCGACGTTCCGCTGCCCAGCACGGTCAGGGTCGCTTTCATTTTCCGCTGGTTCCAGTGGCCGGTCCGGCCTGCGGAGGCCGGGCCAACGCGTTGGTCACCTCCACATATGCCATGCGCAATTCGTAGAGACTGTTGTGCAGAAAGTTTTCTTCCGTGCGCGTCAGGTTGCCCTTGGTCTTCTCTGCGATCAGGCTCAGCGTGTCGATGGTCTGCCGCGCCCCGATCAGGTCGATGCGCGGCTGCTCTCCCTGCTGCCGCATCAGGCCCAGTTGCAACATCGCGGTCATGTAGAGCGAAGCCAGGAAGCGCTCGAAGGTCATCTCAAGATCCTTCGCCGAATGACCGCTGAGTTCGACCTGGGAGTCGAGATCTTTGGACGACTCGCGGTAAGCGGCGGCTTGTGCGTCCTGCTCGGCGGCGGTCGGAGGTGGCGGCATGCGCTCTACCGCGTCTTTAGCCGCGTCATCTTGCACCACGTCGGAGCCTACTGGATTCGGCACGGCAGCCATGGTGTCCTTCGGCGTCGGCGGTGTCGTTGCCTTCGACGGCTCGACTTCTTCTGCCACATCACTCCGCAGTTCGCCATCCGACGTAAATAGCCGCCGGTCGGTTACGGTAAAGCTGGATTGTTCACGTTTCTTTTCAGCCATAGAAACTTTCCCCAATCTACGTCAGCTTTTCTTTGCGTCCTTCGCGATCTTTGCGATCAAGATCTTTGCCTTAAGCCGAGCGGTGCTCCAAGTCCATCTTCCGCAACGGCAGGGCTTCTTCGAGCGGCAGCGAGATCACTCGTGCCCTCGCCGGCCCAATCATGACCTCGCGGCCGGGGACGCCGATCTCGCGCCGGATGTATCCCAGCGCCACAGTTTTGTCGCCGCCGGCCAAGGGCAGGGAAGCGGAGCTCGTGACCTCACCGACTTCTTTCTCTTTCTCTCTCTCCCCCGCGACGATCCTGGTTCCCGCGGCGATCTCGACTATGCCCTCAGCCAGAAATCCGGTGAACTTGCGGTGAACCGCCCCGCGCGAGCGAATCCGCTCGACAATCTCCTGCCCGACGTAGCATCCCTTGTTGAAATTCAGGGCGCGCATCTGCTCGGTTTCCTGCGGCAAGTCGCGCTCGCGAATGTCGACGCCATAGCGCGGAACACCGGACAGGATACGATGCCATTCCAGCGCCTCCCAACCGGCGGGCGTGGCGCCAGCCGCGATCAAACCTTGCCAGAGCTTGGTCACGGTCGCCGGCGCGATCCAAACTTCATAGGACTCGTTTTCCGCATTTTCGCCGCGAACCATGGTGCATTGCAGGCCAGCGCATTGGCCCTCACACCGCGGAGCGAAGACCTCAAGCGGCTGGGCTTCAGGGATCACAATTCCCGCAGCCTGCAACACCGCCCCCGTCTTCGGCCCGGTGATCCCGAGCGCAGTGAGTTGCTCGCTGAGATTCGTTACTTCCACGTCATCCATGATGATGTAGTGATCGAACGTCGCGAGAATCTTTTCCATCTGGCTGCGGTCAGTGTCAATCGTGATCGACTCGCCGCCGTCGTACGCGTACAAGTCGCCCAGAATGTGCCCCTGCGGATTGAGCAGAAACGCATACACCCCGCGTCCCTCCGCCAGGTCGCGGATGTTGTTCGTGACCATGCCGTTCAGCCAGCGCACGCGGTCAGCGCCGGTAAGCGAAATCTTGGCGCGATAGCCGAGGTCGTAAACCCCGCAACCGCCGCGCAGGGCAGCGAACTCTGCCCGCGGATCGCCAAAATGCGCAACCGAGGTCGCGCCGCGATAATCGCCGGTCTGGGACAGTCCAGAACCGCTCGCGCCCGAATCTCCGTGTTGAAGCAGTGCCGTTGGCTCCATGCCGGTAGTTCGATTATAGCGATTGTGTTAACGTTCCTGCCGTGAACTCGCTTAAGCCAGACGCACAAAAAAAGGACCGGAAAAAGCGCATTTCCGTCATTCCCGGCGACGGCATCGGGCAGGAAGTCATCCCACAGGCAGTCAAGGTCATTCAGGCCACCGGAGCCGAGATTGAAACCAAGCATTTCGACTGGGGCGCCGACCGCTATCTGCGCGACGGAGTAACCGTTCCCGCCGACGGCTTCGCCATGCTGGCTCGCGACTTCGACGCAATTCTCGTCGGCGCTTTCGGCGACCCCCGCGTGAAGACCAACATCCATGCCAAAGAGATCCTGCTCGGCATGCGCTTCCAGATGGACCTTTACGCCAACGTGCGCCCCGTCCGCCTGCTCGATGCGGCGCTCTGCCCCCTGAAGGGGGTCGAGCCGAAAGACATGGATTTCGTCGTACTGCGCGAGAACACCGAAGGCGTCTACACCGACGCGGGCGGCGTCTTCAAGCGGGGCACGCCCGATGAGATCGCCACGCAGGAAGACATCAACACGCGCAAGGGAGTCGAGCGCATCATCCGCTACGCCTTCGACTATTGCCAGCGCCACAAGAAGCTCGATGGCTCGCCGCGCAGCAAGGTCCTGATGTGCGACAAGTCCAACGCCATGACCCATGCCGGCGGACTGTGGCAACGCACGTTCAAGGAAGTGAGCGCCGAACACCCGCAGATCACCGCCCAGCACATGTACGTGGACGCGCTCTGCATGCAGATGGTGCGCGACCCGCGCCAGTTCGACGTGATCGTCACCAACAACATGTTCGGCGACATCATCACCGACCTGGCCGCCGGCCTGCAGGGAGGGCTGGGCATGGCCGCCAGCGGCAACATTCATCCCGGCCGCACGTCGATGTTCGAGCCGGTGCACGGCTCAGCCCCGCCGATTGCGGGAAAGAATGTGGCGAATCCGTTCGGCGCAATCTTAACGGCAGCCATGATGCTTCGGCATCTGGGTTTGACGAATGAAGCGGCAAAAATCGAAGAGGCCGTGCTCGAAGCCGTGCGCCAGAAAAAGGCGACGCAGGATATCGGCGGGACATTGGGGACGCGGGAAGTGGGAGAGTGGGTAGCGGAGCGCGTTGGTCGAGGATAGCCCGGAGATCACGTGGAAGAGTGGCGCTTCAGCACCGCGTAAAGCCTCTTAGACTAGATGAGAAACGTCATGAAATTGAGGGTGAATCTCCTTATCGCCTCGTCTCTGCTGCTTTGCGCACAAGCACGCGCCCAGACCCTGATCTACGCCCTTTCTTATGCGGAATCCCCCGCAAGCTTGCATGCCCGCTTTCCACGCGGCGTTATGGGAGCATCAATCAACGACAAACTAGCCATGCTTCGCGGCTTCCGAAAGACCGAGATCTATTCCGTTTCCATGATCGATGGAAAACGCTCCCTGTTGTTCTCAGACGAGGGGATGAATCTGGAGATCAGGCCGACAGGCGCGACATGCGGGGTCAGCAAAGCCTACATAACTGGAGTCATGCGCGAGTGGCGCACCACGCCAACCGCAGGAGCCTCTTCCGAGCCTCCCGCTCTCTACGAAGTCAGCCTTGACGGTTCAAATCGGTTTCGCAGACTGGTTGAAATCCAGACAGATCAGTTGCCTGCTCTTCTGAATCCGCAAACCAAGAAGATGGTTTTCGGAGGCTTCGTCTCGAATAACAAATATGTGGTTTCCATTTATGACGTCCTAACGTGGAAGCTGCTCCGAAGCTGGGAACTCGGTCAAACCCACTGCCCTGACTGCGTTCCAACGTCGTACGGTTGGCTCGCTGACGGCGATCGTCTGTTCTTTAATCTCGACCTCGGAGGCGATGAATCAACCTCTCAGGACGTACCCGGCACTTACATCACAGCAGCGGACGGCACGGATCTCGGCGGCATTCCTATGCACGCCGGCCAGCTTCAATTGCCCGGATACGATCGCCAGAGTGACGCCACTCCTTTTCTGATCGGGCAGTTGCCGGATGGAGACTATCTGTTCCGTGAGTACGGTTTAAAGAAAGGGCCTTTGCCCAAGCCACCCATACAAGAGGAAGTTTTCCTCGTCATCACTGGTCCAGACTTCAAGTCCAAGAAACAAATCCCGCTGCACAAGGTGGGCGTCGGTTACTTTTACCCGTCGCCTTCAGGAAAATACTTGGCGTACGTCGAAGAACGGCAAATATCGAATTACCGAACGGACCGCCACCTGTGGAGCATGGACCTTGAGTCAGGAGCGGAAAAGGAAATGCTTGTCACGCCTCCTCCAAATCCTCCATCACTACCGGAACCGAACGTATCGTTCACCATCCTCGGTTGGATCGACAACAATTAGATCCAAAGCCACTTTCGGAATCCCGACAACCGGATCGACAGTTTCAATAGTATGGAGAACGTTACGGAATTGGTAAAAACAGGTTGAATTCATAATTCTGCCCTTAGGAATATTTTGGGCTTCAGCCCCTGAGGTTGCCGCCTGTGCCGTGATCGAAGACGACCACCATTCCTAAAGGGCCGCTCTTCCACAAGGCTGTTGCGCATCACGCCTTCGCTTCCTTGTGCATCTCCACCGTGCTCCAGGTCTTGTCGCCGGCGTGGCAGAGATTCTCCAGCGCGCACTCCGCGCACTTCGGCTTGCGGGCCACGCACAGCTTGCGCCCGTGCCAGATGATCTGGTGCGAGAACAGAATCCACTTTTCGCGAGGAATCACTCGCATCAGGTCCTGCTCGATCTTCTGCGGGTCGCTTTCGGCGGTCAGTTCCAGGCGGCGCGAAATGCGCTGTACATGCGTGTCGACCACCACTCCTTCCGCCTTCTTGAACCACGTTCCCAGCACGACATTGGCCGTCTTGCGGGCAACGCCGGGCAGGGTCAGCAGCCTCTCCATGTCGTCGGGAACCCGGCCGGCGAAGTCGCTGACGATCTTCTTGGCCGCCCCCACCACCGACTTCGACTTGTTGCGGAAGAATCCGGTTGAGCGGACATCGGGTTCGAGCTGCTCGGGAGTTAGCGCCGCGAAGGCTTCGACGGTCGGGTACTTGCGAAAAAGCTCCGGCGTGACGCGATTCACGTTCACGTCGGTCGACTGCGCCGAGAGAATCGTGGAGACCAGCAGTTCCCACGCGGTCGAGTGCGTGAGGGCGCAGGTGACGTTGGGATAGAGCTGGTCGAGTCGCTGGAGAATTTCGGCGATGCGTTCGGGCGCGAGGGGATTGTAGCCCTTGGCTGGAGCCGCCTTGGATGCGCCGACAGTTTTCTTTCGGCCCTTCGGGGCTGGTTCTGATCGTCCGATCGCTGACCCACGACTCGCGCCGCGGGCTGCATTCTTTCGCCGCTCCGCGGCTTCCGTGCGGGGCAGCACCCGCGCCGCACGAACTTTGTCCTGGCGCCCGCTGCGCGCGGGCTGGCGGGGAACGACTCCTCGGGGCATGGGATCCCTTTCTTGCGCTCGACGATTGCCGGCCATCATAGCAATTGCCGATTGCCGATTTCCAATTGCCGACTGCGATGCCGACCAGCCAGTCGCCTTGGGCTTCCTTCGTGTACCTTCGTGACCTTTGTGGTTGTGGGTTTAAATTGCGCCGACCAAAATGTCAGCCGCAACCCCACTACGCGGCAAGCCCCAATCGAAAATCGGCAATTCGCACCTGTCCTACGGTAACCACGCAGGGAATTGACGCGCCCCATCAGCCTCGCTACTCTGAAGGTAACCAATCAGGACAACGCCATGGCAGTCAATTCCATCCAACTCGGGCAGGTCTGGCGCAGCGACGCCGACGGCCAGGACTATCTCGTCACCAAGGTCTACAACGAAGTCTTCACCCAATACGCCATGCTGCGGCCGGCGGGCATTACCGCGCCCGAAGCGCCCACGGTCCGCGTGAAGGTCTCGAAGACTCCCCAGGGCGCGAGCTTGCCGGGATATGCCTTTACCCAGGAAGGCTCGTTCTAAGAGCAGTACCCGGTATTCAGTACCCAGTACCCAGTACTCGGTACCCAGTTGCCATCTGCTACGCCACGAATCTGTTCACTTTCCGCTACACTGGTCGTTCGGCCTTCGGACGATCGAATGCCAAAGAGTAAAGAGTTCTGACTGGGTACTGAGTACTAGGTACTGAGTACCGCACTGAGTACTGCTCATCAATGACTGAACATATCCTCGCAATCCTCTTCGCGTTCGTGAAGTCCGTGATCGGCGTCACCGGGTACGGCGGGATCGTCATTCTCATGGCGATTGAGTCGGCCTGCATTCCGCTGCCGTCCGAATTGATTATGCCCTTTGGCGGCTATCTCGTTTTCGAGGGCACGTTCAAGCTGCTGTGGGTGGCGACGGCGGGCGCGATCGGCTGCAACCTGGGGTCGCTCGTGGCTTATGAGATCGGCTTCTACGGCGGGCGACCGCTGGTGGAGCGCTTCGGCCACTGGATCCTGATGACCCGCCGCGAGCTCGACCTAGCCGACCGCTTCTTCGCCCGCTGGGGATATCTTGCGGTTTTCATCGCTCGCCTGCTGCCGGTGATCCGCACTTTCATCGCGCTGCCCGCCGGAGTCGCCCGCATGCCCCGCGGCCGCTTCCACATCTACACGTTCCTGGGATCATGGCCCTGGTGTTTCGGCCTGGCCTGGCTGGGAATGAAGCTCGGCGAAAACTGGCGCGAACTGGGCAAGTATTTCCACAAGTTCGACGCCGTGATCGGAGTGATGCTGGTGCTAGGTCTTGTATGGTTCGTCTGGAACCACTGGCAGAACAGGATCAGAGGCCAGGGGCCAGTGGTCGGGGGCCAGTAGGTCTCGCCAGCTGCGACGCCAGGATCTGCCATCTATCTTCTTTCTTGATTACTACATCCAAGTAGACGTAGCGCACGGACGATCGCTGGCCGTCCTGCTCGACTTCATCCTCCTCCGACCCGTGGACAACAGCCACGTCGTTGCGCAGCAGCCGAATCTGCCGCCCGGTCGAGATCATCGATACGAACCTCACCTTGCCCGAGGTCAGCCGGTCAATAAGATCCTGCCTCGTGGACGCTTTGCCGGATTCGTCGTACTGCACGTAGTCATCCGCGTAGATGCGGCGCAGCTCGGCGACATCGGCCGAGATCAATGCCCGGTCACCGTCTTCAAACAGTTCGATGATCTGTTGTTCGTCACTCAATCGCATCGCCTCACGCAAACTTGTCATCCTGAGCGAAGTTGCCGTGCGCGAAGCGGGCGGCCACGCAGTCGAAGGATCCCTATCCGCGACTGGGTCGAACCGTTCCAAGTGGTTCTTGACCCCTGAAACGGCCGCCGGCGCTACGTGGAAGAGCGGCGCTTCAGCGCCGCGTCAGGGGCCCACGGTTATTAGGGCTTCAGCCCCTGCGGTCGCAGTTCCGGACATCGCCAATAACGACAACCAGCCCTAAAGGGCACTTCGAGTCAACCTTATCGCGGCCCTGAAGGGCCGCTCTTCCACGAGAACGACCGGCGACACCCCCGGAATCTTCGTACTGTTTTCTTCAACGAGCAGGGATCCTTCGACTCCGGGAGTGCTTCGCATACGCGACGCACCCCCTCCGCTCAGGATGACACCACCGCAAGAAGCAATTCCCCGCGAAGACCGTTTTGACCCAGCGATCCGCTTAGTGTACAAGCAACTGCATCGCATTCCCGAGGAGAACCCATGCTCATCCCACGCCGCATTCTCGCCGCTCTGCTGTTCATCACCATCGCCTTGCCAATTTTCGCCCAAGCTCGGGCCGCCTCATCCGACCAGCCTTTCGTCGTCGAGTACTACTACAAAGCCAAGTGGGGCCACGCCGACGAATTTCTCAAACTCTTCAAGAAGAACCACTACCCTCTGCTCAAGAAAGAAGTCGAGATGGGGCGCATGCTCAAGGCCTGGATGGATCAGCCGCGCTACCACACCACCGAAGACGGGCGCTGGGACTACCGCGTGACCATCGTCTTTAAGAATGCCGCGATCGCCAATGAGACGATCGACGAAGACCCGATCAAAAAGCAGCTCTGGCCTGACCAGGAGACGTATCAGCGCGAGGAGCAACGCCGGTTCGAGATTCTCGATGCCCATTGGGATTTGCCGGTGAAGCCGGTGGATTTGGAGAAATAGGGCAGTCGACCCCTAACAAAAATCAACCCCAGAGACGCCAAATGGTGCGACAATAGGGTCGTCAAGTCGCCCGGTTGGCGCGCGCGATGCGCGCGGAGGAGGCTCTATGCTGGCGACCCGGAATCGTCTGAATCGCAATCCTTATTTTCATTTCCACCCGTTGCACACTCTGTTTTCGCTGGCTGCCGCGCTGATCCTGTTCGCTTTGCTGGTCTGGTTCCTGGCCGTTCCGGCACGATAGGGGCCAGCTCGCCGAGCATCCAGCGCGATTGAAGCGCCGTTTGTCGCACTCCCGCTGCGCTGCCATTGCCAAACTCCCATCCATCGTGAGACCATCTTGAGTTCTGGTGGCAGTGACCAGCCACCGTCACCGAAGGAGTGACTATGTATCAGAAACAACCGGGAGTCTTCATGGCCGACTGGTGGGATGCCGACGGCCGACGCCACCGCAAGCAGTTCGCCAATGCCGCATCAGCGCGCG
>DATFNR010000030.1:0-24023 GCA_035266285.1 Candidatus Sulfotelmatobacter sp.
AACCCCAGCGATTCGTACAGATGACGTCCGTCGTCGCTAGCGTGAAGCGTGACGCCGGCGAATCCTTCGCGCCGGCACCAGGTGATCATCACCTCCATGAGTTGGCGGGCGACGCCCCGGCGGCGGTGCTCGGGATAAACATAGACGTTCAGAATCGTGGCACGGCGACATTCCAGGTCGTACGGATGTGCCAGCCAGGGCGAGATGATCAGCGCGCCTCCGCCGACCACGCCTCTCTCAGCACAGGCTAGCCAGGCGCGAAATGAGCCGTCAGCCATGGCTTTTGCCAGGTAGCCAGCCGACCGGGAAGCCATCGCGTCGAGCGGCTGAGGCTCGGTGTGGCCCATGTCGATGTACATCGCGCGGCGCTGGCGCAGGATTTCGGGAATGTCGCTGGGAGCGGCCTCGCGGATCAGGAGTTCGAGACGGGTGGTCGCAGGGGAACCGGACATGCAGCGAGTCTAGCAGGGGTAGCCGTTGGCGGCTTCCTGAGCCAGCCGGTCACGCCTCCGGCAACACTCTGGCTAAAAGCTGGTACCAACCGCGGTCGGACGGAATGGAATCTGGAACGTGGCTTCGACGTCGACTGGAGCGCCGTTTTTCGTGGCGGGATCGAACTTCCACTGCGCGACGGCATCGGCGGCGAAGCGGTCGAGGCGCGGATCGACGCCGCGCAGCACGCGCACGCCGCTCACGCTGCCGTCGGCGTGGATGATGGCGTAGAGGATCACCGTGCCGGAGACGTTTTCGCGCATCAACTGCAAAGGATAGCCGGGATCGACCTTGCGCGTAACCGCCGGCGGGCTGATCTCTCCCTCCGGCGTGTTGGAGGCCATGTACTCAGCGCCACGCTTTTCAGTGTCGGGCTTGAGCTCGGAGAAACGGATAACCCAGCTGCCGCCTCCTGAATTCAGGTTGGGCATGCTGAGGTTGAGCGAGTAGAACCTGCTGGTACCGAAGATGGCGCGTTCGGGAGCGGACAACATGGCGGCGTTTCCCGGTTGCAGGTGAATCGCGGGAGCGGTACTCACATGAGGACGCACTTTGGGCGCAGGATCAGGGTCGGCGCTCGCGACCGTGCGGGGAGGGGGATCGCCTGCGACGGACGAAGTCGCTGCGGGAGCGGGTGCGCTTCCGACGTAGAGTCCGGCGGGTAGATCACCTTTGCGGTTCGATCCAGTTCCTTTGCCGGCGCCGATGCCACCTGCTATGCCTCCGGAGGATGATCCTGGTGCTCCCGAGGCTCCGGGATGTCCCCCGGGAGTGGCGGCGAAGGCGCCGCGACGGTTGCCGGCAGGCACGTCCGGCGGAGCTTCTACCGCCGGGCGGAGGCTCAGCGCAATCGCGCGGCCGGGGAAGCCAGACGATCCCGAGGCGGCGATCGCGGGAGGCGGTGGAACGATCTGGGACCCGGGGCCATAGACTGCAGCCGCGCTGCCGGTGGCAAGCGCGCGCTGTTCAGTGACCGCCAGTTCAGGCGCGGGTGCGATGACGGCGCTGTGTCCGATGTTGAGCTCACCCACATTCTGATTCCTCAGTGTGCTCGTCTCGACGCTGGGTGGAGGCGCCACGACAGACGACTGCAGGTCCGGCTGATCACGGCGATGAGTAAGATGGGCAGCGTCAGGCGGAGGGGTCACGACCGCATTTTCGATCCGGGGCGGCGCGATGCGGGTGATCTCGGCAGCGGGAATCACGGGAGCCGCGGGGATCGCGAGCTGCGGCTTTACCGGCTTGCCCGACCACGCCACGATGTTGGGCAGAGGGACGTCGTGCTTGATCTTGAGTTTGGGTGGGGTGACGATGGTTTGTGATCGATTGTCAGCTTCGGGCGGGACCGAGATGATGGGCTGGCGCGAAAATCCGCGGTCGGGCGCTTGAGGCGGAGGATCGTCTGCGGTCCGTGTGTCAAGCGGTGGCAAGTATTCCGAAGCCTCGTAGTAAATGACATGGGAGTGATCGAAGGTCGGAGCGGGCGCGGGCACCACGCGCGGCTGGAACGCGAAGAAACGCGTGAACCCCACCAGCAGGGCGAAGGCGGTGAAGTGCCACACCACCGATTGGAAGAAGCCATGCCAGGGAAGCGGGCGCTTGACGAATACGTCGTGCCAGAACGGCGCAGGGGCGGAACGTATGTCGATCTGAGGAAGACGGCGCGGGAACAATGTATCGCGCAGATTGCCGAAGAACACTCGCGGCCACGAGGGCAATTCGACCAGGAGCCGCAAAACGGGCTCGGAGTAGAGTGCCGGGTCGGGGAGCGCGGCCATCGCTCTATGGTAGATGCAGAATGGGCGCCTGCGGTAGCAGGAAGGACAAAAACAGCAGGGCGAATCCCAGCTTGGGCGCAAGCGGGGTCCAGGGCAGCGCCATTTAGCACTAAGGCGGACGCAGGTGGTAGTACGATGGGACGCGAGGAGAGCCATCATGAGGCGATGCCATTGCATCTTCAAAATAGGGTTAACTGCCGCGCTGGGCATGGCCCTGCTGACAGCCCCGGCTACGTCGCAGGACGCCAAGTCTGAAGGAAAGAGCGCGGGAGAACAGTCCGCATCGGGAAAAGATACGAACGACGGGCATGCATATTCCGGGATGTATACGTTCCTGAAAGAGGGCGAGTTCGTGCAGGTCACGGTGGAGGATGAAGGGCACGTCACGGGGTTCATCTCGCGCTATGGAGACGGCGAGAGCGACAAAGGGGCGTTTCTCGACCAGTTTTTCAAGACGGGCAAGCTCGAGGAAAACAAGTTGGCATTTACGACGGAGACGGTGCACGGCGTGTGGTTCGAGTTCACGGGCACGGTCGAGCGCGGCGAGGGAAAGAATCCGGGAGATGAGGCTTATTACGTTCTCAAGGGCACGCTGATCGAGAACTTGAGCGACGTGAACAAGAAAGTGACGTCGCACGTGAGAGAGGTCGAGTTCAAGATGTTTCCCCAGGACGCGGGACCGACGGCGGAACCGCGGAAGTGAGTGACGAGGTGCGAATACTCAGTACTCAGTACCCAGTACCCAGTACCTAGTACTCAGTACTCAGTACTCAGTACTCAGTACTCAGTACTCAGTACTCAGTACTCAGTACTCAGTACTCAGTACCCAGCCTAGTCGCGAGTTCCTTGTCAAGTAGCGAACTCGAAAACGCTCCACTCTCCAACAAGTTCTGAAGGAAATTTCCACACAGGGGCGGACCGCCGAGAAGTGAATTTGCTCGCAACTAGGTACTGGGTACTAGGTACCGGGTACTGGGCTTACTGCCCCGCGCGGACGGCGGAGAGGTTCAGGCGGCTGGGAGCTTTCTTGGCAGCGCCCTCGTGTCCGTAGACCAGGTCGGGACCACTGTCAGTATTCGAGGAAGCTTCGGCCAGTGCCGCGGCCAGACCGCGGTAGGCGCGGCTGATCTCGGGGCCTTCCTGCAGAACCACCGGCGCGCCATGGTCGATCGAGGGCGAGACGGTTTGGAACGCGTTCGGGACTTTCCACAGGACTTTGCAGCTCGTAACCTGCTCGACATCCTCGTCGGTGAAGCCAGGAATCTTCTTGTAGCGATTCAGGACGATGCGCAGGCGGTTGCGGCCGGTGCCTTCCTCGAGGAAGGCGTGAATGCGGCCCGCGCTCCACAGCGAGACCACGTCGGTCTGAGCGACGACAAGCACGGCGTTGGACAGATCGGAAAGCAGGCGCGTGGTGGGATCGAGGCGGCTGGAGGCGTCGACCACGACGAAGCGGTAGTGATTGACGAGCAAATCGAACAGACGAGCCAGTTCACCAGGCGTGGGCTCGGTGGGATACGGCTGCTGCGGCCCGGCCAGCAGATGCAGGCCTTCCTTGGTCGGGGTCATCAGACCGTCGAGCAGGGAAACGTCGAGCCGGTGCAGATTCTGCAAGGCGTCAAGCACGCCGAACTGCGGGCGCAGATTGAGGTGAAGAGCGCTATGGCCGATGGGCGCGAAGTCCACCAGAACGACATCGCCATGCGACTGCTGCAGGGCGACGGCGGTATTCACCGCGGCCGTGGTGCACCCGGCCCCGCCTTTTGCGCTCAGGAAAGTGAAGATGCGGGCTTTGCCTCCGGCCCCGGGGGCGCGGGTGCGGGCGGAACTGAGGCGGGTGAGCGCTTCCAGGAGCGGGTCGGAACCGGCGGAATGATCGAGATATTCGCCTGCCCCGGCGCGCATGGTGGCGACAATGTTGGCGGGCTGCGTCATCTCGCCGTTGGCGAAAATTGCGATCTGCGCGGTGGTGGCGCGGATTAACTCAATCGCGTGAATGGCGCGCTGCGGTTCTCTGGTGGCGACATCGACGATGACGACTTCGGCGCGCGACTCCTGCAGCTGGCGAAGAATCGCGTCGGTGGGACCGACGGGAAATCCCACATGGCTGAACACCGCCTGTCCCAGGCGGGTCACTTCGAGACGGCTTTGCAGCGCGGATAAATGTTCGCGGTCCTCGGTCAGGAGGGCCACGGCGATCCCATGCATGGCGCGTTTCTCGCTGATTTCTCTCGGTGTCTGCATGTTAGAAAGAGAAGCCAATCTACGCCAAGTGACCTAAGTAATAGACTGCGACCACACAAACACGCGATCCGTAACGAGCACCGGACACGCCAGTGTCAGGATGGGCGGCTGGGACGAAGAAGCGCAGCGTACAAACTCTGAAGCAACTTGCTTTCTAGATTGCAAAATATTGTAAGGCACAAAAGCCGCGTTGGAAAGGCACTTCCGTGGGGGGAAGAGAAAAAAATATGCAGCAGAAGCGGTGCGGAACCGTATGGACGCGGAGTCTACACTTTCCGACTAGTCCACGACAGCGGGAACCGGAGCGTGAAGTACGGGCCGGTCTTCCTCGGGATGCGAGCGCAGGGCCGCAACCCGCTCGAAGCCGGGAGACGCCTGGGTGGCCTCCGTCAGATATTCGTAACCCTCGAGCCGCACCGCAACTCCGATTTTCGTTTCCGCACGAGCTTCGCGCGGTGATTCCTGAAACAGAGCTGCAACCGGACGAACGATGCGCAAAATGCGGCCCCGGCAGCGTACCGGCATGCTGTCGCCCAAGGTGATTTCCGAGGGCATCCGGAGCGTGAGCTCGATTTCAGATCCCTCGCGCAGGCACGCATCGGTAAAGAAGAAGACGCCGCACGAACTCAAATCCTGGGTGAAACCAACTCCTTCGACTAGCCCCTCAGATTGACGCAGGGAAACGGGCAGCAGGTAGGAAAACCGTTGTCCGACGCGGCGTTCAATGCGAACTGGAGGAGTGGTCATGCCAGTGTCACTGCCTTGCCGGTGCGCCGGATGATCGCGGAGCAGGCGTACACGCTACTGTAGCTCAGGCCTGGCGGCGTGAGAAGTTACAAGTTAGTTACAGCCAGGCGGAGGATTCCCAAATTGGCCCTTCGCTTGCCGTTGCATGACCTAAACAGGGATCACAGGCGATTCGGACAGCGCGCATCGTTGCGCTGTGGAAAACCCGCAGTGCCTCCGCGGTTTCGTGCCCGCATCGGCCAGGCAACGGCAGACGACCCTCTCCTCGCGATGGAAGATATACTGAGGCGTAAACCTCGCAGCATCATCCAAAGAAGAACTCGTGGCTGAGGCGAAAGATTCCATCCAACAAGCCGGCTCTTCGGTGGCCACCCCGGCTGCCGGTTTGCGCTGGCAGGCTGCGGGACGGGCGCTGCGGCATCGCAACTTCCAGCTTTTCTTCGGCGGACAACTGATTTCGCTGATCGGCACGTGGATGCAAACCGTGGCCCAGTCGTGGCTGGTCTACCGCATGACTGGATCGGGCTTGCTGTTGGGGGCAGTCGGATTCGCCAGCCAGATTCCGGTGTTCCTGGTTGCTCCCATCGGAGGCATCACAGCCGACCGCATGAATCGGCAGCGCGTGGTGATCGCGACGCAGACTGCGTCGATGATCCTGGCGTTCATCCTGGCGGCGCTCACGCTTACCAACAAAGTGACCGTGCGCGAGATTTTCGTGCTGGCGGCGCTACTCGGCGTGGTGAACGCATTCGATATCCCGGGACGGCAGTCGTTTCTGGTCGACATGGTGGGCAAGGAAGACCTGATGAACGCGATCGCGCTGAATTCGTCGATGTTCAATGGCGCGCGCGTGATCGGACCGGCTGTGGCCGGCGTTCTGGTCGCAAGGCTGGGCGAGGGCTGGTGCTTCTTTGCCAACGGCGTGAGCTATATCGCGGTGATCGCCGGGCTGATGATGATGAACGTGCACAGTCCGGCGCGGGCGATCGGGGCGTCGCCGTTCGAGCACATCAAGGAGGGATTTCGCTTCGTCAACGACACGGCGCCGATTCGGGCGCTGCTGCTGTTGCTGGGCGTGGTGAGCGCGACGGGTATGCCCTACGTCGTGCTGATGCCGATTTTCGCCGACAAGGTTCTGCACAAGGGCGGACAGGGGTTGGCTTCGCTGATCGGGTCGCATGATCTGGGCGCGGTGCGACTGGGGATTCTGATGGGCGCGGCCGGAGTTGGAGCGCTGCTGGGAGCGCTTACGCTGGCCGTGCGCTCCGGAGTCAAGGGATTGAGCAAGTGGGTTACGGTGTGCTGCGCTGGGTTTGGCGGGAGCCTGGTGCTGTTTTCCATGTCGAAGTCGTTCTGGCTGTCGGTACTGCTGCTGCTGCCGGTGGGATATTTCATCATGCTGCAGATGGCATCGTCGAACACGCTGATCCAGGTGATGGTGCCGGACGCGCTGCGCGGGCGGGTGATGGCCGTCTACTCGATGATGTTCATGGGCCTGGCGCCGCTGGGCGCGCTGATGGGCGGGGCGCTGTCGGACCGGCTGGGCGCGCCGCTGACGGTGGCACTCGGCGGGCTGGCGGCGGTGGCAGGGGCGGGCTGGTTCGCGATGCATCTGCCGAAGATTCGCGTCGAGGCGCGCAAGCTGATCCTGGCGCAGCAGATGGCCGGAGGCGAGCCGGCAGCGGGCGTGACGGCACCGGTGGGCGAGGATTAGGAGATTGATCCTTGGAATGCCGCATGCGCTGGCTTGGCACCAGGAAGACGAGCCTGACGCTGACATTTTGGCAAACGCTGCGGTTTATAATCCTGGCCACCTATGGCGCTCGCTGCGGGCACAAAGCTGGGGCCTTACGAGATCCAGTCGCAACTGGGCGCGGGCGGCATGGGTGAGGTATATGGGGCGCGCGATACCCGCCTGAACCGCACTGTAGCCGTCAAGATTTTGCCTGCACATCTTTCGAGCCGGGCCGACGCCCGCGAGCGCTTTGACCGCGAAGCACGAGCGATTTCTTCTCTGAATCATCCCAACATCTGTCACCTGTACGACGTGGGCTCGCAGGACGGGACCAGCTTCCTGGTCATGGAGTACCTCGAGGGAGAAACCCTTGCAGATCGCCTGCGCAAGGGGCCTCTCCCGCTCGATCAGGTGCTGCGATACGGACGCGAGATCTGCGACGGGCTGGAAACAGCGCATCGCAGCGGGGTCATTCATCGCGACCTCAAGCCGGGAAACATCATGCTCGCCAAGACCGGCGCCAAGCTGATGGACTTCGGCCTGGCAAAGCCGGTCACGCCGGCTAATCCTCCCAGCTCCGAGCTAACGAGCTCACTGATGAGGACTCAAAGCACTCCGGATCGTCCGCTCACGGCGGAAGGCACCATCATCGGTACGTTCCAGTACATGTCGCCGGAGCAGGTGGAAGGAAAAGAAGCGGACGCGCGCAGCGACATTTTTGCACTGGGTGCGGTGCTGTATGAAATGGTGACCGGCCAGCGCGCCTTTGCGGGCAAGACGGCGGCGTCAACAGTTGCGGCCATCCTCGCCACTGAACCACCACCAATCAAATCACTCCAGCCCATGTCTCCGCCAGCGCTTGAGCGCGTTGTGAAGACCTGCCTGGCGAAAGATCCCGACGAGCGGTTCCAGGCGGTTCACGATGTGAAGTTGCAGCTCCAGTGGGCTGCCGATGCCGAATCGAGCCCGGATGCCGCGCCCACAGCGACGTGGTGGAAATCTTCCGTCTTGGCCTGGGGAGTCTGCACCATCCTGCTGTTGTCGCTGGCGTGGCTGCTGATCGGTCACTTCACGCAACCTTCTGCGGCAACATCCGTGGTCCGGGCTTCGATTTTGCCGCCCGAGGACACGGAGTTTTTTTCTCGGGACATCGAGGGCGGAGCTCCGGTCATTTCTCCCGATGGCCGCCAGATCGCAGTCACGGTGCGCGACAAGAAAGGCACGGTGACGTTGTGGTTGAGGCAAGTCGAGTCGGAAAGCATACATGCCTTGGCCGGTACCGAGGGGGCGGGACATCCATTTTGGTCGCCCGATAGCCAAACCATCGGGTTTTTTGCGGGAAGAAAGCTGAAGCGGATCGGTGACACCGGCGGAGATCTTCGGACTCTCTGCGATGTGAGCGTGGCCCCTCGGGGCGGCAGCTGGAGCCGTGACGGCTTCATTCTTTTCGCGCCGGGAACCCAGGATTTGCTTTATCGCGTGTCTGCGGATGGGGGCACGCCAGTGGCGGTGACCGGATTCGACCGGAGCCACCTGGAGGACAGTCATCGCTGGCCGCAGTTTCTTCCCGATAGCAAACACTACCTTTTCTTCGTTCGCAGTTTCGATAAGGAGCGAACGGGAATCTACGCCGGTTCGTTGGACTCGAAGGAGCACCGTTTCCTGCTCCATACCGGCTACCAGGCCGTCTACGCACCGGGCTACCTGCTCTACCTGCAGGAGCAAACGCTGGTCGCCCAGCCGTTCGATGCGCAAAAGGTCGAACTGAGAGGCGAACCTGCTCCTCTGGCGGATCACCCTGCCATCGTGGGGCCAAACTCAGCCGCCATGATCTCGGCTTCTCAGACTGGCACGCTCCTCTATTACCCCAACTTGACCGGTGTTCTCGGCTGGAATCTTGTCTGGCATGACCGGACTGGCAAGGCTCTGGAAAACATTGGACGGGACTTCTTTGCGCAGCCTGTGATTTCGCCCGATGGAACCAAGGTGGCCGTCAGCATTTATGACCTGCAGTGGTGGACCCCGGATGTATGGATTCTGGATCTGGTCCGCGGCACCAAGACGCGTTTCACATTCGGCGCGGGCACCTCAGCCGGGCCCGTCTGGGAACCTGATGGTCAGTCGATCATTTACACCTCCAACACGACGGGGATCGCGCATATCTACCGCAAAGATCTCAATGGGAAGAACCCCGAAAAGCTGCTGGAAACGGACGGAGTCAATGAGGTTTCCCGCTCTGTTTGTCACGATGGGCGCTATCTTGCTTATATTCGAGACCAAAGACCTGTCCAGCCCAGACGCGAAATCTGGATTTTGCCGCTTTTCGGAGATCGCAAGCCGTTCCCGCTGGTGCAGTCGCAGTTTGATGTGCTCGATCCTTCGTTTTCCCCCGATTGCAAATGGGTGGCGTACACGTCAAGCGACCCCGGACAACCCGAGGTCTACCTCACCAGCTTTCCCGACGGTGCTCGCAAATACCAGGTTTCGACTGGCGGCGGAGTGTTTCCCAACTGGCGGGCTGACGGGAAAGAACTGTTCTTTCTTGCGCCGCAGAGCGCCAACATCGTGGCGGTCAACGTCGAGCAGGCGAGTCAGACCCTTGCGCTGGGCACTCCTCATGCTTTGTTTCAGGCGCTAACGGTTGGCTATCGGCTGGGAATTTACGCCACCAGCCGGGATGGCCAGCGGTTCCTTGTGAACGGCGATACTCCAACGGTCAGCAACACTCCCCTCACCCTGGTCTTGAACTGGAACGCTGAATTGAAAAAGCAGGAATAGACAGTACTGTTGCTTCGACATCATGTAGCACATGGCGCCAGGCTCCGCAAATTTGAATAATCGACTCGTCTACATTCGCGCGTCGTCAATTATTGACGGGGTCCGCTGTTCCATCCGACCACCAGCCCGCGGGAATCATGAATACGTCGATTGGTTCCGGATCGCCATGGAACTGTGGATTCAGCATGACGGGAGTACGGGGCAGATCCGCACCCCAAACGGAGCCGTCCATGACTGGAGTGTAAAACATCAGGTGAGCGATCCAGTTGGGGTGGTCGCCATCGTTAAGGTGCTGGTCTTTCGACATCATATAGGACATGGCTCCAGGCTCCAGGGGCGGCATCCCTTGCTTTACGAATGCCTTCATGCCTTCGAAGATCTGAGCTTTGGATCGACCAGCCAATACCATCTCCGTTCTCTTAATCGTAATTGGCAGGATGGAGCGGGCTGCCGGTGGATTGAAACAGACCGGCCCTCGAACTTTAGGGTTCCAAAAGTTATCAGAACCATCGCCCTCGAATGGGCCCATCCAATTTCGCTCCACGGCGCATACGAAACCATTCTTGCCTTTGACTGCGGTTTCATAACCGTGCCGTCCAAGGACGAGGACGTCGGCGTCGCCTGATATTGATGGCGGAGCTGCGGTCCGTGCCAAAGTTATTTCGGCAGCGCGATCCATCAGATATTGCTCAACCGGCGCCATGCTGGGATACGGGGATTTGTCGTAATCTGCGGGTGCCGGCCGCGCCGCGGTCAACATGACGGCGAGAACCAAAGCTGATAACGCGATGATTCTGCTTATCTCACGCCAAACGTTGTTGCAACTCGGACGGTGTAACATGGGTGTTCCTCCTTGCGCTGTTTTGCGATATAGGTTGATATCAACCTCTGTATCTCTTTGTCAACCATGATCAACACTTCTTTTGAGACGACGATCCTGGTTCGCGACTCCTGCCTCTGCCTTCACGTGCAGCGAGCGGCAAGGGCGCTGGCGCGCCGCTTCGATGACGCGCTGCGCCCGCTCGGCCTGACCAATGGGCAATTCTCGCTGCTGATGTCGCTGAACCGTCCACAGCCGCCAGGTATAGCGGCAGTGGCGGCTCTGCTGGGGATGGATCGGACGACGCTGACCGCGGCTCTGAAGCCGTTGCAGCGCCGGGGTCTGCTCAAGGTCGCACCTGATCCCGAGGATCGCCGCGGCCGTTTGCTGACTCTGACCCCAAAGGGGCGAAAATTGCTGGCGCGCGCGGTTCCAGTATGGAAGAGCACGCACCTCGCAATCGAGGGCCTGCTTGGCGCAGGCGAACCTGACCGCCTGCGGAAGAATCTGCGCACGCTCTCCTGACCGTTCTTCCCTGGATCAGTTCAATCTGCTAGCGATAGGCTGCCGGCGGCAGGCCGGTGATGCGGATTCCGGCGTGGCCTTTGTGGCGGACGTTGAGACCGATCAGCAGGGCCGTGATCTGTTCGACGATGCGAGCGTTTTCAAGCTTGCCACCGTCGAGCGCGCGAACGCCGGGAATTTTGGCTGCGAGTTCGCGAGTAAGCTGGGCGGCGTCGGGATCGTCGCTGCAGACGATCACGTCGCAGTCGAGCGGGGAGTCTCCGTTGAGCAGGTCGGCGGAGACGTTGTGGAAGGCGGCGACCACGCTGACCTCGTCGGGGACGAGTTCGGCCGCTTGCTGAGCCGCTGATCCTTGCCAGACGCCGAGAGTGCGCGAGGCGCGACCGGCGACGGCGGTCGCTAACGGAACCGTGGCGTCGATCAGGATGCTGCCTGCGGTCATCGACGACTTGAGTTTCTTGATCAGCGCGGCCTGGCCTTCGAAGGGGACGGTCAGCATCAGAATGTCGGCGGCGGCGCAGGCAGCGGCGTTCTCCATACCGGAGACTTGAGCCTGGCCACCGGCGCGCTCGCGGATGGCGGCGGCCGCGCGCTGCGCCCGCTCAGCCTCGCGTGAGCCGATGATGATGGCTTCCCCGGCGCGCGCCCAGCGCAGCGCGAGTCCCATGCCCAGAGGACCAGTGCCGCCGATGATGGCGATGGGGCGGGTCATGCTAAGGCGCGCCACCTCGGCTCCAGCCGCAATTCTTTCGGATTCGCTCTACCCGGCGCTGAAGCGCTGCTGTTCCACGGTGCTGCGTGCATCAGGAGTTGCTCCTTGCGATTTCTGCGTCGAGTGATCGTTTCATGCGAACTCCGCGTCGAACGCGTGGTCGACCGTGAATTCGTTTTCATTGAACGGCATCTTGATATGGATGCGTGAGTAGGTTGTGTTGCGCTCGGCGGGGATGCGGCCGGTCTCGAGAATCAGCGACTGAAAATCTTCGGGGCTGGTGTACTGGCCGGCGGTGGCCCCGGCTTCGCGCGAGATGTTTTCCTCCATCAGCGTGCCACCGTAGTCGTTGGCCCCCGCGTGCAGGCAGAGTTGCGAGAGCCGCCGGTTCAGTTTCACCCAGGAAACCTGAATGTTGTTGATGGAGCCGGCCAGCAACAGGCGGGCCAGCGCGTGAACCTTGAGATGCTCGGCGAGCGTGGGTCCGGTGCGTGCCAGGCCTTGATGGAAGAGCAGCGTGTTTTGATGCACGAAGCCAAGGGGAACGAACTCGGTGAAGCCACCGGTTTCGGATTGAATGTCGCGCAGCAGGAGCATCTGGCGCACCCAGTGCTCGGGCGTTTCGGTGTGGCCGTACATCATCGTTGAAGTCGTGCGGATGCCGCAGCGATGTGCCGTACGGATGACTTCGACCCACTGGGCGGTTGAAAGTTTATTGGCGGAGAGGACGTGGCGAATCTCGTCATCGAGAATCTCCGCGGCGGTGCCGGGCAAAGTGCCGAGGCCGTTGTCGCGCAGCATCGACAGGTAGTCGGCGAGCGGCATGCCCGTAAGTTCGACGCCGTAGACGATTTCCATCGGCGAGAAGGCGTGAATGTGCATGCCCGGGACGGCGCTTTTCACGGCGCGAAGAATGTCGCGGTAATAGAACTTGTCGAGATCGCGCGGCAGTCCGCCCTGAATGCAGACTTCGGTGGCGCCGAGTCGCCAGGCTTCGCGGGCTTTTCGGGCCATGTCGTCGAGCGTGTGGAAGTAGGCGTCGGCTTCGCGCGGGCCCCGGCTGAAGGCGCAGAACTTGCATCCCACGAAACAGATGTTCGTGAAATTAATATTGCGATTGACGACGTAAGTGACGATGTTGCCGACGAGTTCGGCGCGGAGCATGTTCGCGGCCACCAGCACCCCGAGCAGGTCGTCGCCTTCGGAGTTGGCCAGCGCGTAAGACTCGTCCAGCGACAGATCGGCGCCGTTATGCGTTTCGAGGACTTTTTCAAGCGAAGCGCAAATATTGGGACTCAGGCGCGAGGCGATGTCGGACCAGTCGAGTGATGAGAAGGTCTCCAATGCCGAAGGTGAGAGTTCGCGGGGCATGTACTCCGGCCTCAAGGGCTAAAGCCCAATTCCTCAATCAATGTTCTTATCGCAGCGCTAAAGCGCTGCGCCACCCTAAAGCAAGGATCATTCAAGCAAGAATTGTCCAAGCAAGGGATTGTCCAAGACAGTCTACCGGAACAGGTCGGTGGCTGCAGGGCGGAGCAACTCCTGAACTCCGCCCTGGCCAGCCGCATAGCGAAAACCGCGAACGATGCACGCGGGCGTGCGGCCGAGTTTGCCGCACACCAGGCCGGCGGCGCAGGCGAGTTCGTCGGCGACAGCTTCGACGCTGGCCTGTAGCTTATAGCCATGCGGGTCGCGGCGGCCGCGGTCGTCGCGCAGCGGCTTCATGCCGACGATGCCGATGGCGAGGTCGGTCAGGCCTTCGCGCCAGGGGCGTCCGAAACTGTCGGTGATGATGACGGGAATCGCGAGGCCGGTTCGTTTTTTCAGCGTACGGCGGAGGTTCGCGGCGGAGCGGTCGGGGTTTTCGGGAAGCAGCAATGCGTGCCGGCCGCCGTCAACGTTGGAGACGTCAACGCCGCTGTTGGCGCAGAGGAAACCGTGATGAGTTTCCGTAATCAAAACGCCATTCTTGCGCCGGATGACGGACCGGCTCTCGCGCAGTGCAAGTTCGATGACGCGGGCGTCGAGGGCATACTGTTTCGCCCACGCGACGGATTCGGCGGATGGCTGGATCGTGTCCAGATCAACGAGGCGGCCTTCAGACTTGGAGACGACTTTGTGTTTCACGATCAGGATGTCGCCGGATTGGAGGCGGACGCGCCGCCGGCGTATGAATTCCAGCAGCTTGTCAGCCAGCGAATCGCCGGGGTGGATTTCCTCGGCAAGCGGGATGGGGATGAGGCGAAGCTCACCGGACGACCCACGCTTGGGCTTCTTTCGCCCCTTCGGGGCTGGCGAATCTTCCGCGGCTAACCCACGGCTTGCGCCGTGGGCTTCATTCTTGCGCCGCTTCGCGGCTACGGGCGCACTGAACTTACTCATAGAACAATATTATCCGTCTGGCAATGCCGGGCTTTCCTGATTCGCCGCGGCGCGGCTGGACAGCCGAGGGCGGCTGTCCCTACATGGCTCGCGCATCCGCGGAATGCCCCGCTCGCACATATTCGCGTGCCAGGCGCTGGGCGCGGGTTTCGCCGGGGAGGGAGATGAGATGCTGGAGATCGGAAGGATTGTCCACGTCGACGGCAATGCCCGGCAGACTCAGCACGACACAAGGCTTGCCTGTGGCCTGCGCAGCGGCGTGATGCGGCTTGAAGCTGTCGTTGCCAAAGCGCAGCGGAAACAGATTCGCAGGCGCGCGGAAGGCGGCGTTGGTGCCGCGTCCATCGGCGGCGGGGACCAGCACGCTACCTTCTGCCGGCGCGTGCTTCAGAATTTCTTCGAGTTCCCATGCCTGAATCAGAGGGATGTCGGCGGGAATTACAAGCGTGCTCTCTGTGCCGCGCTCGATGCAGGCGCGCGTCGCCATTTCGATGGCACGCGTTTCGCCGGGATTATCGGGGTCCGGGATAACTTCAAATTCATACTTACGGGCCAACTCCACCGCATAGGGGTCACTCGTAACAACTGCGACCTGCGGCCGGGTGTTCCAGCCGTGAAGAGCGGTGAGCACATCATCGAGCATGGCCTGGGCCAACGCGGTGCGCGAAGGTTGATCGAGAACACCGGCCAGACGCTGCTTGGCAGAAGAAAGATTCTTGACGGGAACCAGAATCACGGGAGAAACGATCACGGCTGGCGGTCCAGGCGCCGAAAAGCAGCCGTGGCTGCGGATTCTTCGCGCAGCAGGCCGCCGCATACTAAGGAGAGCACTTCACGCGCGAGTGCCGCTTTATCATCAGCGCTGCGCATGATGGTCTGAGTACACTGCACGCGCAGGCCTCCCTGGCGAAGAGCCTCGGCGGCGCGGGCATCGCGCGTGTCGCAGATCAAGACGTCGAGAAAATCGTCGTACGCCTGGGCGACTCCGGCGATTGAGCACGGCCATCCTTGCGCGGCCATAAGAATTCCCGCGGGGCCGGCCACCGGAGCGCTGGCGACAATGGGGCTGATGGCAGCAATTTTTCCGCGGGCGCGCTGCAAGGCTTCGCGCACGCCGGGCACGGCAAGAATCGGACCGATGCTGGTCACGGGATTGCTTGGCGCAATCAGAACCGCATCGGCGGAGACGATCGCGTCGATCACTCCGGGTGCGGGCTCGGCGTCGGAAGCTCCGGCGAAGCGCACGGACTTGACCGGGTCCTGGTACCAGCGCTGCACGAAGTATTCTTCAAAGCTCAACTCGCCGACCGGCGTATCCACGCGGGTTTCGACGCGGGAGTTGCTCATAGGCAGAATGCGCGCCTTCACGCCCAGCTTGCCGCAGATGATCGCCGTGGATTCCGAGAGCGTCTTCCCTTCGGCCAGCAGGCGCGAGCGCAGCAGGTGCACGGCCAGGTCGCGGTCGCCGGCGTGGAACCAGGTCGGCTCGCCGAGTTGTCCCATGGCCTGCAGGCAGAGGAAGGTGTCGCCTTTCACGCCCCATCCGCGCTCGCGGCTGAGCATTCCGGAGAGGACGTAGGTGATCGAATCGATGTCGGGCGAGACGTAGAGTCCCCACCACATGAGGTCGTCGCCCGTGTTGACGACGATGGTGATGTCTTCGGCGGGCATGACCTGGCGCAGGCCATCGACGAACTTGGCGCCGCCGGTGCCGCCGCTGAGGACACAGATCATTTCTTCCTCCGGATCATGCGGCCCACCTCATTTTGGCCAGCCCGCGTGCGTCAGCTGCCGCGTGCAGCTTTTCCGACAAGAGGCCCGGCTTGGCGATTGCTGCAGGAAGAAATTCCGGGTATACCGGCAGGCGCTGGCGCAGTTCGCATCCCTTGGCCTCGGTGCGCAGGCGCAGCTGCTCCAGGTGCGGCCAGGGCTTTTCGGGATTGATGTAGTCGGGGGTCACCGGTGAAATCCCTCCCCAATCGTTGATGCCCGCATCCACCAACTCTTCATAGTAAGGCGCGGAAAGGTTGGGAGGCGCCTGAATATTGACGTTGGGGAGTAACAAGCGAGCTACTGCCACGGCGCGCAACATGTCGCCGCGGGTGGGCTCGGGCCAGTGCGCCATAGGGATCGCGGGCTTCACGCGGAAGTTCTGCACGATCACTTCCTGGATGTGGCCGTAACGCTCGTGCAAGTCACGAATGGCGAGCAGCGTGTCCACGCGATCTTCCAGTGATTCGCCGATGCCGACGAGCAGCCCGGTGGTGAAGGGGACTTTTTGCTTTCCCGCGTCTTCGATCGTGCGGAGCCGTTTGGCCGGAACTTTGTCGGGAGCATTGTCGTGGGCTGCACCGGGTGCCAGAACCGCGGTGTTCGTGGTTTCAAGCATCAGGCCCATGCTGGGGGAAACGGCAGCCAGGCGGGCGATCCATTCGGAGCTGAGCAGGCCGGGATTGGGATGCGGCAACAGGCTGGTCTCGCGCAGCACCAGTTTGCACATGGCTTCGAGATAGTGCAGCGTCGACTTGTAGCCGAGCTGGCGCAGCGTCTCGCGCATCTCAGGGAAAAGCAGTTCGGGCTTGTCGCCGAGACTGAAGAGGGCTTCGGTGCATCCGAGTTTTTCTCCGGCGCGGGCGACCGCGAGAACTTCTTCGGGAGTCATGGTGTGGGCGCCGGGGTTGCCGGGATCGCGGCGGAAGGTGCAGTATCCGCAGTAGTCGCGGCAGAGGTTGGTGAGCGGGATGAAAACTTTGCGAGAGTAGGTAATGACGCCGGGCTTGAAGCGTTCTTTGGCGGCGTGGGCGGCGGAGAGAAGTTCGCGGAGATCGGCGTCGGAGCAGCAGATCAGTTGCAGGGCCGCGTCACGCGAGATCGGTTCACCGGGGCGCACACCGGCCAGGGCCGCGTCGCATGCCGAGCGAAGTTCGGGCGGTGGGGCGATTGAGGTCACGACTGAGCCGATGATACAACGGTGGACCGTGGTAATGTAGGCGGTTGCGTGTAGCCCGGGAGCACGTAGCCCCGGACGCATTCGTGGGGGACGTCGCCTCGACAATAGGCTTGGTTCGCTAGGCGCTCGCTTTCGCTCGCTGGGCGGACGAATGCGTGCGCCCCTATAGTACGCATGACGTTGAATCCCTCAGAATTTCGCCAGGCGATGGGGTGCTTCGCCACCGGGGTAACGATCATCACCGTGGATCTTGAAGGCGAAGTCCATGGCATGACGGCGAATGCGTTCGCCTCGGTGTCGCTCGATCCTATGCTGGTGCTGGTTTGCGTGGATCACGACACGCGCACGCATTCGCATTTGCACGCCAAAAAGCGCTTCGGGATCAACGTGCTGAGCGAGGAGCAGCGGGCGATCTCGGAGTACTATGCGCGCCCGGAGCGTGACCACGAACGCGCCGAAACAGAAGCCGGTGCGCGTTTTGACCGCACCCGGCACGGGACCCCCATGTTGCGTGGGTCGCTGGCCTATCTGGAATGCCGCCTGCACTCGTCGCAGGACGCCGGGGATCACACCATCTTTATCGCAGAGGTCGAGGACGTGGTAGTGCGAGAGGGCGAGCCGCTGCTGTTCTTTCGTGGCAATTATCAGAAGGTGGGGGACGAAGTGGAGAAGTAGAGACGCGACTCGCGGTGGACAGGCGAATGTCACTTTAGCAGCTCCGGAACATCTAATTGTCGACGAAATAAACTGAAAACGGAGTGATCATGACTGAGAAAACTGCAGAGAAAATTATGAAAACGGACGCCGAGTGGAAGCAGAAGCTCACGCCTGAGCAGTATCACGTGACCCGCGAGGCGGGCACGGAGTGCGCCTTTACCGGCGCGTACTGGAACAATCACGAGACGGGGATGTATCACTGCGTGTGCTGCAGTGCTCCGTTGTTCGATTCGCAGACGAAGTTCAACTCGGGGACCGGCTGGCCGAGCTTCTCCAAGCCGACCGAGGGCGGCGGCGTGGTCGAGCACCGGGATACGAAATATGGCATGGTCAGAACTGAGGTCCGTTGCGCGACCTGTGACGCGCATCTGGGCCACGTGTTTGAGGATGGTCCTGCGCCGACGGGGCTGCGCTATTGCATGAATTCAGCGGCGCTGGATTTCAGGGCGGGAGCGAAGAAGTAAACTGTAGCGCCGCCGTCCCGGCGGCTGTCGTGGCGGCGTCTCGCCGCCACCGCAAGGGCGGGACGCCCCTTCGGCTAGCTCAGGGCAGGCTCTCGCAACAGCCGGCAAGGATGCCGGCGCTACTCAAAAGCAAAGGCACGCGTGAGCGTGCCTTGTCTTTTATTGCGACCCAACGAGGAAAACTATGCGCTGGCCGTGGCTGCCATGGCCTTGGGCAGTTCGGGCTGCTTGGCAGGAGCCTGAACTTGCTGGGGCTGCGTCTGCTTGCCTTCGCTGCGTGCTTCGCTTCGAACCTGGATCCCACCCTTGAGCGAGGCGCCGTCTTCCACGCTGATGCGGACGGTGGAAATGTCGCCGTGCACCGAGCCTTCGCTGCGGATATCCACGCGATCGCTGCATTCGATGTTGCCGGTCACCTTTCCCATGACCACAACTTCGCGCGCCTGAATGCTGGCGTCGACCTTGCCATTGCGGCCAATGGTGACGCGGCTCTCGGGCATGGTGATCTTGCCTTCGATGCGGCCGTCGATATAGAGAGCTTCCGAGCCGCTGATTTCGCCCTTGATGAACAGCGTGCGGCCGATGGTGGCCTGGTCAACGGGCGCGGTCACAGTCTTGACGGGGTTGTAAGCGTTGGGATTGGGAACGGGTGCGTTCGATTTTGAGTAGTTATCCGACGACTGCAGCATGCGACCTTCCTTGGTGTCCGCGCGGCGCCCTCGCCCGGCGCCCGGAAGCGGCTGGTCTGGAAATTTGTGGCCTTCGGCAGTTGCTGGCCACTTGGCCAAGTTGAATATCGCACAGAGGTAAGGGCCAGGGAGAGATTACGGAAGATGGTGTACGGGCGGGCTTAGCCGCTGTTCGAGAGTTCCTCGGATAGTTGTTCCCATTCGGCGGTCAGCGTCGCGTTGGCAGCCTTGTGCTGGTCCAGCTCCTGTGACTGGCGCTGGCTCTGTTCGGCACTGACGAAATTCTGCAATGCGGCTTCGAGATTGGCGATAGCGACCTCGGTGCCGCTGATTTCTTCTTCCAGCGCGCGGACACGGTCTTGTATCTGCTTGCGCTTGATGGGGTTCAGGCGCTTCCGGGAAGCTTCAACCTCGGCCGGCGCAGCAGTGTTCCCATCACCATTCTTTGGGTGGAGGGCAGGCTGCACGGCGGGCTCCCTCTTTGCGGCGGAAGGGCTAACTGCGGTTGCCTCGCCGACCAGTTCCATGCCAGGCACATCGGCGAGCGTCGGAGCAACGTGCTGCCCGCCGTCTTTCCGCCACAAATAGTCCTCGTAGTTGCCGGGAAAGATTTCGACCTTCCCGCCGCCGATTTCGAAGACGCGTGTGGCCAGCTTGTCGATGAAGTAGCGGTCGTGCGATACGAAGACCACCGTGCCCGTGTATTCCATGAGTGCGTTCAGAAGCACGTCTTTGGCCCGCAGGTCGAGGTGGTTGGTGGGCTCGTCGAGCAGCAGGAAATTCGCCGGATGCAACAGCAGGCGCAGCAAGGCGTAGCGTCCGCGCTCGCCACCGGAGAGAACGCCAAGCTTCTTGAAAACGTCGTCTTCGGAAAAGAGGAAACAGCCGAGCAGTCCGCGCAGCTCAGTCTGGGTTGAACCCGGAGAGAGATCGCCGAGGTCGTCGAGAATTCGTGCGTCGGGATTGAGTTCCTTGTATTGATCCTGCGCAAAGTAGTCGGGTTGCACGTTGTGGCCAAGGCGATATTCGCCCTGCGTCAGCGGCTCGCTCCCGGCCAGCAGCTTGATCAGCGTGGACTTTCCCGCGCCATTCACGCCCACCAGAGCGATGCGATCGCCGCGCTCGATCATGAAGCTGACGTTTTCAAAAACCTTCTTGGGCCCGCCACCGTTCCTTCCCGGATACGTTTTCGCCACGCCTTCGAACTCCGCCACAATCCGTCCGCTGGCCTTGGGCTGCGGGAACTTGAAGTGGATGGTTTTCTCTTCCGGCGGAACCTCGATCCGCTCCATGCGCTCCAATTCCTTGATGCGGCTCTGCACCTGCTTGGCCTTGGTGGCCTGGTAGCGGAAGCGGTTAATGAACACTTCGAGCTGCTCGATGCGCTCGCGCTGGTTGCGGTAGGCGGCCTGCACCTGCTCGTTGCGCTGCGTCTTCTGGGCGAGGAATTTGTCGTAGTTGCCGGTGTAGAACCAGAAACGCTTGTTCCAGATTTCGGCGATCTTGTTCACCGTGACGTCGAGAAAATATCGGTCGTGCGAAATCAACAAGAACGCGTGCGGATAGTCGTGCAGATATTCTTCCAGCCAGTTGCGGGCTTCGAGATCGAGATGGTTGGTCGGCTCATCGAGCAGCAGCAAGTTCGGCTTCTGAAGTAGAAGCTTCGCCAGCGCCAGGCGCATCTGCCATCCACCGGAGAATTCGTCGGTCTGGCGCTGCCAGTCTTCCTTGGTGAAACCCAAGCCCATCAGCACTCGTCCGACTTCCGCTTCGATGGAATATCCATCGCGGGTGCGGAACTCATGCTCGACGCGCGTGTAGCGCTCGGCGACGGCGTCATATTCGGCACTGGTGTGGTCGAGTTCGGCCATGCTGTGCATGAGCGATTCCAGTTCCTGCTCCATGGCGCGCAGGTCGTCGAACACCGACATGCACTCGGCGAAAACCGTGCGGCCGGAGAGTGTGAGGCCGTCCTGCGGGAGATAGCCGGCAGAAGTGCCTTTGGCGATGGTGAGCGCGCCGTAGTCCAGCGTGTCCGCGCCGGAGAGAACCTTCATCAGCGTGGACTTGCCCGTGCCGTTCGCGCCAACCAAGCCGATGCGGTCCTGCGCGGTGATCAGCCAGTCGACATTTTCGAACAGGAGTTTGTGGCCGAAGCGTTTTCCGGCGCCGGAAAGCTGAATCATGGGCTGGAATTATCGTAGCAGTTGGGACCTCCCGCGCGTATGACGGACAGGTCATGTTGGGTCGAGATCCCTCCGACGTCGGGCCGACGGCTTCCAAGAAAAGCTCTGAAACGACGTTACCTCAGTTATCGACGAAAAGAACTTCCATGTCCGTGACATGAGTCTTATCACCAGATAATGACACTTGGTGTCCCGTCCGACGGAGCGAGGGGATCAACGGCCGTTTCCGGGGGGAGATGAAATGAGAATCGGAGAACTCCCGCGCCTTGCCATAGCGATTGCCGCCGTCCTGCTTCCCGCTGCGCTCTTGTTTGCCCAGGACGCCCCTATCGGAGATGTGGCGCGTGCCGCGCGCGCCGAGAAGGCTCAGGCGCCCCACGCCAACAAAGTGGTCACGGATGAGGATATTGGCCCACAGCTCAAACCCGTAGCCGAGACCGACGATCCTGCGGTCGTTGTGAACAATGCCGCACGCGCCTTTCAGGCCGATAGCATGCATACCTGCCGAAATGAACTTACGAACAATAGCGGCCCGGGTTCGTTCACCGAGAGCGTGAGGGAAGTTGCGGGGCCTGACCGCACGCGCCTGGTCATCGATCGGCGCGGCCAGTACGCAGGGCACTCTGAACTCATCATCATAGGCAACGACTTGTACTCGCGGGAAGGCAGTGGGCCTTGGGCAAGAAACACCACAGCTGCTCCGATACCCAATGTGCTGCCTGAGGCGCTCTGGGGCCGTTACAGCGGTGGAGAAATTAAGCTGGTGCGCCGCGACGTAATCGGCGGGGCCATCGCTTTTCAGTATGAAACCAAATACCATCCTGGCGGAGTCAGCAACCGGGACAGGACCATCGACTTTTGGATTGGAATCAACGATGGCCGTCTCCGGAGGGTTCAGATGGTGACCTCGGAAACGACGGCGTCGTTCATTCCTCCCACCGTGAGTCGAGATACCACGACCTGCACTTATGGTCCGCCGCCTGAAATCAAGCCACCAATGTAGTCACACCAGGCCGATTCGAGGCTAGACCTGAAAGCTTTCACCACGGTGGACACAGGGGATCAAAGAGGAAAGTCTAGGGCCAGACTGCTTCGGCGATGGGGTCTTTCGGCGAGGCGGGGCGGACGTTGCGGGCTCCGGGATAGGCTCCCCAGAGTTCGTTGTGGTACTCGATGCGTTCCAGGGCGCGGTCGATGACCGCTTCGAGTTCGTGGAAGTATTTCACTTCGCGTCCCTTGGCCAGGCGGCGCTTGGCCTCCTCGGGACTGACCCAGGTGGGCTTGCGGTTGGCCTCATCCGGCTTGCGCATCTGGTGGACTTCCATCAGGAAAGCCTTGACCACAAATTCCTGTACGCCACCGGGCTGCCAGAACACTCCCTTGGAATGCAGATAGAGATGAAAATGCCGCGGCTCGATGGTGCCGATGGCTCCGGCTTCTTCGGCGGCCTCGCGCTCGGCGGCCTGGCTGTGTGAGAGGCGCGCCTCGGTCGAGCCTTTGGGAAAAGTCCACTTGCCGCCGCCGTTGGTGTTCACCAGGAGGAATTCAACCGAAGTACCGTGGGCAGCAGCGCGCCGGCGATAGCAGATCGCCGCCACCTGCAGCGGCAACGACTTATTAACGCGGGCTGAACCCATGGGCAGCGGCCTCCTGAGGGTGGTCTCCTATTTGGATGCTACCTGCACCATATTGCAGCAGTGTTAAAGTGCAACGAAAAATGTGCACCGGGGAGGGTTACGAAAGGGTTACGTCCCGTTCCGGAACGACTCTGCGATCCCGGGCGAGCACAAACGTGGTGCCCCGAACGCCTTTTCCGGGACGGCGGACGAGGGCGTCCGCCGCTACACGGATCGTGCTAGTTTGGCGCCTGCAGGGTTTTCACCAGCCAGGGAATGATCACCTGCTTGAAGATGCGCGGGTCGGGCCAGACTCCGACCTGCCGGCCGAGGTGGCCGCCGGCCGGGTTGATCCACGCTTCCTTTGGCGTGTCGCCTTTGCTCAGCAGCAGATATTCGTCGTCGATGGGAACCTGCGTATCGAGCACTCCCGCGAGAATGAGCATGGGCGCCATCGGCTTGCCCAGCAGCCCCTGGTGGACGAGAGACATCTTGGGCAGGTAGTCGCCCATTTCGTCGAGTGTTTGCACACCTTCGAGGATGTTCATCAGCGCAGGCACCTGATCGAAAAGATATTCGCGATTGCCAAGCAGCGAGTTCATCAGGAAATCCCTCTGGAAGAATTTGTCGACCGGGGGCGACTGGGCGCTGCACCCGCGCAGCCGGGCGCGCTCGACGATCGCCATCTTCGTCGCCCAGTACGCGCCCCAGCTCACGCCGTGGAAGGCGATGCGGTTCTTGTCGATCTCGGGACGCGACTGGGCGTAGTCGATGACCTTCGACAGCATGCGGTCGGAAGTTTCGCTGACTTTGATGGGCGCTTGCCCAGTGCCGGGGCCATCGACGGCGAGCACGCCGACGCCAAAGGGAAGAATCGCTCCGAAGCTTTCGGTCAGGTCTTCTTTGCGGCTGTCGAGGCCATTCACCGCGATCACCAGCGGCACTGGACCTTTGGCGTCGGGCAGACGAAGGTATCCGATGATCTCTTTGCCCTCGAACGGAATGTGTACGACCTGGAGCGGTGTTCCATAGAACTTTGCGTGAGCCAGAAAAGCCTCAATGGCCTTTTCGTACGAGCGCTGCTTGCCCGGAGACGCCGGAATCGGCCAGCGTCCGAAAGAGTAGAGACGCCACGCGCGAATGTAGTCGGCGTCGGCTTTGGCGGGATCGGACTTCTCGATCGACTTG
>DATFNR010000031.1:0-20585 GCA_035266285.1 Candidatus Sulfotelmatobacter sp.
CCGCCGATATCGCGCGTCAGCTTTTCGCGATGGCGATAGACGTGCTCCAGCGCATTCCGGATCTGGGTCGACGCCGCGTGCTCTCCGAGATGCCGGAGCATCAGGAGTGCCGAGCGCAGCAAGGCTGTCGGATTCGCCAGATTCTTTCCCGCAATGTCGGGCGCAGACCCGTGCACCGCTTCAAACATGGCGCAATCGTCGCCCAGGTTGGCACTGGGCACGAAACCGAGCCCCCCTACAAATGCGGCACATAGATCCGAGAGAATGTCGCCGTACAGATTCTCCATCACCAGCATGTCGTACTGGTATGGATTCAGCACCAGCTGCATACAGGTGTTGTCGACGATGTGCTCGCCGTAGGTGATTTCGGGATAGTCTTTGGCCACGCCGCGGCAGCACTTCAGGAACAGTCCATCCGACAGCTTCATGATGTTCGCCTTGTGGATGGCGTGGATTTTCTTGCGCTGGTTCTTGCGGGCGTACTCGAAGGCAAACCGGGCGATGCGAGTGCAGGCCTTCTCGGTCATGATCTTCAGACTCTCGACCACCCCGGGCACCACTTCGTGCTCGAGCCCCGAGTACAGACCCTCGGTGTTCTCGCGAACAATGATGAGGTCGACGTCAGGATAGCGCGTGGGAATATGAGGAAGATTGCGGATCGGCCTGAAATTCGCATACAGTTCAAATTTCTTGCGTAACGCTACGTTGATGCTGGCAAACCCGCCGCCGACAGGGGTTGTGACTGGGCCCTTCAGCACCACCCGTGTGCGCTCGATCGATGCGATGACTTCTTTCGGAATGTACTCCCCGTATTTCTCATAGGCGTCACTGCCGACTGCGAACGTCTCCCACTCGAACTTCACCCCCGTCGCTTCCAGGATGCGGACGGTGGCCTGCGTGACTTCGGGGCCAATGCCATCGCCAGGAATGAGGGTCACTCTATGACTCATGAGCTTTTTACCGTAAAGAAAGGGGCCAAAGGCTAAGGCTCCAACTCTGACCACTGATCTCTATCCGCTCTTTGCCTTCACCAGGTCTTTCAACTCGTTCATGAACTCCTTGACATCCTTGAAATCCAGGTACACCGAGGCAAAGCGCACGTAGGCAACTTTGTCGTAGCGACGCAGCCGGTTCATGATCAGTTCGCCTAACTCGCTGGTCTTGCGCTCGCGTTCGGGCGATTCCATCACGAACGACTCGGTTTCATTGACGATCTGCTCTAGCTTGCTGATGGGCACAGGCCGTTTTTCGCACGCCCGGAGCAGGCCGTTCAGCACTTTTTGCCGGTCAAACTTCTCCCGCCGTCCATCTTTTTTCACCACCATGTACGGGATTTCGTCAATGCGCTCGTAGGTGGTAAAGCGCTTGCCACATTTCAGACATTCGCGCCGGCGCCGGATCGAGTCCGCTTCTTTGCTCTCCCGCGAGTCGACTACCTTGTCGTTGGCAAATCCGCAAAAGGGACATTTCATGGTTCTGGGGAATTGTAACAGTCGCACGACCGGGGAATCGGGGAGGGACGGACGCTTCGCCCGCCCATTTCCGGACGAGGGTCTGCCTCAGCAGGAAACAAAACGGCGCTCGCACCCCCTGCGGTACGAGCGCCAGTTTTTCCCCATGCCCTCCCGGTGACGGAAGGCCTGAAGCTTTCGACCCCCAAAGTTAGGCTGAAGGGAAGTCAAACCCAGCCTGGAGGGTCTGGATACAAGTTGCCCTAGCCGTCTTTCTGAGTTGTCAAGAAGTTGTCGGGGATTTGTAAAAAAATTTTAAGGAAAGGCTACATTTATGGGGTCTAAGGTTAGCGTGCCCCGGGGTCACTCTTCTCTAGACCACAAAATACTTCGCCCCGGGGTGGTGCACCACGATGGCCGACGTGCTTTGCTCCGGCTCGAGCAGGAACCCCGAGGTCAACCGGACCCCGACGCGTTCCTCGGGCTTCAGCAGCGCAAACAGCTTTGTCTGGTCCTCAAGATTAGGGCACGCGGGATACCCAAACGAATACCGCGACCCGCGATACTTCTGATGAAACAGATCGCGAATCTCCGGCGCATCTTCGCCTGCAATCCCCAGCTCCTCGCGCATCCGCTTGTGGTGCAGTTCGGCCAGCGCTTCGGCTGTCTCGACGCTCAGCCCGTGCAGGTAGAGGTATTTCGTGTACTCTCCGCCTTCGAACAAGCGTTGCGTTTCGACGCTGGCCTTGGGGCCGATGGTCACCAAAGACAGCCCGAGCACATCCATCTTCCCCGAGGATTTCGAGGCGAGGAAGTCCGCTATGGACAAACGCCGCCCTTCCCTCTGCCGCGGAAATGTAAAGCGCAACAGCTCGGTAGAGCCGGCGTCCCGCCGGCTGTCGCGGAGGTGTCCCGCCTCCGCATCCCCAGGCTCATACACAATCACGTCATTGCCATCGCTCTGAGCAGGGAAGTAACCATACACGACCGCCGGCCCAAACAATCCGGAGTCCGCGACTTCGTCTTCCAATCTCGCCAAGATCGGCCGAAACTTCTCCTCCACCAGCCGCAGATAGTCCGCCTGCGAAGCCGTCTTCAGCTGCCACTGGTTCTTGAACAGCGCGGTTTCATTGATGTAGCGGAAGACTTCTCGCACATCGTAGTTTTTGCGCACGCGCACGCCCCAGAACGGAGGGACCGGAATATTCGGGGCATCGCCCACGACCGGGCTTCTTTCCGCAAACACCGGACCGGTCTCCTCGTCTACGGCGGTGGCCTTGGCATACACCTTCACCGTTCGCCCTTCCCGCAGCCGCGTTTCGCGCGCGCCGTCCTCGGTAGCCAGATCCTCCATGATGTGCAGGCCGGCAAAGGCGTCGTCGGCATAGAAGACGCCGTTGGCATACTCGCGACGCAGGTCGTCCTCGACATACTTGCGAGTCAGCGCCGCTCCGCCGCAGATGACCGGGAACTCCAGTTTCTGCCGCTGCAGGTCCTGAATCACATACTTCATCTCCAGCGTCGACTTCACCAGCAGCCCGCTCAGACCGATGGCGTCGGCTGCATGTTCCTGCGCCGCCCGGATAATCGAATCCCCCGGCTGTTTGATCCCCAAATTGACGACCTTGAACCCATTGTTCGACAGAATGATGTCCACCAGATTCTTCCCGATATCGTGCACGTCGCCCTTTACGGTGGCGAGCACAATCGTGCCTTTCTGCGATCCGGCCTTCTTCTCCATTTTCGGCTCGAGATAGGCGACCGCCTGCTTCATCACCCCGGCGGAATCGAGAACGGACGGCAGCTGCATCTTGCGCGCCCCAAACAGGTCGCCTACGGTCTTCATGCCGTCGAGCAGAACGGTATTGATCAGTTCCAGCGGCGAGTAGTTCGACAATGCATCTTCCAGCAGCGTCTCCAGAGATTTCTTACTCTCGCCCTCGCCCACCGCCTTCTCGCCGTTGATGATGGCGAACTTCAGCTTGTCCTCCACCGACAGCGTATCGACGTGCGCCGTCGTCGAGGCGGCTGGCTTGCCCTTCATCCCGGCAAAATGTGCCATGTAGTTCTGCAGCGGATCGCCCGCCGATTCGTCGCGGAAGATCAGCTTGCGCGCCAGATCCACCTCTTCCTGAGGAATCTTGTACAGCGGATAAATCTTGGTGTAGTTGACGATAGCCATGTCGAGGCCGTGGTCGACCGCTTCGTGCATGAACACTGAATTCAGCACCCGCCGCGGGTAGGCATCCAGGCCAAACGAAATGTTGCTCACTCCCAGGATCGTCTTAACCGAGGGCAGTTCCTTCTTGATTCGCTCGACGGCCTTCAGTGTTTCAATGCCCGCTGTGCGGTACTCTTCCTGCCCAGTCGAAATGGGCAAAGTCAGCGCGTCAAAGATGAGATCAGTGCCGTCAAGCCCATATTTTTGCGTGGCCAGATCAAAGATACGATGCGCGATAGCCGCTTTCTTTTCCGCCGTCAACGCCATGCCGTCTTCGTCAATGGTGAGCGCGATCACCGCCGCGCCATAGCGCTTGGCCATGGGCAACACTTTCGACGTCCGTTTTTCGCCATCCTCCAGATTGATCGAGTTGATGATCGCGCGCCCAGGAATGCGCTTCAGCGCTTCTTCCACCACGTCCGCCTCGGTCGAATCCACCAGAATCGGCGCCGGTACGCGCGTCGCGATTTTTTCCAGAATCGAGCTGATGTATCCTTTCTCGTCCTCGCCCACGATGGCGCAGCACAGGTCCAGCATGTGCGAGCCGTCATTCACCAGCTTCTTGGCCAGCGCCAGAATGTCGTCGTATTTCTTCCCCTGCACCAGGTTCCGGAAGTGCTCGACCCGGGTGGTCGTGTTCATTTCCTCAGCCACGATCAGCGGCTTGGGCTCAAGATCAAGCGGCACCGACGTATAGGCGCTCGAGGCCGCCCCCACGCGCTTGGCCTCGCGCCTTGCCGGCTCCACGCCCGACACGGCTTCAACCACTGCTTTAAGATGTTCCGGCGTTGTGCCGCAGCAGCCGCCCACAACGCGAACTCCATAATCTGCAACAAAGTGCCTGTGATACTCCGCCAGCTCCTTTGGAGTAAGGGGAAACACTGCCTGGCCGCCCTGATTAATTGGCAGGCCAGCGTTGGGCAGCACCGAAACTTCCCGGGTCGAATTCAGGGCCAGGTAACGGACCGCGTCATTCATCTCCTTCGGCCCCGTGGCGCAGTTCAGCCCAATGATATCCACATCGAGAGGCTCCAGCGCAGTGAGGGCCGCGCCAATTTCGGTGCCCAAAAGCATCGTCCCCGATTCTTGCAGTGTTACTTGAACAGTTACCGGTAGACGCTTGCCCGATTTGCGCATCGCGTCCAGCACTCCGATGGTCGCAAGCTTCGCCTGCAGCAAGTCCTGACAGGTCTCGACCAGCAGCACGTCGACTCCGCCTTCGATCAATGCCGACGCCTGCTCTTCATACGCCGCGATCATCGCGTCGCTGGAAATGTGACCAAGCGAAGGCAACTTTGTGGACGGACCCATCGACCCGGCCACAAACCGCGGCTTGTCTTTGGTCGAGAACTGCTGCGCGACTTCCTTGGCCAGCTGCGCTGCCTTGACGTTGATCTCGCGCGTGCGATCACCCAGCTCAAACTCGGCCAGCACAATGCGAGTCGCGCCGAACGTATCGGTCTCGACTACGTCGCAGCCCACGCGCAGAAAATCGGCATGAATGTCGCGAATGATGTCCGGCCGGCTCAGCGCCAGCACTTCACTGCAGTTCTCCTTGCCCCAGTAATCGTCCAGGGTAGGGTTGCGCTGGTGGATGTTGGTCCCCATCGCGCCGTCGTAGATGACAACGCGCTCGCGCACGGTTTGTAGGAAATCAGCCATCGTTTCGTTCTCAGCTCTTAGCTCTTAGCCTTTAGCTCTTAGCATCATCCGTGTGGATCCGCGTGAATCCGTGGCCAAGAAGTTGCCGTGCCCGCCTAAGCACGAACGCCGGTCTCAAGTTAGACCGGCGCGTCGAAAGCGTTCGAACTCTAATTCGTTTCTCGAAGCCTAGCTCCCCGGCACCAGTTGTGCGGGCGCCCCGGCATCCACGTCGGCCTGATTGAAGATCGCGTTGGCTCCCATGTGTGCTGGCCGGGGGGCCAGCATCTGCTCCTTGCGATAGACGAGGTTGCTGGCGTTGAACGTGGCCAGCTCAAATCCATGCCCGTGCGTGATGGCGTCAGTCGGGCAGGCCTCCACGCAATACCCGCAGAAAATGCAGCGGTTGTAGTCGATGTTGTAAACCTTGGCGTAGCGCTCGGCCCCCGAAACGCGGTGCTCAGCCGTATTCTCGGCCGCCTCAATATAGATGCAGTTCGAGGGGCACGCCGCCGCGCACAAGAAGCAAGCCACACACTTCTCCAGCCCGTTTTCATCGCGCTGCAGCACGTGCGCTCCGCGGAAGCGGGCTTCAAAGCGCGCTCCCTTGAGCGGCCCCTTGCCGTCGGGATAGTTCTCGACGGTCGTCGGCTGAAACATCTCCATAAAGGTGATGCTCATGCCTTTGGCAATGGCCGCAATGTTCTTCAGCACCGGCATTGAATTTAGTATACCGGAAGTGCCCGAATCTCGGCCCGCTGCGCGACACAAGGGACAACAGCGGTGACCGCGCAAAAACAAAAGGCATCCACGTCTTGCGGGATGCCCAAGGTCGAGACCCCTTCGTTTTTAGAAGGTCAAGTGCAACGCCATCTGGATAAACCGCGGGCTGCCGATGGTGTGCTGAAGTTGGCCTAGCTGAAGCGCAGGTGGGCATTGGAAGGCTCCCTGGCCCGCACCAATGTTCGGACCCTGAGGCAGAGGAACGCAAGGCCCTATTCCGGTCTGAGGATTCAGGGGGCCAAAGATCGGTGGATTACGAAAGTGAGTGACGAACTCGACGCTATTGCTGGGAACGTCGAAACTCGGATGGTTGAAGATGTTGAAGAACTGCGCGTCGTACTTGAGCGAAAAGCGTTCGTTGATCTTGAAATTCTTAAAGATCCCGAAATCAAACCGGTTCTGGAAGGGGCCACGGAAGATGTTGCGACCTCCGCTCGCGTAAGGAGTTTCAAAGTAGTCGCACGCGCCGCTCACCGGGTCGCACGGCGGAGTACCAAAGTTGGCGTCTCCGGGCGCGATCAGCGGGGGAGGACCAAACGCGTTTACGTTGAGCACTGGCTTGAGACCATTGATGCCGGTCGTGCCTTGAAGGCGGGGATTATTGCTGGTGGACCCAGCACCACCGACCGGGACGATTGGATTTGTGACCGCATCATTGCCGCCGCCCCAGTAGATGCTGGCCGCGCCGCCGCTGAAATCGTTCACACTATACGGTTGGCCACTTTGGAGCGTAGTTACTCCGCTCATTCCCCACCCATTCACGACCTGGTTCAATACACCCTTCGCGTTATCCAGCTTTGGAAACTCATAGAGGTAGCTGACTGACAAAACGTGAGTGCGGTCGAAATCCGAGTTGCCGTATGCAGATTTCAGGTTATTGACATCGTTGCCGGTGAAAAACAAACCGAGTCCGCTTTGCTCATCAAGCGTGTGAGAGTAGGTATAGGATGCTGTCACCTGTAACCCTTTGCTCATGCGCTTGTTCAGTCCAACCTGAAGCGCATCGTAGTTTGATATCCCTCTCCCTTGGTAAGAAGTCGAGTTGGGGTCGTAACCAATAAACGGTGCGCGAAGGGCAGCGTTGCCAGTAGGGAATCCGTCAACGAGCGTCTGAACGTTCTCAGCGGCGACGCCCGGTACCTGCCAGCCGTAGGAGAACTGCTGCTCGTTCGCGCCCCCCACCAGGAGGTGATGCGACGGGGTAGCGAGCTGTGCCTGATTGAAGGGCAGAGGAATAATCTCATGCACGCCATGGTTTCCGACATAACCTAACGTCACGACCCAGGTGTTGACGGGTTGCCATTGTAGGTCGAGGGTCCAGTTCTCCGAGTAAGGAAGCTTGTTCGTAGGATCGTATCCTGCGAAAAACAATCCGCTGCACCCAAATTGATTCGTAGCTGTGCAGAAGGGAGTGGTTTGGTTGATGAGCTGAGCAGCGTTCGGGATGAGTCCGACCACGGTAGAAAAGTTGCTGGGCGGAGGCGCAGGAGGCGTTGTCCCGAAAGGCACGGCGAAACTGGCCGATGCGGGGTTGTTTGGATCAAACGCCGTGAAGTTCGGCACAACGAACGGCTCTGACATGGTTACACCGAACGGGCCGCTAATGCCTCCACCGGCGGGTTGCGCAAAATAGGCAAAGTACTCTCCTCGATCGTAGTAGAGTCCGGCTCCTGCACGGAGGACAATGTTCTTCACGAAGGTTGGGCTGTACACAATTCCGAAACGTGGGGCGAATCCCCACTGTTTTCCGGTGAGGGTTGAGTCGCTCACGCCTTTCGATCCGAATGCCCTGTTATTCCCTGCGATCACGAGACCGATGGCGTCCCCGTTGTTTCCAAACTGATCCGACCCGACATTGTATTGGTAATCTTTAGGATAGAAGTTCGTAAGCAGTCCGTTCTTCTCGATCAACGGCCCGTCCCAATCCCAGCGCAACCCTAAATTCACCTTAAGATTCGACTTCAGGCGAATATCGTCTTGAACATAGAGGCCGGCCTGACGGGATCGAAAATGGCGATTGGAAACTCCAGAAAACAACTCGGACGGCGATCCAGCCGACCCGCAAGGGTTGAGGAAACTGCACATATCCCCCAGCATAAAGCTCGAAAAATCGGCAAAGTTCAAACGAGCCGTTTGGGAGTCTTTGTTAATAACATTGAGCTGGATATAGTCGAAATTGAACCCCGTTTGAACTGTATGACGGCCGTGAACCCAGCCGAGATTGCTGGAGCCCCCGAAGTCGTTCTGAAAGATACCAGCATTGGCGAAGTTGGATGGACCGATGGTTAGAATATTGAAGTTGCCGTCCATGTTGCTGATGTTGATCTGCGGAAACTGGGTGTACCCGGGGATCGTGATGCCTTGGCTGGAAGGATTCAGGAACTGGTTTGTGCCCGCGTACGCGACTTCGCGTGTGAAGCCGAAGCGCTGTTCCCAACTTAAGTTCGGGTTTATAACGGTGGTGTTGTCGAGGGCAAATACCTGACTGCCAGCATGCATCGTTTGCGGAAAACCGAGCAGCGAGCTGCTTGAAAATGTATTGATGTTAGGATCTCTCTGGTAATAGTACTTGCCCGCCAAACGGTCCCTTGCGCCGAAATTGTAGTCGAGATTCGTAATTACCTGGTCGGCCCTGAAACGGGCTGGCGCGCCTTGCAGTGTGGTGTCGGCGAAGTGAGTTTGCAAGTTTTGCAGCTGGTTTGGATCTGTCGTTGCGTTGGGGACGAAGAAGCTGCCGTCAGGCGCCTTCTGGCTCATGATGTTAAGCGCCACCTGATTCATGTCCGCAGCCGTGCACAGACGAGGAGTATTTCCGCCACATGGCGGACCCGAAAAAGTAAAATCGTTTGTGAAGTAAGCGTTGACCAAGTTCGCGAGGGTGGCAGCCGACCGATCGCTCGTGAGGACAGGGCCGCTCAGCGTTGTGTTGTTGCTCTGAAATGGCGCTGGAACCGCGACCAGGGAGTTGCCCAACAACTGGTCTGTCACTCGTTGTGCCTGATAGGAACCAAAAAAGAACAGCTTGTCCTTTATGATCGGCGCCCCGATCATTCCACCATAAACGAGGCGGTGCAGAGGCGGCGTGGGAAACCCGGCATTCCTGTTGAACCACGGATTCGCGTTCCAGCCACCAGTCTGGTAGTAGTTCCACGCACCGCCATGAATGCGATTGGTACCCGATTGAGTTGTTACCTCAATGTGAGCTCCGCTATTTGCTCCCTGGGTTGCGTCGTACATTGCGGAATTTACGTGAAGCTCTTGGATCGTTTCAGGCGGAGGAGTCGGCAGTGCCTGGCCGATAGCGCCGTAGACTGATGTGCTCGTTTGGATTTCCCCGGTTTGCGAATTGCTGCCCTCGCCGACGTTAACCGCTACTCGTCCAGAGCTCAGCTGGCTTGAAGACTTGCCATTGAATATATTGTCGGCATTTACGCCGTTGAACTGGAAACTGTTGCTCGAGTCACGCTGCCCATTCGCCCAAATACTCTGGTTGCCGAATCCAGCGTTCGTGCCCGAGGTATTCAGCAATTCGGCGTTCACACCTGGACTAAGGATGGCGAGCTGCGTAAAGCTTCCGGTTCCAAGTGGGGAATTGTCGATGATGGTACTGTCGAGGACGTATCCGGTAGTAGTATCCGTCTCGTTGAGTAGCGGCGTCGCGTTCACTGTTACGGTCGATGAGACGGAGCCTGTCTTTAGTTGAGCGTTTACCGTGGTCGTGCGGTTGCCCTGGACGATGATTTTCGGGTAGTTCTCCGTCTGGAAATCCTGCTTGGTAAAAGTCAGCTCGTACGCGCCGATCGGAAGATCGGCGATGCTGAACGAGCCGTCGCTCTTGGTGGTCGCATTTACTTCGAGATTGGTGGCGACGGCGCGAGCTTTCACCGTGGCTCCTTGCACGACCGCGCCACTGGCGTCGGTAACGGTGCCGTTCAGCCCGCCGAGCGTTTGCTGGCTGAGCGCGGGTTGCGACCGTGACACGAAACTCAGCAGGGTGATGGCCGCAAGAGCAGCGCGGCAGAGTGTGGACAGGGAGGTCGGGACGAGCGGAGTAGACGTCATGGCAGCATCCTCCTGTGGTTTGAAGGTGATCTTATAGCAGACCGGGTCGGTCCCCTTCAAGATGCGCCGGGCGAGGGTAGTGCCTCAGAGGTCTGGTTCTCAGCGGGTCACGAATTTCCATGCCACGACCGCGATGAAAATGACTATCCCAGCCAAATAAGCCCAGCCTCGCCCTTTTTGGAGTTTTTCATGGTCTATCATGAAGTACCTCGCCTAAACCATGATGCCACAGGCGGATGCTAAAGGCGAGAACGTCTACTTTCAAACTGAGGCACTATCCGGGGGAGCGGGGATGAATTTTCCGTTAATTCTTCTTCAGGTACTTTCCGCCGGATTCATTCGATTGAGTCCCGTGAAACTGCCCGCCTGCTTTCGTCTTTGTACCACGCTAGCGAGTTCTGGGTCGCCGAAGTTGAGAACGCGTATTCTGTTGTCGTGGGGAATGAGCTGGACCAGAGCAGGAAGGCACGGATCGGCTTATGCGCCGATTGCCGGTTCATGCGGCAGATGGAATCCGACCGCGGATCCACGTCCTTCTTTTGCCAGCGCTCGGCTAGCGATGCAACGTTCCCCAAGTATCCGCGGTTGCCGGTGCAGCAATGCGCAGGCTACGAGCCGTTGAGTTCGGACGATCGACATCGCCGGGCCAGCACCACACAGCGTTGATCTGAACAGCGTTGATCTGAGCAGCGTTGACCCAGGCTGCGCTCTACTCGATCCCCAGCTCCTTCGCCAGCGCCTTCCATTTGCTGTCGACCAGAGCTTTGGTCTTGGCGTCCATCACGATTTCGTCGGGCCAGGGGCGCGCGAAGCCTTCGCTCGCCCACTTCCGCGTAGCGTCGATTCCCATCTTCGATCCGTAGTTGGGCAGGCGGCTCGAGTGGTCGAGCGAGTCCACGGGGCCCAGCGTGAATTGAATGTCACGCTCTGGGTCGATGTGGTTCAGCACCTTCAACGTCACGTCGGCGAGATTTTGCACGTCCACATCTTCGTCCACCACCACGATGCACTTGGTGAACATGGCCTGGCCCATCGACCAGATGGCGTTCATCACTTTGCGGGCCTGGCCAGGATAAGATTTTCGGATCGAAACGATCATCAGGTTGTGGAACACGCCCTCGATCGGCAAGTTGATGTCGACCAGTTCGGGGATGGTCAGCCTCATCAGCGGCAGAAAAATACGCTCGACCGCCTTGCCCATGTAGGCATCTTCCTGCGGAGGCTTGCCCACGATGGTGGTCGCGTAAATCGGGTCTTTGCGGTGCGTGATGCAGCTGATGTGGAAGACAGGATAGAGGTCTTCGAGCGAGTAAAACCCGGTGTGGTCACCGAAGGGGCCCTCGCCGCGAAGTTCGTCAAGATGAACGTGACCCTCGAGCACGATTTCGCTCGAAGCCGGGACCTCCAGATCCACGGTTTCGCACTTGACGAGATCGACGGGTGCGCCGCGCAGGAAGCCGGCAATCAGATACTCCTCGACGTCGGGCGGGGCCGGGACGATGGCGGAAAAAGTCACGGCCGGGTCGGTCCCGATGGCGACCGCGACTTCCATTTTTCCCGCTGGCCGGTCGCCTTCGACCAGTACGCTGCCGCCGGAAGTGCGCGCCATGATGTCGACGGCTGCGCGGGAGGCGCCAATGCCGGGCGGCGCCGAGCTTCGCTCTGGCTGGACAGCCGAGGCGGCTGTCCCTACGTGAATTGCAGCGCGGCGCAGAGCTTCCCGGTAATGCTCCGCCGCGACCTTCTGCCTCTGCCAGTGCATTCCGGTCGTGCGCTCGTCGTAGACCTGCATCCGGTACATGCCCAGATTGCGCTTGCCGGATTTCGGATCGCGCGTGGTCACGCAAGGCAGCGTGATGAAGCGGCCGGCGTCTTTCGGCCAGCATTGCAGGATGGGGAAATCGTCGAGCGAGAAATTGTCACGCTGGATAACTTCTTTGCACGGACCGTTCGCAACTGTCCGGGGAAAAAACTTGCCCACTTCGGTCAGCAGCGGCAGCATTTTGATCTTGTCGAGAAAACCCTGGGGAGTCTTGACGTCCATGAACATGCGGATGCGGTCGGAGATCTCGTCAAGAGAGCTCACGCCCAAAGCCAGCTTCATGCGCGATGCGGAGCCGAACTGATTGATGAGAAGTTGAGACCCCGCACGGTTCTTGACGTTCTGGAAGAGCAGAGCCGGACCGCCTGATGCTCCCTTGGAATCCCGGCTTTTCGACACGCGGTCGGCGATTTCCGCGATCTCAAGAATCGGGTCGGCCTCGGTCTGAATGCGCTTCAGTTCGCCGGCGCGGTCCAGCGCCGCGATCCATTGACGGAGATCGTCGAAGGGCAAAGGATCCTCTCGGAATGCGACGCCCGATTATAAGGGATGAGCGGCGGCAGAGACTTCTCTCACCGCCAAGGGGCGGGCAAAACAAAAGAACCACGAAGGACACGAAGTCTCACGAAGCCTGGTCTTCCGTCGCGTACCTTCGTGTCCTTCGTGGTAAAGACCGTTTCTCGAATCTATTTGCGCTGCTCGAGCTTGACCGAGGCGCTTATGGGCTGGCCGTCCCGCAAGACCTTCACCTCCACGACGTCTCCCACTTTGCTGCGGCGCAGGGCGTCGGTGAAATCGTAAAGATTCTTGATGGGCTTGCCGCCGAACTGAACCAGAATGTCTCCCGCCTTCAGTCCGGCCTTTGCCGCGGGCGAGTTTGGCTTCACGTCAGAGAAGCGCACGCCATTTTCGGTCTGGCCGAAATCCGGGATCGAGCCGAAATAGGGGCCGTAGCCACTGCCTCCGCCGCCCGCTGCCGGCTTGTCCTCGGCGACCACCTGAAATGCAGGAGCGTCGGCCGCGCTGGCCAGTTGCACAGCCACGCTGCCGACCATGTCGAGCAGGCGCGCGGCCGACGGCGCGTTGATCTTGTCCCAGGTGTCACTGGGCTTGTGGTAGTCAGAGTGGAGTCCAGAGAAAAAGAACAGAACCGGAATCTTCTTGCCTACGAACGAGGTGTGATCACTTGAAGCGTAGCCTCCGGCGGAATACTCAATCTTGAAGGGCGCATCTTTCTGCGCCTGTTCGAGAATGGACTTGAAGGTCGATCCCGTGCCGACGCCGCCGATATAGACCTTGTCATCTTTGATGCGGCCGATCATGTCCATGTTGAGTATGGCCACGGCCTTGTCGAGCGGCCGCGTCGGCTCCTTCACCCATTCCGCAGAGCCGAGCAATCCGAGTTCTTCCCCGGCAAAGTCCATGAACAGGATGCTGCGCTTGAGTTGGCCGCGCTGCGGGGCCAGCAGGCGGGCGAGCTCCAGAACTCCTGCCGTGCCGCTGGCGTTGTCGTCGGCGCCAGGATGAATCTGCCCGATCTGCGAGGGAGCGAGCGAGTCGAAGTTGCCCCGCCCGAGATGATCGTAATGCGCCCCGATGATCACGTACTCGTCGCTCTGGCCCGGCAGCCAGGCAAGAACGTTGTTGACCGTAGCGCGCGTGGTCTCGATGTCGATGTGCAACGACGCCTGCAGCGTGTCGGGAAAGGCGAATGAAGCGGGCTGTGAGCTGGAGTTGATCTTATCCTGAACATCCTTGAGCGACTTGCCCGCCGCCTGAAACCACGACTCCGCCACCGCGTTCTTGACCTGCACGAAGACGATGCCGATATTCTCCGGGCCGCTGACGCTGCCGAAGCGGGTGAGCAAGTCTTCCTCCCCGTCACCCAGTTTTCCGTTGAGCAGGATGACAGCCTTAGCCCCGTGATTGCGCGCGTTGATGGCCTTGGTAACCAGCTGCGAGTGGTGGGTCAGGCCATGGTTGCCGTTCTTCTCCGCAAAGCCCGACGGTTCGTAGCGCAGCACGACTACGATCTTGTCTTTGACATCCAGGCCCGCGTAGTCGTCGTAGTGGAATTCGTCGGCGGTCGCGCCGTATCCGGCAAAAACAAGGGGCCCAGCGACTCGCCCCGATGACGAAAAGCTGAAAGGAACGAAGTCCTCGTTGATCTTCAATTCCTTGTTTTCTTCTTTTTTGTTCGAGCCGCCAGCTTGCACCGCGAAGCGATTGTCCGACTTGAGCCGTGCTCCGGTGATGACCGTGAACGGTTGCAGGTAACCGTTCACTCCTGCAGGCGGTAGTCCGAGCTCTTTATAGCGCTTTTCAATCAGATGTTCGGCCCGCGTCAGGCCCTTGGTGCCGGCGCCGCGACCTTCCATCTCGGGCGAAGCCAGCGACTTGATGTCATTGAGATAACGTGCGGGATCGGCCTGCTGAACTGGAGTCGAGGCTGCCGTGAGCAGGAAGGCGGCGAGTGTGAACAGGAACAGATGAATCCGGCGGCGCGACTGCATGATGGGCTACTCCTTGAACTGAGAATCGTATGAAGGGACGAGGGAGGTGTCAACGACGCTGATCACCCCGGTCTGCCGCGGCCGAGTTTGCCTGAGGGTCCCTCCGTTCCTCCACCTTCGGTCCTGTGTTTGCGATCTCGATTTACAATTACGGTGCCATGAAAATCTTCTGTGTCGCATTGCTGTGTGTGTTGGGCTGTCTGGCTGCCTGCAACAAATCGGCTGCTCCGAGCACGCCGTCGAATAGTTCACCTGCGCCCGAGGCAAAATCCCCCGACGCCGTGCAGCAGAAGCTGCAGGAATCCTCCGGCGCCGGCGCCACGGATTGCGGTCGCCTCGATGCGCATGCAGCCGAAGCCCAGCTCAAGACGGCGAGCGACTGCGCCTTGCAGGCAGCGCAGGGCAAGCACTCGTTCTACGTCGCCTATGACATGCCCGGGATGACGGTCGGTGTGGCGGGCAACGATGAGGGCAAGCTCTTTGTCGTGCAGGCCCAAGGCGCGGCTGGCGCCCAGGAGGTGGCCGGCGGACCCTGCCCCGCGCAACTGCGCGTCGCCTCCAGCGGACGCGTCACCTGCTACGCCCCCGGCGACATGGGCTCGATGAGCCCCAGCCACGCCGCCGGCTCCATGCCACCAGGCATGGCTAATCCGCACGGGACCGGAATGACGAATCCCCATGCCGAAGCCTCTACGCCGAAGTAAGAAACACAGGCCGGAATGTGACCCGGGTGTCAGTCGGGGAATCGCGTCCAATGAGTTGTGATTCTAATCACACCCTTAAGTGACCGCGTTTGTTTGTCTTACCCCATGTCCCTGTGGACAATAGGCACGATATGCACTAGGGTTCAGCAACCGCCTCCGCGAGTTGGGGTAAACTCGTGGGATTGCGGTACTTATAGAAGGCCTATGTCGCTGCTGTGGCTCCGTTTTGCGCTGGCATGCTATTTCATTGGCTTGGTCTACGCCTTCGTGGCGCTCAGCCGAACCAGCGATCTGTTCGCCCGCATCGCCCTGCACGCGGCCAGCCTGGGGATGGTCTTCCACTTCGTATCTCTCGTGGAATTGTTCCTGTCGGGCCAGGTGGTTTGGGCGTCGGTGCACAACAGCGAGTCCCTTCTTGCCTTCCTGTCGATGACCTTCTTCATGGTCATCTATGCGATCTATCAGACGACATCTCCTGGGGTCGTAGTCTTTCCCATCGTCTTCTTCCTGACGTTTATCGCAGCTGTCGACCAGCAGCCTGTCCTGCTGACCTCGTTCGTCTCGCACAAGGGATGGCTGGTCGCTCACATTATCCTGATCTTTACGGGATATGCGGCACTGGTGCTCAGCTTCGGCGCCAGCCTGCTCTATCTCTTGCAGGAACGCCGCCTCAAGGCCAAGAAACCGACCAGCCTGATCTCGTTCCTGCCTGCGCTCGAAGTGATCGACCAGATCGGCTACCGCTCGCTGCTGCTGGGCTTTCCCTTCATGACGCTGGGTCTGCTGACCGGATCGATCGTGGCCATCACCACTTACGGCCATATGGATTTTCTCGATCCCAAGATCCTGCTGTCGCTGCTGATGTGGGTGGTCTACATGATCATGGTCTTCACTCGCTGGAATTCAGGATGGCGCGGCCGCCGCGCCGCCATCCTGGCCAGCTTCGCCTTTGTGGCAGCACTGGCCGCCTGGGCGGCCAACTACTTCTCCGCGATTCACAGGTTCGCCTCATGAGATACCAGCTCATCGGCGTGAATCACAAGAGCGCTCCGCTCGAAGTGCGCGAGCGGCTGGCGATCCCTGAGAAGCGCCTGCCCGACACCTGCCGCGAGCTTACGGCCTATCCTGGAATCGAAGAAGGCATGGTCATCTCCACCTGCAACCGCGTGGAGGTTGTGACCCATACGACCAACGGCTCCGCGGACCTGCGTGGATTTCTGCACGATCACTTCCATTTGAAGCCGGAAGAGCTCGACGCTCACCTCTACGAATTTCGCGAGAAAGACGCTGTGCGGCACGTCTTCCGCGTGGCATCAAGCTTGGATTCCATGGTCGTCGGCGAGGCGCAGATTCTCGGCCAGGTGAAAGAAGCCTATGCCACCGCCCGCGCCGTCGGCGCTGTTCGCGGACAGCTCGACCAGCTCTTCAGCCGCGCCTTCGCCGTGGCCAAGCGCGTGCGCACCGAAACCGCAGTTGGCTCATCCTCGGTCTCGATCGCTTCGGTGGCCGTCGAACTGGCCAAAAAGATCTTTGGCAGCCTGCACGGCAAGAACGTATTCATCGTCGGCGCCGGCAAAATGAGCGAACTCGCCGCCCGCCACCTGATGGCCCACGGCTGCGCCTCCATTTTCGTCGCCAACCGCACCTACGAGCGCGCCATCGGCCTGGCGCAAAAGTTCAACGGGCAGGCCATCAAGTTCGAAGATCTCTACTCCACCTGCGATCGCGCCGATATCGTCATCACCTCGACCGGCGCGCCCCACGCCATCTTCCGGCGCGAGCACGGCGAGCAATTCCTGGCCCGCCGCAAGAACCGTCCGATGTTCTTCATCGACATCGCCGTCCCCCGCGACGTATCGCAGGACATGGCCAAGCTCGACGGCATCTTCGCCTACGACATCGACGACCTGCAGCAGGCGGTCACGAGCCACGTCGCCGACCGCAGCAAGGAAGCGGAGCGCGCCGAAGCGATCATTGCGAGTGAAGTGGAAAAGTTTGAAGCCCGCGCCCATACGCTCGACGTAGTGCCGACGATCGTCAGCCTGCAGGATCACCTGGAGACCATTCGCCAGGCCGAAATCGACCGCGTGCGCGCCCGCATGGGCCAGTTGACCCCCGAGCAGGAAATCGCGGTGGAAGCGCTGACCCGCGGCATCATCAACAAGGTTATGCACACGCCGATCACGACGCTGAAAAGCGCCGCTAAAGACTCCGAAGCGACGACGGTCGTCGACGTGGTGCGGCGACTGTTTAATCTCCAGATCAAAGAAAAAGAAGCGGCGCCGGCGCCCGCGAAGAAAGACGAAGTGGGGACGCGGCAGTGACCGCCGCCTGATCGAATGATCAGAGTCCTTTTCATCCTCTGGGATTGCCTCTTTGTGCTTGCAGGATGGTACCTGTACCGGCATCCGCTCCTCTTCAAGAATGTTCGAAACGAGCAATGGCAGATGCGGACTAACAAGGTCATCGGGATCATGTTGATGATCTTTGGAGGAATCCTCGCGGTCGCGAACGCGGTGTTTTCATTCATCAGGATGTAAGAACGAGTCATACAAGAAGGAATTTGAACTTGTCGAATAAGCCCGCAAAACTCCGCATCGGCTCCCGCGGCTCCCAGCTCGCCCTCTGGCAGGCGAACCACATCTCTGCGCTTCTGCGCGCTCGCGGTCACGAGATAGAAATCGAGATCATCCACACCACCGGCGACAAAATCACCGACGTCGCCCTCGCCATGGTCGGCACAAAGGGCATGTTCACAAAAGAAATCGAAGAGGCCCTTGCTGCGGGACGCGTCGATCTCGCGGTGCATTCTCTGAAAGATCTCCCGACCGAACTCCCCAAGGGATTCGAAATCGCCGCCATCACAAAAAGGGAAGACCCGCGCGACGCCTTCTGCTCGCGCCACTACGCAAAGATCGATGACCTGCCTAAGAAAGCGCGCATCGGCACGTCCAGCCTGCGCCGCCAGGCGCAGCTTAAGGCCATCCGCCCCGACCTCGATATTCATCCCCTGCGCGGCAACGTCGACACGCGTCTGCGCAAGCTCGAACAGGGAGAATACGACGCGATCATCCTCGCTTCGGCCGGACTGAAGCGCCTGGGCAAGACGGAACTGATCAAGCAGGTCATCCCAGCCGAAATCATGTGTCCTGCCGCCGGCCAGGGCGCTCTGGGCATCGAAATCCGCGAAGGCGACGCCGTCACGCGCGAACTGCTCGCCTTTCTGAACGACGCCGCTGCCCGCGCCGCGACTACCTGCGAACGCGCTCTGCTCAACAGTCTCGGCGGAGGCTGCCAGGTCCCCATCGGCGCCTTCGCCGAGGTGCGGCCCTCAAGGACGGACGGCAAGGGAAACGCTGGATCCTTGCACGACCGGGAAGGGCACGAGTTTACTCGTGCCGATAAGACGTCAGGTGAGAACGCGGCTTCAGCCGCTGGGGACCGGATTCACCTGGACTCCATCGTCGCCGACCCCGACGGTTCGAAAGTTCTGCGCGACTCGCGCGACGGAGATGATCCCGAAGAACTCGGGAACGCAGCGGGGGCAGCACTCTTGGCCCGCGGCGGAGATGCAATCCTCGAAGCCGTCTATGGCCGCGGCCTGGCCGTCCCGCCGCAACCGTGAAGAGCGCATGAGCCGCAACGTCCTTCTCCAGCTTCTTGGGGGCTACGACCGATCCCACGCCCTTCGCCGCGCGGTGAATCTGTGGCCGCCCTTTCTGGGCGCGGGCATTCGCGTCAAGCACATCGCAGCCGACATGAAGGCTATCGATGTCGAAATGAAGCTGCGTTTCTGGAACGCCAACTACGTGGGCACGCACTTTGGCGGATCGCTCTTTGCCATGACTGACCCTTTCTATATGCTCATGCTGATGGCGAACCTCGGCCGCGAATACATTGTCTGGGACAAAGCGTCCAACATCCGTTACCGCAAGCCGGGCCGCGGCACCGTCCGCGCCGAGTTTCGCCTGACCGACGCCCAACTCGACGACATTCGTGAGAAGCTGAAGACGCTGCCGAAGTATGAACCTGTGTTCACGGTCGAAGTCAAAGACGAGCAGGGGACTGTGATCGCCGAAGTCGAAAAAGTCATCCACGTGCGCCGGAAAGACTCAGCCCAGCCGGCGGGCGAAGAGCCGCGAGGCGGCGCAAGAATGCAGCCCACCGCGTAAGCGGTGGGCTGGAGCACAACCCGAAACTCGGCCCCGGAAGGGGCGAAAGAAGCGCGTGTACATCCCTGAACATTTCCGCGTTCGCGACCACGCTGCCGCTTTGGCGTTCCTGCGCGCGAATCCGTTCGCCATCCTCGTCTCCAACGCCGACGACGGCCCGTTCGCCACGCACCTGCCGCTCGTCATCCGCGAGAGCGGAGAGCAGATCATCCTTCGCGGCCACGTCGCCAAGGCCAACCCGCACTGGCGCTACCTCGAGCAGCAACCGCAATGCCTGGTCATTTTCCACGGGCCGCACGCCTACATATCGCCAAAGAACTACAGCTCCCGCGAAGTCGTTCCCACCTGGAACTACGGCGCGGTGCATGCCTACGGCAAGGCGCGGATACTTACGGAGCCGGATGAACTGTTAGGAGTGCTGCGCGAGCTCATACCCATGTTCGACCCGTCCTATGCCGAGCAGTGGGCCAGCCTGGGCGAGTCGTATCGCGAGCGCATGCTCAGCCACATTGTCGGGTTCGAAATCGGAGTCACAAAGCTCGAAGCCAAGTTCAAGCTCAGCCAGAACCGCAGCAGAGATGAGCAGGAGAACGTCATCGCCTCTCTGGAGGCCACCTCTGACACCGCCATCTCCGGCACAGCCCGCCTGATGCGCGAACAAGGCCTCGGCCTGAAGAAGGAGCGCAAGTGATTTTTTGTGGCGCGGGCACTCCTGCCCGCCAACTCTAACCATGAGCAAGACGCCCAAATCGGCGACCAACCAGCAATTGCGTGGAATCCGCGTGCTAGTGGGCCGCGCCCGTCATCAGGCGGGCGCATTGTCTGTGGAGTTGCGCAAGCTGGGAGCGACCGTGATACAGATTCCATTTATTGAGATACGCAAGCCACGCTCGTTCACACCCTTGGACTCGGCGTTAGGGAATCTCGACACCTACGACTGGCTCATCCTGACCAGCGTCAACGGCGTCGAAGCAATGTGGCAGCGAATCGAGAACCTGCGTCTCTCGCCAAAACTGTACGGCGCACAAACCGGCGAAAAGCGCCACAACCGGGAAGGGCACGAGTTTACTCGTGCCGCAAAGCCGTCAAATCTCGTTGCGGCTTTAGCCGCTGAGGGCCGCCTGCGCATTGCCGCCATCGGGCCGGCCACGAAAAAAGCCATCGAACAACGCGGCGTCAAAGTGGATGTTGTTCCCAGGGAATATGTGGCCGAGTC
>DATFNR010000032.1:0-55467 GCA_035266285.1 Candidatus Sulfotelmatobacter sp.
ATGTTGAAGCAAAGGCGGCGCGTAGGAAAATCCTACGAACAGGAAAGAGCAAGGCAGGTTCTTATTCAACAATCAAGAATCAAAAATTCAAAAATTTCAGTAAAAGTCCGAGCAGCTCAAATAAAATCCGCACTGCGGACACTTCAACTTGCACCGGCTCTCCCGCAATTTAGCCGAGCAGTTCGGACAGTATTGGCCTGGATCAGACTGAGTTGACTGGGCTGCGTTTGCACCGCGATCGTATCGGCCCTCACGCGTGGCTTCCTTGGACTGTGGTTCACTCACGCCCGCTGTCGGCACCTGCTTAGCGAGATTTCGATGCAACCTGAGAAGATGCAACCTGAGAAAGTGAGTCGGTGCGAACGCCTCACGCGGCGCGATCGCTCACGACTTCTGCAATGCGATTCCAGGATTCGGCAACCAGCAGCCATGCGCCCAGCCGGCGCCAGACTCTCATATACTTTCCCCGCTCCGGCGCCTGCGCACCATCGGGCTGGCTCACCGACACCGTGAACCGCCCCAGTTCCATGGCCAGGTCGCCGGAATGCTCCACCCGGGTGGTCTCCATGCGTAGATCGCTGTATCCTGCTTCCCCCAGTTGGCGCAATAGACGCTCCACGGGTTTCTGCCCGTAGGCGGCCTCGCGGCCCGGCGCCATAAACACACAGTCGCCTGCGAACATGGATGCGGCTTGATCGTAATTTCCTGTATTGAAAGAGGTTGCAAAATCCTGTGTGAGATTGCGAAGCTGCGATTCCACGTCCCGGAACGGACGAGAGTCCGCCGACGGACCCGAATAAGGCCGGTACATCCACTACCTCCTGGGGGAAGGCTTCCGGGCCCGCCCTCGTGCCAGCTGGAACGGTGAGCCGGAAAAGAAACCGGCTCATTCTAGCGCAAAATGACTTGTGGAAGAGGGAAAAGTTTTCCTCGTGCCTTTTTTAAGACGTCAATTCGGCTCTGCTATCTCTCCAAAGGAACACTTCGAATGGGAAGGCGCGAGAGGCAGGGCTCGCCGTTGGCGGTTGTGAGCGGGGGTTTGGGCAAGTCTACTTGCGGGTCTTCGAGTCTGGCGATCTGCTTCTTCACTCGTTCCAGCAGAACTACCAGTTTTCTCGACTCATGATCTCTCTCGGCTTGCCGGCACATTTTCTGGAAGTCCTGCGGGCCGTACGTCACACGATTCGTCATAGGGGAGCGTCCTCGTATGATGAACGGACAGTCTACCCCATCCCGCCTCTACTGCCTAGTCCCCAGAACGACCAGGATTTCCGCACGTTAGGATACTACCGGGTCCACGGAGTACTACGGACGGGCAAGTCATCCAAGCCTTGCCCCGCCCACGAATTCTGGTGTCAAATCACGCCCATGCGAGGGGTCGAGCCAGGCCGGACGCAGTAAGGTTGCGGCAACTTCCGGCCATCGCCAATAGCAGTGCCTAACCGTACGGACTTGTCATGGTCCAGGGCGTTTTCCGCAAGAGCGATAGGCACGTAGATATCCTCGAATATCTGGCGTGGCGTGATGCTGATCATACCGTCCGACGATTCCACCAGGTAGTCGCCTTTTCGCCCGGAGTGCTGCCGCCCCAGGTGGTCGACGAAACTCAGATTTGAACTCAGACGCTTGGCTTTGACCAGGAAGCGTGTGCGGTATGTCTGCCAATCTCCGTTTTTCATGGCGCGCTGACCCGAGAGCAAGTTTGCGTGCATGGTCCAGACCCAATCGCCGTCGGGTGCACGCCGCCGAGACGATTCCACGGCTGGTTTTTCGTGTGAGGCGAATCAGACTCTACGAATGAAACGCGAGGCGGTCAATTCAATATTTTTGGTGCAGTTGAGGAAAAATCCCAGCGCAAATTCTCCCCGATTGTCACCGGTCGCGAAGAGGGCCACGTTCCTTTGCGAATGTGTGTGCCATTGCCCGATTTGGCCCAGACAGCGACGTAGAAGAGGGTCGGCGCGGATCACCCCGGCCAAATCTCCACAAAGCGTGCGCAGGAAATGCAAAAAGACAGTGGTCAGTGGTCGATGATCAGTGTCTCGCGCTTACGACCTTATTCCGAAACCAACTGAGCAGCCTTCCCTCAAATTCCTGCGGGGCTGTGCTGATTGCGCCGCAATGGTCCGCTCCCGGCACCTCCCATAGCTGTGCTGCCGGGTTCCGCGCGTGGATAAGCCGGGAATGCCGCACCGGAATGTTGCTGTCAATCTGGCCATGGATCAGGAGAATCGGAATAGAGGAAGCGCCAACGGAATCTTCGGGCGATATCTGCTGCATGCTGAGGCTGTACTTCCAGCGCGCTCGCAGGAAAGCGAATTCCACCACCGGACGGAGCAACGTGCGACCCAACCACGGCCCGAGATGAAAGGGCTGCCCCATGCGGTCATAGGCGATCTCGCGAAAAGTAGCGAAGGCCGACTCGGCGGCGACCGCACAGAACCGTGGATGAGTATCGAGCGACTGCAGCAGCTGCGCGGCCCCCATCGACTCTCCAAAACCGAAAATACAGCGCGGCCGATCCTGCGCCTGCAGAAAATCGATCCACTGGTGAATGTCGTTGCGCTCGAGCAGGCCATAGGTAGCGACTGCTCCGCCGCTTATGCCGTGTGCCCGCGCATCCGGGAGCAGGACGGTGTAGCCGCGAGCCACGAGTAGCTGTGCATATCCGGTCATGCCCACGCGATTGTCGCCGAGCCCGTGAAGCAGCAGTACATCGTCGCCGTTAGCCTGGTGAGGATGAACCATCCAGCCTCGGAGAACGGCACCGTCCGGGGCAGAGATGGCGGCATCCTCCAGGCTCGCGCCAAGTGCCTGGGCCGACTGGCGCATCGCACCAATTTCCTCCTCGGTAAGCGGACGCCGTGCGGGGTGCAGCGTTCCATCCGCGAGATAGACGCCCCCAATTGTGCAGAAGGCCAGGTAAAGGCAAAGAGCAAGGAGCAGGCGGCGCGTTGCGCGGGCTAGTGGCATCGTCATCTAGGGTGAGAATACGGCTTGTCGCCGCGCCAGGTTCCAGCAGCCGTCAGTTTGGGAGCACTGTGACAAGGGCTTCCTCTTCCTGATCAGCATTCGCCCCTCAGGGCGCCCAGCCTGTTAGACTTAGGCGTTGCCCGGAAGAATCCAGAGGAAATGGGGCTCCACACCACGTCGGCCTGGGTCTCCTGACAACTCGAACCAGAGTCTGCGCCATGCACCTCATTGAATCCATCCGCATCGCATTGCAATCGCTGTGGGCGAACAAACTGCGCTCGGTGCTGACGCTGCTCGGCGTAGTGATCGGCGTTGCCGCGGTGATCGCCGTGGTGACCTTCGTATCCGGCATTAACGACTACGTGGCCAAGAAAGTCTTCAACCTCGGCGCCGACGTTTTCCTCATCTTCAAGGTTTCTCCCATAGCCATCGACGTCGACCACTATCTGGAAGGCGAGAAGCGCAAGGATCTTACAATCGACGATTATCGCGCTGTGGCCGAAGCCTGCCGGCATTGCGAACTGGTCGGTGCCTCCACGCGCAATGAGAGCGGACACGTCAAGTACGGCGGCCAGTCCATCAGCGACACGCTGATTCGCGGCATCACTCCCGGCATGGCCACCATCCTGGACACCGATCTAAGCGCCGGTCGCATGCTGAACGATACGGACCTGAACAACCGTTCGCCGGTAGTCGTCATCGGTAACGACATTGTCGAACATCTGATGCCGGGCATGGACCCGCTGGGCAAAGAAGTCCAGGTGGACGGCTGGTCTTATCAGGTGATCGGCGTGGCCAAGAAAAAAGGCAAGACGCTCGGTCAGAGCGCCGACAACTTTGTGATGATGCCCATCACCTCGTGCTTGAAGCAATATGGTTCGCACGACACCAGCCTGCGGATTGCCGGCAAGGCGCTGAGCGCCGGCGTCCCGCTCAATGAAGCTGTGGACGAAGCCCGCGTTGCCCTGCGCGCCAAGCGCCACGATCCCCTCGGCGGCGACGACAGCTTTGATATCGAGACCAACGCCAGCCTGCTCAGCATCTGGTCCGGCCTGAGCAACACATTCTTTATGGCAACAATCGGTATCGCTGCGGTTTCTCTGGTGGTGGGCGGTATCGTGATCATGAATATCATGCTGGTCGCGGTAACCGAACGAACCCGCGAGATCGGTATTCGCAAAGCCTTGGGCGCCCGGCGCGAAGATGTGCTGCTTCAGTTTCTGATAGAGGCGGTCGTCCTGGCTCTGGTTGGGGGCATCCTGGGAGTTCTTTCCGGAGTGGGCGTGGCCGAAACCGTGACGGCGTTGATCGGCATGCCTTCGTCGATCAAGCTCTGGGCCGTAGCGGCAGGACTGACGGTCGCGGCGGGCGTTGGCGTATTCTTCGGAGTCTACCCCGCGCGCAAAGCCGCGCGCCTGGACCCGATTGTGGCGCTAAGGTTCGAGATGTAGGGGAATTGAGTAATCTGGGAATCGGGTAATTGTGTAATTGAAAACCAGGTGTCGGGCGTTTGATTTTCAATTACTCAATTACCAAATTTCAAAATTACCCAATCGTTCATGATGCGCAAAAGCGAATTCGGTGAAATCGTCCAGATGGCCACCGACACCATCCGCAGCAATAAGCTGCGGTCGGGGCTGACCGTGCTGGGTATCGTGATCGGCGTCGCGGTGGTGATCGGCGTGTCTTCCATCGGCCGCGGACTCGACGACAATGTGCGCCAGATCGTCAGCAGCGTTGGCTCCGACACCGTCTTTGCCTTCCACCTGGAGCCGATCTCGTTCGGCCGGCCCACCGAGGAAATGCGCAAACGGCGGGAACTCACCATCGATGATGCCGACGCCATGCGTTCCCTGCCTCACATCAAAGCGGTGAGCGCATTGCTGCAGTACGTTCACCCGGAACTGGGCGTCGGAACTTTCGCGGTGAAGTACAAGGACCGGAAGGCAAAAAATGTGATTCTCGAGGGCGACCAGGCCGAGGCCAGCAGAATCTTCGATCTGCCCATCGCTTCCGGCCGCTGGATCGATGAAGTCGACGAGGAGCATCGCTCGCCGGTGGTCGTTCTGTGCGCCGACACCCGCGAGCAACTGTTCGGCACCGAAGATCCCATCGGCAAGGAAGTGAACATCGAAGGCCAGCTTTTTACCGTAGTAGGAACCGCCGAGAAGGAAAAGTCGGTGTTTGGGGGCGGCAATAATCCCGATGACAACAAAGTCATTTTCCCTTTGAGCACGCTGCACAAGCTGCATCCGGAACTCAAGCAGTACTACCTCATGGCCCGGGCCAGCTCGCACGACGACGTTCCCAAGGCGGTCGACGAAATGCGCGAACTGCTGCGGCGCCGGCGCAAGGTCCCCTTCGACAAACCTGACAACTTTGCCGTCTTCACCTCCGACTCGATCTCGGATGTGTGGAACCAGCTTACGGGCGCGCTGTTCATCGGCATGTTCGCGATTTCCAGCGTCGGACTGGTCGTGGGCGGCGTGGGCGTGATGAACATCATGCTGGTCAGTGTGACCGAGCGGACGCGCGAAATTGGCGTGCGCAAGGCGATCGGCGCACGCAAGCGGGATATTCTGCTGCAGTTTACGCTCGAGGCCATCATGTTGACTGCGGTCGGAGGCATCATCGGCATCCTGACGGGAGCGATTCTCGTCTGGGTAATTCCCATGCTCTGGCCTGCGCTGCCGGCACACCTGTCCATGTTCTGGGTCTCATTCGGATTCAGCTCTGCCGCCGGCGTCGGACTTGTCTTCGGCATCTATCCCGCGTGGAAGGCGGCGAATCTCGACCCCATTGAGTCGTTGCGGTACGAGTAGAGCCTGGGGTCGCAAGATATTGGGGAAGGGCATGGCGTAAGCCATGGTGCTAGCGTTCCCGGGAAATGCACTGGGGCCTTTAATGTGTGCGTGAGAACTCGATTTTCCCCAGGACGGTACACCGTAACCCGGCGAAACTCAAGCCGCGGAGCGGCGGTATTCATTAGCCCAGCGCGTAAGCGCTGGGTAAAGTAGGCAGCTGGCGCGAGTCCCGGAGGGACGGCACTGGTCCTCACGCACACACCGTAGCCTCCGAGGTGACGATTCCTCTCACCTGTGAAACTATGATGGGAGCCGTCCACTGATCGCGCCCGCGCATGATTCATTCCCTCGCCAGAATCTTTCAGCTGGTCACGATCCTCGGTTGCGCCTCCAGTTCGATTTACTACCTGGTCTGCCTGTGGACCGCCGCTTCATTTCTGCACGGGAAAAAGGCGGACAATATGGCCCGCGCCAGGGAAAATCTTCCTCCCGTTTCCATTCTCAAGCCATTGAAGGGCATCGATCCTGAGATCTACGAGAGCTTTCGCAGCCACTGCCTGCAGGACTACCCGGAGTATGAAATCATTTTCGGGGTCAGCGATCCCGGCGATCCAGCCGTCGCCAGCGTCCAGCGGTTGCAGCGAGAGTTCCCCGAGCGCGCCATCAAACTGGTGGTCTCGCCGAGCATTCTCGGCGCCAACGTGAAGGTCAGCAATCTCGCGCAGATGCTCTCGACGGCGCGCTTCGAGCACCTGATCGTCAATGACAGCGACATACGGGTAGAGAGCGACTATCTTCGCCGCGTGATTGCGCCGCTGACGTCCGAGTCCAGTGAAGGTCAGCGCGCGGGCATGGTTACATGTCTGTACCGCGGCATAGCCGCGCCGACTCTGGGTTCACGCCTGGAATCGCTAGGCATCAGTACCGACTTCTGCGCCGGCGTACTAGTGGCGCGCCAACTGGAAGGCGGGCTTCACTTCGGGCTCGGCTCAACTCTGGCTTTCCGCAGCGCCGATCTCGAGCGTGCCGGGGGATTCAACGCCATCGTCGACTGTTTGGCCGATGACTACGAACTCGGCCGACGCATATCAGCTCTCGGTTTGCCAGTCGTGCTTTCCGACATCGTCGTCGAAACGCATCTTCCCGCCTACAACTCGCGCGACTTCCTGGCTCACCAGCTGCGGTGGGCTCGCGGCGTGCGCGATGCCCGCCTTGGCGGCTACATTGGCCTGGCTTTCACCTTCGGGCTGATGTGGGGATTGCTCAATCTGATGGCTGCCCATGCGGCACCCTGGTCGTGGGCCGTGCTCGGCGCCGTCGCGCTCCTGCGCGCAGCGGTAGCTTTAGTCGTGGGAAAAGCAGTGCTGCGCGATGCGCAAACGCTGAAGTACCTCTGGCTTCTTCCCTTGCGCGACGCGATTGCAGTCGCGGTGTGGATTGCCAGTTTCGCCGGCCACACCGTGACCTGGCGAGGTGATCGTTTCAAGCTGCGAAAAGGCAAGCTGATTCGAATGAAATCGTAGCGTAGCTACCCCGGCCCCGGCCTTTGCAGGGGGGCAATTCTGCCGCCCTTGCTAAAGCGGTACATTTCGCCGCGCCAGTAGAATTTCCGATTGGTGTAACTCAAAACCCAAGCCGCAAAACCAAACAAATCCCGCAGAGGATACAGCCAGCAAAACCGAATTGCGCGGCGATCGCGCGTCACGCGCCAGCCCACCGCGACAGATTGAATCAAACGGTTCGCGCACGCCAGCGCCAGCAGCCCGATTCCGATTGTCCACTTTCCCATCGCGCCGCCTGCAATCAATCCCAGAATCCCAAACGGCATGGCGTAGGTGAGACCCGTCCCGGCATGTCCTATGGGGCGGGAGTAGCGTGTGCTCTTCATCCAGCGCAGTTGATCGCCCAGCGTGCGCAGCAGCGACCGCGGCGTCAGCACGTTTTCGACGATGTGGTGCGAAAGAACCACCGTGTATTTCTTTTCCCAGATTCGATTGCCCAATTCGAAGTCATCCGAATAGTAGTCGGCCACTACCGCGATGCCGCCGATGGCATCGATCGCATCGCGCCGCATTGCCATTGCCGGTCCAAGCGCGAAGCGCATGCCTTCGACCATGTCGGCGACCATTACGCCTGACGACATTTCGATCGACAGCCCGAGCGCTTCGAGGCGCGACCAGAAATCTGAGGCCGGAACGCCGCGATACATGCAGGTCACCAAACCCACCTTGGGATCGAGCAGGGGCGGGACTACATTGCGCAGAAAATCGGGGGCGACCTTCACGTCGCTGTCACTAATAACGAAGTACGCGCGCGACGTGGCTGCGATCATTTTGTCGAGCGAGAATACTTTGGCATTGGGCCAGGCAGGCGGTCCCGAGACGATCATTCGGCTTGGAATCCGCGGATAGCGGGCGCGGACAACTTCCGCAATCCGCGCCGCTGCATTATCCGCGTCGCGCACGCCGAAGACGACTTCGTAGTCCGGATAGTCTTGCCGAAAGAAGCTTTCCAGGTTAGCGGCCAGTTGCTCTTCCATGCCATGCACGGGCTTGAAAACGGTAACGGACGGCAGAGAAGACTTCGGCACCGCGTCTGCCGCAGCCTGTGCCGTTCGCGCCCGCCGCAAGTGCCGCGTCGCCGCAACCAGGGTCATCGCCAGGTAGATGGTGGAGGTGAAGGAACCGGCAATTGCCAGAAACAGGAGCGCCCGCCAGACCAGTTCAACTCCATGAGGGTTGAGGACGCCAAGGATCATCAGAAAAGAGCCGTCGAGGAAGCACGATTATACGCGGGGAGGCAGGCGTGCGACCTGACCAAAGCCAGGCTACCGTCGGCGAGGATTTCCTTTGCGACCTTAGCGGGGTTTCCTTGGCGAACTTTGCGATAAAAGCTTTCACCGCAAAGAGCGCAAAGAAAATTCGGCTCGCACTGTTATGAGACCGTTTTTCACCGGGGGTGGTTCGTGAAGATCGCCTTCCCTCCGCTGCGCGCCAGCAGGAAGTGTTGCAGGCCGATGAGTTCCTTGGGATCCTCCTGATCAGTCCACAGAAACACGCGTGCCGGATCGGCCCACAGCGCGGCGAACGATTGCCGCGTCTCAAACACATGCGGCGCATCGGGAAACTTTTCTCCATACCAGAGATTTCCGCTGGGCGCATGCAATACGCGCACCGGAACATGCGTATAAAAATTCAGAGTCGAGGCCTGGTGATACTCGCCATCCACGACGATGAGGTCGCCGGGGCGATATTCCTTCTGAATCGCCACCGCGAGATCATGCGACGAGAGAATCGGCGAAAAGCGGGCAAAGGAAACGTGCACGCAGTTCAGCAAGCCGACCATCATCAATGCCAGCGCGGCGTTTCCCCACGCCGGCCGCCCACGCCGCCGCATCCACCAATTCAGGAATGTCCCGAACAGAAGAGACAGCGAAGCCCCCAGAAGCGGCCCGCGAAACACTCCCAGTGCTTGCGGCGTAAAGTCGAGCACGTGGCCCAGCGAGAAATCATAGTCCTGCGGATTCTTCTTCAGCAGGTCCGCCAGGTCCACGCCCACTGGCGGCTGGTGCACGCGCGCGAACAGCAACAGCCCTACTGCGGCCGCAACCACGCCGACAATCATGAACACCAGGGCCGACATTTGCCCCGCACGCCGGTCGGCAGCGCTGGCGCCCGCAGTTGACTCGCGCGCCAGCCACCCTCCGACCAGCAGCGCGACTCCCGGCAGCGCGGGAATGGTGTAGTACTCCTGCCGCGTGGAAAAACTGAAGAACAACAAGATCACCAGCGCCCACAATAAGAAAAGCAGATTCGCTCTTCCCGCGCGATCGAGCACTGTCAGCCTCGCCCAGCGCACCGGGACACTCTTCAGGGCCTGAGGCAAGAATACCGCCCACGGCGCCAGCCACAGCACCAGGAAGGCCCAGAACAGCACGAGCGGCACCGTTTCGTAGCCCGGAGGCACGCGCGTCCCCAGAAAGCGGTTGATATGTTCATTGACGAAATAGAACCACAGAAATCCCCGTGCTTGTCCCTGCGGCGGATTGCGCAGCGCCGCCAGAATATGCCACGGCGCGGCCAGCACAAGAAAGACCGCCGTGCTTGAGACTACGCGCAGCTTCGCCAGATGCCGCAGGTTTCGCGTGATGACCAGATAGAGCCCGATCGTCCCGATGGGAAAAGCCAGCCCGATCAGCCCTTTGGTCAGCACATTCAGGGCGCAGGCCGCTCCGAATCCCCAGCAGGTGAGCCGCGACGGAGTTGTTTCCTCCAGCGAACGCAGGAAAAAGTAATACGAAATCACCAACCACAAGCCCACCAGCACATCCGGAATCAGAAAGCGCGTGAAGATATACGGACCGACAGAAGTCACCAGCGCCACGCCCGCGTAGAATCCGCCGCGCTCGCCAAACGAATAACTCCCCAGCCCATAAGTCGCCAGAACGAGCGCCAGAACCCCCAGCATCAGAGGCAGCCGCGTACTCCAGTCGCTGATGCCGAAAATCCTGTAGCTCGCGGCCAGCCCCCAGTACATCAGCGGGGCCTTTTCGAGATACCGCACACCGTCGGTGTAGAGCGTGACCCAGTCGTGGCGCAGGAGCATCTCGCGCGCCGCTTCAGCATGGATGGTGTCCACATCGTCGAGCAAAGCCGGCGTGAACATTCCAGCCACGTAAATCGCAAGCCACAGTGCCACCAGAATCAGAAGCGAAGACCGCGTCGCTTTCCGGGCGGGATCGAACAGGTTCAAGGAGGGCACTGGAGATGTGGCTTCCCCATCCCGGGGTGCAGGAGAATTCATGCGGAGTCCGGGCTGATTATAGGGCCTGGGAAAAGGGCGATCAAACCCGCGGGTCAGGGCGCAGCGGTATTGGACTCCTGCTTCACGTCATGGTCCAGAGCGTCTCGCACCTTCGAGGACAGCTGCTTCAGCGTGTAGGGTTTCTGCAGAAAACTGGTTTCGGCGTCGTAAACCTTGTGATCGAGAACGGTCTTGCCGGCATATCCGGAGACGAACAGAATCTTCGTCTCAGGGCGCAATGCCTTCAACTCTTTCGCTAACTGGCCGCCGCTCATGTTGGGCATCACGACGTCGGTGACCAATAGATGGACAGTCGAGCCGTAGTCCTGGAGGAGAGAAAGGGCATCGAGGCCGTCTTGGGCTTGCAACACGCTGTAGCCCTGGAGGCCGAGGAATTCCGCGGTGGCGCGCCGGACCGCGGATTCATCTTCCACCAGCAGAATTGTCTCCGAACCACGAGCGGCCGGTTCGGCAGTCTTGCCCGTCTCGCCCTCGTCCGGATGAGTGGGCCCAGCTAAGCCAGGCAGGTAAATCTTGAACACGGTTCCCATCTGGGGCTCGCTGTAGGCCCACACGAACCCTTTGTGCTGCTTCACAATGCCGTAAACGGTCGCCAGCCCCAGTCCAGTGCCCTGTCCCAAGGGCTTCGTCGTGTAGAAGGGTTCGAAGATGTGCGGCAGGTGCTCGGGGGGAATGCCGGCACCGTCGTCGCTCGCCGTAATCAACGCATAGCGCCCCCTGGGAATCACGGCCTGCTTGCGATCGACGTATTCCTCGTCGAGCAGCACGTCTGAGGTCTCGATGTGGAAGTGCCCTCCCTCCGGGAGCGCATCGCGCGCATTGGCGGCCAGGTTCATGAGGATTTGTTCGATCTGTACGGGATCCACTCGCACCCTGCCCAAACCGGTGCCCGGAGTGAAGCTGAACTGAATGTCCTCGCCGATCAGGCGGTGGAGCGTACGGGCGATACCGCAAATTACGTCGTTAAGGTCTACGACGTGCAGGGCCTGTGGCTGTTTGCGGCTGAAGGCCAGCAATTGCCGGGTCAATTCCGCAGCGCGCCTTGCCGCGCGCAGGATCTCCAGAATTTTGGCTTGCAGCCCGCTGTCGGCAACCGCAGCATCCAGGGCGAGTTCTGAATAGCTGGTAATGATGGTCAGAAGATTGTTAAAGTCGTGAGCCACGCCGCCGGCCAGATGTCCGATCGCGTCCATCTTTTGGGCCTGCAGCAGTTGCGCTTCCAAGCGCATCCGTTCCGTCAGATCGCGGCCGTTGGAGATGAAGTGCGTGATCCGCCCTTCGGCATCCCGCACCGGGCTGATGCTCTCTTCAACGTAGTACAGTTCTCCATTCTTCTTGCGGTTCACGAAAATGCCCCGGTAGGCACTTCCACCCAGGATCGTCTTCCACACTTCCTGGTACACCTCCGGCCCCTGCTCGCCTGACTTCAGGATGCGGGGGGTCTGGCCACACACATCGTCGCGTGCGTAGCCAGTCAACGTCTCAAAGGCGGGGTTCACGTACTCGATGATTCCCTCGCGGTCGGTGACCATCACCGTATCGGCCGACTGCTCGACCGCTCGTGACAGTTTTCGCAACGATTCCTCAGCCACCTGACGGCCATGCTGCATGGAGTGCAAGGCCAGCGTACTTCGGATGGTGCGGATCAGGGTTGCGCCGTCCAGTTGCGACCGGGTCAGACAGTTCCATTCTCCCGCTCCGATGATTTCGGCAACCCGCTGCTCGTCCGCATCCTCTGTGAGCAAAACAAAGGGCACGGACACGCCGGCATGGAGAAATTCACCTAAGAGACGCACCGCATCCGCGTCTCCAGTTTCATGCTCAAACAGGACGACGTCGTAGGTCCCACGCTGCAGCATCACCTTGGCTTCCTGCAGCGATGGCGCATGATCCAATTCAGCGCTGACCGGGTTGCGGACGCGCTGCAGGATCTCGCGAATCAGGAAGAAGTCCTCCTCCTGGCTGCCGACCAGCAGGACGCGCAAACGGGCTCCGACCAAGGCAATTTGGGCTGCCGTCGTCATGGTGTCTGTTCCATCACGCATCATTACCATCGGAACCCTGCGCGGCAGCCGTCGCCCAGCCCACAGCAGTTCTTTGTGCATGTGGCTGATGAGGTGCCAGATCGGGAGAGTGTCAATTCCGGATGTACCTTGAGTACTTTCCGCCAGCGCTTGCGCCGCACGCCGGACTACACTCACTGAGGCTCGTACAAGAGCAACAAAACAAATACTTTGAGCCCTCGGTCAACGCTCCGAAGGCGTCCGGTGGGCTCGACCGAAGTCCGCATAACGCTGGAAATGGACACTTTCCCCACGGCGGGTTCTCTACAACGAATTCTTTACAAACGCGGCCGACTACAGAGTTGCCTCGGGAAGCGTGCCCTTGTCACCCAATTGACGGTGTTGGTCCCTGATCTGTTAACCAAATCTGTCTTTCCTGCGTCTAAGGAGCTAAAGGCTTGGGAATTCGACCAGACAACCTTCTGTCGAGAAGAGTCTGGGGGAACCGGGCAGGGCTGTTCGTCGTATAGGTCCGAAGGTGGGGTCCCTTGCCCTCGCCGCAAGGTTCTATACGAATTCTGTGGGTTGGAAGTGCCGCACCCCTGCGTGCCAGCGGTTATCGAAACGCGCCGGTCTATCGCCGACGCGGACCGGAGTTGTTTTCATCAACTTACGTTAAACACTGGGGGAGTCTGTATGGAAAGTGGGCATAAGGGGCATGGGTCCAGGGCCAGCGATCGCTATGACGTCGGCCACGTGCAGGAAGTGATACGGCAGGCGCACGATGAACTGCGCCAACTGCTGCAACAGCGCTCCGACATCATGAAGCGCATTGGAACGGTCAAGCAGACCATCTCCGGCCTGGCCAATCTGTTCGGCGACGGAGTTCTCAACGAAGAACTTCTGGAACTGGTGGATCGCAAAAGCAACGGCCGCCAGCCCGGGTTCACCAAGGCCTGTCGCATGATCCTCATGGAGGCCAACCGTCCCCTGAGCGCCCGCGATATCTGCGAATACTTCCAGCAGAAGATGCCGGCTATGCTGGCCCGGCACAAGGATCCCATGGCCTCCGTCACCACCGTCCTTAACCGGCTGGTGGAATATGGCGAAGCACAAGCCGTGCTCTCGAGCAGCGGGCGGCGGGCCTGGCGTTGGGTGGCCGAGCCAGGTTCGGATCGCGATACCATCCGCGCTGACTTCGCAGCCGAGCTGAGCTGAAGCCCGGATCTGACGGCGGGATGTGAGCCGAATCCCGGGAGCCGGCGGCGCGCCTTGCCGCGCTGCTTCACACCTCGCTGCTCTATACCTCGAAATCGAGAGGACTCTTGCCCCTATCCCGGGGGAAGCAACATTCCCTTTTCCAAGTGGCGGGTCACGTGCGCGTAGGACGCGGCATGCGGGTCATGCGTGACCATCACGATCGTCTTCTGAAAATCCTGATTCAAGCGCTTGAGAATTTCCAGCACTTCCGTGGCCGAGTGGCTGTCGAGATCGCCGGTCGGCTCGTCCGCCAGTAACAGCGTCGGATCGCTGACGATGGCCCGCGCGATGGCCACGCGCTGCTCCTGCCCGCCCGAAAGCTGCTTGGGCAGGTGACTGACGCGATCCTCCAACCCCACCAGCTTGAGCGCGGTCATCACGTGATCGCGGCGCTGCTGCGCCGTCAGCTTGGTCAGGAGCAGCGGCAATTCGACATTCTCGAACGCGGTCAGCACGGGAATCAGGTTGAACGTCTGAAACACGTAGCCAATGTGCTCGTTGCGCCAGTGCGCGATCTGCCCGTCGCCGAAGCGGAAGATATCCTGCCCCTGCACCAGCAGTTCGCCCTTGGTCGGCCGGTCGATAGCCGCGATCATGTTCAGCAGCGTCGTCTTGCCCGACCCTGACGGCCCCATCAGCGCCAGAAATTCGCCTTTGGCAATGTCGATAGAGACGTCGTCGAGCGCCGTCACTTCAAAGGCATCGCGTTTGAAGATCTTGCTCACCCCGCGCGCCTGCACGACCTGGGTAAGAGTGGCAACGTTGGTTTGCGCAACTGGGCTCATGATTTCCTCTTATGCCTGTCCCTTGATTTTGATTCGATCCCCGTCCTTCAATGTCGCCGGAGCGGTGGTGATCACGTCTTCTCCGCCGATCAACCCATCGACCAGCGCTCCATCGGCGCGCTGGCTCAACCGATGAACCTCGCGCGCCACCGCGCGCCCGTTGAAGGCAATGAACACGATCTTCTTGCCGTCACGGTCGCGGATCGCCGCCGACGGCACAAAAACTCCCGCAGGCTGCTTCGCCGCCTTTTGAGGCTCATTGGCCAGGAACTTCACGGTCGCGTTCATTTCCGGCCTCAGCTGTACGTCAGGATACTTCCCCGGATTGATCACGTGCACCTTGACCTGCACCGTCGCCTTCTGCCGGTTCGCCTCCGGTGAAATCTGCTCGATCACACCGTCGTACTCCTTGTCCGGATACGCGTCGGTGGTGACGAGCGCCTTCTGCGTCGGGCTGAGCCGGGCGAAATCCGCCTGCGCGATGTCGAGTTCGACCTGCAGATCGTTCAGATCGGCCAGCGAGACCACCGATCCCTGCGGCCCGCCCGCGGCCGCGCTGGCAAACTGCGCGGTAATCAGCTCTCCTTTTTCCGCGGTGCGGTCAAGAATCGTGCCTGCTACCGGCGCCCGGATCATCGTCGCTTCCAGCTGCGACTTGGCATAGTCCAACTGGCCCTGCGCCTGCAGCAGCGCGCCCTGCGCCCGCTGAATCTCTTCCGGGCGCGGACCGATTTTCGAAAGCTCCAGTACCTTCTGCAGCGAATTGACTCTCTGCTGATCGGCCTCGAATTTCGCTGTCGTGTCGTCGAGCTGCTGCCGCGAAACCACCCCACCGCCCGCCAGCTCTTTGGTGCGATCGAGCGTCAGCTTGTCGTTGGCGAGCGTGGCGCGGGCCTCGTCGAGATTGTGTTGCGCCTCTTGAATCTCCTCCGGCCGCGAGCCGTGCTGCAGCTCCTCGAGATATGCGCGCGCGTTCTCGACTCCACCTTTGGCTTGCTCATCGGCCGCGCGAAATTCCTCATCCTCGAGGCGCACCAGCACCTGCCCTTCCTTGACTTTGTCGCCTTTCTCCACCCCGATCCACGCCACGCGCCCCGTAACTTTCGAGTTTACGTTGATAGTGTGATGGGCCACGACGTAACCCGTCGCCGACAACACCGTTTCCCCCCCGGCGCTGTTTTCCGGTGCGGCGCGAACCACTTCGACTTCCGGCGCACTCGAGGAAAATGCCCGATAGGCCACGGTTACAAGACCGAGCAAAATCACCAGCGCAACCCCGCCGAAGATGTAGCGGCGCGCCCACGCCGGCGGGTCTCCGCCGTTGTCGCCGCGCTGCGTGCGGTCGATGCGCAGGCTCTGCAGATCGTCGTGCTTGGTGTCAATCGACATAAGAATCTTTCCGGCTTCTGTCTTTTATCCCCGCAATGCGTTCAGAATGTTCTGCCGCGCCGCATGCCAGGCCGGGGCCAGCCCGCCCACGAATCCCATCACCAGCGCAAACAACAGGGCGTAGCCGGCCACCGTCCAGGTTATCCGCAACGCGAACACGACCTCGGCAAACGTCACCGGATTGTTCGTGCCGGTTTCCATCCCGTTGAACGGCAGCATCAGCAGGATCCCGGCTACCGCTCCCAACAGCGCCAGCAGCAACGATTCCAGCACAAACGAAGTCAGAATCGCCGGCCGCGAGAATCCGATCACCCGCAGCGTCGCGATCTCGCGCCCGCGATAGGCCACCGCGGCATACATCGTGTTCATGGCGGCAAAAATCGACCCGATCGCCATGATGAAGGCCACGACCGTTCCGATAATCCGGATCGGCGCACCTGAACTCGTCTGCTTGGAGTAGTAGTCCGTCTCCAGCACCCCGTCCAGCTTGAGCCGCTGGTCGTCGGCCACGCGGTTCTTCAGAGCTTCGGCCGCGATCGGATCCGTGGCCCGCAGATAGGCCGACGAGAATCCCCCCTGGCGATCGAAGTCCGAGGCCATCTGATTGACGTCGCCCCAAATCTCCGATTCGTAGGCCGACCCGCCCGCGTCGAACACGCCCACCACCCGCCAGGCTCCTTTGCCAAACGCCAGCGAGTCGCCGATGTTGGCATGCGAAAAGCGGTCGCGAATCGACTGGCTCACCACCACCTCGCGCTGCCCGGGCTGAAACCAGCGTCCCGCGGTGAGTTTCACACCCGGCTTGCCATTGGCCCCGGGCAGTTCGCGCATTTCCAGTCCGTCGGGCATCATGCCGCGCACGGTCACGTTCACCTCGCCGGTCCCGTCCTTACGCGGCAGCACGATCACCACATTCCACTCGCCCGAAGCCATGGGCTCGCCGTGGCTGTCTTTGGCGATGCCGGGCAGGGTCTTGAGGATGGGAAAAAGTGTTGCGTCGAATCCTCCGGTTAACTCCGACTCCGAGCCCTTGCGCAGCACCAGCACGTCCAGCGGATTGCCGCTGCTGACGAAGGCGCGATCCAGTCCCGTGACCAGCGCCAGCAGGAAAATCGCGGTTGTGACCGTCAGCGCAATGCCCAGCGCCGTCATGATGGTCAGGCCCTTGCGCAGAATCAGGTTGCGAATGTTGTAGCTGATCGGTATTGCCATAGTTAGTCTCTATCGCTGTAGCGCCGCCGTCCCGGGGGGCTGCCGGCGCTACGCCTCATCCAATGTGCCGCAGTCCATCCACAATATTCACCCGCGAGGCCCGGTACGCGGGCAAATAGCCGCTCACCACTCCCAGGACCACTGCGATCAGCAACGACAAACCCGCGGTCGGCATATTGACCCGCATGTCGAACGGAATCCCCAGCCCGATGAACCGGTGGGTCAGGCCCGCAATCAGCGGAACCGCCACCGCAACTCCCAGAACTCCGCCTCCCACAGCCAGGGCTACGGCCTCGCTCACGAAAATCCCCAGCACGCGATGGCGGGTAAAGCCGAGCGTCTTCAGCACTGCGACTTCCCGCGTCCGGCTGCGCACCGACATCGCCATGGTGTTGGCCGACACCAGCATGATGGCAAACATCACCGCCCCGCAGATGCCCAGAATGAACGCCTTCACATTTCCCAGCGCCGAAACAAATCCCAGTTGAAACGCCTTCTCGCTCTCCGTCTTGGTCTGCCGCGGCGAGTTGCGGAACATAGCATCGATTTCATGGGAGACTCGCGCCACGTCTTCTGCCGAGTCGACCTGCGCGGCGTACCACCCCGCCTGCCCCTTGAACCATGGCACCGCTTCTTCCAGATACTTGGTGCTGAAATACAGCGCATTCTGCGGCGGATCCCGGTGATAGATGGCGCGAATCGTCAACTCCGGATTGAGCTCGAAAATCGTACCCTGCAAGGTGATGCGGTCGCCGATCTTCCATCCGTATTTGTTGGCCAGCGTGACATCCACCAGAGCTCCGGTCCGATCCTGCTGCCAGGCCTTGAGTTGATCGGGCGGGACGATCTTGTCCGATGCCACTTTCAGGTACTCATCCGGGTCGGTCGCAAGCTGGGCGAAAAAGTGTTCCGGCCGGTCATCGATGTATCGTCCGCCGAACCAAGTCATAGGCGCGACCGCCGTCACACCCTGCACGCTGCGAATCTTGTCGCGATAAAACGCGGGCAGAAAGAAGGCCAGCGAAATCCGGTCGCGCGTAATCACGCGCCGGGCCGCCTCCGGCGCTACCTGGTCTACATAAAACGACCGCCAGATACAGATCATCAGCGTCAGCAAGAGCAGCGAGAAGCTGATGCTGATCATGGTCAGCAGGCTGCGCCGCTTGTTGCGGAAAGTATTGCGCACGATGAAACTGCCTAACGTCATAACTTCAACCTGACTAGCGAAACCCGCCTCCCAAAACCGGTCACGCCGCGCTCGACCGGACAGCCGAGGCGGCTGTCCCCACAAACTCACCCGATGTGGCGCAAGCCGTCCACAATGCTCACCTGCGAAGCGTGATAGGAAGGCAGCGCCGCGCTGATGAGCCCCACTACGCCGGAAACAAACATGGCCGCGATCCAGATGGCCGGCGTCACCTTCAGCGGGAAAAAACTGAAGAACTGCGGCGAATGCGTCAAGCCAAACACCATCAGCCAGCCCAGGCCGGCCCCGATCAGCCCTCCCACCAGCGACAACGCCACCGCTTCGCTCACGAACAACCCCAGTACGCCGCCGCGAGTGAAGCCCAGCGTCTTGAGCACGGCTACTTCCCGCGTGCGCTCGCGGATCGACATGGCCATCGTGTTGGCCGACACCAGCAGCGTGGCGAACACCACCGCACCGCAAATGCTCAGGATGAATGCCTTGACGTTGCCCAGCATTGCCACAAACTCCAGCCCAAACGCCTTTTCGCTCTCCGCCTTGGTAGGCTGCGGCGAGTTGTGGAACATATCGTCGATGGTGCTGGCGATCTTGCTCACGTCGCCGGGATCGTCGGCCAGCACGGTGAATGTGCCCGTCTGCCCTTTGAACCATGAAACCGATTCCTCCACGTACTTGGTGTTGAAGAACACCGACTTGTCGTCCGGTTCGATGTGGAAAATTCCGCGAATGTTCAGCTCGAGGTTCACGTCATAGATCGTCCCCTGCAGCACGATGCGATCGCCCAGCTTCCAGCCATATTTCTTGGCCAGGCTGTCGCTGACGATGACGCCCTGCCGGTCGCGTTGCCACGCCGTGATTTCATCTTCCGGCATCTTCACGTCGCGATAGGTCTTGAAGAATTCATCCGGGTCGGTGCCGAACTGCGCGAAGAAATTCTCCGGTTTCTGGTCCTTGTAGATTCCGCCAAACCAGGAAACCGGGATCACCGACACCACGCCCGGAATCGCGCGAATCTTCTCCCGGTAGTAGCTGGGCAGGGAGAACGTCAGCGAGACCCGGTGCCGCACCACCAGCCGTTCCGCCGACTCGGCGCTCCCGTTGTCAAGATAGAACCCCCGCCAGATCGCCATCATCAGCGTCAGCAGGAGCAAAGAAAAAGCGATGCTCAATACGGTCAGGATGCTGCGCCGCTTGTTGCGAAAGGCATTCTTGGTCACGAACCGGGTCAGGGTCATGGGTGAACTCCTGGGAAACGTTGGGCCGGGCGGCGCAGGCTTTCACACCGCAATAACATCAGAATAGACGATCCCGCCTCCACCGGACAACCAGCAGCCGGGAACTGACTTAGCCAAATCGCAACCCGATTGCTTCTCGATTCCTGCCATTCCTTCGGACCCCCGCGCCAAGGCCGCCGAACCGCGCGGTAATCGCTGCGGTTTCTATACTTTCGCAGGAGGAACTTCCCCGCCAGTGGAGATCGTCATCCGGTGCGAATGACAAATGTCATTCCCCTGTTCCTCGCAAGCTATAACCAGGCAGCCCCGACAAGGTTACGGGACGGCGTGTGAGCTTAGGTTTGGTCGGAAGCCAAGCCCCAATCGCGAGCCGCCAGTTGCAGGCGCCGCCCGCAACCCCGCTCTCTGCCTCGGCCTTTGCCGCTTACCTTGGTAACTCGAAGCGGGAAACGAGCAGCGATATTCTACCCATACCCTGCAACCGAATCTCCGCCGGCGAGTATCGCCGCGGCGAAGCGAAGGTTCGTGATGGAAGGGAGATGGAACGGAAAATGCCCACGAAAATCGGCCACTTTGAAATCCTGAGTGAGCTGGCGAAATCGCCGACTGGCGTCGTCTACAAAGCCAACGATCCGGAATCCGGCCAGACCGTTGCCTTGAAGGCTATCCAGCTGAGCGCATTTGGGGAGCACGCCAAGGCTCTGGAACAGGCGCTGCTCGCGGAAGCCGAGAGCACGAAGGTTCTCAGCAGTCCCAACATCACACCGGTCTTCGGCGCGGGCGAAATGGAAGGCCAGTTCTGCGCTGCCATGGAATACGTGCAGGGCAACAGCATCGCCACCATGCTGAGCCGCAAAGAAGGTTTCTCGATATGGGATCTGCTTGATATCGGCCGCCAGCTCGGGGCCGGCTTCGATCTTGCCGCCTCCAAGGGCGTCGTCCACTACAGCCTTGAGCCCGCCAAAATCATGTGCGGGTGGGACGGCACGGTCAAGATTCTCAGTTTCGGCGTCTCCAGCGTGGGCAAGTTCGCGCACTATGCCGAGGAGGGGATTCCGACTATCCTGCACTACCTGTCGCCCGAGCAAGTGCTCGGCCAGGACACCGACAGCCGCTCCAATCTTTTCAGTCTGGGCGCCATTTTCTACGAGATGGTGACCGAGCGCATGGCGTTTGACCGCGATGACATCCAGAATCTGCGCCAGAGCATTGTCGACTTCACGCCGGTCGCGCCCATTCATGTGAACCCCAAGGTGCATCCGCTTCTGAGCGACCTGATCATGAAGGCGCTCGCGAAAGATCCGGGGCAGCGCTATCAGAGTGGACGGGAACTGCTCGACGATCTCGAGAAATGCAAGGAATCGAAGCCCGCCGCGGCCAAGAAACCGGCTGTGGCGCCCAAGGGTGCGGCCATTGGCGGTGCCGCCAAAGCCGCCGCGCAGGCGAAGTTTGTGGGACAAACTACGACCCGGCCCGCAGCCCCGGTCAAGCCGGCCTCATCGCCTGTCGCGCCCTCCGCTTCGGCGAAACCAGCCGCGTCGCAGGCGCCATCCGGCTTGGCACGTCCCTCGACTCCCGCGGCGCCTGCACGCACGCAAGCGAATTCCTCGCTGGCCAGGCCCGTGAGTCAACCCACGGAAAAGAAATCCATTGAACCTCCCGCCCAGCCGGAAGCCCAGGCCTCAAAGCTGGCCGCGCCGAGATCCGGGCTGGCCATGCCGAAATCCGGCCTTGCCGCTCCGAAAGCGGCTGCAGCCGCAGCTGGAGCGGGCATCGGCAGCGAGGCACTAACATCTTCTGCGGAAGTCCCGGAGATTTCGGACGTCCCGGAAATCGATCTTTCCAATCAGTTCATCACCTCGTGTGTGAAAGCAACGATTGAGGCGGCCGAGCAGCCATCTGCTTCCATGTCGTCCGCGGTTATCGACGAACCTGCAGTGGAAACCTTCGAGCCGGAAGCGTCCAACGCACCGAACATCGCGGTCGATCCCGTCATGGCCGGAGGCGAAGAAGGCGCGAGCACGGGCACCAGCTTCTCCGACATCTCCGAGCTGCCTCCGCTGAAAGAGGTCTATGTCGAGCCGCCTCCTCCGCCGCCGATCTTTGAGCCGACGCCTCCACCCAAGCGAGCATCCACCACATTCCAGGGCACGCTGAAGCGAGACGAAAAGCCCAAAGTCCAGCCCAAGGAAGTGGCGGAGAAGGCGATCAAAGAAATCAAGAGCGTTCCGCCGAGTCTGTTCGCCTATTCGATCGGCGGCGCGCTGGCGCTGATTCTCGCCATCGGCATCGGCATCACGATTTATGTCCATAGCCAGAACAGCGACGACGATTCAGGCGCCCCACGGCGCGTCGCCACCGAAGCGCCGGCGCAGCCTCAGGCCACCCAGTCCTCGCCCGCTCCCGCGCCGGTAGCAGAACCGCCTGCCGCCACAACGCCGGCAGCCGAGCCAACGGAAACTCGACCGGCGGCCACCCCAAAGGCCAGAAGCGCCCACCGGAAACCAACGCCTCCGCCTGCTCCGGCCATCATTCCGGGCCAGTTGGCGGTTGATTCCACGCCCACGGGCGCACAGTTGCAACTGGATGGCAAGAGCGATCCCAGCTGGGTCACGCCGCTTGCGCTCACCAGCCTTCAGCCCGGCCCGCACTCGATTACGGTCAGCAAAGCCGGCTTTAGCAGCGATTCGCGCACCGTCAATGTGACCTCCGGCAACCGCGCCACTGTCGTCGTCCACCTGGCGCAGCTGATGGCCACGCTGGTCGTCAAGAGCGACCCGCCGGGCGCCAACATTTATGTCGATGGCCGCGATATGGGCGCCAAAACTCCGGCCCAGGTCAGCGTCGACAAAGGCCAGCACGTGGTGCTGGTGCGCAAGATGGGATACATCGACGAGACCATGAGCCAGCAGTTCGTGCTCGGACAGACTTTCAATTTCTCGCCCGCGCTGCGCGCACTCGGCAACGTCGACGACATCAAGACCGTCGGCGGAAAAATGTCACGGCTGTTCGGCGGCAAAGGCGCACAGGCGGGACAGGCTACAGTCTCCATTCACACTCAGCCCAAAGGCGCACAAGTCGCGGTCAACCAGCACGTACTCGACAAGAATTCGCCGGTGGAGGTTGCCGTCGATCCCGGCAACTACGTGATCGACATAACACTGACCGGATACGCGCCCGTGCACAAGGTCGTCACGGCGGACAAAGGCGGCAAGGTCGTCGTCGACGAAGTGCTGCAGCCGCAGTAGGCCGATTGCGACCCGGGATACACGACTTCCCCTGTTGGTCGCCCTTGACAGCGCGTGCGACGCCTGCGCTCAGTTCTCTACGCTTTGCCGACCCGGCGCAGCAGCCTTCATCCTGCAGGCAGTTCACGACTTAAGTCCCCTGATCTTCTTGCAACAAAATCCCTTTCCCTTACGTATCTGACATTGGGTCTCGAACATCGGGTCTCAGAACTTACGATCTCCCAGGCCCGGCGTCCAACCCACTGCATGACCTTGCGCGACCTCATTTCCGACGTGTTGCGAACATTGTGGGCGCACAAGTTGCGCGCCTTCCTCACCATGTTCGGGATTGCCTGGGGCATCGTCTCGATCGTGCTGATGGTGGCGGCCGGCGACGGATTGCGCAAAGGCCAGGAAGAACAGGCACGAAACCTCGGCAAAGATGTGATGATTGTCTTCCACGGCCGCACCAGCCTGCAGGCGGGTGGCACTCGCGCAGGGCGCATCGTGCATTGGGAGGACGCGGACGTGCCGGCGGTACAGGCTGAATCGCCGGATTGTGAAACCACTATCCCGGAACTGGAGCAGGATACTGTCCGCGCGCACTCTAACTTCAACAACGCCGCATTCACGGTCACCGGCTCGTACCCGCAGTTCGCTTACATCCGCAGCCTCGACGTGGGGGCAGGACGCTACTACGACTGGGACGACATGCGCGAGGCCCGCCGCGTAGCTTTTCTCGGTTCCGAGGCAGCCAAGCAGCTATTCCCGGGACGCAATCCAGTGGGGGACACCATTTATCTGAACGAATTTCCCTACACCGTGATTGGAGTGATGGCAAAGAAGAAGCAGGATTCCAACTATGACGGCTGGGATGTGAACAAAGTGTTTGTGCCCTTCGCCGCCATGCGCCGCGACTTTCCAGACAAGCCTCCCGGCACACCCACGACCTTCGATCAGTTGCTGGTCACGCCGAGGTCCGTCGACCAGCATGAGGCCTGCAAACATGAAGTGCGCGTGGCCCTCGCCCGCATGCATCGCTACGACCCAAACGACAAAGAAGCGTGCCCCATCTGGGATACGGTGCAGGAGGCACAGGCGTTCAAGACCATGACCGATGGCATGAAGTTCTTCCTCGGAGCGGTGGGAATCGTCACGCTGCTGCTGGGAGGAATCGGAGTCATGAACGTAATGCTGGTCGCGGTGCGCGAGCGCACGCGGGAAATCGGCGTGCGCAAGGCGATTGGCGCGCCCGCCGGAACGATTCTGCGGCAATTCTTCGTCGAGGCGCTCATCATCGCGCTGCTGAGCGGAGGCATCGGTCTCGGAGTGGCCTTTGGGTTCTGCGCGCTGGTCAATCTGCTTCCGATGCCCGACTTTTTTGCCGGCTTGGTGCCCAGCTGGAGTTCAGGTCTGACCGCCGCGGGACTGCTGGGAACGATCGCGGTCGGAGCCGCGCTCTATCCCGCGCGGCGCGCGGCCTCGATCGACCCCATTGAAGCATTGCGGTACGAAGCCGGCGGATAAACGTAGGGGCGGACGCATTCGTCCGCCCCCAGGTCGCGAAGCGACGAGTAGTTTTGGTGCTTTCATTTCGCCGCGCACCCCCGGACGAAGGCGTCCGGGGCTACATGATCAGCATGCTTTTCGAAATCATTCTCGAGGCCTGGATTGCACTCAAGCGCAACCTGACCCGCAGCCTGCTCACCATGCTGGGCATCGTGTGGGGAATCGCCACCGTGACTCTGTTGATCGCCTACGGCAGCAGCTTTCGCGGCGTCCTGGTTCATGGATTCGACGCCTTCGGAAAAAGCGCGGTGATCTGCTGGCCGCAACAGACCAGTGAGCAGCCGGGCGGCCAGCGTGCAGGGAAAAAGGTTGTCCTGGAGGAGGCCGATCTGGATATGGTGAAAGAGACGGCGCCGCTGGTGAAGCATGCCTGCCTGGAAACTGTAAATCGGCCAGGAATCGCTTACGGCGATCGCATGGCTGGAACTTCCCCGGTGCGCGGCGTCTGCCCTGAGTACGGGGAGATGCGCAACGAGGTTCCTGCGGAAGGACGCTGGATTGACGCCGAGGACGAGCTGGAGCGGCGGCGCGTCATCTTCCTCGGTGGGCGCCTGAAGGAGCAACTGTTCAGCGGACGGCCGGCAGTCGGCGAAACTGTGCAAGTCTCCGGCGTACGCTTCACTGTGATCGGCGTCATGGCACGCAAGATTCAGCTCAGCAACTACTTTTCAAGCGACGACGACTCCTCCTGGATTCCATACTCGACCGCCGGCGACCTATGGAATACCCGCTATGCCGCCGTGATGGTATTCGAACCTGTCGCTCCGCAATTCGAGAAGAAGGCCATGGCGCAGGTGCTGGCTGCTGTGGCCACGCGGCAGAATTTTTCCCCTACCGATCCCAAGGCCCTGCAGATGTTCGGCAGAGATGAGTTTCGCCCAATCATCGATGGCCTGACGATCGGGTTGCAAGTGTTGCTAACGTTCGTCGGGACCCTGACGCTTGGCATCGGAGGCGTCGGGGTGATGAACATCATGCTGGTCTCAGTGGATGAGCGCATTCGCGAGATCGGGCTGCGGCGTGCGTTGGGCGCGCGGAAACGCCACATCCAGTTTCAGTTTCTCGCCGAGACCCTGCTGCTCATGCTGCTGGGCGGGGCCATCGGGGTTCTGCTGTCATATCTGATTGCCTGGGCAGTGGGAACTCTGCCAATGATGGGACCGCTGTTTGAGGACGATTCGGGTCAAGGAGACATTCATCTGCGCATTTCAATGATGACGGTGGCGCTGTCGACCGCAGTGCTGCTGGTTGTGGGTGTGATCAGTGGACTGGTCCCGGCCATGCGGGCATCGAAGCTGGATCCTGTCGAAGCCTTGCGATACGAATAACCGTTCGCGTTCGAGACTCTCGCCTCCTTCGGTGTGTTTACAGTCCGCCTGCTGCAACTCCTCAGCTTTCCAGAATTGATTTGCCCTGCCCTGTAGTTCGCTGTACCTTGCTGCTGAGGCGTTTTGCCGAGGTGCGCTTTGCCGATCTCTGCCGTCGACACGATCACGCTCGCTTTCCAGCACACCAAACGGCAACTCATGCAGCCGTTCCGGTTCTGGCAGTGGACCAGGCTCGCTTTCGTCGGGCTGCTGGCTGGGGAGATGGGATCGGGCGGCTTTCAAGTTCCTTCCAACTTCAATCTTCCCCACCAGCCCGGCTCTTCGCGGCATTTTCTGGGGTCGCCGTTCGGCTCGATTGATCCCGCAGTGTTGGTGGCGTTGATTACCATCCTGGTAGTGGCCGCGCTGGTTTTTAGCGTCATCATGATGTACATCAGCAGCGTTATGCGCTTCATTCTGTTCGACAGCGTGCTGGCGAAGGAGTGCCACATCCGGCAGGGATGGAACCGCAGGCAAGGTCCGGGCTGGCGATATTTCCTGTGGCAACTGGTTTACATGCTGGCAACATTCGCCGGGATGATCATCCTGTTAGGGATTCCGGCGGGCTTCGCCTATGCCATGGGATGGTTCAAAGAGCCCAGCCAGCATGTGCTGGCGCTGGTGCTGGGCGGAATCGTAGTGTTCTTTCTGTTCGTGATTTTCTTCGTGATCGCCGCGGTGGTGCATGTCCTGGTCAAGGACTTTGTCGTCCCGCAGATGGCGCTGGAGGGAATCGGCGTCGTGGAAGGATGGCGGCGCTTGTGGCCGATGGTGCAGAACGAAAAAGGTGGCTACGCGGCGTACATCGGCATGAAGATTGTTCTGGCGATCGGCGCTGGAATCGTCATTGGCATCGCGTCGGTGATTTTAGCTTTGCTGTTTGTGCTGCCGGCAGCCCTGGCGGTCGTTGGCGCGATTTTTGCAGGGAAAAGCGCTGGGCTTAGCTGGAATGCATATACCATCACAGTTGCGGTGGTGGTAGGCTGCATTCTCTTTGCGATGCTCATGTATCTGCTGGCCCTCATCTCAGTGCCGGTGATCGTGTTCTTCCCGGCGTATTCGATTTACTTCTTTGCCCCGCGGTATCGGCCATTGAGCGTTGTGGTCTATCCGCCGCCTCCACCCCCAGTCGCTCCCAGCGACGGTCCGGAAACGCCTCCACCGCTGATGCCTGCACCGGCAGTGTAGTCGACGGCCCTGGCGGCCGTATCGAGGAAACGGGAAGGGCACGACTTAAGTCGTGCCGTACTCGCCGGAAGAGATGCGGGCCTTAGCCCCTGAGGTGACGGTGCAGGTTGTTTATTGTGGCACGCCTGGATGGCTTCAGTTTTGCCTGTCCGGTTCTGGCTTCATCTTTGATCCCTTGCCATGCGGCCACGAGAATCGCCGCCCAATGATGCATTTCACGATCAGGTGGTCGGTGGAGCGCGTCACGCCCACGCCGACTCCGAAATTGAACTCCCACTCCGGACCGAAGTCGACGTCGATTGACGGGAAGAATTGCTGCTGTTGGTCCTGCAACGGATCGAATCCCGTAACCGGCCCGTACGAGGCATAGTATTCCAGCCCGCCCGCAATCTTCTTCGTGAAATCGTAGCTGACCTTCGCGTTGGGTGAGAACACCACACCCTGGTTCACGCTGGGGCCGTGAAATGAACGATCGAGCGTGGGATTGAAGTCCAGATACCACGGTCCGATTTTCTTGTCGATGATGGGGCGAATCTCCCACGTCCAAGTGTCGGCGGAAAATGCATGCCGCTGATACCCGATCTCGTTTGAAACGCTTACCCCCACTGGCCAGTGCCATCTGTCCGGCACACGGACACGCGGACGGATGTGATCGCCCACCCATTGCCATCCGTCGTTGGGCTGGATGCTGGAAAACAGATAGAACCCCACCTCGGCCCAGTCGTTGATGCCTTGCGTGATCTCCAGCGTCTCGTGCTCAGCGTGGTTGGTGGGGAGAACACCATCCTGCACGGTCTTGCTGCCGTCGACGGTGAAGTTGGAGTGAATTTCGAACATGGTCGAGCGTGGCGCGACCGTGTCGTAGCTGTAGACCTGAATCTCGTAGTTGTCCTGCGTGGACGCGGGCCGGCTCAGAGCAGCGAGGAAAGTGGCAACAAAAAGTGCGAAGGTCCAGGAAGAAATTGGAAAAAGGCGCGGCATGCGTGAGTCCTGGGCCGGCCTCATCCAGCAGCGCGACCTTGCCTGTCTATGATGCACGGTTGCAGCGAGACAAGGCAACTGCGGGAACAGCTAGTCCTTCCTCGCCCCACTCCTCGACGTGAATCAGGGGAACTTGAGTGTTGAATGAGGTGTCTGATGCTGCAGACACGCGTGCTTGAGAGGAGCGAATTCCGATGGCTTTTTCCACGTCTGGCGCAGGCGGAGGCACGCGTGCGGAGATCAACGTCACCCCCTTGATCGACGTGTTGCTGACGCTGATTGTCATGTTCATGCTCGTGGTGGCGATGGACAAGCAATATCAGGAGGATGCGCAGATTCCGCAGCCCGACAAGCAACCGACTGCGGAAGAGAAGCAGTCGAGCACGATCGTAATCCAGGTGATCTGGACCGGCCAGAATCAGCAGCCCACGGTAAAGATCAACCAGGAAGAGGTGCGCTGGGAAAACCTGGAGTCGCGACTCACGGAGATTTACCTGAGGCGTGCGCAAAAGGTGGCGTTCGTGCGCGGCGATGCCGATGTGGCATTTCAGTACGTTGCGGACGTGATTGATCGGGCGCATCACGCCGGAGTGCAGCGCGTTGGCCTGCTCACGATGGACCGGATGGTGGAGGGAGAGTGACTCGTAATCCCCCAGGTTACGAATGGAATCTTCCGCCGACTTCCAGCAAGAATGAGAATGGAAAGAGGACAGCGATTCCCTTGCGGCAGAGACTTTTCAGATCGCCAAAACTCTTCAGCGATTTCAACACACTCCCGTTCGCGAGCGTGACGGCGTTGGTGCTGTTCGTCATACTCATTCCGTTTATGACGATGACAACGCCACACGGAGGTGTCACGGTTGATCCACCAAAGGTAAGACACCCCGTCTCAATGCCGGGTGCGTTGCGGGAAGACGCGATGAAAGTCGCGATCTTTCGCGACGGCTCTGTCTACTTTGGCACCGACAGAGTTGATGTTGCCAATCTTCAGCAAAAGATTGTGGAGCGCCTGAAGGATCGCGACGTCGAGCGGAAGGTTTACATTCGCGCCGATAAGCGCACGCGGTGGTGCGTCGTAAAGTCTGCTCTGGACTGCGTTCGTTCGGCAGGAATTCTCCGGGTCGCGTTCATCGTAAATCAGTGAGCGCCCTAGCCACTTACTCTCTCGCCCGGTTCTTGATCCAGATCGGAGTTCCCACAAAACCAAACGCGTGCCGGATCTGATTCTCCAGAAAGCGCTGATACGAGAAGTGCAGTTTGACGGCGCGGTTGGTGAAGAGAACGAACGTCGGGGGTGCGACTGAGGCCTGCGTCATGTACAGAATCTTCACCCGCTGCCGCATGGGCACCGACGCGCGGGCGAAGTCGACATGCTCAAGGAAGCGGTTCATCTCTGACGTAGTAATGCGCTTGCGGCGCTCGGTTGCAACCTGCTCCAGCAGAGGGAATATCTTCTCCGTGCCTTTGCCGCTCTGGGCGGAAATGAAAACAACCGGCGCATAGCTCAGAAACTTGAGTTCATACCGCAAGCGCTGTTCATAGGCTTCGCGGTCACCGGGGCGCTTCGATTCGCGCATGCGCTCGGCCTTGGTGGGCCGCGCCAGCTTCTGCTTGCCGCCGATCTTCTCAGCATTGATCTTCTCCGGATGGAGCACAAGATCCCATTTGTTGACGACGATGATCACCGATCGGCCGCTCTCATGGGCATATCCGGCAATGGCGGCATCGAGCTGGCTGACGCCTTCAGTCGCGTCGATGACCAGCAGCGCGATATCGGCGGATTCCAGATGCTTGCGCGCCATCACCACCGACAGCTTCTCCGCCATGAGGTGAGTCTTGCCCTTGCGCCGGATGCCGGCGGTATCGATGAAGCGAAAGCGGCGCCCGTTGTGCTCGACAACCTCATCGATGGCATCTCGCGTAGTGCCGGGGATCGGTGAAACGATGGCGCGATCCGAGGCAGTCAGGCAATTCAGCAATGTCGACTTGCCGACGTTGGGATGACCGATGATTGCAACTTTCGTTTCAGTCGCTGGTCGTTCGTCGCTGGCCGTTAGCGCGCGGTCCTCGCTTTCCTCTGTGTCCTCTGTGCTCTCTGTGGTTAAGGGTTCATGGGGAAGGATGGCGATCACCGCGTCCAGCAGATCGTCGACGCCACGGCCATGCTCGGCGGAGATGGGAAACATATCTCGAATACCCAGGCGGTGAAAATCGTCAATCAGGGACGACTGCTTCTCGGAATCAACTTTGTTGACCGCCAGGAAGAGCGGCTTACCCGTCTTGCGCAGCAGCCGCGCCAACTCAAGATCGGGAGCTGCCAGCTCGCTACGACCGTCCACGACCATCACGATCGCGGCCGCTTCGTCGAACGCCACGCGCGCCTGACGGAAAATCTCGGCGGGTATCCAATCTTTTTCGTCCGGCAGAATCCCGCCCGTGTCCACGATGCGCATCCGCCGCCCGCGCCACTCCGCCTCGCCATAGAGCCGGTCGCGAGTGATGCCCGGTTCGTCGCCCACGATGGCACGCCGTGAGCCCACGATATGGTTGAAGAGCGTAGACTTGCCCACGTTGGGCCGGCCCACGATAGCCACGAGCGGATTGACGGTTGTGCGCAAGCGATAGGTCGGCTAGTCAGCGAATTTAGGAAATGGGGGCAGTTTGGCGACGTCTTCCGGCTCATGCTGGATGATCGTGATGGCCTTAAGGTTCTTCGAGATCTGCTTGAAGCGTTCGAGCGACGCCACTGATTTCGCGCGATCGTCATTGAACACAGGAACGCCGTCGTGTTCGAGATTCTCGCGGAAGTGGGCGACGTCGCCTGACAGCAGTACGTAGCCGGTCTTCGCCAGTTTCACGAGCAGACCGTGGTGACCCGGCGTGTGCCCCGGCAGATCGAGCATGATCACGCTGCCGTCGCCAAAAATGTCCTTGTCGCCGCTGACCTCTTCCAGAGCGCCGCCGCCGCTCAGCCAGTGTTCCAGCGGCTTGGCGCGTTCGCTGCCGGGCTGCCGCAGCGCCTCGACGTCCCCTTTGCCCATGAACAGTTTGGCTTGCGGAAAGCTCGCAGCCTGCCCGGTATGATCCCAGTGAGAGTGACTGATGCCGATGATGGAGACCGAGGCGGGAGAAACACTGATCTCTGACAACTGATCCTTAATCGTGCGCGACAAACTCGCCGCCATCGCCCCGGGCGCTTGCAGCGACGCTCCCAGGCTGGCTTCCGGGAAGCCGGTATCCCACAACATGTAAGTGTCATCATGCTTGATGAGGTAGCAACTCGCGGTGAGGCGTTTCGATTTGCCCACGTAGGCATAGGTGTCGGAAAACAGGTTGAGATCGTTAATCTGAACGGTGCCGCAATCCAGCCTCCACAAGCGCAGGGATGGTGCAGGCGCGGCTGTGGCGGGCATGGAAAGCGCGAGCAGGAGCGACAAGGCGAAGAGTGGACGTAGCATAGCTACTATTATAGAGACTCCCGTGTCTCCTCCGACTTCAACCCGTCCAGCGACTGGCGACCCCGCAACCCTGCATCAGTTTTTCGCGCAGGGTGGCATCCTGTCGCGCACGCATCCAGCTTACGAGTTCCGCCGCGGGCAACTGCAGATGGCGCAAGCCGTCGAGCAGGCGCTGGAGGAAAAACGCCATCTGATCGTCGAGGCGGGCACAGGCACCGGAAAAACGCTTGCCTATCTGTTGCCGGTGATTCGCTCGGGCAAGCGCGTCATCATCTCCACGGGCACCAAGAATCTGCAGGAACAATTGTTCTACAAAGACGTTCCCTTCCTGGAGCAGGCGCTGTACGGCGTTCAGGCCGGAAGCTCCGAATCGCCGGTCGAACGGCTCGGGCGTCTCTCCGTCTGCTATATGAAAGGCCGCAACAACTACCTGTGCCGGAAGAAGCTCTACGACCTGACCGATCAGCCCGTGCTCAGCGGCCTGAATGAGATCGAGCAATATCGTGCGATTGCCGCCTGGGAAAAAACAACGCAGACTGGTGATCGCTCGGAACTGGCGGAACTACCCGAAGCGAGCCTGCTCTGGCACAAGCTGGACGCGCGCGCCGACGCCTGCACCGGGCAGAAGTGCAGTCAGTGGGAGCGCTGCTTCATCACCGAAATGCGCCGGCGGGCGATGGAAAGCGACATCATCATCGTCAATCATCATCTGTTCTTTGCCGATCTTGCCATCAAATTGCAGGCCGACTCTGCGCCCGACGCGGGAATCCTGCCGGAAGCAGCCGCGGTGATTTTTGACGAAGCTCATGAGCTGGAAGATGTGGCCGGCAACTACTTCGGCATTTCAGTGAGCAATCTGCGCGTCGAAGAGTTGGCGCGAGATGTTGAAAACTCACTGCAGCACAACCGGATGTTCTCGGCATCGCTGTCGGGGATGCTGGGCAGTCTGCGGGAACGTTCGCAGCTTTTCTTTTCTTTGTTACCTCCGGGCGAAGGCCGCTTCGCCTTTGAGACGCGCCGCGAATTCCTGGAAGAAAATGGCGACGAATACCTGGCGCTCAATCAGGCCTTGACGCGGTTGGCCGGCGAACTGGAGAGCCTGCCGCAGAAGCCGGAAGAGATATTCAACTTCGCGCGCCGCGCGCAGGAGATTCAGGTACAGCTCGGCTTCGCTCTGGAGTCGGACGACCGCAACACCGTGTTCTGGATCGAACGGCGAGGGACGCGCGGACCTGGTGGAGGCCGACAGAGCCGGGAAGGGCATGGCTTTAGCCGTGCCGAAAATAGTCGAAACAACCCGGGGGCTTTAGCCCCTGAGGGCATACATCGCGGTCGTCACAACGTTTTTCTTCAAGCCACTCCAATCGACGTTGCGCCCATTCTGCGCGAATGCCTGTGGTCGAAGCTGGAATGCGCCGTGCTGACCTCGGCAACTCTTGCGGTGGGCGGAGGGTTTAACTACATCCGCCAGCGGCTAGGCGTGGAGCACGCACGCGAGTCGGTGCTGCCGTCGCACTTCGACTACGAGAGCCAGGCCCTGCTCTACGTCCCGCCTGACCTGCCGGACCCGCGCACGCCGCAGTTTGCTGCCAAGGCAGCCACATGCATTCGTCAACTGCTCGAAATCACGCGCGGGCGGGCGTTCGTGCTTTTCACCAGCTACGCGCAAATGAACGAGATTCATCAGCGGCTGCTGGGCGAGTTGGGGTTTCCGGTGCTACGGCAGGGCGACGCTCCGAAAACCGCGCTGCTCGAGGAGTTCCGGCTGACTCCGAACGCGGTGCTGTTTGCCACGTCTTCTTTCTGGCAGGGAGTGGACGTCCAGGGTGAGCAACTCAGCTGCGTCATCATCGACCGCTTGCCGTTCGCCGTACCCAGCGATCCGGTCGTGGCCGCGCGGGTAAAGGCCATCGACGCCGAGGGCGGCAATGCTTTCTTCCAGTACCAGGTGCCGGCTGCGGTGATCACGCTGAAGCAGGGCTTCGGACGCCTGATCCGCTCTCTGCACGACCGTGGCCTGCTCGCGCTGCTCGACAACCGCATTCTGAAGAAGCAATATGGCCGCGTGTTCGTGGAGAGCCTGCCAAATTACAAGAAGACGACCGAGATGCGCGCGGTGGAGGAGTTTTTCGGCCGCTGAGCTTGGCCAGTCACTTCACTTCAGCAGCCGCATTCCTGCGCCGGCCGCAGCCTTGCGGTCGAAAGTAGCGGTGTAGTGGCACTCCGCGGCGTGGCCGCAGCGCTCGATCAGGCAATCGGAGAAGTCGGTACGGCCGGCGTTGAACTTGCGCAGGGCCTGCCAGACGACCTCCGCGCGCTCGACGGAAAGCTCCTCGCTTCGCAACAAGGTTTCCAAGACTTCCGCGATCTCCTTCCTGCTGAAACGATAGGACGTCTCAAGCACCCACACCAACTCGGTGACCACGATCAGCGAAAGGAATCCGGGCTCGTCCTGGGAGAGGGAGTCGATGAGCCTTACCGCCGCGGCGGTTTGCGCGGGATCGTCGTGAGTCAGATAGCGAACAACGACATTCGTATCGAGACCGATCATCGGGCGCTGCGCCGGGAGATGACGGCGTTCATCTCCTCAACAGACGCTGGCTTGGTCCGTTTGCCGCGAAACCGTCCTTTGAGTTCCCGTACCGACCGGGTGGCGGCAACAATCGCGAACTGGCCTTTATCTACTTCGACGAACTCAACGCGATCACCAGCGTCAACGCCCAGCGCAGTACGAACTCGAATTGGAATTGTGATCTGACCTTTAGAGGTTACCGTCGCACCGGCCAAAGCATAATCTCCTTCCTTACATCATAGTAAGGATTATAGGGTAGAGTCAAGGCTCATTGCGAAGGCCGCCATTCGGCATCCGGATTGCGAGCGCGGGCATGCGCTCGAACGAATCCGGCATGGATAGCAACAGGACGTTCATCGGTGCCCGTCCCTTATCTGTCTGTATTTCTGAATTCCCCAGAGGCTGAAAACGATGTCCCGGGGCCCACGAATGCAACGATTGTACCGCGGTTGCGAGTACGATGCGACGATGCGATGCGAGGCGACGGCAGGACCTCCCGGATTCTGGCCGTCTTCCGCTGTAGAATAGGAGGCTGTGAGCGGCGCGCCGTTTGGCTCGGCGTCCCTGAGGGAGCATGTTCGAGGTCACGGTAGAAGATACGTTCGCCGCAGGACATTACCTGCGTGACTACAAAGGCAAGTGCGAGAATCCGCACGGGCACAACTACAAGATCCGGGTCACGCTCGCCGGTAAGGAACTGGACAAGGCCGGCTTGCTGCTCGACTTTAAGGACCTGCGCGAGGTCATGAAACATGTCATCGAGCGGCTCGACCACAAGATGATCAACGACGTTGCCCCGTTCACCGTAATCAATCCGTCGGCGGAGAATCTGGCGAAGTATTTTTACGACGAGTCCAGCACCCGCTTGCAGAGCGTCACCAACGGGCGCGTGCGGGTCAAGGATGTGACGGTATTCGAAACGGACGCGACGACCGCGAGGTACTCGGAGCCGTAGTACCGCGCCGTCGAGCGAGCATCCCGTCCGCAACCCAGCCAGCGAGACGCTGCTGGCGCTCACCATGCAGATCACCGAGATCTACAAATCGCTGCAGGGCGAATCAACGTATGCCGGCTTGCCGTGCGTTTTTGTCCGCCTGACGGGATGCAATCTGCGCTGCACCTGGTGCGACAGCGAGTACACGTTTCAAGGTGGGCGCAAGATGAGCGTGGAACAGGTTCACGAAGAGGTTGTGCATCTCTGTCCCGGGAGTGGGCTGGTTGAGATTACCGGGGGTGAGCCCATGCTGCAGGAGCGCGAAGTCGTTCATCTGATGCAACGACTGCTGGACAGCGGCTATCAGGTATTGCTTGAGACCAGCGGAGAGCGGCCGCTGGAGCGAGTTCCAGCTGGCGTCGTCAAGATCGTCGACGTCAAGTGCCCGGACTCCGGAGAACCAGGCACGTTCCGCTTGGAGAACCTCGAAACCCTCACCCGCCGCGATGAGGTCAAGTTTGTCCTGAGCAGCCGCGTGGACTACGAGTTCGCACGGGAGTTCACCCGCAAGCACAATCTCCCAGCCCGCGTGAACGCGGTGTTATTCTCGCCTGCGTTCCGCAAGGATGCCGCCGGCACTCGCGACAGTTCGCACTGTCTGCTCGATCCCCAGGAACTTGCCGAGTGGATCATCGCCGACAATGTTCCAGCCCGGCTGGGGCTGCAATTGCATAAGTACATCTGGAACCCGGCGGTCAAGGGAGTCTGAGACATTGTCGATTTGCAATTGCCGATTGCCGATTTGAATCCTCCGCAAAGCACTCGACAATCACAAATCGGCAATCGGAAATCAGCAATAAGCTCTGTGCCCGGCCAGAACAAATCCCGCGCGGTCGTGCTCCTCAGCGGGGGAATGGATTCTTGTGTCTGTGCTGCGCTGGCGGCCCGCGATCACGATGCGGCAGCCGTCCATGTGAGTTACGGCCAGCGCACCGAAGAGCGCGAACGGCAGGCATTTCTGGCGATCTGCCAGCGTCTGAACATTCACGACAAACTCGTCGTCAGGAACGAAGCGCTGCGGGCCGTGGGCGGATCGGCGCTGACCGACAACACCATTGCCGTACCCAGGGCCGACGCGGTCGGACATGGTATTCCAGTCACCTACGTTCCTTTTCGCAACGCTCATTTTCTGGCTGTCGCCGTCAGCTGGGCGGAGGTACTGGGCGCGGAAAAGGTTTATATTGGCGCGGTCGAACCAGACAGCTCGGGCTACCCGGATTGCCGTCCGGAGTATTACAAAGCATTCAACGAGGTCGTGAAAACCGGGACCAGGGAAGGCCGCATTGAGATTGTCACCCCGCTCATCGCCATGCGAAAAGCTGAGATTGTGCGCCTTGGCCTTGAACTGGGTGCGCCCTTGGATTTAACTTGGTCGTGTTACAGTGGCGACGATCTGGCGTGCGGAGTCTGTGACAGCTGCGTTTTGCGCCTGCGGGCGTTTGCAGCGGCAGGAGTAAGCGATTCAATTCCATACGCGGCAAGATAGAGTGTTGAATTGATGATTGTTGAATAAAGGCCGACGCCGGCAACTGCTGTGCTGACATTGGTCCTTGTTCAACAATCAGCAATCGATTCGCCGGGAGGCAATATGAGAAAACATTTCGCAATTCTTTTATTTGCATTGCTGGCGCTGGGACTGTGCGTGCCTCCGGTCTTCGCCCAGGCTTCAGGAACGGTAAAGGGCACGATTAAGGATGCGCAGGGCAATCCCATCTCCGACGCCGTCGTGGTTTGGGCAAACCTGGAAAATGGCCAGAAGTACGTATTGAAGGCCAACAAGAAGGGTGAATACTTCTCGCTCGGAATCTCGCCTGGCAAGTACAACGTCCTGCTCTACAAGAATGCCGACGATCAGAAGGCCGGTAAGGAAGCGGACCACGCCAATGGGTTCCAGGTCCAACTCGACGAAAACACCCTCGACTTCGATCTGAAGAAGGAGCAAGAGAACGCCGCCAAGGGTGTTGGCCTTACGCCCGAGCAACTGAAGGCGATGCAGGAGCAGCAGGCCAAACAGGCGAAAGAGCAGAACACCGTAAAGTCGCTGAATGACAAATTGAATGCCGCCAAGGCCGCGGCTGACGCGGGCGATTTCGATACTGCAATCGCCCAACTGAACGACGCCAACCAGGTCGACCCTTCGCGCGACCTGATCTGGTTCAAGCTGGGCGACTACTATCGATTGTCAGCCGCCAAGCAGACCGACACCGCCGAAAAGCAAAAGCGCTACGGCTCAGCCGTCGATGCGTATCAGAAGGCGATCCAGCTCAAGCAGGGCACTCCTGACAAAGACGCCACCAGGCAAGCCGCCGGCCTGGCTGCCTATTACAACAACCTTGCGGAAGCGTATGCCAAATCCAATAAGGTAGACGATGCCGTAAAGACTTACGCTCTCGCCGCTCAGGCCGATCCCACCGGGGCGAGTCAGTATTACTTCAACACCGGCGCGGTGCTCACCAATGCCGGCAAGGTCGACGACGCAATTGCAGCCTTTGACAAGGTTATCGCTGCCGATCCCAACAAGGCGGATGCGTACTATTGGAAGGGCGTGAACATGATCGGCAAGGCTACCCTCCAGGGTGACAAAATGGTCGCGCCTCCGGGCACAGCCGAGGCATTCCAGAAATACCTGGAGTTGCAGCCCACCGGCACTTATGCGGACCCGGCGAAGCAGATGCTGACCAGTATCGGCGCTTCCGTAGAAACCGGCTTCAAGAAGAAACCGCCGAAGAAGTAGATCGGCTTCCAAACCAGATACTTGCAGGCGCGGCAAAGAGGCGGTCCCTTGTGACCGCCTCCTCTTCTCTGAACGGCAGCATTACGAAGGGCTATGTACTGCTGTCCCTCGCTTCGCGCTCTGCGGCAAGTTACAGTGAATACCAGAGTTTCTCTCCCACCTGTGGTGTGTCCAAATCCTTAAGCATTTGAGGGAGCGAATGGCATCACCCACCATTGCGCCGATATCGGTTGCGCTGGAAGGTTTTTCGGGAAGCGGCAGCGTCGCCACGCCAACCCTTCTGGGAGCCATGCTGCGCGCCGCAGAAAAAATCAGCGACCTCATTTTCTCGCCCGGGCGTCCGCCGCAGGTCCAGGTTTACGGCCAGATGGTTCCCGTGCAAGTGCCGGGTTTCACTTTTCTGACCGCTGATGACACCCGCCACATCGCCGCCGACTTGATCGGCGACAACAAGCAGGCCATCACCACGCTGCGGGAGCACGGCGCTTGTGACATCTCCTACGGACTGCCCGGCCTGGCCCGCTTCCGCGTCAACATTTTCATTCAGCGCGGCAGTTGTGCCGTGGTCATGCGCGTCATTCCTACTGCAATTCCCGACTTTGAGGCTTTGCACCTGCCCAAGCAGCTGTCCGAAATCACCAAGCTGCGTGATGGCATCGTGCTCGTGACCGGCCCTGCCGGCTCGGGCAAGTCTTCGACCCTTGCGGTGCTTCTGGATTGCATCAATCAAGAGAAGTACTACCACATCATCACCATCGAAGATCCCATCGAGTTTTTGCACAATCACAAGTGCTCGACGATCCACCAGCGCGAATTGCACAGCGATACGCCGAGCTTTGCCCATGCTCTGCGCTCGGCCATGCGCCAGGCGCCCAAGGTAATTCTGGTCGGTGAAATGCGCGACCGTGAGACCATCGAGATCGTGCTCGAGGCTGCCGAGACCGGCCACCTCGTCTTCTCCAGCCTGAACACGATGGATGCGTCCAAAACCGTCGAGCGTATCGTCACATCATTCTCTGCGGCAGAGCAGAAGTCGGTGCGCGAGCGATTTGCGAAATCTTTCCGCTACATCATCTGCCAGCGCCTTATTCCTAAAACCGACCGCAGCGGCCGTGTTCCCGCCTTCGAGATCCTGAAGGCGAATATACGCACCCGCACCTGCATCGAAAAAGGCGAGCGCGAAGACAAGACTCTGCTCGATGCGATGAAAGCTGGTTCCGCGGAAGGCATGCAGTATTTCGATGGCGAGATTGCTGCGCTGGTTCGCGATCGAGTCATCGATCTGGAGGCTGGACTGTCCTTCGCCAGCAACCCTGCAGTACTGGGCCAGGGACTCGCCCGTTAGCTCGCCTAGCGGGCGTTGCCCGTCCCATTAAAGAGATCCACCACAGCATCAGTATTGGCGAGGCGCTGCATGCGGCCCGAGTCCGAGTTAAGCCGCCAGCGGCCCGCCGGCGCGCAATTGCCGGTGAAGGCGATCTGCAGGACTATGTCATCGCCTTCTGTGGTTCCGGCCACTTCCGTTCTGGCAACGCAACCCGGCGGCACGCGGCCGGCAATAAGCCTTGCCGGTTCCACCACATGCATCTTGTTGTTCGCCGTGTCGTAGTCGAAGACGATGTCCAACGCGGCACTTCTGCTCTTCTCTGACAGCATTCCGAAAATGTGCTTCCCGTCGCGCGAAAAGCCGCTGAGCCGGACGGACATCCGCCGATCCCACACGCCATCGCTGGTAATCACGGTCTGCACGAGAGGGTCGCTCCCCGAACCATTTGTGATCACAAGTTGATAGTCAGCCTGGCAAAGATGAGTGTTCCTGCCGTAATCGTCCTCCGTTGAAACCTCGAGAACCGCGGTTACGCCGGCCGGTCCTTGCATCGGTTGCGTCTGGGTCGAAGCCATATTTGTGCAGGTTATGAATGCCTGCTGTGGAGCGACCAGCAGCAATCCTGCAAGAAGAATTAGTGAAAACATGGACCCTTTCAGCGGCGATACTGAGGCTGCCGCGACCCGCACCGCGCGTTATTCTATTATCTCTCGATGTACGGCGGTTTCGAGCCGCATCCCATGGTTCTCAGCTTTATGGTTCTCAGCTTTGAAGATGCTCGACGCGTAGTCGAAGAGCAGGCGGCACTGACGCAAAGCCCCGGCTCTCAGGCACGCCCAACGGAACATGCAGATTTGCTGGCCGCATCGGGTCGCGTCCTGGCCGAGTCTGTGCTCGCCGACCGCGACATCCCCCCTTTCCCGTGCTCGACGCGCGATGGCTATGCTGTACGATCCTCAGACCTTTCTCCGCTTCCCGCAACTCTCGAAGTGCTCGGCGAAATCAAGGCAGGCGAGAAGCTCGAGAACATTCCAGGCAATGTTTCCAATGGGCAGGCTGTTTCCATCATGACTGGAGCACCGGTCCCCGCCGGGGCTGACGCCGTGGTCATGGTGGAATACACCACGCGGCGTGACAATCGAGTCGAGATCGCACGGGGGGCGGCAGTTGGAGAGAATATCGTCCCCCGCGGCGCGGAGGCGAGAAAAGGAAGCCTGCTCCTGGATCGTGGCCTGCGCTTGAACGAGGCAGCCGTCGCGCTGGCTGCCACGGTTGGCAAAGCACGCCTCGAGGTGTACCGGCGCCCGCAGGTCACCGTGCTCACGACTGGAGACGAGATCGTTGACGTCCGCTCCACGCCCGGCCCAAGCCAGATTCGCAACTCCAACAGCTACTCTCTCGCCGTGCAGATTCGCCAGGCCGGCGGCGAACCGGTGTTGCTGCCCATCGCGCCCGACGAACCGCAGGCTTTGCGCAATCTGATCGAGCAAGGATTGCGCTCCGACTTGCTCTTGCTCACGGGCGGTGTCTCGATGGGCCGCTATGACCTGGTCGAGCAGGTGTTGACGGAAATGCAAGCCGAATTCTTCTTCACCGGCGCGCAAATCCAGCCGGGTCGCCCAGTCGTGTTCGGAAAATGTGGCGCGGGCACTCTTGCCCGCGACGGAGCTTCAGCTCCGCGAGCCGGTGTCTACTTCTTCGGTCTGCCCGGCAACCCCGTCTCAACCATGGTGACCTTCGACCTCTTTGCCCGCCCCATGCTGGAAGCTCTGGCCGGCATGTCTCCGCGCAAGCTGCGGTTCGTTCACGCGAAGGCGAAGTCGGACATCCGTGTCAAACCAGGCCTCCGGCGCTTTCTTCCCGCAATCCTTTCGGGCGAGTTCGAGAACGTGCAGGTCGACCTCGTGGCTTGGCAAGGCTCCGGAGACGTCGCCGCCACAACTCGCGCCAACTGCTACGCCGTTATCCCGACGGACCGCGATCTCATCCCCGCTGGCGAGTGGGTCGCGGTGATGATGAAGTAGCTTCTGCGGTGGCAGGACGCAACCGGCTCCGGCTCCATCTCTGCGGACGAGGCCCGCCCATGTAAGATAGAGCTACTTCATGCCGAAGAAACTCTCTCACTACGACAGCGCCGGCAGCGCTCGCATGGTCGATGTCTCCCATAAATCGCCAACGAAGCGCGAAGCGGAAGCCAGCGCCTTTGTGCTCATGAAACCTGCAGTGCTCGCGGCTCTGCCCAACAATCCCAAAGGCGATCCGCTGGAAGTGGCTCGCCTGGCCGGCATCATGGCCGCCAAGCGCACCTCGGAGCTGATTCCGATGTGCCATCCGCTGCCCTTGACGCTCGTTGATGTCGATGTGCGCCTGTGCGAGAATGGCGTCGCTATCGCCTCAAAAGTCACGACCAAGGCAGAAACTGGCGTGGAAATGGAGGCGCTGGTCGCCGCCGCTGTCTCCGCGCTGACCGTCTACGATATGTGTAAGGCTGCTGACAAGGGAATCGAGATTCGCGAGATTGTGCTGGAGCGGAAGGCCGGCGGTAAGAGTGGAGAATACCGCCGCGCAAAGAAGTAACGACACCTCAAGTTCATGGCCAATAACGTCAAGCTATTGGTAGTCGACGACAATCCCATGGTGCTGGCTATGCTGCAACAGGCGCTCGCCCCCTTGGGCCAGGTGGCCACGGCGACCGATGCTGCCGACGCGCTGTTGAAGGCCGTCGATGATCCTCCCGATCTGCTGGTTTGCGACTACCGCATGCCGGGCATGGATGGCAAGCAACTCGTCGAGAAATTGAAGAGCCGGCCCGCAACCGCGAATTTCTCCAGCGTGCTCATGGCCAGCAAGTCCGACATCGCCGAGCGCCTTTCGCCCGGGGATGCCGCCGATGACTACCTGGAAAAGCCGTTCTTCCTGAAGGAAGCGACTCGCCGCATCAAGCGCATGATCGACCGCATCGCGCTGGAAAAAATGGCTAAAACCGCTCCCTCCGACGGCGTGGTGCGCGGCAATCTCTCCCAGATGAACGTAATCGACCTCATGCAGTCGCTCGAAATGGGCCGCAAGAGCTGCCAGCTTTCGCTCGCCAACGAGGGCGAAAAATGCGAAGTGTTTTTTGCTGAAGGCCAGGTGAAACACGCAACCTACGGCTCGCTCGTGGGCGACGAGGCGGTCTTCAAAGTACTGCGCTGGACCGGCGGCAGCTTTGAGCTCGATTTCGAAGGCAAGACCGACAAACAGACCACCCAACTCAACACCCAGGGGCTGTTGATGGAAGGCCTGCGCCTGCTCGATGAATCGCAACGCGATGGCGGAAGTGAGACCGAACCGGAAGTGGCATCAGCCGCAACTGCAGCAGCGAGTTCTCCGGCTGAGTCTCCCAGCGGCACACGTCCAACCAAGAAAAAGGGAGAAGAGGAAGATGTCCTCCTCGACGGCTAAGTCCCAGGCGGCGCCAGTTCCAACTGCAGCCGTCGTTACGGTCAGCGATTCCTGTTCTCGTGGCCAACGCGAAGATCTCTCGGGTCCCGCCGTCGCTCAACTTCTGCAAAAGCTGAATTTCAATGTAATAGCGCGCGAGATCGTTCCCGACGATCTCGTCCAGATTCAAAACCTGCTGGTGCGCCTCGCGCGCGAAGTGCAGTTCATCGTAACCACGGGCGGCACGGGGATCGCTGCTCGCGACGTCACGCCCGAAGCCACTACTGCTGTCTGCGACCGGCTGCTGGACGGCGTTAGCGAACTCATGCGCAGCGAGGGCGTAAAGAAGACGCTGCGAGCCGCATTGAGCCGCGGAGTCTGCGGAGTCCGGGGTACGGCGCTGATCCTCAATTTGCCGGGAAGTCCTGCCGGCGCAGTCGAGTCGCTTGAGGCGGTGGTGGAGTTGATTCCCCACGCCCTGGATTTGCTCAGCGGAAAGACGGAGCATTTCTAGCGAGCAATCTCGTGTGGGGACGGGCGCCCCCGCCCGTCCATGCCGCGACGGTGTTGGTCGCGGCAGCGCCCTGGCTGGGTGCTGAAACCCTCGCTTCGGTGCTTGATTTTGGGTGGCGCAGCGCTTCAGCGCTGCACTATCTCGCCTTCAAGGCTGGCTTTAGCCGCTGAGGTCGGACTGTGAACTTGCTTTTTCAGCAGCCTGCCAGGCCGACCTCAATTGCCCTTAACGGTGCTCTTCCCGGGTCCCAGCACCGCCTGCCCCGGGTACACATCCCGCACCATCTTCCCGTCATCAATGAGCACGGTCCCCGCCACCAGCAGATACCGTACGCCCACGCTCGGCTCCATCGGCTTTTGGAAAGTGGATCGGTCGCCGATGGTTTGCGGATCAAAGACAACCACATCGGCGTCGGCTCCTTCCTGCATCCGCCCTTTGCGCCGCCCCTCGGGAGTCGACCGCTCCAGCACCTGCGCGGGCATAAGCGTCATCTTGCGCAGGGCTTCCATCAACGTCAGAGTTTTTTTGTCGCGCACGTATTGCGCCAATATCCGCGAGTAGGTCCCGGCGTTACGCGGATGCCCCGCGGCTCCATCGCTTGCGATCATGATCAGCGGGTTCGGGATCACCGCATCCACCATCTCCTGCGTATTCGCAAAAACGAGCACCGACTGCGGCGTGCTGGAGTTGTGCAGTTCCTCGAAACGGGCCTTCGTCAGGTGCTCACCTGTCTCCGGCACAACCAGCCCGCTGTAGTCGATCCCCAGCCGCTCCCGCCAGCCCGGATTGAACAGCGCCGAATTGATCTCCGTCATCCCCGCGATATAGGGATACGCCTCGGTCGTGACATCGAGCCCGCGCGCCCGCGCTCCCTCGATCATGGAAAGGCACTCCAGCGAGTCGGCCAGGCAGGTACTGTTAATGTGGACGATATGCAGAGAGGCGCCGGTAATCGCCGACGCTCCGATCACTTCCTCGACCGATTCGATCGCCGAGCCGGGCTCGCCCCGCCCGAAGCTGCGCAGGTGCGTATAGACCGGCAGCTTGCGCTCCGCCGCCACGTGAAACATGTCGATCACTTCGAGCCGGGTGGCTCCGGGCGTGTATTGAATGCCCATCCCGATTCCGAGCGCCCCGGCGTCAAGTTCATCGCGCAGACGCTGCTCGATCCGTTTGATCTGTTCCGGGGTTGCCGGTTGGTTGGTCGCCGGCCCGCTCTTGGGCAGAATCTCCGGAATACCCATGCGCGGATCGCCGACCTCAGTCCGCAACGGCGCGCCAAAGATCAAGGCCCGCGCCGCGGCATGGCTGGCGGTCGTGCCGTAGTGAATCAGAGATCGCCCTTCCTTCCACTTGAGAAATTTCGCAACGTCGGGCGCCCCGATTTCCATCTCCAGAGCTGTCGTCACCCCGTCGAACGCTTTGACCCGCTGGCTTTCGATCTCCTGCCCATGCTGGTGCAGGTCAATGAAGCCCGGTGCGACCACCAGGCCCGCAGCGTGAGCGACGCGCCGCCCGCTCAGCTCTTCGGTCGTCACGCGAGCGATCTTGCCGTCGCGGATCCCGACATTGCGCACGCCGTCCAGCCCGGTCTCGGGATCCATCACTCGCCCGCCTTCGATCACCAGATCGTACTGCGGTGGGGCTTGCTGGGCGGCGAGCGCGCCGGAAAACAGAAGCAGCCCAAAAGAAAGAATCAGCTTGCGCATAGTAGCTCCAAAGCCAGCGATGATATCAGCCCCCGTAGAGACGTAGCACGCTGCGTCCCCCTCTATTCCAGTAGGAAGATGTTGCAAGCCACGCCTCTACCGCACTGACACATCGCTTTCCATCACGTACACTAACTGTTCCCTTTGAAGACGATGGCACACATTCTGGCGCGCTATATGGCGTGGATTCTGGGTCTGCTCAAGCTCCTCGGAATCTGGGGCGTGTTCGTGATCGCCTTCGCCGACAGCGCTCTGCTGGGCATGCCGGTCGATGCCATCGTCGCGACCTATGTCTACCAGGATCGCAAGCGTCTCCTCTTTTACATCGTCATGGCGTCGCTGGGCTCGGCTCTGGGGAGTATTCCCCTCTACATTGTCGGATACTTAGGCGGCGAGAAAGTCCTGCGCAGGCGCATTTCCGAAGAGCGTTTCCAGAAAATTCACCAGTCGTTCGAGCACCACGAATTTTGGGCCCTGATGTTCCCTGGCATGTTGCCGCCGCCCATGCCATTCAAGATTTTCGTCCTGGGGGCGGCGGTGTTTGAGATGCGCTTCAGCCACTTCCTGGGGGCGATTTTTGCCGGCCGCTTCGTCCGCTTTCTCGTGCTGTCGATCCTGGTGCTCTGGTTCGGGCCGCAGATTGTCCAAATTACGGGCGGGCTCTTCCGGCAGCATTTTTACTGGGTGGCCGCTGTGGTGGTTGGCGCGGCGGTCGTATGGCTCTTGCTGCGACGCCGAAGAATCCGCGCCCGGAGAGAACTAGACAGGTCCAGCAACTAAGCTCTACGCGGCCGCAATGTGATCGTCCGATCGATGCAGCCAGCCTGAAAGCTCGCGCGCCACGACCGGCGTGCCGAACATCGCCAGAGAAAAGAACATATCCCCGATGGCTGTCCCTCGGAAGAACGGCAGCCCGGCCACGTAGGACATCATCAGGCCGTCGAAACCTCTGGGATACATTTGCGGCCAGGCCGCCCAGGCCGCGAAGTTGCTGACCAGAAAGAACGACACAGAACTGGCCGCGGCCGCGCCCACCACCCGCCAGAATCCCGCTTTCTCTCGCAGATTTGTCCCCAGCCACAAAATGGCCGCGTACCAAATCCAGCTGACCACCACATCCCACGTAAAGTTATAGTTCCACACGAACTTGGTCAGCACCACGTCCGCGGCAATCAGCAGTGCCAGCGGAATCCACATGCGGCGGCGCGAGCCCCGCGCTCCAAAAAACAGCAGCGAAGCCGCCAGGGGCGTGAAGTGCCACGCGTGCGGCAGGATGTTCAGCGGACCAGCGAAAGGCAAGAAGCGGAAAGCAACGGCCAGCAGCACGAATAGATAAGGCAGCATGGTCACCTCACGAGGAAAATATTATTCTCGGCGTTGCCAGGGCCGCCGTCAAGGCCGCCCTCCAGCGGGTGGTGTTCCAAATCGACAGGCCATGAAGGACAACAAGCCTCACGAAGGGCAAGTTTCGCCGACTTCCTTCGTGCCCTTCGTGTCCTTCGTGGTGAATTTAGGACTCTACAATCCAGCGAGACATGAGCAGTTGTCACAAGTCCCCGCTAGCGCTGACCCGGTTCCGCCACCACCTGATCATCTCCCGAACCAAAAATGTCGCCGACCACGCGCAGGTTCTGGTCCAGCTGCACACCGGCGCTCAAGGCGCTTCGTCCGCGGCGCCGGTTCATCGCGCTCGGAATCTGGCGATAACGCAGATCTTGAAAATAGACGATGTATCCCTCCTGCGGGCCGGTCAGCATCTCCGTCTCGGTGATCGGATATTGCGCCCAGTCCAGGTAGACGCGTCCCATATACGAGTTCTTGGCCGCCAGCGTCACCGCCGTTTCTTCGGGCTTGTAGTGGATCTCCATCTCTCCCATGGGGTCGACCTCCGGCCCCAGAGAACTTACGGGCGCAAGCGCGAAGAATCCACGCGTCTCCACCACGCCGTACCAGTGAAAGGGATCCACCCACTTCGGATATGCGGAAACTCGCAGCGGATCTGCTCCATCGTAGGTGCGCGCTTCGAGCGCGCCGACGGCGCGCCGATGCTCATAGTCTCGCAGCCCCCACATCAGCACGACGCCCGCCAATGCCAGCGTTGCCCCCACACGCCCGCCCGGACCACGGCGCCGGGCGCCGATCTCACGGTCAATCAGGCCAAAAAGCGACGGCATCATCAGTCCCAGGATGAGCAAAGCCAGCATCACAGGCTCGACGATAAAAACGATGTCCCAGGAATACCACTTTTCTGAAAACGGCCAGAACGGCCGGACGCCGTAATTGTTGGTGAAATCCAGCAGAATATGGCTCAGGCCCGCCAGGCAGGCGTAAGCGAACAGCAGCCCCCAGCGCGGTGGGACCTTCGGATCTTTCGTCCTGCGTCCGCGCAGCCGCCACACCAGGTAAACAAACCCCAGAACCACCGCGGCCACAAGCGGAACGCCCAGGAACGAATGGGTAAACCCGCGATGATGCGCGAAGCCAAACGCTGGCCCGCGAAAGCGCCCCAGAACGTCCAGGTCCGGAGCTTCCGCCGCCAGCGTCAGCGTGAGCGTGGCCAGCCCGGTTTTGCGATTGAGTCCGGCGCGACCCAGGCATGCGCCAGTCAGAAAATGAGTGATGGGTTCCAAGCAGTTGGGAGAATTCTATTGCGCGCTGCCGTCAATCGCCAATGCGCGAACCTCAGCAGGTCGACGTTCATTCGACTCCCGCCAGACGATCGGGTCGCAAAAAAACCTTGGGCCTGCGGCTGCGATCACCTCGCAGGCGCCAGCAGCGTCAGCGCATCGGGAATAACCGTAATCTCCACTGGCAGCGTTCCCAGCAGTTCCCCGTCTGCTTCGACATAAACGGTCGACTGTGCCGGCGCTGAGGCGCTGGCGCCATCCAGATAGCAGCACGAGACCTTGCGGCTGTGCGCCAGTTCAATCCCGGGAATCCGCCACCGGCGCCGCAGCAGCCCGCGCGTTACCCACGCCAGATACGCCAATCGGCTGGCCGTGCGGGCGTACACCAGCCGCATGTCATCGCGATCCAGCGATGCCCCAGGGGCCAGTTCCTGCACTACGCCTCCAAAGTTACGGATGCGCACACTCAACAGTTCGGTGACCTCCACTCGCCGCAGCACGTCCGAACCGGTCTCCGCATACTCCGCCGCAAATCGCGTCATGGGATACGTAAACCACATGTTCCACGCCTTCGCGTAGTAAGCCGCTATCCCCATGCGCTGCTTGATTCCGCTGTGCAGCTTGTAGAACAGATGAGCATCCACTCCCATCCCGGCAGCAACCACAAAATAACGCTCACCGGGACAATGCTGAAGGTCGGTATATTTCACCCAGCCAAGCGCTATGCGCCAGGGTTTGCCGCGCAATGCCGCCTGCACCGCCGCATTTACATTGATGGGAAGACCCACATCGTGAGCGAGGGCGTTGGCCGTTCCCATGGGCAAAATCGCCAGTGCCACCGGTGTATTCGCCAGGACCTGTGCAATGTTGTGGATCGTGCCGTCACCACCGCAGGCGAAGATCGTGTCGCATCCCGCGGCCACAGCCTGCCGGGCTTCGTCCCCGGCATGATCTCGAGATTGCGTGGGAACCAGATCGGCCGCCACGCCCGCTTTCCGCAGGATTACCAGCGCGGATTCCAACTCCTTCAAACGTCGTCGGCCGCTGCCGCCAGAATCCGGGTTGTAGAGCAACGCGGCCTTCCGCATACCGGGATTGAAGCTGGATTGTACCTGACGAGCCGAAAGCGCAGCCCTTGGGACCTGCCGGGTGGTGTCCTAGTTTCACCACAAAGGACACGAAGCAGGTCCGCAACACTCTTGCCTTCGTGCAACTTCGTGTCCTTCGTGGTTGTCGATTTAGGACACTACCCTGCCCTGACCAGGCACGCCGAAGGGACCGCGTAACGGTGGCAGAGTTTTGGGCTTTGGGTAGTGGCTAGCCTAACCCGCAGGAAGGTTCCCCCCGTCTACCGCACGCCCCACTCCCACATGCCGAACATGGCCTTTTGCGGCAACGGATGCCCCAACTGCCGAGCCAGCATCGTGATCTGCCCGCGATGATGCGCGTCATGGGCAATCAAATACCCAAGAAATCCCGCCACGTCGGGACGAAATCCTTTAATCCGCCCGTCACCGGTCAGCGCGCGGCTGATCACAACGCTGAGAGCATGACGGCTGTTCTCCAGCGCCCGCGATGCCTCCGATCGCGTCACTGTGGTCCGATCCAGTTGATCCGGAATCTCCTCGGCTTTCACCGCCTTCAGCCACATCACACGCACATTGTGCATGTGCGCCGCGATGGCCGCGATGGTGCGGCCCTTTCCTTCCGGTGGCTTAGCATTCCACGCCGCGGCCGGCAGGTTTTCGATCAGATACTGATTGATGCGATTGTTGGTGTTGAACGCATTCAGAAGCGATACAGGCAAGGAGTATGCTTGTGATTTTTCAGCGGACCCCTTCGGCATAGTTCCTCGGTGGACTGCTTGGCAAGGCCCCCAATTTGGCATAAGCTGGGCACACTCGCAAGGGGCGTCTTTTCCACAGTTAGCCAGTGCGCAGTGGGGACCGCTTTTCAAATTCAAATTCAGGAGGATTGACCAGGTGAAAACTCTGGCACAAGTCCTTTGTGGCGTGCTGCTCTGTCTGTGCGCGGCGGCGCAGGATCGCTCCGCCCACAAGCAGACCCACCCCGTCACTCTGGTGACGGGTTTGGGCGATCTTCACCACCCTGTCTCTACGCGCAACCTGCAGGCTCAACAGTTCTTTGACCAGGGCTTGCGTTTCATCTATGTCTTCAATCACGACGAGGCAGCGCGCTCCTTCCAACATGCCGCCGAATTGGACCCCAAGCTGGCGATGGCCTGGTGGGGCGTCGCCGAAGCCGTGGGGCCGAACTACAACGATCCCGCCGACCCCGAGCGCTATAAGCACGCTCACGACGCCGTGCAAAATGCCGTCGACCTGTCTGCCAACGCGTCACCCAGCGAGCAGGCCTACATTCAGGCCATGGCGAAACGCTTTCCCGCTGATCCCAATTCCGATTTGAAGAAGGCCGCCGAGGACTACCGCGACGCCATGCGCGAACTTGTCGGCAAGTTCCCCGACGATCTGGATGCTGCCACCCTCTTCGCTGAGTCTGGCATGAACCTGCATCCCTGGGGACTCTGGCATCAGGACGGCTCCCCGGAAGCCGGCACCGAAGAAATCGTTTCTACGCTTGAATCCGTGATCAAGCGCGACCCCAACCATCTCGGAGCGATCCACTATTACATCCACGCGGTCGAGGCCTCGAACAATCCGGAGCGCGCGCTGGCCGGCGCGAACAAACTCGCCGCCCTCGCTCCCGGTGCCGGACACATCGTCCACATGCCCGCTCACGTCTACATCCGCACCGGAGACTACGACGCCGCGGTCAAGACCAACGAGCAGGCTGCCGAGGTCGATCGCGCCTACATCAAGGCGACCGGAGCGCAGGGCATCTATCCCATGATGTATTACAGCCACAATCTGCACTTCATCGCCATGTGCGGCGCCATGAACGGCCGCTACGCCGAGGCGCGCAAGAATGCTGACCTGCTGGTTGCGAACGTCGGACCGCACGTAAAAGACATGCCTCCGCTTGAAGGCTTCATGACCATCCCCGTGGCAGTCGAGATTCGTTTTCACCACTGGAACGAAATCCTGAGGATGCCGGCGCCCGATCCCGCGCTGAAGACAGCCTCGGTTTTCTGGCACTTCGGCCGCGGTCTGGCCCTGGCCGGGACAGGCAAGATCAGCGACGCAGAGGCGGAATACAAGATCGTCGCGGGTGCTGAGGCCGCCACTCCGCCCGACGTCGTCTTCCAGATGCCCATCAACAACAAAGCCAAAGACATCATGAAAATTGCCGAAGACGTTTTGGGCGCAAAGATCGCTCTTGCCAAGAAAGACAGCGCCACCGCGATCTCCCAACTGCGCGACGCGGTTGCCATTCAGGACACGCTCAAATACGGTGAGCCTCCCGACTGGTTCTATCCCGTGCGCGAGAACCTGGGCGGGGCGCTGCTGATGTCTGGAGACGCCCCCGGCGCGGAAAAAGTATTTCGCGACGATCTCGACCGCAACCCGCGCAATCCTCGTTCCCTCTGGGGTCTCCACCAGGCCCTGCTCCAGCAGAAACGTGAGTACGACGCCGGCTTCGTGCAGAAGCAATTCGAGACATCATGGAAAGGCGGAGCCCAGGCCCTCAAGCTGGATGACCTCGTGTAAAGAAAAACTCACGTGGGGACAGCCGCCTCGGCTGTCCCGCCAAGCACAGCGAGGCGGCCGCCCACAACAGTGTACGGCGAGTTTCGAGACAGGGCTGCGCAGTGTGCTTACTTTCCGCCAGCTTCCTCTCTTCGAATTACGTACACCAGGTGGGGCAGCCCGCGCCACACCACTTCCTTCCACACCGTCATGCCATTTCTCTCAGCAACGCGGCGGGACGGCACATTCTCTGGCCGAATGAGCGAAATAACCCTGTTCACCGGCATGCGCGCGAAGCCCCAATCGCGGCAGGCGCGCGCGGCTTCAGTGGCCAAACCCTGCCCCCAAAGATCGCGGCGCACGTGGTACCCAAGCTCTACTTCGTCGATGCCGTCGACGTTTTGCACTGTAAGCCCGCAATCGCCAATCATCTCGCCAGTGCTTTTCAGCACCATCGCCCACAGCCCGTGCCCGTGCTCGGCATAGCGCCGCCGGTTGCGCGCAATCCACTCCTCCGCTCCGGCTCGGTCAAACGGTGCAGGATAAAAGCGCATCGTCTCTCGATCACAAATCACCCGGGCAAGATCGTCCACGTCCTCCGGTACGAACTCGCGCAGGACCAGGCGGGACGTTTCGAGAATTTTCTCCATATCGCTCAAGCGTAACGTGTTTGGTTACCTATACGGAGTAAAGGCCGTGATACCTTGGAACCTTTCGCCATTTCTTGGTTTCCAACCCCTAGGTAGTCACGCCGCAGATTGACATGAAAAGAACGCTCGGGATTGTAGCCGCAGTGGCGGGATATGCGGTCCTGGAGACGCTACTGTTGCGAGGCGTAATCCTCCCATAACCTGGGAATCCCCCGGGAATCTATCAAGCCGTCGTGCTGTTGGCGCAGTTCGCGCTTATCCCCGGCACTGCCGCGCTGTTCTCTCGAATCATACGGACCACCATGATGAAAGGCGACGCCCCCTCTGCGGGAGAGCTGAGCGTGACGGTTGTGCCCAATTCCGGCACCGGAGAACTGGCCGGACTCACCGGCTCGCTCATGATCCACATCGACGCTGAGGGTAAACACACCTGGACCTTCGACTATTCGCTCCCGTAGCCGTCACGAATTACGATAGCGAACGATAAATCGCCAAATTGCTCGTCCACCCCGTTGGATCGTAATGTTCACGCACAAGGCGTATCGTTACTAGAAGCATCCCGCGATCCGATGAAGAAGCTCCGGTTTTTGGTTTCTCTTCACAGCTGCGAGAACGATTTCCAGGTAGCGCAGGCACAATGCGCGGAGACTACCGCCGTCAAGCTCGGGCTCGATGCCGAGATCGTTTTTGCCGAGGACGATGCCGTGAACCAGAGCACGCAGCTGCTGAAGGCCATCCAAAGTCCGAAGGAAGCCCGGCCCGACGCCATCGTACTCGAGCCCGTCGGGGCCACCGCGCTGCCACAAGTGGCGAGTGCGGCCACTGCCGCAGGAATCGGTTGGGCCGTGCTCAATCGGCAACCGGAGTACCTGGCGGCGCTGCGCCGGCAGGCGACTGGGCCGATGTTTGCGGTCAGCGCCGACCACGCCGAGATCGGGCGCATCCAGGGCCGGCAGTTCGCCGCCTTGCTGCCCGCGGGCGGCACCGTTCTGTATATCGAGGGACCCTCGCGCAGCTCTTCCGCCCAGAAGCGCACGGCCGGGATGCTGGAGACCAAGCCCTCGAACATTCAGATTTCGATGCTCAAGGCCAACTGGACCACGGAAAGCGCGACTCGCGCAGTATCGTCGTGGCTCAGGCTGTCCACATCGCGCAGCGCGCCCATCGATCTCGTCGCCGCGCAGGACGATTCCATGGCCATGGGTGCGCGCGAAGCTTTTCAGCAGATGGCCAACGATCAGGAACGGGCGCGCTGGCTCCGCTTGCCCTTTACCGGAGTCGACGGCCAGCCCACAACCGGCCAAGTCTGGGTGCGAGAGAAGAAACTGGCAGCCACCATCTACCTCTCACCGCTGACTGGAATCGCGATCGAGATTCTGGCGGCAGCCATGCGCAACGGAACGCAACCGCCCGAGCATTCCTCAACCGCCCCAGTCTCCATCCCCGCGCTCGACGCCCTGGTTCCACGAAAATCCTAGGCCTCGACGGACCACGGTCCGCGCCGCTCTGCCGCTTTACTGCCTCGCTGGCGCCGCCAGACCCTCCAGCGCCTTCCGCGCCTCAGCAAACTTTGGGTTCAGCTTGATCGCCGCCTCAAACGATCGCCGCGCGTCCAGCGCCAGCCCCACCGCCTGCTGCAGTTGTCCCAACTCCAGATAACCCTGAGGCGTCGGTTTGGCCGAAGTCTCCGCAGACAGCTCCTGCATCCGCTCCATCATTCCCAGCCTGCCTATATTCATAAAGATCGTGTCGTTGTCGGGCTCCAGTTGACGCGCCTGATGGTAATACTCGCTCGCCGCCGCGTAGTCGCCGAGTTGCTGCGATGCTGCTCCCAGATCCGAGAGCGCCTTCACGTCCAGATGCTGGTCCTGCGTCAGCGCCAGCACCGCCCGATACTGCTGAATCGCCTTGCGGTACAGCCCCCGCTCATGCTCATCGGCGCCCAGGTTCAGATGGCTGATCGCATCATTGGGATTGATGCGCACCGCGTTCTGAAAATGGACCGCTGCCTCCTCCAGGCGCCGCTCGCCGGTCGCCTCGAAATGATCCGCCAGCAGCGCCGATCCGGCGTAGTCCTCGGCCATGTAGTTGTCCTTGGTCACGGCCAGGGCATGGAACCACAAATCGCGGCTGCTGTTCCAGAATCCGATCTGCCGCCAAGTGCCGATCGACAATGCCACCACGATCGCCGCCGTCGCGCCCACCCAGATCCGCAGATCGAGCTTCCGCTTCTCCACCACGTCCCCAACGCCCCACACCACCATCACGAAAATTCCGAGCAGCGGCAGATACGCGTAGCGATCCGCCATCGCCTGGTCGCCCACCTGCACTACGCCGATCATCGGCACCAGCGTTCCGAGAAACCAGAGCCAACCCGCCGGCAGATACATGAGCGCCCGCTTGCGCCACGCCCAGAACGTGACACACACCAGAAACACGACGCACAGCAGAAGCCGCGCATCCGATAGCCGGTAGCCCTCATAGGGATAGAACGAAGCCAGGCGCACCGGGAAGAATGCCTTCACCACGTACATCGTGTAGGCATAAACCGCGTTCACCAGCCGCACCGGCAGCGCCACGCTCTCGTTGGTGGCGACCGCCGCTTTCTGCGCGATCATCGTGATCACGCTGCTCGCCGCCGACAACAGCACGAGCGGAATTCTTTCGAGCGCCAGCCGCCACAGCGATGCCTGCGGCACGGGAAACGCCTCCGCCGGCTGGAGAGAATTCACGCGCTGCAACGGCCAGAAATCTACCAGCAGCAGCGCGAACGGCAGCGTCACGGCCATGGGCTTCGCCGCCAGCGCCAGCACAAACAGACCAGCCACTGCCAGATAGCGATCCACGCGCGGCCGCCGCGCATACCAGCCGTAAGCCGCCAGCGTCAGCAGAATGAAAAACATGCACAGCACGTTCTTACGCTCGGCGATCCAGGCCACGCTCTCCACGTTGATGGGATGCAGCCCAAACAGCGCCGCCACCGCCAGGCTTCGCAACCGCGCTCCCGTCGCACGCGACAGCAGCAGAAAAATCAGCAACGTGTTCAGCACGTGCAGCAGCACGCTGGTCAAATGATGCCCCGGGGCATTCAGCCCAAACAGCTGGCAATCGAGCGCGTGCGAGAGCCAGGTCAGCGGATGCCAGTTGGTGGCGTAGGTCGAGGTCAGTGCCCAGCGCACCGTGTCGCGCGTCAGTCCCTGCTGCACGTGCGCGTTCTCGACCACATATCCCTGATCGTCGTAGTTGACGAATGGATTCTGCGTCGCGCGAAAGTACACTGCAAACGTGGCGATGGCCAGCAGCACGCAGATGGTGACTTCCACCTGCATGCGCGTCTGGAAACCTTCCGCCGCAGGTTCGCCGGCGGGCGCAGCCGCGTGGCTGATTGGAGGCACGAGCCTCGGCCCTGCCGGCCGCGACCGATTCGCCCGCGCCATGCTCAATTTCGAATCGTCTGCTTTGGGACCATCCGGCCGCGTCTTTCCCTTTCCCAGCCGCGGCAGTTTCTTCTTCGCGTGAGCAGACATCTCCCGTCTCCGCAACGAGTGACCAGACTACCGGAAAACTCCGCTGGCGCCCCGTGCCCCGCCCCACTATTCGCACGGTTTTAACCTTGCTGTAATGCGCTTGTAACAATGGCCAGTTGTAGCGAAGAATCCGCCGCATGCACCACCCCAAAAGTCGTCGGTACTAATATACTTGACTGACTGTTACTTTCCTGCTATTGTTCTAGCATGGATAGCCCAAAAACACTTCAACAGGCCATTCAGTTCTTCGGCGATTACGAGAACTGCCGCCAGTTCATGATCTCCGTTCGCTGGGCAGAT
>DATFNR010000033.1:0-90995 GCA_035266285.1 Candidatus Sulfotelmatobacter sp.
CACAGCCGCCGCTACCACCGGCCCGAACAGCGACCCGCGGCCCACTTCATCCACGCCCGCCACCATGGTTGCGCCTGATGCCCACGCCTTCTTTTCAAAGCGCAGCGTGCAGCGCAGCCGTTTCAGCAAACGCATTTTGGCCGCGGACGCCGAGAGCGTCCGCGGCGGCGACTTGAGTCCAAAGCTCTTGGTTCCAGAAGCCAAGGGAGTTGCGACCATCTTCGTCCAGAGCACGCCAGCGCGCAAGCACAGCTTTTCCACCGATGCCCGGCAACAGGAGGGTCCTCGCCGCTAGCGGCTCGGAATGACAGACAAGGGAGGGACTGCTGACGGAGGGCAAATGGGTACAAGCCACGTCCGTAAGGCCGCTTGGTAACTACCTCTGCGGTTACGTACGTACATTGTCCGTTAGGACACGTACTGCTAAGTTGGCATCAGTTTCTTGCAAGAGAGGCAGCTTTGGAAAGCCATACCAACACGTCCCCGCAAGCCAGCCTGCTGACCGGCAAGGTGGTTCACCTGGCGCTGCCGGTGCGCTGGAGCTTCGTGGGCCGGGAAGGTCGCGGGGCGGCGGAAATGGCGTGCACGTATGACATTCATCCGCGTGGCGCGCGCCTGCTCGCCACCCGGGCGGTGAGCGTTGGCGATCTGGTGATGGTGGAGCGCGGGCGCAACAAGGCAGTCTGCCAGGTGGTCTGGACAGCCGACCCCGGGTCACCGCTGCGCGGCCAGTTTTCGGTGCAGTGCGTGGAGGAAGGCCGGACCCCGTGGGACGACGAACTGCGCCACATGGAAGAGCGCTACCAGCCGGTGATCCTCGACGGCGCTGTGCAGCGCTCCTTTGCCGGAGGATTCGGACGCGGGGAACACAACCGACGGCGGCGTCCGCGATTTGATGTGGAAGGCCAGGCTGAGGTGATCGATGGCGTGCAGCATGTTGCCGGAGAAGTGCAACAACTCTCCGAGTTCGGAGCGCGTATCGCGGCCAAAGAGCCGCTGCGTCCGGGCACCGACTTCCGGCTCATGCTGAACGTCTTCGACATCAGCCTGGCCCTTAAAGCTCAAGTCAAGTACCTGATTGACAACCTGGGCATGGGCGTGGAATTTCAGGAGATCCGGCTGGGCGATCGGCCGCTGCTCAGCCATGTGTTGAGCAAGCTGCGATCAAAGCGGGTCGAGGAGTTTGCCGAGGTGGTAGTGGTCACCGAGCCGCTGATGGCCGCGGCAGGATAGGCGTGAACTGCAACTGGCACAGTTGACCGGGGATCAATCCCCGGTAATTTTTGGTCCTTTGACGCGGCGCTGAAGCGCCGCTCTTCCACGACACCCGCAGACGCAATTCTCGTGACCTTTACGTGCTTGATCGGAGATTCGCTCCGCGGACAGCCGAGGGCGGCTGTCCCTACACGGCTTTCCGGCTCTAGGCTTTTTCCACGTCGCGCAGGCGAGCAGCTTTGCCTTTCAGGCCGCGCAGGTAGAACAGGCGGGCGCGGCGCACCTTGGACGAGCGCACGATCTCAACTTTATCGATCACTTTGGAGTGAATGGGGAAGATGCGCTCGACGCCCTGGCCGAAGCTGATCTTGCGCACGGTGAAGCTGGCCTGCGGTCCGTTGTCGCGCTTGATGACCACGCCTTCGAAGGCCTGCAGACGCTCCTTGTCGCCTTCCTTGATCTTTACGTGAACCCGCACGGTGTCGCCGGGGCGAAATGCGGGAATGTCGGTGCGCTGCGTCCTGGCCAGCAGTTTTTCGATGATAAGGTTTGACATGGTCGTTGTCCTTCGCTTGGTTCCTGAGTTCTTGTCGTTCTTTCATTCTGAGCGAAGCGAAGAATCTATGGATTCTGCCGGTGGCGGCAAAGTGCATAGGTCCTTCGCTTCGCTCAGGATGACAAGTCAGAAGAAGTTCTGACCCGTTCCAAAAGCTTTTTGTCTGCCTCGCTGAGCGGCACGCTCTCGATCAAATCGGGGCGGTTGCGCAGCGTTTTCTTCAGCGCCTGCTCGCGGCGCCAGCGGCGAATCTGCTGGTGGTTGCCGTTGATCAGCACCTCTGGCACCTGCATCCCGCGAAACTCGGCGGGGCGCGTGTAGTGCGGATAGTCGAGCAATCCGTTCGAGCTGCAGGTCGAATCAGAACCTGCCTTCTCGACAACCTCGCCAGCCTGCGCCGTAAAACTCTCCTGCCGCGTCGACGCCTCGTTGCCGACGGCACCGGGCAACAAGCGCGTAACCGCCTCAATGACGACCGCTGCTGCCAGTTCGCCGCCGCTCAGCACGTAGTCGCCGATCGAGAGCTCGCGGTCGGCGAGAAAATCGGCGACCCGTTCGTCGACCCCCTCGTAGCGGCCGCAGATCAGCACGATGCGGTCGAGCGCGGCCAGATCTGCCGCAATCTTCTGCGTGAAGCGCTCGCCTTGCGCCGACAGCAGGATCACGCTTTCGTTAGAAGCGCGCGACAAACGCTGCTCGCGAGCATCCAGCCCGAGCGGTTCTAAACATTCAAAGATCGGTTCCGGCTTCAGGACCATGCCTTCGCCGCCGCCGAAGGGGCGGTCATCCACGGTGCGGTGCCGGTCGTGCGTGAACTGCCGCAGATCGTGGACTTCGATTTTCACCAGGCCCATCTCCGAGGCCCGGCGGGTGATGCCGTGATCAAGCGGTCCGCGAAAGAAGTCCGGAAAGATCGTGACGATGTCGGCCTTCATGTGCGGAACCTACAACCTTATTTCTTACCACGGAGGCACGGAGACACAGAGAAAACCTTAATGCTTCTTCTTGTGCGGCCGTGCTTGCTGCTGCTGCTTCTCTTCTGCTGTCACCGGGGCGTTCACATCCAACATGCCCTCGGGCAACTTCATGCGCACCTCGCGGCGCGCGATGTCGACCCTTTCCAAGTACGCCTCGGCGAATGGGATGTCGTGCTTCTTCCCCGCCTTATCAACCACCACCAGCAGCGGCGCTTCGCCGGCTCCGAACTGCACGGCTTCGATGCGGCCGACTTCGCGGCTGGTTCCAGTCGAAAGATCCCAGACCGCGCATCCGATCAGGTCGCTAACGTACGTCCAACCGCTTTCGAGCTCGGCCCGTTCCGCGGACGGAACCTGCAGTTCAGATCCGATCAGCGCTTCGGCGTCGCTCATCGAATCGACGCCCGCGAATTTCAGGACCAGCAGGCCCTTGTGCGGCCAGAGGTCTTCGACTTCCAAGTCGCGGCGGCTTCCCGCTTTGTCCAGCGCGAACAGCTTCATGCCCGCGGCGAATCGATCAGGGACGTCGCTGTGAACTTCGGCAGCGAGCTCGCCATGGCGGCCTTGCGTTTTGACGATCCGCGCCAGGGTGATGAAGTCGGTGGTTGGATCAGGACTCACGATCCGCGGCGCGGATTGAAAAGTTCATTTCGCTGGATGCCGCGATTGAGACCTTTCTTTCACCCCTCCGGGGCTTGCGCTCTGACCTCCGCCTACCCAAGGCTTACGCCGTGGGCTTTATTGTTCCGCCGCGGCGATGCTGGAATCGCGGACTTGCAAACCGCAATTCGGCCTGAGCCACATCTACTCGATGATCTCCAACTGGTAGCGCTGGCGGGCGCGGTGGCCGGCGGCGGCCAGCAACGAGCGCAGGGCACGGGCAGTGCGGCCCTGGCGTCCGATGACCTTGCCGACGTCGGCTTCGGCGACCTCGAGTTCGATCACGCCGTCGTCGAATTTCTCGACGAAGACTTCGTCGGGCGTGTCGACCAGCGACTTCGCGATCAGTTCCAGCAGCGCGCAGATGTTTCCCGTGGGCTCAGTCATGGTCTGCGATTCTCAATGTGGTGAGTTTCCCTCAGCGGCTAAAGCCGCGATCTTTAAGGCAGCCGCAGATCGCAGCGCTGAAGCGCTGCGCCACCCAAATGCAACTGGCTTTACGCCGCGGGCGCCGGGGCTGCGGCCGGAGCCTTGGAGAACAGTTTGTTCACGCGTTCCGACATCTGCGCGCCCTTCGACACCCAGTATTCGACGCGGTCGCGCTTCAGTTCGACCGAGGCGGGGTTGGTGCGGGGATTGTAGGTCCCGACCACCTCGACCGGGCGACCATTGCGGGCGCGCGCCTTTTCGATCACCACAATGCGATAGTGCGGTTGTTTACGCGCACCGCGGCGCGCCAGACGAATCATTAACACGAGACGGTTATCCTTTATCGTTAGTTTCCGGAAGAGTCCGGCGGGGCTAAGACAAACTCTTATTATGCCGGAGGTTAGACGGGATGGCAAGCGGCGCACTCACCGGAGAGCCGCATGCGGGGAGGCGGAAACTCCCACTCCAGCTGCTCAGACCTTTTTCATCCTGAGCGTCCCCCTTCGCCACGCAGGACCCATGCAGTATGTTGCTGCCGGCTGTATTGCATAGGTCCTTCGGCCCGCAAAGAGCGCGGGCCTCGGGATGACAACAGCTTTCGAGTGCACTTCTGGATCGACACTTCAAAAAATCCCCACTTCTCGCGCCAAGAACGCGCGAGAAATGGGGCACCCCTATATCAATCTGCTAGCTCGACTGCTGGCTGTCGAGCTGCGCTCGATGGACAGCCGAGGGCGGCTGTCCCTACACGTACTTACGCGGCGGTTTTCTTCTTTGGCGCCGCTTGTCCTTTCACCGCTGGCTTGGCCAGGAAGTTCAGCAGTGCGCTGTTCACTTCGTCGGCGTGGGTCCAAGCGACGTTGTGCGGGCCGTCTTTGATGACCACCAGTTCCGCGCCCGGAACCAGCTTCGCGGTGCGATGGCCGGCGGAGGAGAAGGGCACGATGCGATCCGCGTCGCCGTGGATGACCAGCGTGGGCACGTCGATCTTCGCCACATCTTTGCGGAAATCTTCATGCCAGGTCGGGACGCACGCCAGGCTCGCCGCGGCCGAGGCGATGGCGGCTGTGTTCCAGCTGGCCCGGACTGCCTCCTCGCTGACCCGTTTCCCGAGGTAGACGTCAGTGTTGTAGAAATCCTTGTAAAACTGGGTGAAGAAGGCGTAGCGGTCGGCGGCGACTGCCTTCTCAATGCCAATGAATACAGAGCCGTCGACGCCTTCGGGATTGTCGCCGGTCTTCAGCAGGTAGGGCGGAACGCCGCTGATGATGACGGCCTTGCTGACGTCTTTCGAGCCGTATCTGCCGATGTAGCGGGCGACTTCGCCGCCGCCCATGGAGAATCCGACCAGGACAAAGTTGCGTAGCTTGAGGTGCGTGATGACCTTGTGCAGGTCGTCGGCGAAGGTGTCGTAGTTGTAGCCGGCGGTGGGCTGGCTGGACTTGCCGAATCCGCGGCGGTCGTAGGCGATGACGCGGTAGCCGGCTTTGAGGAGAACAGGAACTTGCTTCTCCCAGGATGCGCTGCTGAGGGGATATCCGTGGATCAGGACGACCGGCTGGCCGGAGCCGTGATCCTCGTAGTAGAGATGGATGGAGGTTGAGTTTTCTTTTCCGGCATCGATGTAGGACATGTGGGTCCTCCTTTCGGGGTTCGGGTTTCGGTGAGGACGAAAGTTGGTTGTGAGCCAAGGCGTGCGCTGGCAAAGGTAGATTGTAGACGACGTGATAAAAATTCGCATCGGGGCTGGTTGGAGACAGAAAAACCAACTGCCGTACTCACCAACCGGTGCTGGTCGAGCTTCGCTCGACCGGACAGCCGAGGGCGGCTGTCCCTACATGTTCATCGAGCAGGACTTCGCTGAAGTCGGGCGCGCGCGTGTGCGCCTGCACAGGGCGTGCTGCTAGACTCGAACGTTTGGAGGTGCACCGGTGCAGGCGGTCTATATTCTTTCGGCGGTGCGGACGCCGATCGGTAAGTTTGGCGGATCGCTGGCTTCGCTGACCGCGGCCGACATGGGCGTGGTGGCGGCGAGGGTAGCGATGGAGCGGGCGGTAGTGCGTCCCGAGCAGATCGAGGAGACGATCTTTGGCAACGCGCGGCAGGCTGGGGGCGGGCCGAACGCGGCGCGGCAGATTTCGGTGCGGGCGGGTGTGCCGCAGGAAGTTGCGGCGTTTACCGTCAACAAGGCTTGCGCGTCGGGGATGAAGGCGATTGCGCTGGCGTATCAGTCGATTTTGCTTGGCGATGCTACGTGCATTCTGGCGGGCGGGACCGAGTCGATGTCGCGGGTTCCCTATTTGCTGGATCAGGCGCGCTGGGGATACCGGATGGGCACGCAGGAGTTGGTGGACGGAATGTATCGGGATGGATTTTTTTGTCCGCTGGCGAAGATGGTTATGGGCGAAACCGCGGAGGTGCTGGCCGAGCAATACAAGATTTCGCGGGAGGAACAGGATGAGTTTGCGCTCGCCTCGCAGACGCGGGCGGCGCGGGCCATTGCGGCGGGGCGCTTCAACGACGAGATTGTGCCGGTGACGATGGATGGGAAAAAAGGAACGACGACTTTTTCGCGCGACGAGCATCCGTTTCCGGACACGACGATGGAGAAACTCGCTAAGCTCGCGCCGGTGTTCTCGAAAACGGGGACGATTACTGCGGGGAATTCGTCGGGGATCACCGACGGGGCGGCGGCGGTGGTGGTGGCCAGCGAGCATTTCGTCAAGCAAAACAATCTGAAGCCGCTGGCGCGGATTCAGGCGGTTGCGTCGGCGGGGGTGGATCCGAAGACGATGGGGATCGGACCGGTGCCGGCGTTGCAGAAACTGGAAGACAAGCATGGACTGCGGCTGCATGATTTCGGCCTGATTGAGATGAACGAGGCGTTTGCGGCGCAGGTGCTGGCTTGCGATCGGGTGCTGACTATGAGTCGCGAGCGCTTGAACGTGAACGGTGGGGCGATTGCGCTGGGGCATCCGATCGGGTGCACGGGAACGCGGATTGTGGTGACGCTGGTGCACGAGATGCTGAAGCGGAATACGAAGCGAGGCGTGGCCACGTTGTGCGTGAGCGGCGGGATGGGGATGGCGCTGGCGGTGGAGAGTGTAGTGTAGGAGCGCAATTCGGGTTTTGGCCGTTTCCGCGGAACAAGATGATGAGGACGAGTCGGTGGTGCCGTTCCTGCGGGACTCGATTCTCCATTTCCCGGGCTGTCCCGCCACTTACGTGGCGGGCTAATGAATGCCGCCGCTGCGCGGCTGGGTTCGGGGCGATGGAACGTCTTTCGCCCTTTCGGGGCTGGCACTCGCTCTCTTTCGTTCTACCTACGGCTTGCGCCGTGGGCTGTAATCTGTCGCCGCTTTGCGGCTTGGGGGCCGGGACCCTCGAAGCCACCGTGCCTCATTTGCAATCACGATTGGAATGAATTCGAGTCCTCACTTTCGGGTTGCGGTAGAGTCGGATACCGAACTGCTCCTTGATTTCATGCGCGACTACTATGCGTTCGATGGGCATGGCTACGATCGGGAGAAGGCGCGGGGGGCGCTGATGGCGCTGCTGCGCGATCCGAAACTGGGGCGCGCGTGGCTCATCCTGGATGGCGAAACTGCCGTCGGTTATATCGTGCTGTGTTTTGGCTACAGCCTGGAGTGGCTGGGACGGGATGCGTTTGTCGACGAGTTTTATCTGCGGGAGGAGTATCGCGGGCGGGGATGGGGGCGGCGAACGATGGAGTTGGTGGAGGAGGAGGCGCGGCAGGCGGGAATTCGCACGCTGCATCTGGAGGTGATGCGCCAGAATACAGCGGCGCTGCCGACCTACCGCAAGCTGGGGTTCAGGGAACACGAAAGTACATTCCTGTCGAAGTGGATCGCGGCGGATATGACGAAGCCTCCGCGGACAGACGGGCATTGAGAGCACTGATCGCTCTTTCTGGCGGACGGTTCTTCTGCTATGCTTTTCGCGCTTTTCAGCGGCGTGGCCATGGTATCGGCGAGCCAGCCACAAGGAGGAGTATCGTGATTCGACGCATCGTAGGTTTGGGCTGTCTCGCAGGTTTGCTGGCGATCGCTCAGCTGGCGCGGGCGCAGGATTTTTCCGCCGACGTGGTCAGCAACAAGCAAGGCAACGGCGGGCAGGGCAAGCTCTATTCGACCAAAGACAAGGTGCGGTGGGAACTGGGAGAGCGCAATCCGCAGATGGGGCCGACGGCGCTGGTGGTGGACGAGGCGCAAGGCAAATCGTTCGTCCTTATGGCACAGCAGCATATGTACATGGATTCGCAGCCCTGGATGACGAAAACGCCGGTCGTTACCCAGTTCTGGCACGTGGCAGACGTGAATGACGCCTGCCCGCAATGGAAGAAGATTGCCGAGCAGTACAAAACCGACAAGGACTGGGGAAGCTGCTCCAAGGTTGGCAGCGATACGGTGAACGGACGCAGCGCGGTGAAATATGAAGGCGTGTCCAGCAAGGGCGAAAAGTCCTATTACTGGGTGGACACGAAACTCAAGTGCGTGATCAAGGGCGAGAGCGGGTCGGGAACGTTTGAGCTGCGCAACATACAGGAAGCTTCGCAGCCGGCGAGCCTGTTTGAGGTTCCCGCGGGCTACACCAAGTTCGATATGGGGGCGATGATGAAACAGCGCCCGCAGTGACATCCCGAGATCCCCGCCCTGGCAAATAATCCGCTTTCCTGCCGGGAGCGAAGGGCCGCATCCCGCGGCCCGGCTTTTCTTTCCGGCATCGCCCAGCGCCCCACGCCATTCAAGTTCAGTTGGACTGAGCCGGTGTCACGTCTGGCAGCACTGGCCTCGGACACGACCCTTCGGGTCGATGCCTGCCCGTGCGCGGTTCGCCAATTGCAATCCTGATCCCGGGCAAATCCCCGCCATGGACGAGATTGTTAACGATTTTCTTATCGAGAGCGGCGAAAACCTGGACCGCCTGGACCGGGAGCTGGTGAAGCTGGAGAGCGATCCGCAATCGGAAGAACTGCTGGCTTCGATTTTCCGCACCATTCACACCATCAAGGGCAGCTGCGGATTTCTGGGATTCGGGCGTCTCGAAAAGGTGACGCAGGCCGGAGAAAGCCTGCTCTCACGCCTGCGGGATGGCGAACTTGCACTCACGGCGGAGCTAATCAGCGGCTTGCTGGCCATGGTGGACGCGGTGCGGCGCATGCTGGCGCAGATTCGAGCCAGCGAGCACGATGGAGAAGACGACTACGCGGAACTGATCGAGACGCTGAAGAAGTTGCAGGGCGCAGCCGGGAAAGTGGCGCAGGAAGGGAGCAGTGTCGTCGCCGCAGGGTGCAGTGGCGGACGGCGGCAGCCAAAAGAGCAGGCGGCGAGACGGTTCCCACGGACGCGGCATCGCCGTCGCCTGCCCTGAAGGATGATGCCGCGAGGGCCAGCCGAACCAGCGGGACGTATTCTGGGAACAAAACAGGCTATACTTTTGATGGTTGGTTGGTTTGTCCGCTGGGAGAAGTAATGCCAATATCCGCTGTCATTGTGGATGATGAGCAACTGGCTCGCGACGAACTGGCCTTTCTGCTCAAGAACGCCGGGGAAGTCGACGTCGTGGCCCAGGGCAAGAACGGGCTGGAAGCTGTCAACCTCATCAAGGAGCACAATCCGGACCTGGTGTTTCTGGATGTGCAGATGCCCGGGCTGGACGGCTTCGGCGTCATCAAGAAACTGCTGGACAAGAAGGTCCCCCTCCCTAAAATCGTGTTTGCCACTGCCTTTGACCAATATGCCGTCAAAGCCTTCGAGGTGAATGCGGTCGACTATCTGCTGAAGCCGTTCGACAAGAAGCGAGTGGCGCAATCGTTGCAGAAAGCTCGCGCCAAGCAGGAAGCCGACGCCCTTCCCGCCGAAAAAATCGATACGCTGGTGCGCATGATCGAGTCGCAGAAGCAGCCAGCTTCGAAAATCCTGATCAAAGCCCAGGGCCGCATGTTCCTGGTTGACCAGAAAGACGTTTGCTACGCCTGGATCGAAGATGGCGTCATCAGCGTGGTCACGGGCGGGGCGGGCAGCATGGAAGGACAATCAAACTGCCGGACTCTGGAGGAATTGCTGGCCAGCCTGGATGCGAACCTGTTCTGGCGGGCGCACCGCTCCTACCTGGTGAACATCAATCGCATCCGCGAAGTCGTTCCCTGGTTCAAGAGTTCCTACCAACTTCGAATGGACGACCGAAAGCAGACCGAGATCCCCGTCAGCCGGGCACAGACCAAGCGGTTGCGAGAACTATTTGGACTCTGAGTTTTCGGCTGGGCTTTCGGTTGAAGCCGAATGCGGCGCAGCGCGCGGCGTAGCGTCGGCGCCATGAGACTGCCGCGGAGAACTTTTTTCCGCCCTCTCCACTACGGCGAGCAGGTCGTCAATCAACGTACTGTCGTTCATCCATCCTCTTCGCTAATCGCGAACTGGCGAAGATCTCACAACATCAACCGGAGGAGGGCCGAACCGCGGACCGCTCCTCCGGTTCCAGGGGGAAGGTCAGACTGCCAGAGCTTCCAGAGCCATCCGGTCGCGGATTACCAGCGTGGGCCCGTCGTGGCGGATCAAGTGCTTCCTCTTGAGGTCGCTCAAGAGCCTGGTAACGGTCTCACGAGAGGAACCGATGCGCTGCGCGATTTCCTCGTGCGTCATGGCGGAAAGAATGCGGACTTCGCTGGCATGTGTCTCCTGGGCGGCGGCGGGCGATTGCGACAGCAGCAGGCGCGCCAGCTTTCCCGCCGACGAACGGGTCAGCACCAGGTCGTGGATGTCGCGATAGGCATTCTGAAAGTCGCGGCTCAGGCTCTGGGCGGTGTGCAAGCCCACTTCGGGATGCAGTTCCATCAGTTCCAGAAGGTGCTTGCGGTCGACGAAATTCAGTTGGCAGGGAGTGGCAGTCTCCGCCGTAATTTCATATGCCATACCCGAAACGGATGCGCTCAGGCCAAGGGCTTCTCCGGCCTCTGAGGTCTTCAGGATGAGAATTTTGCCTTCCCGCGAGGTGGTGGAGAGGTTCACTTTTCCCGAACACAGAATGAATATGCCGCGTGGGGTCTGGCCCTCCACGAAAAGGACAACTCCAGCCGGCAAGTTGCTCTTGTGGCTGACCTGGTTCAGCGCGTGCAGTACGGTGGTGGAGAAGCCGCAAAAGAAAGATGGGTTGGTTTGCTTGCACTCGGTGCAGTTTTCGATGATTTCCAAGCCGTAAGGCGCTTTCAAGTGAACCTCCATGTCGGACGGCCGCTTCTGCCTTTTGGGACAAGGCACAGTGGCCGAGCCGGACGCACCGAAATGATGCGACGCGGTGAGCAGGGCTCGGGCGTGGGCCCGGGTATCGCTGTGCGAGCTTTGAGCTGCCGAGATCAGTTCCCATGCAGCGCTGGGCTCTTCCCGCCGCTCCCACTCGACCTGGCAGGCAAACAAGTAGAGGGGATCGAGTTCGTGCGGGATCGATTGCGGGCCGGGCGCGGCCAGAATTGCAGCCGGTTCCTGAGGGGGTACCACCTCTTCCGACTGCGCCACGCTCCATCCAGACTGGAACCTGGAATAATCGCCGAGCCGATGACAACGCGGGGATCTTGGCGCCACCGCGAGCGCAACCTTGCAGCGGCTCGGACTGAACAACTGGCCTTGGCTGGTCAACAACACTCCGACTCCACGAGAGATCTGGTCTCTCGACTTCCGACTTCCGACGTTCGATGCTCTTCGATTTTTGGGTAGCGCTGGTGCGCTCTGAATGAGGTCGGAAGAGCTCGTGCCGGCCAGAGGCAGAGTGAGCAAGCTTTGTGCAATTGAGATGCCGCATGGGAATGAGGATGGGAAGGGGAATAACTTCCCTGTTTGAAACAAGTTCCGAAAAAGAATGCGCCCACCTGTTTCGGGAATGTTGCCGAATAATCGGCAAACCGCCGATTAGCGGTCAGGCCAGTGCGCGAAAACGCTGTAAACGCAGGCAGGGAAACACTAGCTTTTTTGAGATCCGGAATAGTCCTGACGAGCGATCTTCAGACGCTGCATCTTGGATTGCAAGGTGGTGCGCTTCAGGCCCAGGCGAGCCGCAGCGCCATTCGATCCAGAGATCACGCCAGCGGTTTCCCGCAGAACCCGGATAATGTGCTCGCGTTCGGCGCGATCCAGGGTTTGATCGGGTGAGGCGAGGGCGGGCGGTTGGTTGCGGCGAAGCCCTGCCAAGGGCACGCGCAGGACTCTGCCCTGGCTCAGAATGACCGATCGTTCGACCAGATTCTCCAACTCGCGGACGTTTCCGGGCCAGGCCCACTCGGTCAGCGCAATCATGGTTTCTTTGGGAACCGTTTCAATGTGGCGCTCCATGCGGGGAGCAAATTTACGCACGAAGTGGCGGACCAATAGAGGAATGTCTTCGCGCCGCTCGCGCAGCGCCGGCATGTGGATGGGGAAAACACTAAGGCGGTAGAAGAGATCGGAGCGAAATTCGCTTTCTGCCACACTCTGAGCCAGATCGCGATTAGTGGCCGCGACCACACGCAGATTGACCTTGATGGTGCGGGTGCTGCCCAGGCGCTCGAATTCCTGATCCTGCAGCGCGCGCAGCAGCTTGGCCTGTAACTCGAGCGGAATGTCGCCGACTTCGTCGAGGAAAAGAGTTCCGTCGTGGGCCAACTCCATGCGCCCGATCTTCTGGCTGATGGCGCCCGTGAATGCGCCCCTCTCGTGACCGAAAAGTTCGCTTTCGAGCAACCCGGTGGGAATCGCGGCACAGTTGATTTTGATGAAGGGCCCGTCGTGTCGACGGCTCATGCGATGGATGGCACGGGCGATGAGCTCCTTGCCGGTTCCGGTCTCGCCCAGAATCAGCACGGTGGCGTCGCTGGTGGCCACAGTCGCCGCCTGGTCGAGGGCCTGTTTGAGCGTCGGGCTGACGCCGATGATCTCCGCAAAGGGAGCCTCGGCGCGAAACTCGCCTTGCAGGCACCTTCCTTCTTCGTCCAGGCGTTGCTTGAGGGCTTCGATTTCCACCGCGGCCCGGTGGTTCTCCATGGCTACAGCACACTGGGCAGCAACCTGATTCAGCAAGTTCAAGTCGTCCGGGTGAAAAGCGCCGGCGCGGGTGCTGCCCAGCACCAGCACGCCGAATGCTTCTTTGGGACGAACCAGAGGGACGCAGCACAGCGATTGCAGACCTTCGTCCAGCAGTCTGCGCGCAATCTCAACCTGGAAGCTCTGGATCTGTTCCCTGGAGAAAATCATGGGAAGGCGGGCCTGCAGCGAACGGCCGCCCGGACTGTTGTGGGCGCTGATCTCCACCGCAGAAAGCAGGCCCTTGCCCAAAGGAAAATCTTCGGCCTGGCGGACCAGAAGCCCGCGGCCGGCGTCGTGCAACTCGAGGCTGGCATACTCCTGGCGCAAGACGCGGCGGATTCGCGCCGAGATGCTGGGAAAAACCTGCGGCACATTCCAATTCGACGCCAGGATATTTCCCACATCCGCGAGTATCTGAAACCGTTCCCTTTCCTGGCGCAGCCTGGTGTTCACATTGTGGAGCGATTGTTCCAGCTTCTTCTGCTCGGTCAACTCGACTGCGACAACGCCGATTCGGGTGACGGCGCCGGCGTCATCCTTGATGGGAAGGAAGTGCTCGATCCAGTATCCGACCTCGGTTCGCGTTGGGAGCAAGGCGGAAACCTGGAAGTTCAGAACCGTTTCTCCGGCGGAGAGCACGCGTTGAAACTCTGGCTCTACAAGGTCTGCAAAGTCACCCAGCACCTGACGGACGGTCCTGCCGAGATGATCCGGCGCGGGAACGCCATTCATTTCTGCAAGCCTGTCGTTGATGGCAAGGAACCGAAAATTGGAGTCAAGAATGCAGAGGCCGACGGTTGGGGAGTTCGAATACGCGCCAAAGAGCTTTTCAGGATCGGAAAGGGCGCCGGGGAAAACCAGCCGAATCGCATCGCTGGGCCAAGAGAGGAGGTTCTGCTCCGCGACAAGTGTGGCATGACTTGCCGCCAGTGGCGCCCCGATATAGTCACCATTCGGTGGTCTGGCGTTCGAGGGGACCACGACAGTACTCCATCACTGCCTCCCCCCAAAGGCAGATTTGCCCTGTGACCCGGGACCTGCGGAGAGATTATACCGAGGAAGTCAAGCGCAGAAGTATCGAGTAAGTTCCTGATACGCTTCCGGAATTCAAGAACTGCACAAGAAGGAGCACTCTGCAAACCGAGCGGTCGGTCGGACGTCGGCGGAGCGGTGGCTGTGGGATCTGCGCTCTATAATCGCCAATATGGCCCGAGGATGGGAGAGCAAGTCGGTCGAGGCGCAGCAGGCGGAGGCGGCTGAAGTGACAAAGACGCCCCGCCGCAAGCTCAATGCGGAGGAGGCGCGGCGGTTGCGGGAGAGAGAGAATCTGCGCCTGGCGCGACAGAGAGTCCTGCAGCAGATCGAAAAGAGCACTCATCCGCTCCACCGCAAGTTGCTGGAAGATGCGCTTGCGGATCTCGAGGGAAAGCTGCGCGCGTTGGAATGAAAACGCAGGCCCGCGACATCAGATTTGGACGCAAAATCAGAAGTCGTTGAGCCAGGATGTGAGGCACGGCCGGCGGCCTCGCCACGTCGGTAACGTATAATAAGGTTTTTATGACCGCTTACGTTTACGTTTCGCTCAAAAGGAGCGTCCTCGACCCCCAGGGCAAAACCATTCAGGGCGCGCTTCAAAAGATGGGCTACAAGGGCCTGGAGAACGTCCGTCAGGGAAAATATTTCGAGCTTACCCTCGACGGGGGATTGTCGCGCGAAGAGGCCCAGAACGAAGTCGAGCGCATCGCTCGCGAAGTGCTGACCAATCCAGTCATTGAAGAGTTCCGGTTCTCGCTGGCTGAGTAGAAATCGGCCCGGGAATGCAGTGAGGGCTTCCGCATGTGCGGCATTGTCGGTTACGTGGGCAAGAAGAGCGTAGTGCCGGTCATCATTGAAGGCCTGCGGCGGCTGGAGTATCGCGGCTACGATTCGGCGGGCATCGCAGTCGCCGGCAACGGGAACGGGCTGCAGATCCGCCGCGCGGAAGGCAAGCTGCGCAATCTGGAAGAGGTAGTTCGGCAGAAGCCGCTCGACGGAACTTACGGCATTGGACACACGCGCTGGGCCACGCACGGTCGTCCGACCGAGGAGAACGCCCATCCCCACCGCGACTGCACGGGCAAGATCGTGGTCGTACACAACGGCATCGTCGAGAACTATCTCAGCCTGAAAAAGAAGCTCATCGAGGAGGGACACCGTTTCACGACCGAAACCGACACCGAGATCGTGGCCCACTTGATTGAGAAGTATTCGGCCAGCCCGGGGAATGGTGCGCGCCTCCCATTGGAAGAGGCGGTGCGGCAGGCAGTGAAGCAACTCTCGGGGGTCTTTGCGCTGGCCGTGATCTCGACCGACGATCCCAACAAGATCGTGGCGGCGCGCAACGGGCCGCCGGCAGTGATCGGGCTGGGCAATGATGAGTACTTCGTTGCCTCGGATGTGCCTGCCATTCTCAATCACACCCGCGACATTTTCTTTCTGGCGGACGGCGACATGGCGGTAGTGACCGCCGATGGCGTGCAGCTCTGTGACTTCGACGGGAAGCCGGTGCAGCGGCCGGTGCAGCATGTGACCTGGGACCCGATCATGGCCGAAAAAGGCGGCTTCAAGCACTTCATGCTCAAGGAAATCTACGAGCAGCCGCGCGCCGTCCGGGACACAACGCTAGGCCGGGTTTCGCAGGATACGGGGCACATTTTTCTCGACGAGATGGGGATCGGCGAGGCGGAATTCCGCAGCGCGGAGAAGATCAACATCATCGCTTGCGGAACGAGCTGGCATGCCGGGCAGGCGGGGAAGTTCATGATCGAAACGCTGGCCCGGGTACCGGTCGAAGTGGATTATGCCAGCGAATGGCGATACCGCAATCCGATTGTCGATCCGAAAACGATGACGCTGGTGATTTCGCAGTCGGGCGAGACCGCCGACACCATCGCCGCGCAACGCGAGGCCAAAGCCAGGGGATCGAAGACTCTGGCCATCTGCAACGTAGTCGGTTCGATGATCACGCGCGAAGCGGCGGGCACGATCTACACGCACGCCGGGCCGGAGATCGGCGTGGCCTCGACTAAGGCCTTCACGGCGCAGCTTACCGCGCTCTACATCTTTGCCATGTATCTGGCACAGGTGCGAGGCGCGATGGCGCCGGAGCAGGCCCGTGCCGATATGCTGGAACTCACCCGCATTCCCGGCAAGCTTGACCACATCCTGACGCATGACGAGGCCTGCGAAGAGTTGGCCAAGCGCTACCAGCGCGTGCACGACTTCCTCTTTCTGGGACGAGGCATTCACTATCCCATCGCGCTCGAAGGGGCGCTCAAGCTGAAGGAAATTTCCTACATCCACGCCGAGGGATATCCGGCCGGCGAGATGAAGCATGGCCCCAATGCGCTGATCGATGAGAATCTGCCGGTGGTGATCATCGCGACGCGCGATGTGAACAACCCGGGTTCGATGGTGCGCTACGAGAAGACGATCTCAAACCTGAAGGAAGTGAAGGCGCGCTCTGGAGTTGTGATTGCGCTGGCTACGGAAGGCGATGAAGAGATTAAGGAAGCGGCGGATCACGTGTTGTATATTCCGCCGGCACCGGAAGAATTGTCGCCGATTCTGGAGATCGTTCCGCTGCAGTTGCTGGCCTATCACATCGCCGTGCGGCGCGGCTGCGACGTCGATCAACCGAGGAATCTGGCGAAGTCGGTGACGGTGGAGTAGCGCCAGTCTTCAGCTGCGAGCCGACCGTCAGCCATCAGATCTTCTCCACCTCGACGTCGGTGTGAAGAAAATCGTCCCCTTTGAACAGCAGCGGTTCGTCCATCTCTTTCGCCAACGCGTAGGCAAAACAGTCGCCGAAGTTGAGCCCCGCCCTGTGGCGCCCTTTGCCGAAATCACGGTAGGCCTGCCGCGCGATTTCCGCTTGTTTGGGGGTGACCGATTCAATTCTCACGCGCAGATCACTCAGCAGATCGTCAAGCTTGCGGCTTAGCACCGGATTTCGATTGCTGTCGATCACAACGCCAGCCTCGACGTAGTTCACAGCGGACATGCGGCAGGCCGGTGAACGATACATAGCTTCACCGATGACTGTAGCATCCGGTTCATCCCGCAAGAATGCGATGATTGCTGACGTGTCAACGATCATTTCGGCAAGCCATTTTCGTCGTACAGCAAGTCGCCATGGTCGATCGAGCGATACGGTTCTTTCCAGAGCGGGCCGCACTCTCTTGCAATTTTCAGAATACGTTTGAGCCTGTCCTCTTTATCCGTAGAACGGACGCGTTCCAAACGCTCGCGTACTGCCTGCTCCACAGCCGAAGTCATGCTTTCCCCAGTAAGCCGCGCGAGTTCTCGGGCCAAGCGGTGGGTCTTTTCGTTCTTGATGTTCAAGCTCATGGATACCTGTCTACCCTCATCGTCTACCATTCTACCATATCAGTCAATCGTGGCCTGTGCGAGCCTCCCCGTGGATCATCAGAACAAGCAGGACGGGCGGAGAAGAACCACTCACCTCAGGGGCTAAAGCCCAGTATTGATTCGACCCTTGACGGCACGACTTGAAGTCGTGCCCTTCCCAAAACCATTTGCGAGATGGGTGTAGCGCCTGGTTCGGGATCAGACCCGGTACGAGGGGGGCTTGATGCCCTTGTCACGCAAATAAATCTCGGCTTGGCCGCGATGATGCGCCACGTGCACGTACATCGCCAGCAGGACGTCGCGGCCAGGAAGATTTCCGTCGGGAGAATTGTGGCGCTTGCTGAGCTGGTCATCGGTCAGGTTTGAGATCACCCCTGAGCAATAGGTGAACGAGTCGGTGAGTAATTTGACGATGCCATCTTTGTCGGTGGGGGAAGGCAGTTGGGGTGGGCCGGAATCCTGGAGGCCGGCACAGAATTGATAGTTGGTAACGGCAATGTGGGACATCAACTCCCCGAAGTTCATCGATTCGGGATGGGGACGGAAGCCATATTGGTCGGCGGGCATGGCCTGGGCCACGGCGATCGAGAGTTTGGTGAGGGCGTCGAAGTGCGTGGAATACTCTGCGGCGGGCGTAGCAGCCGGGCCAGCACTGGCCACAAACAGAGGAATAGACACTGCAGAAATTAGAAGCAGAAGAGCGGGGGATTTCATGGAAGCTCCTAGACTGACGCAGCCACCCCACCGGAGTATTGGGTGAGCATTGCGAAGATTGGTGACTCTCCCCCATTTGACGTAGATCTCGCCCGTGCGTCAACAAACGAAAAAGGTCAATTGGACCGAGCACTATTGGGAGCCGCTGAAGAAGTTTCTGGCCTGACGTGAAAGTGATGGCTAGTCTTGCGCTTGGTTGAGAGAGATCCGGAGTCTCCACAAAACTCCGGCGAGTGCTGCAATCGCGGCGGACCATACCGCGAACGTCACATTCACCACCCAGGCTGGAACTGCGCCTACACGACGTAGCAGGAATGGCAGGAAATTCCAGGTGGTGATGTGCACGTAATCCCAGGCATCTTGAGTCAGGGTTTCGGTATTGAGGCCCCAGGCATCCATCTTCCCGAAGGTGAAGGCCGCAATGTTTTTGAAACGCAGCGCGATCACGAACGTGGGATGACCGAAGGTCTCCATCTGGTAGATCTCGAGGGAAAGCCAGAAAGCAAGGGACGCGACCTGAATCACAAGGCTGGCGGCGATCAGCGCCACGCTGCATCGCCAGGTCCATAGGCTGAGATTGGCGGGATAGCGCAACAACAGCGGAACCGCAAGAAGCGCAACCATTTCCACTACGGTCGAAACGTAGCGGTCGCCCCAGGCGAAGTCTCCGCTCCAGTAGGTGTAACGCGCGTAGAAGCTGATGCAGCCCACGAGAAGAACAAGCGAAGTTACGCCATACGCGCGGACGTCGGGACCAAGACGCTTCCACAGACGTATCAGCAACAGCACAGCCAGCAAGAGTAAAGGATCGAAAAGGAAGATCGACTTCTCCGGCTTGAACAGCGCGCCCAGGAAGCCAACATGAAACGGCGTGCTCCAGGGGAAGTTGGCCGGCAGCGTGGGATCGTGTAACCGCTGCTCCCTGGCGAAGAGCGGGATATAGGTCTGGGTCCACGAACCGAAGCGGTAGAAGTTGTACCAACGTTCGGCGAAGAGGAAGAAGGCATACACCGGCGCAACTACCTTGCAATAAGCCAAAACGCGCTGCCACAGCGCGCCGCCGCGCACTCGCTCGAACCAAAGCACCGCCAGCAGAAAGATGCCAGCCGCCACCAGGTCGAGGCCGGTGGTCAACCGGGTGAGCAAATTGAGGCCGAGCGCGGCCGATCCTAAAAAGAGCGCGCGAACATTTTCTGATCGCAGCCACTCATACTGGTAGGAAAAGCCGGTCAGAGTCAGCAACAGGATGTAGTTGTTCTCCATCATGTTCTGGGTGTAGTGCAGATGTGTGGTGCAGAACAGCAGGGCCAGCACACCTGCCACCGATTGCTTCAGGGTGAAGCGCAGCTGGCCGAGCAGGCGGAAGGCGATGAGAGCGGTCAGTACGTTGACCAGAATGCTGGTGCTGTAGCTCACGACGATGCTGCGCACCGATGGGTCGTCTTCATATTCGGCGAAGATGCTCCAGTGAGCGATCCATGTGCCCACCATGTCCGCCGGCAGCATGAGCAGCGACTGCCCGATGCCATACCAGCTATAAAGGCGGCCGCCGCGGCCGTGCAGGCCGAACTCGGGATAGTCGTTGGGGTAGAGCTGCGGCGCCGAGGTCCAAATCCAATGCGTGGTCTGCAGGCGGTAGCTAGTGTCGGCGCTGCCCAGCTCGCCTGACTGCACCACGAACGCCAGCAGGCCTGCGGCGAGGCAGAGAAGAAATAGAGGATCGCGGAACCAGTGCCGCAAGCGTGACGTCATCGTTGGGATGGTAATACAAGACGATTGGGGACAGCCCAGGCGGCGAGTTTGCGAAGCCGGCGACTTCTGTCTCGTCCGGGGTTGCAGGCTCTCAGGTTGACAAACGGAATCCGCTGTCTGAGTTATGCTGTAGCGTCAAAATCCATGGCCCCGTGCTCAACCTGCGGAACTCAGTTGGCGAGCGGCGTTCGCTTCTGCTCTTCCTGCGGACGGCCAACTGCAAGTACCGACGATGTGGCCACGCTCGACTACGCGGCCCCCACCGCGACTTCGCCGCTTCCTCCAAAACCACCGTCGGCGTCTTCCTCGCGCCCTCCGAGTTCGGCCGGATCCTTGCTGAGTGAAGGGCGCTTTCTTCCCGGCAGGCTGGTGGCCGGACGCTACCGCATCATCGCGTTGCTGGGAAAAGGCGGGATGGGCGAGGTGTACCGCGCCGACGATCTCACGCTAGGGCAGCCGGTCGCATTGAAGTTTTTGCCTGACGAGGCCGCGCATGATGAGGGATTACTGGAGCGCTTTCGCAACGAAGTGCGCATCGCGCGCCGGGTTTCCCATCCCAACGTTTGCCGCGTGTACGACGTAGGCGAGGTCGACGGCCACACATTTTTCACCATGGAGTATGTTGACGGCGAGGATCTGGCTTCCCTGCTGCGGCGCATCGGGCGGCTGCCGCAGGACAAGGCGCTCGAAATCGGGCGCCAGCTGTGTGCCGGGCTGGCGGCGGCGCATGCCAAGGGTGTCCTGCATCGCGATCTGAAGCCGGCCAACATCATGCTCGACGGGCGCGGGCAGGCCGTCATCATGGATTTTGGCCTGGCCGGCATTGCCGACGACATTCGCGGGGCGGAGGTACGCAGCGGCACTCCGGCTTACATGGCGCCGGAGCAGCTGGCGGGCCAGGAAGTCAGCACGCGCAGCGACATCTATTCGCTGGGACTGGTGCTGTACGAAGTTTTCACGGGCAAGCGGGCGTTCGCCACGTCTGCGGCGGAAGCTCTGCGCACCAAAGGAGAACGTACGCCGAGCCGCCCGTCGTCCGTGGTGAAGGATCTCGACCCGATCGTGGAGAAAGTGATTCTGCGCTGCCTGGAGGCGGAACCGACGGCTCGCCCGGCTACGGCGCTCGCGATCGCAGCCGCGATGCCGGGCGGTGATCCGCTGGCCGCGGCGCTGGCCGCGGGAGAGACGCCCTCGCCGCAGATGGTGGCAGCGGCGGGAGAAACGGTGGGCCTGCGCCCACAGGTTGCAGTGATCTGCTTCGCATCTCTTCTCGTCGCCCTGGGATGCGTTTTCTATCTATCGGTTCACAGCAGCGGGTTGGACAAGCTGCATCTAGAGCAGACGCCGGAGGTGCTGGCGCAGAAGGCTCGCGAGACGGTGGCGCGGCTGGGGTACTCAGAACGGCAGGCGGACAGCGCGTTCAGCCTGGGTTACGACATCGATTTCCTTGATTTCGTCGAGAAGAATGACAAGCCGCATCCCAATTGGGATGCGGTGCTCGGGGCGCGGCCTGCGCCGCTTTTTCTGTGGTATCGGCAGAGTCCGGACACAATGGTGGCGGAGGGCTTCATCGATCAGTTTCTCAGTCCGGGGATCGTGACGGAAAACAATCCGCCCACGGTTTTGTCGGGGATGGTGAATCTGGAACTCGACTCCCAAGGCCGGCTGATTTATTTTCAAGCGATCCCGTTGCAGAAAGATACGTCGAGTGGTTCGTTCGCGCCTGACGACTGGAATGCGCTGTTTTCTGCGGCAGGCCTCGATCCGGCCCAATTTCAGAAAGCTGAGCCGGAGTGGAACTCGCTGGCTGCGTCCGACGCCCGCTTGGCATGGACCGGAACATGGCCGGGTACGAAGCGGGCGTTGCGCGTCGATGCCGCTTCGTATCGCGGAAAACCGGTCTTCTTCCGGCTCAGCGGCGACTGGACCCAAGCCGGCCGGATGAAGGCGCCGGAGCAAACCCGGGGACAGAAGGCCCGGCAAGTGATTGGAATCATGATGATCCTGGCGCTGTTCCTGGGAGCCGGCTTGCTGGCGCGCGCCAACTACAGGCGGGGGCGCGCCGACCGGGAAGGCGCTTTCCGTCTGGGTATGACCATGTTCGCGCTGCAAATGCTGCTTTGGCTCTGCCGCACCCACATTGTCGCCGATTCCGCGATGCTCTACCTGCTCATGATTGCGGTCAGCACCTCGATGTTTGCCGCGGGCACCACGTGGATGTTGTACCTGGCGATTGAGCCCTGGATCCGGCGGCGCTGGCCGCAGGCCATCATTGCGTGGAGCCGGCTGCTATCGGGCCAGCTTCGCGATCCGCTGGTGGGGCGCGACATCCTCTTCGGAGTCATGTTGGGCGTGGTGTGTATCCTGATCATTCAGGTCCGTTTCATTCCCTTGATGCACCGGGGGGCATCGCCCAACCTACTGAACAGTTCGTATCTGATGGGTGGGCGCGAGGCCCTGGGTGCGTGGCTGATGCAGATACCGGCATCGATCTTTGGCACGTTGGAGTTTTTTGTCCTTCTGTTCGGGTTGAGATTCGTGCTGCGCAAGGACTGGCTGGCGGCGATTGCGTTTGTGGCCTTCTTCGTGGTGCAACAATTCTCGGGCCCATACGCCACCGTGGAGTTGCCGGCCTGGATCCTGATCTATGCGATCGCTGTGCTGATCGTGTTCCGCTTCGGGCTGATCCCTCTGGCGGCCGCTATCTTTACGGTAGACATGCTTGCGAACGTACCGCTGACCGCCGACTTCTCAGCCTGGTATATGGGCACGACCATGCTTGCGCTGCTGAGCGTGGTCGTGCTGGCGGCATGGGGCTTCTACCACTCGCTGGGCGGGGCGCCGGTGTGGAAGATGGAGATGGAGTAAGGACGCAGGACAGTTACCGGCGATCTTTGAGGATTTGTTCGATATCTCGCCTTCCGTGGAGAATCGAGACGACTTGCAGGGGTTTAGTGTCAGGTCTGTACACGATTAAGTATGAGTAGACGGGGAAGAACTTCACTGACTCGTCCGTCAAGTTCTTGCGCGAGTGTCCGGCGCCGGGACTTCGCGCCAGGAAAGCAATCTTATCCCGAATCACGGAGTCAACGCGATCCGCAATTTCGACGCTGGTTTGTTTCTTGATGTAACGCCAGATTTGGACAAGATCAAGCGCAGCTCTTGGCGCAAGAACATAACGCCTCGTCATTCCGGCTGGGCTTTCAATTTCGCCAAGTACTCGTCGAGTTGGTCTTCAGGAATGCCTTCGCCGCGGTCGAGTTGATCGATACCGAGCCGAATCCTGGTGTTGATCTCGGCGCGGTTCTCCAAAAGCCAGCGATCCTGTTCTTCCTGCGTTTCGAGCAGGCGCAGCAAGACTTCCTCGACGCTGCGGGAGCCGGTTGCCTGGAGCTGCTTTTGGATTCTGGCTTCCAGGGCCGCGTCGCGGATTTCGATGTTCATTGTTATTTTCCTTTGCTTAAAGGGTACGGAAAAAAGTGGGGTGAATCAACAAAATCCACGGAGGTACTGGCCGTGGAATCCCGCGCTTCGCAAAATCGGCGAAGCTTGGGCACCCGGCGCTGAAAAGCGCTGCGCCACCCAGAAGCACTTTTCCCGCTGAGGGCAGTTCCGCTTTCAAGCGGTACGCTTCGATGGCAGAGAAATCGAAGATCGATGCGATACGCCCCCGTCCTTTCCTAGGTTGGAAAGGACCTCGTCCTAGGTTGAAGAGGACCTCGCAACTTTAGGCCTCTGAAGCTCATCTAAAGATTGACAACAATCCACTCAAGTCCTATCATGTGCTTGATATAAAAGCACTTGCCATCGATTATTCGTTGACGGAAAAGGACTTATCGAGTTTAGGAGGCACGTTTTATGGGAAAGATTATCGGAATTGACCTGGGGACCACCAATTCCTGCGTGGCGGTGATGGAGGGCGGCGAGCCCAAAGTCATCCCTAATGAAGAAGGAGGGCGCACTACGCCCTCGGTGGTCGGCTTTACCAAGACCGGGGAACGGCTGGTGGGGCAGGTCGCGAAGCGGCAGGCCATCACCAATCCTGAGAACACGGTGTATTCGATCAAGCGGTTCATGGGACGCCGCTACGACGAAGTCAGCGAAGAGATCAAGATGGTGCCCTACAAGGTCGTCCAGTCGGGCGATCACGTCGCGGTGCTGGCGCAGGGCAAGGAGTACACGCCTCCGCAGATTTCGGCGTTGATTCTGCAGAAGTTGAAGAAGGCGGCGGAAGACTATCTCGGCGAAAAGGTCACCGAGGCGGTTATCACCGTGCCGGCGTATTTTAACGACGCGCAGCGACAGGCCACGAAAGACGCCGGGCAGATCGCCGGGCTGGAAGTGAAGCGCATCATCAACGAGCCCACGGCGGCTGCGCTGGCCTACGGACTCGACAAGGGCAAGGACGAGACCATTGCGGTCTACGACTTTGGCGGCGGGACGTTCGATATTTCGATTCTCGAAGTGGGCGAGGGCGTGATTGAGGTCAAAGCCACCAACGGCGACACCCACCTGGGCGGAGATAACCTCGACCAGCGGCTGGTGGATTGGCTGATTGACGAGTTCAAGAAAGACGAAGGCCTTGACCTGCGGGGCAAAGGCAACGAGATGGCTCTGCAGCGTCTGCGCGACGCGGCCGAGCGGGCGAAGATCGAGCTTTCGACCACCATGGAGACCGAAATCAATCTGCCGTTCATCACGGCGGACGCCAGCGGTCCCAAGCACCTGGTCAAGAAGCTGACGCGGGCGAAGCTCGAGTCGATGGTGGAAGACATCATTCAGAAGTCGGTTGGGCCGTGCAAGCAGTGCATGAAGGACGCGGGCATCGAGGCCAGCAAGATTAACGAAGTGGTGCTGGTCGGCGGACAGACGCGTATGCCGCGCATTCAGCAACTGGTGAAAGAGCTGTTCGGTCGCGAAGGCCACAAGGGCGTCAATCCCGATGAAGTCGTCGCGGTCGGTGCGGCGATCCAGGGCGGCGTTCTTAAGGGCGAAGTGAAAGACCTGCTGCTGCTCGATGTGACTCCGCTGACGCTGGCGATTGAAACGCTGGGCGGCGTGGCCACGCCGATGATCCCGCGGAATACGACCATTCCAACCAAGAAGACGGAGACGTTCTCGACGGCGGCCGACAGCCAGACCTCGGTTGAGGTGCATGTGCTGCAGGGCGAGCGGCCCATGGCGGCGCAGAACCGGACTCTGGGGAAGTTCCACCTGACCGGGATTCCGCCGGCTCCGCGCGGCGTGCCGCAGATCGAAGTGACGTTCGACATCGATGCCAACGGCATCCTGAACGTGACCGCAAAAGACACGGCCACGCAGAAGGATCAGAAGATCACGATTACGTCGTCTTCGGGCCTGTCGAAGGACGAGGTCGAGCGCATGGCGAAGGAAGCCGACGCGCACTCGGCGGAAGACAAAGCGCAGCGCGATGCGATCGAAGCCAAGAACCAGCTCGACTCTATGGTCTACAACATCGAGAAGATGCTGCGCGAATCGGGCGACAAGATCTCGGGGTCGGAGCGCGGCGATGTGGAGAACGCCCTGGCCGACGCCAAGAAGGCGCTGGAGTCGAACGACAAGGCGCAAATGGACAAGGCGCGCGAGAGCCTGACTCAGGCCTCGCACAAGCTGGCCGAGCAGATGTACAAGGCGGCGCAGCCGTCTGGCGGGCAGGGTGGTCCGGGAGCGGGCGCTGGCCCAACGCCGGACGCGAGCGCGGGCGGCAATGGTCAGGCCAAGAAAGACGAAGGCGTGATCGACGCCGAGTACGTGGACGTAGAGGATAAGAAGTAAGAAGCTGTCATCCTGAGCGGAGTGGATGCTGCGCGAAGGCGCAGCGTCCACGGAGTCGAAGGATCCCTACCAGTGCAACGTCTGTGCCGAGGGTAGAGATCCTTCGACTGCATTGCCACCCGCTTCGCGGGCGGCAATTTCGCTCAGGATGACATTTTGCAGGCCTTCATTTTCTCGGGGAGAGTGGAATTGGACTTCCAGATCAATGACGAAACGTACTTCGCCGACCTTGGCGACGGGGAGTGGCAGGTGTTTGTGTCCACGCCGAGCGGGGCGCGGCCAGTTCCTGTCTACGACGACGGCGCCGAGTTCGGAGACGCTACTATCCTTGTTGACGACAATCAGAGACGTAAGATCGTGAATTAGGCAGGCTTCTGCGCGGTCACAGGTCCCAGGTCAGGGAATGGCAACCACCACTAAGAAGGATTATTACGAAACCCTCGGCGTGAAGAAGTCGGCCTCGGCTGAGGACATCCGCAAGGCATTCCGCAAGCTGGCCCGCAAGTACCATCCTGACGTCAATCCCGGGGACAAGTCGGCGGAGGAGAAGTTTAAGGCGCTTTCCGAAGCCAACGACGTTCTCAGCGATCCCAAGAAGCGCAAAATCTACGACCAGGTCGGGTTTTACTCCGACAATATTGATCCGGCGACGGCAGAGGCGTATGCCCGCGCGGGCGGCGGGGCAGGCGGAGCCGGCGGATTTCCGGGCGGATTCCAGGGCGGGGCGCACGAGGGCGGCCAGGGCGTTCCCTTCGATTTCGGGGGGTTCGACTTCTCGGACCTGGTCGACAGCGCGGGCCGGGGCCGGAAAACGAGCGGCAGCGGAAACTTCCGCGATATTTTCGGCTCGATCTTTGGCGGCGGCCGAGCGGCACCAGCGGAGGAGGGTCCCGAGCCGGGAACGGACCTCGAATATCAGGTCAACGTTCCCTTCTGGACGGCGATTCGCGGCGGGGTGATGCGGCTCAACGTTACGCGGCATGATGTCTGTTCGACCTGCCATGGGCAGGGATTTCTCGAGTCTCCGGGCAAGTGTCCGGAGTGCGGCGGGACCGGGCAGATTACTCAGACTGGCGGACGGATGAAGTTCAACGTGCAATGTCCGCGCTGCCATGGGACAGGCAAGAACCTGACAACCTGCCCGACCTGCCACGGCGAAGGCACGGTGACAAAGACGGAGCCGCTCGAGGTGCGGATCAAGGCCGGGACGCGCGACGGGCAGCGTATCCGGGTGCCGGGCAAGGGCAACGCCGGGGCTCATGGCGGGGCGCCGGGCGATCTTTACGCGATCATCCGGACGGGCGAACATCCGATTTTCCGGCGCGAAGGGGACGACATCTACCTGACGGTTCCCGTCAATGCGACCGAGGCCGCCCTGGGGGCCAAGATTGAAGTGCCAACCATCGACGGGCGGGCGCTGCTCAAGATTCCTCCGGGGACGCAGTCTGGGCAGAAGCTGCGGCTCCGGGAAAAAGGCGTGCCTTCGGCCACGAAGGAAGGCGTGCGCGGGGACGAGATCGTCGAGATCACGGTGACCATGCCTATGCCCCGCGACGAGCGGACGAAAGAGTTGCTACGCGAGCTGGCCAAGCTGAACCCGGAAGATCCGCGGGCCGAGCTGTGGAGCAAGGTGTAGCCCCAAATAGGAACTCACCCCAAAATCTTTAACACAGAGGACACGGGGTATCACAGGGTAAACCTGGTTTTTTGTGCTATGACGTAGGGATGGCGGTTTCGACTTCTTCGTTTCAGTCGCTGCGAGTCAACCAGGTTTCAGGTGCGATCGTGTCCTCGGCGATGCACGTTCACGCGGTTCTGGGGCCCGGATTGCTGGAAAGCGCCTACCAGGCTTGCCTTGGTCACGAACTTAGAAAACGCGGCTTGGAAGTAGCCAGCCAGGTCGGGCTGCCGGTGGTTTACGACGGGGAGAAGATCGAACTTGGATACCGGATCGATCTCATCGTCGAAAACTTGGTGATTGTCGAAGTGAAGTGCGTCGAGGCCATCCATCCGGTTCACCAGGCTCAGCTCTTGTCGTACATGCGGCTAAGCGGGATAGGAGTCGGTCTGCTCATCAATTTCTACGTCGCGCACCTGCGAGATGGCATCAAGCGCATGGTCGATGGGAAGGACTGGGAGAAGTAGCAGGCGCGCCCTACCCTGTGTTCCTCTGCGTCCCCTGTGGTTGAGGGTTTCGGCCGTTACCTCCGTACCACACCGCCCTTACAAAATTTTGCAAAAAAACTCAAAAAAAACTTGCATCTGTGGAAAATTCCCGTAATCTCACATTTGCGAACTAACTTCGCCGAAATGCCCGGGAAATCGCAGGATTCCGGGAGCCGCGAGCAAAACGTCTTCATCTTTCGAAGACACAAGGGAGACGCGGTGGTGAGAGTGAGTCGCTTGAGGAGGAAGCCATAGAAATTGGCAACAGCTAGCCAGCCGCATCAACAACCCGACAACCCTCAGCCCCTCGCCGCCGTCTCCGACCGGAACAAGCTCGCCCCCAAAAAGTTTGTCCGCCTCACGCTTTGGCCCCTGGTCGCCGCCACCTTCTTTATGGTCTCGGGCGGAACCTACGGCACCGAAGACATCGTGCATGGCGCGGGCTACGGACGCGCGATCCTGATTCTGCTGATCACGCCGCTGCTGTGGAGCCTGCCGACCGCTTTCATGATTGGCGAGCTTTCGAGCGCGCTGCCCTTCGAAGGCGGCTACTACGCCTGGGTGCGCCGCGCCATGGGCAACTTCTGGGGATTTCAGGAAGCCTGGCTGTCGCTGGTTGCTTCCATTTTCGACATGGCGATTTACCCCACGCTGTTCGTCCTTTACCTGACCCGCATGTTCCCTTGGTTCCAGGAGGGGTACCGCGGCCTGGCGGTAGGGTTGGCCGTAGTGATTGCGTGTGCAATTCTCAACATTGCGGGCGTGAAAGTCGTCTCAAACACGTCCCTTTGGCTGTTCTTTGCCCTGTCGGCGCCGTTCGTCGCGATCGTCTGCATTGCGCCGTTCAAGTTCGGAGCTCTGGCGGTGGCGGCGACGAAACCGACGAACTCCAGCGTGGATATTCTCACCGGGCTGCTGATCTGCATGTGGAACTACATGGGATGGGACAACGCCTCGACCATCGCCGCCGAAGTGGAGAAACCGCAGCGAACTTATCCTCGCGCCATGCTGGTGGCCGTCGCCATCGTTGCCGTCAGCTACATTGTTCCCGTGGCTTCCATGTGGATGACCGGCCTTCCGGCGAGTTCCTGGGATACGGGATTCTGGGCCGACATTGCCGGATTGCTGGGCGGCCCACTGCTGCGCGTGGGCCTGGCGCTGGGCGGAATGATCAGCGGCTTTGGCATGTTTAACGCGCTGGTCATGAGCTATTCCCGCCTGCCGCTGGCTATGGCCCAGGACGGAATGCTGCCGAAGGTGTTTGGCAAGCTGCATCCGAAATCGAAAGCGCCGTGGGTCGCGATCCTGTTCCTCGCGGTTTTCTGGATGCCTTGCTTGTTGCTCGGATTTGAGCGGCTAGTGACACTCGACATTCTGCTCTACGGCGCCAGCCTCATGCTGGAGTTCGCCGCGCTGGCCGTGCTGCGCTTCCGCGAGCCCGAACTGCGGCGGCCCTTCCGCGTGCCTGGCGGCCTGTTTGGAGCGATCGCCATCGGCATTCCTCCCATGCTGCTGCTGGGGTTCTCGGTTATCCGCAGCGAACATGAGGCGATCCTCGGGATGAGTTCGTTCGCCTTCGGGATGATCCTGATGGCTGCGGGATTTGTCGCGTATTTCTTGAATCGGGTGGTGAAGCCGGAAGGATGGGCGGCCCCGCCGGAGGGGGCGCAGCCCGCGGCGTAAGAAAACTCTCGCCACGGATTTCCACGGATTAACACGGATCGAAATCCGTGAGCATCCGTGAATATCCGTGGCCGATTTGTTTTTGTTGTAAATTGTTCTGGAATGACCAAGCGCAAATCCAAAGGCGCCTACATGATCTCCGCGGTCGCAGAGATGTATGGCATCCATCCACAGACGCTGCGGCTTTATGAGCGGGAAGGCTTGCTGAAGCCTTCGCGGACCGAAGGCAATACGCGTCTGTACACCGACGAAGATCTGCAGCGACTGGAGTTCATCCTTTCTCTGGCACGGGATCTGGGTGTGAACATTGCCGGAATGGCCATCATCCTGCAAATGCGCGAGCGCATGGAGGAGATGCAGCGCCAAATCCAGGAGTTCGTGCAGTATATCCAGCAGGAGGTGATCACGCGCGCGAACGCGGCGGCCGACCCGGCCAAGGGCGCGATTGTACCGGTCAGACGGCAAATCGTGGCGCCCACAGTGCAGGTCGGACGCAAGAAATAGCCAGTCCCATTAAACCCTGTCATCCTGAGCGAAGCGAAGGACCTATGCAACCTGCATGCGACGCCTGTCTGCCCGCGAGTGGCATGGGTCCTTCGGCCGCAACAGACGCGGGCCTCAGGATGACACGACTTCGGCGTATGATGTGTTGCTCGCGATGCTCTCCTTCAAGCTGGTTTACAGCGACGCTTACTACTTGCCGATCGGCGAGCACGTCTTTCCTGCTGAAAAGTACCGCCGCGTTCGCGACCGGCTGATCGCCAGCGGGGTAGCTGAAGCGACGGACTTCCTGGAGCCGCAGCCGGCCACCGATCAGGACATTCTGCTGGTGCACAAGCCTGAGTACGTGCAGAAGCTGAAGACCGGTACGCTCACCGCGCGCGAAGAAATGGAGATGGAAGTTCCCTACTCGCGTGACCTGGTGCAGGCCTTCTGGCTGGCGGCTGGCGGATCGATCCTGGCGGCGCAGCGGAGTCTGGCCGACCGCGTTTCGATCAGCATCGGCGGCGGATTTCACCATGCCTTCCCTGATCACGGCGAAGGATTCTGCATGATTCACGATGTGGCCGTGGCCATCCGCCGCCTGCAGCGGGACGACAAGATTCGCACGGCCATGACCGTCGACTGTGACGTGCATCAGGGCAACGGCACGGCTTCGATCTTCGCCGGCACGCGGACGGCGAGTTCGCTGCTGCCCTCGGCTTCGAGTTCGACGCTGGAAGGCCCTCAAGGCAGGGCCCGCGGAGGGAAAATGCGCGAGGCGCATGCCGGCGACGTCTTTACCATTTCGCTGCACCAGCACAACAACTATCCCTTGTGGAAGCCGCCTTCGTCGATCGACGTGGACCTGCCTGACGGCATCGGCGACGACGACTACCTGGCCTGGCTCGACAACGCTCTCAGCTCGGGTCTGCGGCAGTTCGAACCGGATTTGCTTTGCTACATCGCCGGCGCTGACCCGTACAAGGAGGACCAGTTGGGCGGGCTTTCCCTGACTATCGAGGGATTGAAAAAGCGCGACGAACTGGTGCTTCGAGTGGCCCGCGCGCGCAACATTCCGGTAATGGTCACATTTGCCGGCGGCTATGCCCAGAACATCGAAGACACGGTGACGATTCACAGCAATACCGTGGCGGCGGCCAGAAACGTATTCTCCTGAAATTACAGAATGTGCTTCGGGAGATGACTTCCTAAGAGGCCTCCAACCCCATCCTGCACGAAGTGCGCGATCATGCCGGGGCGCAGAGTGCGGCGCCATTGGACGAGAAGGCCGAAAAGAACGCCGAACACTGCGATCACCACCATGTATCGCCAGCCCTGATACCCGTGGCTTACACCGAAGGCGACGCCCTGCAGGATGATGCCGCCGGCAGCCGTTCGCGTCAATGCGGTAAATTGACGCTGCAAGTATCCCCGAAAAATGAGTTCTTCGCAGAAGCCAGCGGTCGCAGCCAGCATCAGGTAGAGGACGACTTCGGCAGGGCCGTGAGGAAACAGATTGCGGATTGCCTCATTGGGAACAACCTTGAGCAGATAGCTGATTCCGCCCAGCACCAGCCAGGAGACGATGAGGAATGCGATGGCGATTCCGAGATCGCGAAGAATGGCGATAGGGCGCGCCCAACTGCCGCCGACCAGATCGGAGATGCGCAGGTCGCGGCGGCTCACGCCGTACCAGATGAACGCGACCATGATCCATTCGACAATCATGACGACAACGTAGCCGATGGCCCGGCCGTGAGCGTGGCCCCTGGGCGACAGACCATGGTTGATGGCGCCCGCCAGCGACACGCCGAACAAGACGACGAGGATAACGATGGTGTGCCATGCCGGCGCGACGGCGCGATGGGATGGGCCGGGATCCACTTGTGGTACGACCGTCTGCGATGAACTCATCCGTCCTCCAAGTGACTATGGGTTTGACAAGCTGATGGTCTCAACTCAGTTTTATTTGCGAATGCGGGAGTGGCAGCGGCGCCGAGGATTAAGCCGAAATATGAGTTGATCGATAACGGCACCCATTTTACAACTTCCTTTTACAGAGACGTAGATGCTGACCTGCCCCGCCTGCTGCACCTCACTAACGCTGATCGATCCTCCGATTGGGGTTACGCGCCAATCCGGCGTTTTGGCCTCTTGCTTCAACGTGATAGCCTACTGGCTTGCAGGGGGTCAAAAGGGGCGGCTCGGGCCGCCGGGCGCCCTGCGAACAGCCCCGCCATGCCGGCCGAATCCAGACCACCCAGGACCACCGTAACTCCCTCATCAGAAGGGGGTTCTGGGCGTGCGTCGGGGGATGGAAAGGCGCAACTTTCCACCTCCGGCGGGGTTCCAACAGATGTGAGCACCGCCGCATTGGATCGGGGCATGCTGATGGCTGCGACGACGCCGGCTTACACGCCAATCGGGCCCTCGGTCGCAGGCGGAGATGCCGCCTCCGATGCGCAGATTATGCTGCGCGTCAAGGCCGGCGATCAGGCGGCGTTTGAGTACCTGGTGCAGAAGTATCGCCGTCCCATGGTGAGTTTCATGTACCGTATGGCGCGCAACACGGCGGCGGCTGAGGATCTGGCGCAGGAAGTTTTCCTGCGCGTGTATCGCTCGCGTGAGGGTTATGAGGCCAGCGCGAAGTTTACGACGTGGCTGTATCGCATTGCGACCAACCTGGCGGTGAATCACGCGCGTGATACGCGCCACGAACGGCCAGAGGTAACGGTCAGCCTGGACGAGCCGGATGAGGAGAGTGGCACAACGATCGAGCTGCCCGATGGCGGCCTGAACGCGGAACAGATGATGGTGCGCAGGGAGCGCATGCTGGCGATCCGCCGCAAAGTCGAGGCGCTGCCCGAGCTGCAACGGCTGGCGGTGATCATGCACAAGTACCAGCAGATGGATTACAAGCAGATTGCCGAAGTTTTGAAGAAGAGCGAATCGGCGACCAAGTCGCTGCTCTTCCGTGCGTATGAGACTTTGCGGGAACAGTTAAAAGAATATCTGTAGCAAGCTGTTGTTCTGGCAAGCATGGTTCTGGTGTGCGACGGTGGCGGGAGAAGTGAGGAAATCAGGATATGAACTGCGAAAAGATACACGAACGGATGCCCGACGTGGCCAGTGGGCTCAGTGAGTTCACGGCGGAGGAGAGCCAGCATCTGGCAAGTTGTAAGGGATGCGCGGAACAGTTGGCGGCGATGCGCGCCACCATGGCGCTGCTGGACGAGTGGCATACCCCGGAGCCCTCGCCATATTTCGACGTCCGCCTGCAGGCTCGCCTGCGGGAGGAGATGGCGCGGCCGCAGGCGAGTTGGCTGCAATGGTTCCGCCGCCCCGTGTTGGCGGCGGCGCTGACCGTGTTGATGGGGATTGGAGTTGGTCTGTTCGTGACCCGAGGTGGGAGCCTTCAGCAGCCGGCTGAAGATACCTATGCGGACGCAGGGCCCGGAAGTGCGGTGAACGACTTGAAAGCGTTGGACGCTGACCACGACATGTACTCGGATTTTGAGTTGCTCGACGACCTTGAATTGCAACAGGATGTGACGGCGAATCCGTAACTGGATTCTAGCTGTACGGGCCGCAAACGGTAGAAGACGCGGGGTGGAGAAAAGGGGCCGGGTTGAGGCTGGGAAAATACAGGACGGGATGGCTGGCGGCTGCCGGTCTGGCGACCGTCGTGTACGCTTGTGTCCCGTGCCTGGCCCAGAAAGGCGGTTTCCACCCAGCGCCGCATCCAGCGCAAGGGCATCCTGCAGCACCTCGTCCAGCGCAGTCTCATCCAGCACAGCAGTGGCATCCGGCGCCGGCGCATCCGCAGGGGCATCCGGTTCCTGCATATCGCCCGCAACAACCGGGCCGGCCAGCACAGGCGCCCCCCAAGCCGCAAGGTCATGCCGGGGATTGGCTGCGGCACTACAAAGACATGCCACCCGCCGAGCAGGAGCGGGCACTGCAAAACGATCAGGCATTCCGGCGTCTGCCGCCGGCGCAGCAGCAGCAGCTTCGGCAAAGGCTGCAGCATTTCTCGAGTCTGCCGCAGCAGCAGCAGTTGCGCATGCTGAACCGTATGGATACCTGGGAGCATCTGACTCCCGAGCAGAAGCAGCAGGCGCGGCAAGTCTTCGGGCAGATGCGCCAGCTTCCCCCTGACCGCCAGCGCATGGTGACCACCGCTGTTCGCGACTTGCGCTCCATGCCCCCGGACCAGCGCGAGCGCGTGATCGACTCTCCGCGCTTTAAAGGCATGTTCTCAGATCAGGAACGCGGCATGATTCGCGGGGCCGCCCGCCTGCCGCTCGCTCCTGGGGAAGGCGAACCCGCGCCAGGGACAGACACACATCCTCGTCAGTAAATGTCTTTACGATTTCCGACGCGCACCACGACGATCCGGATCTCTTTGTCGCGAAGCTCGCAAATGATGCGGAAGTTCCCGACTCGGTAGCGCCACAGATCGCCTAACGGTCCCTTAAGCGCTTTGCCGAGGGAGCGCGCATCCTCAAGGGGAGCAACGCGCTTGTCCATGTAGTCGAGGATTCGACGTGCTGATTGTTTGTCTAGTTTGCGCAGTTGGCGGCGGGCAGCATCGGTGTACTCAATCGTCCAAGCCAAGATCCCGTCTCACTTCCTGGGCGCTGAACGTATGTTCCTCGCCTTTGCGCAGGCGTTCCACAACGTCGGCTGCCAAGTAGTAGTCTTCCAGATCGTCGATGTGGTTCAGGATCATCTCGCGAATGTAGAACGCTTTGGTACGGCCGGTTTTCTCCGCCAGCGTGTCGAGGCGACGTTCGATGTCTTCCGGAAGTCGAATGGAAGTGGCCATGGAGTATTTGTATTCTACGTATTCAGTATATCACAACAGCACCGGGGGTTTCCCCTCACTGCCTTAGCAGGTTCCGCGCGATAAAGAACACGTTGGCCGGGCGTTCTCCCAGCCGCCGCATGAAGTAGGGATACCACTCCGTGCCAAAGGGAACGTAAACACGCATGCGCCAGCCGTCGCGCACCAGCTTTTTCTGCAGGTCGCGGCGAATCCCGTACAGCATCTGGAATTCAAATGAGTCACGAGCCAGGTTCTCGCGCGTGGCAAAGGCTTGAGCCTCGCGGATGATGTTCTCATCGTGCGTGGCCAGGCCGTGGTAGACACCACTCTTCATCAGGATCTTCATCAGCTTGACGTAGTTCGCGTCCACATCGGCTTTGCTTTCAAACGCAATGCTGGCCGGCTCCTTGTAGGCGCCTTTGCACAGCCGAATGCGGATGCGCTCTGCCAGCAACTTCTCGACATCGCTTTCTGAGCGCTTGAGATAAGCCTGGATCACGGCGCCGACGCTGTTTCCATTTCCGGGCACGCGGTGCAGTTCATGCACAAAATCGAGCGTGCGCTGGGTGTAGGGAGAGCCCTCCATGTCGACGCGCACGAAACCCGGCGGCGTCATGGAAGCCGATTTGGCCACGAGGCCGCTGACCAATTCGCGAGCCATCCCTTCATCCACATCCAGACCCATGTGGGTCAGCTTCAGGCTGATGTTGGCGTTCAGCTGATTGGCTGCAATGGCATCGAGTATCTGCTGATAAAGCTTTGCGCTCTGCCGGGCCTCGTCCGGGTTGGTGACGTTTTCGCCCAGGTTGTCGATGGTGACGCTCATGCCCGCGCGGTTCACCACCTGCGTGACCCGCACCGCGTCGGCAATTTCGGTGCCTGCCACGAAACGGCCGGAAACACGCTGGCCGAGCGCCGAGCGCTCGGCAAAATTGCGCAGCGACCGATTTTCGGAGAGATGAACGAAGAATGCCCTCAGCATGGAATACCTGCAAGATCGGGGTAGGACATGCCCGGAAGACGAGTGTCAATAACGGGAGGGGGAAGAGTGCGCACCTGCATCAAGATCACAGGAATTTGTACCACAAATGGAGGGCCACAGGCTGTGGGCGGAGGCACCGCCTCCTATCCTCACTTGCCGTGCTCTTCCAGGAACTTTTCGACCTCGATCGCGGCCATGCATCCGGTACCGGCTGCCGTGATGGCCTGGCGATAGCGGCGGTCCTGCACATCTCCGCAGGCGTAGACGCCGGCAACGCGGGTGTGAACGTAGTTATGAGTCTTGAGGTAGCCGTCGGGATCGGTGTCAAGCTGGCCAGCAAACATCTTGGCGTTGGGTTCGTGGCCGATGCCCAGAAACAGCGCGCTCGCAGGGAAGTCCCAAACCTTGCCCGTCTTCACGTTGCGCAGCTTCAGGCCGGTGACTTCCTGCTTGCCCACGTCGTAGACGTCTTCGACGACCGTGTCGAGCAGGAATTCAATCTTGGGGTTGTGCTGCGCTCGGTCAAGCATGATTTTTGAGGCGCGGAAGGCGTCGCGGCGATGAATCACTGTAACCTTGGTTGCAAATCGCGTGAGGAAGATCGCCTCTTCCATGGCCGAGTCGCCGCCGCCGACAACCACGATTTCCTTTCCCGAGAAAAAGAACCCGTCGCAGGTGGCGCATGACGAGACGCCGTGGCCGATGAGTTGCTGCTCATGCGGCAAGCCCAGCCACCGCGCTGAAGCGCCGCTGGCGATAATGAGAGCCTGGGTATGCACCTGCTGATGGCCGAGGTGCAGCACGAACGGGCGCTGGCTGAGGTCGGCACTGCTGAGGTGCGCCATGCGGTATTCGGCGCCGAAGCGCTCCGCCTGCTTGCGCATGTTTTCGACCAACTGCGGTCCCATAATTCCTTCGGGGAACCCGGGAAAATTCTCCACCAGCGTGGTGAGAGAAAGTTGTCCTCCCGGCTCGTGGCCTTCGATGACCAGCGGCTTCAGGTTGGCCCGCGCGGCATAGAGCGCTGCGGTGTGTCCGGAGCATCCGGACCCGATGATGACAACGTTGCGAGTTTCGCTCATGGATGTGGTGACAGATTAGATGGCGGAGTTCAGATTTTGATGCAACCCAGGGCTCGATACCTCCGGAGTCACTTCTTATCATTTGCCGGTTTCGCGGTTTTCGGCTTTGAGGCAGCTCCTGTCTTCGACTCGCCGCTGATTTTCGCTAATTCCTCCGGGACGATGGCGCGCACTCCCAGCAGCCCGCGATAGTTCGTAAGCACATCCGAGGCGCCGCGGAACAGCGGCTCGTAAGCACTCTGATCGGGCGCCGCGCCGTTTTCCGCAGCGGAGCAGCGCGCCAATGCGACCGAGGGCTTGCCAAAACGCTCCAGGCGAACGCGGCTGGCGGGACTATTGGCGCCGAGCATGGCCGCAGCGCTGGTGACGGCCGAGGCGCTGTCCTCGAGCGAAACCATGATGAGATCCTTGGGATCGCGCACGTGCAGCACCAGCGTTTCCACCATGTTCTGCCCGTCGTTGCTGAAGGAATATTGCACGCTGGAAAAGAGCGCCTGCACCGAGAATTCACGGCGAATCCGCACATAGCTGGCAACGGAAGGCTCGCCGGCAACATGGCTGCCCTGTCCCGCCGGCATGAAGCTTGGCAAATCGGTGAGCGTGGAACGACCGCGGGAGACCTCAAAATCCGCGCTGAACAGCGGCTGCTTGGGAATGCGGGTCAAGGCGGCGGCAATCTCTTTTTGCTCGTCGGCTGACGGAGTACACACGTTCAGCACATTGACCTTCACCTGCGGCTGGTTCGAGGCTGGGTTCGCAGGCTGTTCCTGGGCCGAAAGCGGCAAGCGCAGGGCTAGAAGGCCAAACAAGATTGCGAAGATCGGGATTCTGGGCACGGCGGAATTCTAAACGAGATGGATGGAAAACCTTAACGCAAAGTTGGCGAACGACAGCCGTGAAGACGCAAAGAAGGCAACAAGGAGACTTGAAGATTGGCTGCTCCCACGTCTCCAGGAGTGCCGCGCAGGATCGCGGAGAAAGACTTAGAATTTAAGTATGGCGAATCTGACTTTGGTTTATGGCATGAGGCTGCTGCCTTCCGAGGATATAGCAGAAGTCGGTCAGGCTCCGGTGAAGCTGACCAGCGGGCGCGAAGCCCACGTCACCATGCATGTGCTCGAGGGCAGCAAGGAAGAGATCGAAAAGCAGTTGCGCACGAGCCTGGAGGCCTTCTTCGATCTCTATCCCGAGATCTAGCCGGGATCAGCCGTTTCTGGCCGTATAATTCTAATCCTCCTGCGAACGGCTCCACGAAACATCATGCAATGGTCGTATCCAGAAGTGCGGCGCCAGTTGGTAGCGGCGGGCCTGTGGCCTGAGGGCCGCATGGCGCGCCTGGCCTGCTATCTGGCCGGTCTGGCGGCAGGGTTGTTCGCGCTCCAGAAGTTGTTAAACCTGTTTGCCCCTGCCTGGGGCGAGCATCTGGGAGGCTGGATCGGTTTTCTCACATTCGTCGCGGCGGTATTGTTTTCGATCCTGGCTTTCCGCTGGCTGAGGCGGAGAATCCTGTGGCGGCTGCGCAATCGGCTGATTGTCACCTACGTATTCATTGGTGTCATCCCTGCGGTGCTGCTTGTGGCGATGGCCCTGATCACGCTCTACGGGCTGGCCGGACAATTTGCCGTGTTTGTGGTGACTTCGGAGATCCACGCCCAGCTGAGAAGTCTGGAAGCCGTCAATGCAGCCGTCAGCAATGAACTGGCAGCGCAGCTCGCACGCGGCGCGAACCCGGCGGCCGAGTCACTGGCCGGGCTCAAGAAGCGCGATCGGTCCTGGGAACGCAGACAGGTTTGCGCCTGGTATGGCGAGAAGCAGCTGCCACTCTGCAGTGAGTTCAAAGGCGCAGAGCTTACCCTGCCTCGCTTTTTAAACGGGCGGTTTCGCGAAATCGTTCGCGACCACGGTGAGTTGCATCTGCGGGTGGTTACATCGCTCCCCCTTGGCTCAACCCAGCTCACAGTGGTGACCAGCGAGCCGTTTGACAAAGAGTTGGTGGGAAACATCGCGGCAGACCTGGGTGAGATTACTCTCCTGGTTTCCGCTGACCAAGTGCCCGGCCAGTCGCAGAAAAAGACGGAGGCTGGGTCCAACACCCGGCCAGATTCCGGCCTGCACGCGGACGTTGCCTTCAACCCGCCAGAAAGCCAGCGGGGGATAGTGATGAGCACCGGACAGCAAAGCGGCGCGGCCAATCAGCAGGCGCTGCGGCCGACCTTCACTGTGGGCGCGCTCCCCCCTCCGGCGAGCAGTTTTGACCGGGAAGTGTTTTTCCCCACTCCGCTTCCCGTGATTGACTGGCAGACTGGAAAACAAGGGAGCGCAGCCGCGGCGGTCCGGACGCGCCCGTCGGTGCTGTACGGGCACCTATTCGCCGACCTGGGGGAATTCGTCGGCGTCGTGGCCTATACGCTCGTGGGTGTGGGCGCTTTCTTTGCCCTCATCGAACTCATCGCCCTCATCATCGGCACGCGCATGACGCGCACGGTGACCGCCGCCGTGGCTCACCTTCATGACGCGACCAAGCATATCGATCGCGGCGACTTCAGCCATCGCATCCCGGTCAAATCAAGCGATCAGCTGGCCGAGCTGGCGATTTCGTTCAACTCGATGACCGCTTCGATCGAGAAACTGATCCTGGAACAGAAAGAAAAGCAGCGGCTGGAGAATGAACTGGCCATTGCGCAGGAAGTGCAGGCGCAGCTATTCCCGCGCCAGACCACGGAACTGGAGTCGCTCGAAGTGCACGGCTTCTGCCGCCCAGCCCGCACGGTGAGTGGAGACTACTACGACTTTCTGGCTGCCAGCTCCGACAAGCTGATTCTGGCGGTGGGAGACATCAGCGGGAAAGGAATCTCGGCCGCGCTCCTGATGGCGACGATTCACTCGGCGGTCCGCGCCTACAGCATCGAGAGCCTGCCTCAAGTTCAAGGAAGGGTGCGCGAACCGGTTGCCGTAGGCGCTGTCGCGGGAACGGGTCGGATGATGGCAACTTGGCGTGAGGGTGTCGACGTATCGCCGGCGGCTTTGCTCAGCCTGCTCAACCACCAGCTCTACGAAAGTACCCCACCGGAGAAATATGCGACTCTGTTCCTTGGCATCTACGATGGTCGAACGCGCCGCTTGAACTACAGCAACGGCGGCCATCTACCTCCGATCCTGATCGGCGAGGAGGGCGGTATCCGGAAACTGGAAACCGGGGGAACGGTGGTGGGCCTGTTCGACAACATGACCTATGATGAGGCCTCGGTCGAAATGCATCCCGGCGAGGTCTTCATCGCCTACAGCGATGGCATCACCGAACCGGAGAATGATTTCGGCGAGTTTGGCGAGCAGCGGCTGATCGATCTGGTGCGGGAGAACCGGCGCTTGCCTCTGGCTCAGATCAGCCAGATCGTGACCCTGGCAGTGGACGATTGGATCGGCGACAACGAGCAACCGGATGACGTGACCCTGGTTTTGGCGCGGAGCCGGTAAAGCGGCCGCGTTCAGTCCAGCCTCAGTCACACTCGCAATGGAAGCGGGGTTAGCGGACCACGTTTGGAGCGTTGCAGAACTGCTCAGTGCGGCGTAATATAGCCGCCCCATCATGAAAGTCATTCACCCGGCCGTTCTGTGCGCGATCTGCGGCAAGCCCATCTTGCTGGAGGAATCCAAAGTAAATGAGGATGGGAAGCCCGTCCATGAAGCCTGTTACGTGGCCAAGATCACGGGACAGCTCCCTGCCTCAGAGTAGGAATGTCACCGCAACGCTTTTCAGACGCTTCCCATCTTTACCGCGCATTGCTATTGCCCGCACAGGCACGATAAAATCACTCGTACACATCTTCTCCGCTCATAATCCCAGTAACCTTGCGAATCATCCCCGCGGGTAAGGAGTGTGCGACTCCGGGGAAGGCGCATTCACGTGCGTCCCTGAATGTCTCCGGACGGAGCTGAATTTTGAACAAAGGCAAAGCCGCGGTGATTGTTGGCGCCCAGTGGGGAGACGAGGGCAAGGGCAAGATTGTCGACGTCCTGTCGGAAAACTTCTCCGTCGTAGCCCGCTACGCCGGCGGACACAACGCCGGGCACACCGTCATCATCAACGGCAAGAAATTCATTCTGCAACTGGTGCCTTGCGGCGTGCTGCGGGCGGGCTGCCGCAGCGTCATTGGCAATGGCGTGGTGCTCGATCCGCTGGCGCTTCTCAAGGAAGTCGGCGCCCTGCGCGAAGCGGGTGTGAAGGTCGACGGGAATCTGTTCGTGTCGAACCGCGCACACGTAATCCTTCCTTACCATCGCATGATTGAACTCGCGGCCGAGAATGCGCCGGGACGGGTGAAGATCGGCACCACGTCGCGCGGCATCGGTCCCGCCTACGAAGACAAGATGGGGCGGCGCGGGCTTCGTGTTGCCGATCTGCTCGATCTGCAACTTCTGAAGAAGCATATCGAGAACGCCGTGCGCGAAAAGAACATGATCGCGCACGCCCTGTTCAACTCCGAGCCGGTCGACGCCGACAAGATGTATGCGGAATACGCCCAGGCCGCGGAGAAGGTCGCGCCATTTGTCTGCGACACAGCAGTTCTGCTGAACCAGGCGTTGGCCAGAGGCGAGTCCATCTTGTTTGAGGGCGCGCAGGGAACGATGCTCGACATCGATCACGGCACTTACCCCTTTGTGACTTCCTCCAGCGCGACTTCGGGAGGCGCGGCCATCGGCTCAGGCGTGGCCCCGAATGCGATCGACTCGGTGATCGGTATAACCAAGGCATATTGCACGCGCGTGGGTGAGGGGCCCTTCCCCACCGAAGAAAAGGGCGCAGCCGGCGACGGCTTGCGCAAACGCGGCAACGAATATGGAGCTGTGACCGGCCGCCCCCGACGAACGGGATGGCTGGACCTGCCACTCCTGCGCTACTCCGGAATGATCAACGGCACTTCGTGGCTGGTGGTGACCAAGCTCGACGTGCTGGACGATCTGGCCGAGATTCCGGTGTGCGTGGCCTACAAGATCGAGGGAAAGCAAACTGCCGAAGTGCCCGCGCAGGCCAGCGGCTACGACCAGATCGAATGCGTGTATCAGAAGATGCCTGGCTGGCAGACCACAACCCAGGGCATCACCGACTTCGGCAAACTGCCGCAGCGGGCGCGGGAATACCTGGCCTTCGTTGAGAAAGAAGCGGGCGCGAAAATTGGCATGATTTCGACCGGGCCCGACCGCGACCACACGATTCTGGTCGACGGCTTCGTTGCCGAGTTGAAGACGGCTGCAAAGAAAGCCTAGAATGACTTCCCCGGCTCAGCCTGCCGCGGCGAAGGAGCGATCGAATGGTGGTACTGGCGGTTACCTGGATGGCGAAAGCTGGGCACGAAACCGAAGTTGCCGCATTGTTTGAGAAGCTGACCGAACAATCCCGCAAGGAGCCGGGCTGCGCCATGTACCAGGCGCACCGGCACAAGACTGAACCCCGGCGCTTCTTCATCTACGAACTGTACAAAGACGACGCCGCGCTTGAGGCCCACCGCACCGCCCCGCACTTCCTGCAGTTCGCGAAGAAGGACCTCCCCAGGATTGCCGACCGCGTGGAAGGGAATCTGTTTGAGCCGCTGGGGTAATGTGGCGCGGGCACTCCTGCCCGCGTTCCTGCCAGGAAGGCAACAGCCGAGCTCTCCAGGATCACTTCCTGTCGATCAGTAACTCACCGCCGTGAGCGTAGTTTTCCTTCGTCACCTCGTGAAAGGCGATGATGATCGCTTCCCGCTTCGCACCGGCTTCTTCGGCCAGGACATCCGTAATACGTTTGGCGATCTTGCGCTTCTGATCGGCGGTTCGTCCTGTGAGCATCGTGATTTGAACCATCGGCATAAGGAAGTACCTAGTACTCAGTACTCAGTACTCAGTACGCAGTACTCAGTAAGACCCCAGTAGTGAACGGCTGGGTACTGAGTACTGAGTACTATTTCGCTAATTCATATCCCGCGAAAAAAAAACTCAGCTCGAAGCGCGCCGTGTCTTCCGCGTCGGAGCCATGAATAGCGTTGTGCTCGATGTTGGTCGCCCACTTCTTGCGGATCGTGCCTTCTTCGGCTTGCGCCGGGTTAGTGGCGCCCATGAGCTTGCGCAGATCGGCGATGGCGTTCTCTTTCTCGAGTGCCAGCACAACAATGGGGCCGCTCGACATGAAGTCTGTCAGCGTGTTGAAAAACGGCCGGCTGGCATGCACCGCATAAAATTGTTCGGCCTGGTGCTTGGAGATTTCCAGCATTTTCATGGCCAGGATGCGAAAACCGTTCTTTTCGAATTGTTCGATGATGTCGCCGATCGCGTTCTTGCGCACGGCATCCGGTTTGACGATAGTGAAGGTGCGTTGCAGAGTTTTCATTCAGTCGTGAGTCCTTAGTCCTTGGTTGTCATTCGCCTGCTTCCTCAGTACTGTGTACTGAGTACTGTGTACTGAGTACTGAGTACTGAGTACCGATTGCCCTACACGCTGACTCCCAATGCCGCTGCCAGCGTTTCGCCCATCGCTGCCGGAGACTTAGCGACGCGGATTCCTGCCGCTTCCAGCGCCTTGATCTTCTCCGCGGCCGTGCCTTTGCCGCCGGAGATGATGGCCCCGGCATGGCCCATGCGTCGTCCCGGAGGGGCGGTCTGCCCGGCGATGAATCCCACGACCGGCTTCTTCATGTGAGTCTTGACGAACTCGGCCGCAGTCTCTTCAGCGTTGCCGCCGATTTCGCCGATCAGAATGACGGCCTCGGTTTCGGGATCGCGGTTGAACAGGTCGAGCGCGTCGACGAAATTCGTGCCGATAATCGGATCGCCGCCAATCCCGATCGCGGTCGACTGCCCAATACCGCGCTGCGTGAGTTGATGAACGGCTTCATACGTGAGCGTGCCTGAGCGCGAAACGATGCCGATCGATCCTTCTTTGTGAATCGAAGCCGGCATGATGCCGATCTTGCACTTCCCCGGTGAAATAATCCCCGGACAATTCGGTCCGATCAGCCGCGAGCGCCGGGTTTGCAGGAATTCCCATGCTTTTACCATGTCGAGCGTGGGAATGCCTTCGGTGATGCACACGATCAGATCGAGTTCTGCGTCGGCGGCTTCCATGATGGCGTCGGCCGCAAACGGCGGAGGCACGAAAATCACGGTAGCGTTGGCGCCGGTCTGATCAGCGGCTTCGCGCACCGTGTTGAAAATCGGCCAGCCTTCGTGCGTCGTGCCGCCTTTGCCCGGAGTCACGCCGCCGACGATCTGAGTACCGTACGCAGCGCTGGCCTTCGCATGAAAGGTGCCTTCGCGGCCGGTGAGGCCCTGCACCAGAACTCGCGTCTTTTTGTCTACCAGGATTGCCATATGAATTCCTCAAATTCCCCGTGTGCCTCTAGCGGTTTCAACTAGAGCGGCCCTCAGGGGCTAAAGCCCGAATCTTTGTAGTCTCCTATCGGCACGACTCAAGTCGTGCCCTTCCCGTTCGAGGTCGGCACGAAACGTCTCGGCGCGGCCCTAAAGGGCCGCTCTTCCACCCACACCTACCGCCATTCCGTTGCGCCCAGCGTGCCCTTGGCTGCCGCCACGACCTTATCGGCCGCATCCTTCATGGTTTCGGCCACGACGAAGTTCAACCCTGAACTATTGAGGATTCTCTTTCCCTCATCGACGTTCGTGCCTTCGAGCCGCAACACGACCGGCAGCTTGATGTTGGTCTTGCGCGCAGCCTCGACCACTCCGGTGGCCAGGGTATCCACGCGAAGTATGCCGCCAAAGATATTGATCAATACCGCTTTTACGTTCTTGTCGCTCAGCAGGATTTCGAAGGCGTGCGCCACCTGCTCGGCGCTGGCTCCGCCGCCCACGTCGAGAAAATTCGCGGGCATGCCGCCAGCGTACTTGATGATGTCCATCGTCGCCATGGCCAGCCCGGCGCCGTTGACCATGCAGCCCACATTGCCGTCAAGCTTGATGTAGTTGAGGCTGTATTTCGAGGCCTCGACTTCGAGCGGATCCTCTTCCGTGATATCCCGCAACTCGCGCAGGTCGGAGTGGCGGAACAGCGCGTTGTCGTCGAAGTTGATCTTGGCATCGAGCGCAAACAGGCGTCCGTCGGTGGTGGTGATGAATGGATTAATTTCCAGCAGTGAAGCGTCAGTGTCCAGGAAGGCCTTGTACAGGCTGGCCAGAAACTGCACCGCGGGATTGATCTGCTGCGCCTTCAGGCCCAGCTTGAACGCAATCTTGCGCGCCTGGAAGGCTTCCAGGCCCATGCCTGGCTCGATGTGCTGCTTCAGAATCGCGTCTGGATTCTCCGCGGCGACCTGTTCGATCTCCATGCCGCCAGCCGCCGAGGCCATAAACACGGGCTTGCCCTCCGCGCGATCCACCAGAATGCCGAGGTAGAGTTCTTTTTCGATCGGCAGCGTTTCTTCGATCAGCAAGCGGCGCACGATGCGGCCCTCGGGGCCCGTCTGGTGCGTGACCAGCCGCATGCCCAGAATCCGGCCCGCCAGTTCGCCGGCCTCGTCGACGGATTTGGCAATCTTCACTCCACCGCCCTTGCCGCGGCCTCCGGCATGAATCTGCGCCTTCACTACGACCCCCGTCGCGCCTTCGCTGAAAAGTTGTTTCGCGACCGCCTCAGCTTCCTCGCGCGACGAGGCCATCTGGCCTCGCGGCACGGTCACGCCATATTTCTTGAGAATTCCTTTGGCTTGATATTCGTGGATTTTCATATATGAAACTCGTCAGTAAGGACTCGGAAGGATCCTGCTTGCGGCGTCGCCCTGCGGGCAGCAAACTCACAATTTTATAGAAGGGAGCGAGATTAGGGCAAACATGGTCACCGTGTTTTCATCGCGTGAGTTTCAAAACAGGACCCAGCCTGCACCGTTTCGCATTGCCACCGTGGAGATCTCGGGGTCCGTTGACACGGTCGGATACCGTGATGCCGTACAATGCCGCGTAACGCATGATCCTCGACGCTCTCCATTCGCTCGCCAACCATGCCCAATCGCTGGACCGCGCTGCGGCGCGTGAGGTGATGGCCGAAGTGCTGGCTGGCAAGTGTACCGACGCGCAAATTGCGGCTCTGCTGATCGCGTTGCGCATGAAGGGCGAGACGGTCGAGGAGATCGTGGGCTTCGCTGAGGCGATCCGTGCCGCTGCGGCTCCGCTGCCGATAGAGCGAGCGGCCTCCGTCGACGCTCTCGCGGTTACCGGCACGGGCCATGATGCCCTGCTCGCGGACGAATCGTCGCTGACGAACTCCTCTCTGGTGGACACCAGCGGCACGGGCGGCGACGCCAGCGGAACGTTCAACATCTCCACTGCCACGGCTCTGGTTACTGCCGGAGCCGGTGTTCGTGTGGCCAAGCACGGAAATCGCAGCATCAGCTCCAAGTGCGGCTCTGCCGATGTGGTGGAAGCGCTGGGCGTGAACATCCAGCTATCGCCGGAACGCGCGGCCCAGTGCCTGCGCGAGGTCGGCACCTGTTTCCTGTATGCGCCCAATCTGCATCCAGCCATGAAGCAGGTGCAGGGCGTGCGTCGCGAGCTGCGCATGCGGACTATGTTCAATCTGCTTGGGCCCCTGACCAATCCGGCACGGGCCTCGGGGCAGGTGGTAGGAGTGTATGCGTTGGAGTTGGTCGAAAAGCTCGCGGAAGCGCTGAGCATGCTCGGGCTGCGACGGGCGCTCGTGGTGCACGGTATCGACGGCCTCGACGAGATCACGATCACGGGAACAACTCGAGTGGCCGAGGCCCGCGAAGGCTCGGTTCGCTCCTACGAAGTCGAGCCGGAGGAATTTGGTATGAAGCGCGCGGCGCTGCAGGATATTGCCGGCGGCGATGCGAAGGAGAATGCCGCGATCATTCGCGCCGTCCTGGGCGGCGAGAGATCGCCGCGCCGAGACGTTGTGCTGCTGAACTCAGCGGCTGCGTTGGTGGCCGCGGGCCGGGCGGAACACATCGCGGAAGCGATTCCGCTCGCGGCCGCTTCTGTTGACTCAGGCGCAGCGGCGGGAAAGCTGGAAGCGCTGCTGCGGTTCACTTCCGCTTCCTGATCGCCCCACTATCCTCGTCATCACTATCCTTGTCATCCTGAGCGAAGCGAAGGACCTATGTACTCTTTCTTGCGCCGGAGAAGCGTACGCTATACCTCGACTTTCTCCAGATACTGCGCCACTTTCACATTCCATCCCAAGTCTCTCGTCATCAGATCGCGCAATTGGCCGGAAGCATCCAGCTCGCCGTGCACCAGGTAGGTGGTTGTGGGCTGCTTGCCGAATGTATGCAGCCACTGCAGCAGTTCCGGCGGATCGGCATGGTCGCTGAACTGCTCGAGCGCCGCGACCTGAGAGCGGATGGGTACGATATCGCCATAGATCTTCACTTCATCCGCTTTGCTCTTGATGGCAAAGCCACGTGTTCCGGGCGCCTGAAAGCCGATGAATAAAACGAGATTCTTCCGATCCGGCAGCCGCTGCGACAGATGGTGCAGAATGCGCCCACCCGTCACCATGCCGCTGGAAGAAATGATGATCGCCGGAGTGAGCACCGAGTTGATCTTCTTCGATTCCTCGGGCGTGGACGCAAAGGTGAAACCCGGCCACTCGAGCGGCGAGCCATATTTCTCGATCATGTCACACGTCTCGGCGCTGTACTCTTCCCGGTGCTTCAGAAACACTTCAACCGCCTTGATCGCCATGGGGCTGTCGCAGAAAACTGGCAAGCGGGGAATCTGGCCGTCTTCAATCAGATGCTTGAGGATGAACACGAATTTCTGGGTGCGCTCGATGGCAAACGCCGGCACGACCACGCTGCCCCCGCGTTTGGCGGTCGCGGTAATCAGGCTGGCGAGCTCCGGCAGAGGATCTTCCTTGGGATGAACGCGGTTGCCGTAGGTTGATTCCATGACGACGAGATCGGCGACCTCTCCTTCCGCGGGGCCAGAATGCACAACCTTGCCCGGCGCGACTTTGTGGTCGAGTACGCGGCCGATGTCTCCGGTGAACAGCAAGCGCCGCGCCTGCCCGTTCGTCTGAAGGGAGACTTCGGCCATACATGAGCCGAGAATGTGGGCAGCCCGAACGAATCGGAAGGAAAGTTGGGGAGAAAGTTCAATCGTCTGGCTCACCTGCACCGGCTTGAAATACTGCAGGGAATTCTGGGCCTCCTCGAATGTATAGAGCGGCAGAGCAGGGTCGTGCTTCGACTTTTTCCCTTTGTTGTAGAAGTTGGCGTCCTCTTCCTGCAGGTGTCCCGAGTCGGGAAGAATGATGCCGCACAAATCGATAGTTGGGGACGTCGCGTAAATCGGCCCGCGAAAACCTTCTTTCACGAGACGCGGAATCCAGCCGCAGTGGTCCAGATGCGCGTGGGTCAGAATAACCGCGTCAATCTCTTTGGCCGGAATCGGCGTGTCGCGCCAGTTGCGCTCGCGCCAGTCCTTTTGTCCCTGGAAAAGCCCGCAATCGATCAGAGCCTGGAACCCGCTTTTGCCGCTGGGGTCACCTGTGTTGATGAGATGTTTCGAGCCGGTTACGGTACCTGCAGCGCCGAGAAACTGGATGTAGGCCAAGCGTTCTCTCCCGCACTGAAAGTATCAAACCTACCACAGAGGCACGGAGACACGGAGAAAGGCTGGGGTGTCGAACGGACAATTGCCGATTTGCGATTGCCGATCGACGATTGATGGAAGCCTCGAAAATCGGAAATCGCCAATCGAAAATCATTTCGCAGCCTCAGCCGGCTGAACTTTGAACGTGTTGTTGGTCAGGTCACTCTCGGGGACGCTCCCGTCGTTCACCACGACTTCCTGGGGATACTTTGGAACCTCGACACGGATCACACCTTTGCTCTTGGCGCGCACCTCGACCCGCTTGTTGACATCGCCGCCGGCAAACTTCACGATGACGGGGACCTCAGCCCCCGCGGTGCCAAGGTTGACTACTGTAACCGCGACCAGATACGACTCGGTCGACGTCTTCAGGGGAAAGACAGATTCGATTTTGAAGTCCGGCACACCGCGGTCGTGGTAAACCCAGTCGTCGAAGAACCACTGCAGGTCGCGGGGCGTCTGGGCCGCGATCAGGCGCGGCATATAGGAGGGATCATTGTCCTGCTCGGCATGATAAGCAGCCAGAGCCTTCTTCAGCGCAGCATCGCCGATCATGTCGCGCAGCATCCACCAGACGCACATGGCCTTGCTGCGGTAGAGTTCCTCGCTGGTGGTGTTGACCAGAGAACTGTCTGCTTGGTCCTCGGACTTCGGCAAACTACGCTTCCCTGCCTCGACGAATGCTGATCGGTGCAGCCCCATGTAGTCGAGCGCGGCCTGCCTGCCCTTTTGATGTTCGAGATAAAGAGCCTGCGCAAAGTGGGCAAGACCTTCATCGATCCAAGGACGCGGCGAAGAAAACGCGGAGTGCGTCATTTGATGTACAGCCACTAAGCCGGCCAGTTTGGGATCGGCGTTGACAAGCGGCGTCAGCAAGAGAGCGCCACTCTCGAACGGGCTGGCATTGGGATCAGGCAGATCGACCGTTCTTGCCTTTTCTCGGGTAGCCCCGAACCAATCCGCGATGAAGGGGACAAGCTTTTCGGCAGCGTTGGCATAGCTCTCCGCGGAGCTGTCGTGACCATGCAGATAGAAGAGTTCGATGCCCAGCCGCTCGATGAACTGGAGATCGGCAATCACAAAGACGGGCACGACGGACCCTCGGGGTCGGAACCGACAGTCGGCACTCGTATGTTGAACCCCTCCCATAGCCTCATGGAAGATTTGGCAAGTTGGCTCACTAACTATCAGTTCGCCGGGGGCGGCGCTTCCGCCGTCCTTTGACACGCCGATCTCCAAGTGTATTTGCGATTCCGCCTCCCGGGCCTTCCATCTCCCCAGCACTTCAAACAAGTTGTTGCTTTCTGAGAGATTCGCCGACTCCGTGGCAATCGGATACCACGCCACGTATCCCGCTCCGCGAACGCCCGTGAAGTCGGAACCAATCTGATCCCAGTCGGAACTCTTCGCTGCGTCCTCGGGCGTGCCGATGCGGATCAATCGCGTTGCGTCGAGCAAAATCACTCCCTCGTAGCCGATGTCCAAGTCGACCGTTCCCTTGGGGGGAACCGGCTGCGGCAAGGTCACGATGGCTTCGGAAAGCGCGCCGGTGTGGTCAATGTCGGACGTATAGGGTTGCGTGACGAACTGCACTGGCTGGTCGCCCGCTTTGCCCGTCACAGAAATGGCGCGCCAGTCGAGCGACGAAGAAATCTGCAGCACGGCAATCTTCTGCGGCGTCGGCGAATCATTCCGCAGCGTGATCTTGCCCCGGACACCGAGTCGATGTTGCTCAGGCTCTACCTGCACATTGAGGTCATAGTTGGTGAAGGTGAACGCTTCGCGATCGAGGGTAAATGCCGGCAAAGCGGAACCACAGAGGACACACAGGGCACCGAGGAACCATAAAATCCTGAAGCGGCGGCACTTCATCTTGGCGAACCCGACTCCTTGTTCGATGCTTCCTGGCGGGCCCGCCGCTGCCTGACGATCTCATACATAACGACCGCCCCGGCCACGGAGACGTTCAGCGACGGGACCTTCCCCAGCATTGGGATCGAAACCAGGAAGTCGCACTTTCTCTTCACCAGATCGTGCAGACCCTTGCCCTCTGCACCCAGAACCAGCGCGCAATCCATGTTGTAGTCGAGAGCGTCGTAGGTCTGGGAGCCGCGTTCGTCGAGCCCGACGGTCCAGATGTTCCGATCTTTCAATTCTTCGACCGCCCGCGCGATGTTAGTGACCTTGGCGATGGGCAAATGTTCGCTGGCGCCCGCCGAGGCTTTGGTGACCGTGCCGGTCACGCTCGCGGCGCGCCGTTCTGGAATGACCACGCCGTCGGCTCCGGCCGCATCCGCCGTACGCAGAATCGCGCCCAGGTTGTGCGGATCTTCCACGCCGTCGAGGACCACCACCAGCGAATACTGCCCGCGCTTGGCGCCGACCACGTCGTCGAGATCGCTGTATTGTTTGGATGAGGTGACTGCGACCACACCTTGATGCGACGCGTTGCCCGCCATGCGGTCGAGTTCGGTGCGTTGCAGGAAGCGCACCGGCACACTCAGTCGCCGGCAATCCTCGATCAACCGCTGCAGGCGCAGGTCGTGGCGCTCCTTCGCCATGCCCACCCACTCAAACGCCCGCCCGCGTGCCTTCAGCGCCTCGTTGACCGCGTTAATGCCGTAGATGTAGTGCATGAATAGACCAGTTGCCGGTCGCCAGTTGCAGTTGCCAGTTTTGACGCGGAAAGCGATATCAACGTCAAACTTCCGCAACCAATTTCTACATTCTTCAGTGTACCGAAAGATGCGAAGGCAGGCCTGTCACGGGATGGTTTCGGAAGAAATACTAAGTCTGCTGCACCAGACGCGAGCCGCCTTCAGGTGGCGATATTCATTAGCCCAGGACGTAAGTCCTGGGAAAGCGTCAGACGGCGGGCCGAGTCCCGTCAGGCACGGAACTTGCGTGCTAGAAATTCTACGATCTCCGCCGGCTCCGGGCGCACCGTGTAGTCCTCGTTCGCACTCGCGTAGAGCACAGTCCCATCGCGGTCGAGAATGTACGTTGCCGGAATCGGCAACTCCCAGCTGTCGTCGCCGTTGGCGAGTGGCAGGTTAACAAATGCTCGCCGATAGACCGCCTCCTGCGCCGAAGGCACGCGATGGGCCAGCCCAAACTGCCGCGCGACTTTGTTGCCCGCGTCCGAGAGCAACGGAAAGCGCAGCTTCTGCTGGTCGTGCATGAAGTACGATTGCTTGACAGTTTGCGGCGAGATGGCAACGAGTGCCGCCCCAGCCTGCTCGATCTGCGGCAAAACTAGATTCATCGCCTCCATCTGTCCCACGCAAAACGGACACCAGCGCCCGCGGATGAAGCATAGAACGAGCCGTCCCTCTGAGAGCAGGTCGGAAGAAGAAACCAGCTTCCCGTCGTGATCCTGCAGTTCGAACTGGGGTGCCTTCGCGCCGACAGGAAGAATGTTCGCGGCGGTGTGTCGCTGCTTGAGCTCAGCAACAACCTGCGCATGAATCGCCTGCGTCTCGGCAGGAACGTATTTGGCGATCAGTTCTTTGCGCTCGGCGAAGATCTCGCGGAGCGGGCGAGCGTCAAGGCCAGGAGCCGATTCTTCGAGTGAGCGCCATTTCATTCGAGGTACCGTTCACACCTGATCGAATAACTGCTTGGACGGGGAATAGGCAACCTTCCATCCCGCGAAACATCCCAGAACGCCGCAGGTGGCGCAACGCTGGCCGACATAGAGCCACCGAATCTCACCATCTTTGTATAACGAGAAGCCCACGCCGACGTTCGCCGTAGTAGAGCCGCACTCGACACACTTCCACTGTTCAGGAGAAGCATCGGTCCAATATTCCTCACTGTCGCAGATGAACTTCTCTTCCCCGCACGATATGCACGTTCGCCTTGCGCAGCCTTCATCGTCGTCTGCTAAGAGAGTAAAGATATCGCCGCCACAGCTGCATTTCGCGCGGCGGAACTCAGAGACCTTATAGGCATCGGCGGAGTAGGCTTCCAGGTATTCCTTAATATCACTGGAACTGGTGCCAACCCACCATTTCACTGACTTATCAATACTCATGTTGGGAATTCGTGAGACGCCAAATCACATCCCCGGCAGTTTCATCCCTGCCAGCCTTCTTGCGAAGCTGGGCTTGCCCATCTGCTTGAACATCTTCTTCATCTGAGCGTACTGGCGAAGCAGATTATTCACTTCCTGCACGCTCGTGCCCGAGCCGCGGGCAATGCGCTTGCGGCGGCTGCCGTTGATCACTTCATGATGGTTGCGCTCGTGCGCGGTCATCGAGTTGATGATGGCTTCCACCCGGTTGATCTGCTTCTCGTCGACCTTGTCAGCAGCCTTCTGCAGTCCGGAGAAAGGCCCGATCGACGGCATCATGCCCATAATGTTTTTGATCGACCCCATCTTGCGCACCTGCCGAAGCTGGTCGCGAAAATCTTCCAGCGAGAATCCGTCGCCGGAAAGCGCCTTGCTCGCCATTTCGGCAGCCTTTTTCTTGTCAATCTGCTGCTCGGCCCGTTCGATCAGCGACAAAATGTCGCCCATCCCCAGAATACGCGACACGATACGATCGGGATGGAACGGTTCCAGCGCGTCGTATTTTTCGCCCACGCCGATGAACTTGATGGGCTGCCCGGTGACCTGGCGGATCGAGAGCGCTGCGCCGCCGCGCGCGTCGCCATCCATCTTGGTGAGCACCACACCCGTGAGCGAGAGCTTCTTGTGGAACTCGTCGGCGGAGTTGACCGCGTCCTGGCCAGTCATGGCGTCGGCCACGAACAGAATCTCCGACGGATTCAGCAGCTTCTTCAGCGACTGCATCTCGTCCATGAGCTGGTCGTCAATGTGCAAGCGGCCCGCGGTATCGACGATCAGCACATCGCAGCCGGAAACCACGGCCTCGCGGCGAGCCTCTTTCGCTAGACGCTCAACGTCGGCAGAGTTCGCGTAGGGGCGGACGCCCTCGTCCGCCCCACCCCGGACGGGGGCGTCCGGGGCTACGTAGATGTTTGAAGTTACGTGACCTTCGTAAATCTGCGCCTTCACCGCCTCCGCCACGATCTTCAACTGCTCCCGGGCTGCCGGACGGTACACGTCGACCGAAACCAGCAAGGGACGGTGGCCGCCATTCTTGAACCAGTGTGCGAGCTTGCCCGAAGTCGTGGTTTTGCCCGAACCCTGCAGCCCGGCCATGAGCACGACCGTCGGCGGCTGCGAGGCGAACTTCATGCGCGCCGTATCTTTGCCCAGGATCTCGACCAGTTCGTCGCGCACGATCTTGATGACCTGCTCGCCTGGAGACAGCGCCGTCATCACTTCCTGGCCAACGGCCTTGGCGCGAATCTGGTCGATCAACTGCTTGACGACCTTGAAGTTGACGTCGGCTTCAAGCAGCGCCAGCCGAATCTCGCGCAGGGCCTCGTCAATGTTTTCTTCGCTGAGCTTAGCCTGCCCGCGAAGCGACTTGAACGCACGCTGGAGTTTTTCCTGAAGGTTCTCGAACATAAGATCAAAGGCCTATTTTATCAGTGGGCCTTCTCCGTCGTTGCGACTGATCGGCGTGCTCAGTCGGCAACTCCCAAATAGCCCAGAAACGCCCGCGTCAGTTCCTTTTTCAGTTCCTGGTCATTCTGAGGCAGCAGCCCCTTCCAGGCCTTCAAGTCGGGAGGCAGCACCACCAACTCGTACAACGTGCTGATAACCATCATCAGGCCGAGCGAAACGGCGGTGCGCGGGTCGGGATGTCTGATCTCGTCGCGGTGCGAGACGAACATCTCGACTACGCGCTCGAAATGGCTGACCTCAAGCTTGGATGCTTTCTTCCAGAAGGGAGTGGAGGTCCGGTTCATTGCAAACTGTTTCATCGCGCGCAGCATCGCGGCATTGGCACGGTAGGTTACAACCATACCGGTCATGACCTGCTCGGCGAAGATCGGCAGGGGAATACTTGCGGTGACGAACGGAGTCATGCCAGTCTTCAATCTCTCGTCCTGGCGCTGCAGCATGCCCAGGATGGCTGCCTCCATCAGTGCCTCTTTGTCGTGAAAACGGCGATATACCGACCCCGGCGTGAGCCCCGCATGCCGTGCGATCCGCGGAATAGTGGCGCCTTCCACGCCATGCTGGCCCATGACTTCGGTTGCGGCTTTCAGCAGCTTGCGCAGCGACTCGCGGCTGCGAGCCTGCTGCGGTTCCAGCGTCTTCTTGCGCATGAATGGTGTTATATCACTTCGCGAAAGTTGGGGATTGACAAAACGTAAATGTAAATTTACATTTACATTTATAACTGTTCGTGACACGCGGTTCGAACTCTTCGTCAGTCCGCTTGCTGAGGAGCCACCTATGGCAACTGCCACAATTCCTGTTCCGGAGTCTCCGGCCACCAAGCCGGCCCACCCCCTGCGCGACCCCAACTTCCGCCTGCTGCTGACTGGCGGAACCATCTCGCTGTTGGGCGACCAGTGCTACCTGGTCGCGCTGCCCTGGCTGGTCCTGCAGATGACCGGGTCCGCGGTAGCCATGGGCACCATCCTGATGGCGGCCGCGATCCCGCGCGCCGTCCTGATGCTCATGGGCGGCGCCGTGAGCGACCGCATTTCCCCGCGCAAGATCATGATGATGACGGCCACGGCGCGGACCGTGTTCGTTGCGGCCATCGCTCTGCTGGTGTGGCTGCACATTCTTCGAATCTGGGAGTTGTACGCTCTGAGCTTCGCCTTCGGCGTCGCTGACGCCTTCTCTTTTCCTGCCCGACAGGCTTACTTGCCCTCGCTGGTCGAGCGCGAGCAACTGGTGGCGGCCAATTCGGTCCTGCAGAGCACATCCCAATTGACCACCATCGCCGGCCCCGCCCCCGCCGGTATGTTGATTAAAGCCCTCGGGGTCGCGTGGGCGTTCTTCCTCGATGCCATCAGCTTCCTGTTCATCATTGCCGCCTTGTGGCGCCTGCCTGACCCCGCTCCGGTTCCGGCCGCAGCGCCTCGGCGAGCCGTTCTGTCCTCGATTCTGGAAGGCCTGGAATACGTCCGTAAAGACGTTCCGTTGGGCGCCCTTATGCTGCTGGCCTCAGTGATCAACTTCTGCACCGCCGGGCCCATCGGAGTGGGGCTCGCGTATTTGGCGAAAACCAGATTCGATTCTCCAACGGCGTACGGCCTCATCGTCTCCGCGGCGGCAGCGGGCGGACTCCTCGGCTCATTGCTGGCCGGAGCCTGGCGCGTACGCCGCCGCGGACTGCTGATGGTCTCCGTCCCTGTCGTGATCGGTGTGTGCCTGGGTGCGCTGGGGTTGCTGGCACACCTGTGGGCGGTGGCGGCGACGTTGCTGTTGATGGGAGCGAGCGCGGGCCTGACCAACGTTCACATCGCGTCGTGGATTCAGCAACGCATCGAGCCTGCTGTCCGCGGCCGGGTCCTGAGCGTTCTGATGGTGGCCGCGTTCGGCCTTATGCCGTTCTCGCTGGCTGTCGCCGGCCTGCTGGTGGCGTGGAGTCTCGAGTGGATGTTCATGCTCGCGGGAGCCGTCCTGCTATTGATTGCAGTCGTCGCGGCCCTTCAGAAGCCGGTCCGCCAGATCGCATGAGCGTTTTGAGCGCCATTTTGACCTGCTTCTCGGGCGTGGGAGCGTTGCGAACGCTTCTTGCGATCTGTGCTGCCGCCTTGGCCGTATCCGTGCGGTTATCGGACCTTGGGCCTGACCATCTCGAAGCGCTGGGTGGTGCGCGTATATTGGTTGCCGCCCATGCGGCCAATCAGATCCAGCGAGGCGGGATCAACGCGTCCATCCTTCCAAACCTTTTCTTCGATGTGCATCGAGACGATTTCGCCAATCACCAGGCTGCCGCCGCCGGGCGAAGAAGGTTCTGGCGGCGCAAAATCAAGAATCTGGTGGACCTTGCATTCGAAGCTCACGGCAGATTCAGCAACCTGTGGCGGTTTCACTCTCTGCGACGGGCGCGGCATGAGCTTTGCCACTTCAAACTCGTTTATGGCCGCGTCGTACTCGCCGCTGGTGAGGTTCATGGCCTCGGCCACATCATAGGTCACGATATTGACGACAAATTCTCCGGTCTCGCGCACGTTCCGCAGGGTGTCTTTGGCTTCGCTGTGGGTGCTCTGCTCCGTGGTTCGCAGCCGAGCGCCCGGCGCGAACGCCAGCAGGGGCGGCTTGGCGCATACCGCGTTGAAGAACGAGAATGGCGCCAGGTTCGGTTGCCCGGATGCGCTGATCGTCGAAACCCAGGCAATGGGCCGGGGCCCAACTGAAGTGATCAATATGCTGTAGAAGTCGCGGTAGGGAATCTCGGAAGGTCGAATATCCATAAAAGAACGGTACTATAATCTGGAGAACCTTTTTGTAAGGAAAGTATTTGATTACGATTGACAGATCAGTCTGGCGCGGTGGTTGGCGACGCGACCGCAACAGCCACGAACGTCGCTTCATCGCTGCCCTTGGGCATCAATTGAACGGTCCACGGACATTTCAGTTCGCATTTCGTTACCGGCTCTAGTCACGGGGACAACCAGGAAAACGCCGGACAGCTCTGTAATCCGATTTCGACTAGATTTAGTGTCTGAGTCGTTTCCGTATTGGCCCCAGATGCCCCTCGGGGTTGACGGAAGTGGCTGCAACTGCTTGAATGTAAAAGGTTGGGCGCTTAACTCAGCGGTAGAGTGCCATCTTCACACGGTGGAAGTCATAGGTTCGAATCCTATAGCGCCCACCATCTAACCCACTGTTAACCCACTGTTGCTGCAGCGGTTTTAGCCCTTCGCGTTCAACTCACAAAAATCTGTAAGGTGCTGCCCCGGATCGAGACTATCCCTGGTGAGCGGGAAATTCAGACCAGCGGAGGCAGATCCGGTTGGGGGCGAAGTCCATTACGGGCCTTGAGTTTGCGGGCATCGAGTTTGCAGACGACGTTTCTGCACGTAGCATGGAGGCGCGCAACGATCTGCTGCACTCTCGCGCGGGCGACACGATGGGCAAATCGGCTGACGGCGAAGTCGTCGAAACGACTGGCGAAACAACGAGCGAAACTACCGAGCAGCGGTTCGACCGAATCCTCCGCCTGTATGGTCCTGCGTTGTCGCGCCTGGCATACGGTTATGAGAAAGTCGCCGGCCCGCGGGATGAACTGGTGCAGGAAATCGCGCTCGCCATCTGGCAGGCGCTGCCGCACTTCCGCGGAGAGTGCTCCGAGCGAACGTTCGTCTACCGCATTGCGCACAACCGCGGGCTGACGCACGCATGCCGGCGGAGACCTGCGTCCGATCCGCTGGATGAACTGCCTCCAGCGCTCGAGCCTGCGGATCCGCGGCCGCATCCGGAGCAGCAAGTGGCGATCGCGCATGAGCACGGCAGGCTGCGGGCGGCCATCCAGCGCTTACCCATCGTCTATCGGCAGGTAGCTATGCTGGTGCTGGAGGATCTTTCGCACGCGGAGATCGCAGACGTTTTAGGAATCACGGAAACCAACGTCGCCGTCCGCATGAACCGGGCAAAGAAAGCGTTGAAAGAAGCGTTGGGGGAGCAGTCGTGACCATAGATACCGAACTCGAATCCTGGCGCCAGGAGTGGCAGAGCGACGCTGAACCTCTGCCCGATTTCAGAAAAAAGATCAGACGGCAGAACCTGCGCATGATCGTGGTCGCCGCGGTGATCAGCGTCTGCCTGATTGTGGCAACGGCTTTGGCGCGGCGCAGCTCGTTCATGGCGGGGTTGGCGGCGGGCATGTGGGCCGCAAGCTTGAGCATGGGGGCATACACGCTGCGGGTCCGGCGCGGCGCCTGGAAGCCCGCGGCGCAGACGACGCTGGCTTACGCCGAACTCTCGTACAAGAGAGCGATCGCCAAGGCCAAGACAGTCCGCTTCGGCTTCTATTTTCTGCTGGCGGCAGTGGTGCTCTACGGGACTGTGGTGACGTGGAGATGGAGAGGGCTGTCGGGGATGGAGACGGCCATTCTCACCGGAATGCTGATCGAGCTTGGGTTCTTTCAGTACCTGGGGCATCGCCAGAAGCGGGAAATCGAAACCGGCAGGAACCTGATGCAGCGCATCCGGGAGTCGAAATCGGAGTAACTAGAATCGGAGTAACTAGAAAAGGAACCTATGAAAAACATCGCTTCGGTCGCACTCGATCTTATTTTGTTTGTCTACATCGTGCGGGAAGCCATCCGCTTCATTCCACAGTACCGGCAGCTCAAGCTGGACGTGGCCAAGGGAGATACGCGGGCGCGCACACGCGTCTACCTGCAGGCTCTGAAGTTCGAATGGATCAGCGCTCTGATGGCCGCGGTCGCGCTGCGTTTCGACTGGAGCAAGTTCAATCCCCGGCTTCTCGGGTTGGAGAATTCGAGCTGGATTCAGCAGCTTGCGGTCCCGGACGGCATGGGCAAAGCTCTCCTCGGAGGGCTGTTCGGTGGTGTCGCATTGGGCGGGGTGGTTTTTGCCGTGGCCCGTCTGGTGGCCAACCGGCGCCCCGCGGCACCGCCGGCACCAGAGGCGCCTCCGTCCTGGCGGAGCCGTCTTCTGCCCGATTTCACCGCGCTGATCCCGGTGACCACGCGGGAGCGCTGGCTCTGGGTTGCAGTGGCGCTCAGCGCCGGAATCTGCGAAGAGATCGTATTTCGCGGATGGTTGCTGGCTACGCTGCACAGTCCCGTTGGCCTGGCCGGAACATGGTTGATCGTTGTAGCCGCGGCCGTCTTCGGATTGGCTCACCTTTACCAAAAAGCCATGGGAGTTCTACTCACCGGGTTTGTCGGCCTGCTCTTCTGCCTGCTCTACTTCAAGACCGGATCGCTGCTGGTGCCGATTCTTCTGCACTGCCTGATTGATGAGCGCTTCGCGATTCTGCCCGCTCCGCGGACCGCGCAAACGCAGACCGCGTACGCGTAAACCGCCGAGCGATTGGGCTGCGCGCCCGCTGCGGGTACAATAAACTGGCACGCCGCAGCGGGCCCGTAGCTCAAAGGGATAGAGCATCGGATTTCTAATCCGAGGGTTGCAGGTTCGAATCCTGCCGGGCCTACCACGCTTGCGACCCGCAGTTTTTCCCACAAATCAAAACTTCAGCCCCAGAGCGCTGGCGAAAAACGCTGGCAGCGGAGACATCTTTCTACATGCGTCGACAAAGGTCGATAGAAACCGGGGGCTGCACACCTGTTTCTCCGTGAACTCGATGGCGGTCCCCATGTCACGCAGTTTGAGGTCATCCACGAATTCATGATCGCAGGGGAATCCCCGCGGCGGACGGCTCAGCTTGCTGGCCTCGTCCCAGTTCAGCAACTTGCGGACCCCGCGCCATTCCTCAGGCCGCGACACAATGGCATTGCGCACTTTGAGCAGCGTCGCCGACTCGGGATGCCAGAGTCCGGAGGCCGCGAAACATCCGCCCGGCTCGAGGTGCAGGTAGAAGCCGGGAGAATGCACGTCTTTGCCACGATGCGAAAAGCGCATGGCGATGTTCGTTTTGTACGGGCGCTTGTCGGTAGCGAAGCGCGTATCGCGGTAGATGCGAAACAACGAACCGCGCGTGGGGCGCGAATCAGCCACGAGATAAGGACTGATGTCATGCAAAGGAACGGCGAAGTCCGTGATAAAGCGCAAGGCCGGGTCGCGCACCCAGGCTTCGTATTCGCCCTTGTGAGCCAGGAACCAGTCCCGGTTGTTGTTGCGCTTGAGGCGTAGCAGAAAACGGAAAAGATCGGCGGTGAAGTAAGAGGGCATGAACAACAAAGTACGAGGGGAGGGAGACAAAAGTAAAGTAACCCGCTGCGGGACTTTCGTCGGGACACATAACGCGCCATAATGTGAAAATGGCGCGTGCTTTCCTCAGTGAAAATTGGCTTCCGAAGTCCGTCCTCTGTCTGCGCGACTACAACCGGCATAAATTTCTGCTCGATGTAATTGCGGGTGTCACGGTGGGGTTGGTGGCTCTGCCTCTGGCTATGGCTTTTGCCATTGCGTCGGGACTGACGCCGCAGGCCGGGATCTACTGTGCGATCGTCACCGGATTCCTGATCTCGGCGCTGGGCGGCTCGAAAACACAGATCGGAGGGCCCACCGGAGCTTTCGTGGTTGTAGTGGCTGGAATTGTGGCGGTGCATGGAGTGGACGGGTTGTTCATGTGCACCGTCATGGCGGGCGTGTTGCTGGTGATCATGGGGCTGACCGGGCTGGGTACAGCGGTGAAGTTCATTCCACGTCCGGTGGTGATCGGGTTTACGAATGGCATTGCGGTGCTGATCGCCAGCACGCAGGTCAAGGATTTCTTTGGCCTCCACCTCGATAAGGTTCCCGGTGTCTTCTGGCTGCGCATGGAGGCGCTGGCCGCCAACTTCCACACTCTGTCGTTTGAAGCAACGGCCCTGGCAGGGTTCACACTACTGATTTTGATCGCCTGTCGCGGCATCTCCGCGCGCATCCCGGGACCGATCGTGGCGTTGCTGCTGGCCACCTGCGCGGTCTACTTCTTCAGGCTTCCGCTGGAAACGATCGGGACCAAGTTCGGTGGAATTCCCGCGGGGCTGCCGCATCTGCAGATTCCGAAATTTCGCACCGACCTGATTCATGGACTGCTCGGCCCGGCCTTCACAGTGGCGATGCTGGGTGCGATTGAATCGCTCATGTCGGCGGTGGTCTCGGATCGGATGAGCAACGACCGTCACAATCCCAATGTTGAGTTGGTCGGGCAGGGAGTAGCCAACATAGTCTCACCGATGTTTGGCGGGTTGCCGGCCACGGGCGCGATTGCGCGCACGGCGACCAGCATCCGTTCCGGTGCGCAGTCTCCTGTAGCGGGAGTGATCCACGCCCTCACGCTGCTGTGCATTCTGCTGTTTGCCGCGCCCCTGGTCAGCTACGTGCCCATGGCGGCGCTGGCGGCGATTCTGATGATCGTCGCCTACAACATGGGAGAATGGCGCGAGATACCGCAACTGCTGAAGATGACGAAGACCGACATCAGCATCTGGCTGGTGACGTTTGCGCTGACCGTATTTGCCGATCTCACCGTCGCCGTCGAAGCCGGGATGATCCTGGCGGCGCTGCTGTTCATCAGCCGCGTGGCCTCGACGACGACGGTTTCGCAGGTGACCGACGACTATGTGGAAGACGGGCGCGTGCACATCCTGCAGGACAAGGACATCCCTTACTACGCGACGATCTTTCGCATCCACGGGCCATTTCTGTTCGGAGCGACCGACAAGATTGCTGCGGTGACAGAGAACCTCCACAAACTCCCGCCGGTTGTCATTTTGCGACTCCGAAATATGACGGCGCTCGACGCCACCGGATTGTTTGCCATCGAGGAAGTGGCTAAGCAACTCCATGCCAGCAAGCGCACGCTGATTTTGTGCGGGGCGCGAGAACAACCCTGCAAGCTGATGCATCAGGCAGAGTTCGAGGAAGTGGTGGGGAAAGAGAACATCTGCGAAAACGTGCAGGAGGCACTGCGTAGAGCCGAAGAGGTGTACGAGGGGCTGGAGGCACGAGCTGAGGTATAGAGCATCCTGTTCTCTTGAAACAGTAAGCGGCGAGTGGTCGGAGGTCCACTCGCCGCTTGCTCAGGAGGAGGGTACGATGTTCGCGCCCGAACACCGTCATCCTAGCGCACCACAGCCTGCCCAGTTAGATCACGAAGGTGCAACTCAGCGGTGTAGCAGCGAAGATTCCATTTCGGAACGGCTCCCATATCAGGACTGCTATTTCTTCGGCAGGAGCAGCACGCGCGCGGTTGCCGCCTGATTGCTCACGAGACCGCCTAAGATGACGGCACCCACCGGAGTCGAGAGGATGCCCCGGCTGTCCGCCCGCGCGTCATAGGTATCTTCGTCGACGGTCTCCCAGCGATTGCCGTGCACGTCAAACGCGAAGGTAATCGTCGAGATGTCAACGGGCTTGCCGTCGGAATCCAGGCCTTTGAAGTTGTGCACGGCGGGAGAGCCTCCCGAGAAAAGAACCTTGCCTCCGCGTGCGCCGGCCTCAATACCGAAGCGGGCCTGACCGGGATGGGGGGGGAGTTTGCTCCATGCGATCTTGTCCGGGTCCTTGCGGTCGATCTTGCCGATCCAGCACTCGTCAGAGGCGACATAGTGAGCCCCGGCGGTGTCTCTCTTGGCGCCGTCGACGTAGACGATGGCGTCGTCGGCCAAGCCACCCGCAAGACCAAAGACTGGAGTCCCGGGAAAGGGCGTGGCCTGGCTCCAGGTGTTCTTCCGCGCATCATAGACTTGCACGTTGTTGACGGGCCCATTCTTGGATCGACCGCCGACCAGATAAATGTATCGGTCGCCATCGACGCCAATCACCGCGTTGTCGACAGCTACCGGGATGTCCGCGCCACGGTACCAGCGGTGTTCTTCGACCAGGAATGAATTGACATCTGAGACGGTTAATTCCATTCCCTGCGCGTCGAGGACGTATCCGCCGAAAACAAAGATCTGACTGCGCACTCCGATAGCGGAAGCGCCCAGACGTCCGGCGACTCCCGGAACCGGGGGCACCTCCGTCCATTTCGCGCCGGCAAGGTGGAAAACGTAGCCCCGGTTGCTGACGTCATCCCAGGTTTTCTTGGGGCCGATCCCCATCAGCGAATACAACTCCAGCCCGCCTTTCAGCGATGCGACGGCGTTGTTGGTCACGCCCACGGGCATGGGGGGAAACTTGGGTTGAACCGCCGCCAACAGGAAGACGGCACCGAGCACAGGGAAGAACAGAACAGGGAGTTTCTTCATTGCTGAAATATTACGTCTTCGCGCGGGCTGGCGGCAAAGTGCGGACGCGCTTCCCCCATCCTCACTCCGCGTTTACTCAACCAAACCCTGGCGGACCGCGTGAATGTAGTCGGTATAGGCCGGCGTCTGCCCGTTTTCGCGCATATGGCTGGCAATCTGTCCGCGATGGTAAGCCGAGTGCATGATGACGTGGGTCAGAATGTCTCCGACGGTGCTGCTCCACGGCTCGCCCTTGCTGTTCTTGTAAGGAACCGGGCCGGAGAGATCGTCGGCAGTTATGCCTGAAAAATACTCGCGCCACAGGCGCGCCTGCTCGGCAGCTTCTTTCTGGCAACGCTCAAGATCGAACTCGGGCCAAACCGGAAGGCTTTGGGGTTTCCGCTTCACACGCTCCAGCCATAGGCGTTCCGCGGCAATGATGTGCGCCATCAATTGCAGCGCGCGCGGGCTGGCGGCGCTACCGGGACCGATCGCAGTCAACACTTCTCGATTGGCCCACTCGTCGTAGGCAAACTGGCGGCGCAGATGGTCCAAGAGATTCATACAGACGCCCTCTGTATTTCTAATTGGCGCGATGATTCAATCTACGATCATTCAATCCAGTCGATGGCAGGTTCCGCGCCCAAGGTTGTAACCATCCTTTCACATTTCGGGGTTAGACTGTTGGCTTGGGTTGCGTCCGGAGGATATGGGCGCCAGACAGGATGTTCTAACCTCAGATGCCGCGGAAAGCGCCATCGTCCCGAATCAGCGAAGTGGAGGAAACGGAAGCGGGCAGCGCCTCGGGCCCGGGAAAAAAAGCAGGGGAGAAATCGTTGGCCGGTGGCAAAGCGGGCGGGCCCGACGACCTGGCGCGCCTTGCCCTCAAAGCCTGCCTGATTGCGCGGGACGCGGCGTTCAACGTCAGCGACCTGCTCACGCACTCTTCCCGAATGGCCTTCCTCGCCATCAAGGACTGCGAAAAGGAACTGGACCTGATCGAACGGCAGATCGATGATCGCCTGCCAGCGGCCATCACCCGGGTCAACGAAAACCGCGCGCGACAGTTGCTTTCCAGCTTGAAGAGCACGACTGATCTGGAGCGCATTGGGGATCTGGTGATGAGCGTGGCCATGCGAGTGCAGGCCCGGACGTCGAAGATACCCGCTTCCGACGTGCGATCCCTGGTGGACATGTCCTTGGTGCTGCGCGAGATGCTCGACCTGATTCACAAAGGCTTCTCCACCCTCGACCTGGAGTGTGCGCGCAAGGTGCTGCAGATGGACAAGGAGATCGACCGCGTCTGCCACGCCTTGTTCCAAAAGCACCTTTCGGAGTCCGTGGCGCAAGGAGACACCTCGGGCTTTGAGGTGCTACTCATGGCCCAGGCCCTGGAGCGGGCCGGCGACCACACCACCAACCTCGCCGAAGACCTCTACAGCCTGATCGAAGGGCGCAGCCTGCGGCACGCACCTAAGAAGAAAGCCGCGAACTGACAAATTCATCGTTCGTTAACAATCGGGCAACATTCGCGCAACATTACCCCAATACAGTTTTGAAGGCATCGCCTCCTGCACATCAGGCCGAGATCTCATGGGGCAGCCTGAAAGCAATGCATCTGCCAGCCGAATTCTGCGAGCCCGCCGACAAGACCAGCGTCAGCCCATTCCGCCCGCTCATTTTTGTCGTAGAGGACGACGAGGACATTGCCCGCCTCATCTCTCATAATCTGCAGCAGGCCGGATACGACGTGCAGAGTTTTGTCAGCGGCGCGTCGGTGCTGAGCGAAGCGGTGCGCGAAATGCCGGCGCTGTTCCTTCTGGATGTGATGCTGCCCGGCACCGACGGGTTTGAGATCTGCCGCCATATCCGCCAGACCCCGGCGCTGTCTGCCACTCCGATCATTTTTCTGACCGCAAAGACGGCGGAGGCGGACCGGGTCAAAGGCCTGGAACTGGGAGGTGACGACTACATCACCAAACCTTTCAGCCCGCGCGAGCTGGTGGCACGCATTCGCAGCGTGATGCGAGGATTGAGTCACTCGCCGCAGGTCAGCGAAGTCCTGCGCCTGGGCGATCTCGAAATCGATGTTTCTTCCATGACGGTGCAGGTGCAGGGCCGGACGGTCGTCACCACGGTGCGCGAATTCCGCCTGCTGGAATACCTGGCCACGCATCGCGGGCGGGTGCTGACCCGCGACCAGTTGCTCGACGCCGTATGGAAGGAAACGCCATTCGTGACGCCGCGATCCATCGACGTCTACATTCGCCGCCTGCGCGAAAAGATCGAGTCTGACCCTCGCCGTCCCCAATACCTGAAAACGCTGCGCGGCATCGGCTACCGCTTCGAAGTACCGAGATAGGCCGCCGACTCCCCGATACGGGCGATTTCTTCTTTTCATTTCACAGTCCGCACGCCTCGTTTATCCTTTTCTATCCTCACGCTGATGGCCGCGAAGCAATTCAAATCGTTCTGGAAAGCCGACGACCAGGCGGTGCGCCTTGCGGAACTGACGGCGCATTCGAACGAGGCTGTCAAGGACACCCCATTGCGACGCGATGTCCGCTCGCTGGGGGCAGTGCTGGGACAAGTAATGGTGGAGCAGGTGGGGCCGGAACTGCTCGAATCGGTCGAGGAACTGAGGCGGCTCCTCATTGAACATCGCGAGTCGTCGCGGCGGAATCCCGGCAAGGCGCCCACATCCCCGCTGATGGCGAAAGCGCAGGAGATTGTCTCGCGGATGGACGTGGAGCGCGCCTATCAGGTCACCAAAGCCTTCGCTACATACTTTGAGCTCACGAATCTGGCGGAGACCAACCACCGCAAGCGCCGGCGCCGGGCGGGGAAGCTGGACAGCGCGCACCGGCCTCTGCCCGGGTCGTTTCGGGGAACGCTGGCGCGCATGAAGGAAGCGGGAATTGCAGGTGAGGCTGCCCTGCGGGCGCTGCGCGAAATCGAGATCACTCCGGTCTTCACCGCGCATCCCACCGAAGTGGCGCGGCAGACGGTCTTGTTGAAACGGCGCCGCATTGGGCAACAGCTCGAGCGACTCGACCGGCTTCCGCTTACCACAGAGGAAGCAGAAGACTGTGAAAAGAGCATTCGCGCCGAAGTCACCTCCCTGTGGCAAACCGACGAGGTGCGGCTGGCAAAACCGACCGTCGACGACGAGATCCGCATGGGCTTGCGATACTTTCGCCTTTCGCTGTTCACTGCTTTGCCCAGGATTTATGCCGAGGTAATGGAAGCGTTCCGCGACGTCTACGGGCTCAAAGTTGCCGAAGGCGTCCTGCCCGATCTGGTGCGATTCGGCTCGTGGATTGGCGGAGACCGCGACGGCAATCCCATGGTCAAGCCGGAGTGCCTGCGCGCAGCGCTGGGGATGGCACGTGACCTGATTCTGCGGGAGTACGTCGGCGACGTTGAGTCGCTGAGCGACCGGCTCAGCTCTTCGCAACGGCAGACCGGGATTTCCTGCGAATTGCGCGCACAATTGGCGCATTACGAACACACGATTGCCGGCGTACACCTGGCGTGGGGGCCTCTCAACACTGCGGAGAGCTATCGCCGATTTCTCTCCTATATGTTCCATAAGCTGCAGCAGACCCGTGAAGCTTCGACGGCTGCGGGCGCGTACCGCAGCGCTGCAGAGTTCGAGCGCGATCTTGCGCTGGTCGAAAGCAGCCTGCAGTCGAACTGCGGACAGCTGCTCGCTCGCTCCTACGTCACTTCCCTGCTGCGGAAAGTGCGCACCTTCGGCTTCCACCTGCATAGCCTCGATGTTCGCCAGCACGCGGCCGTGCACACCCGGGCACTGAACGAGATAGGGCCCGGCCTGAAGGGCGTCCCCGCAACGGCAGTCAGCCGCGAATTGTTAGAGACCTTTCGGACCATCGCGCAACTGAAGCGTGAATTCCCCGTTCACTCGATTCGCCGCTACGTGATCAGCGGCGCGGCGTCAGAAGATGACGTGCTCGCTGTAGTTCGTCTGGCTCGGGCAGGCGGAATTCAGATTGCGGGGTCAAGCAGCGATCCGGGGCTCATGCCTGTGCCGCTTTTCGAATCGATCGCCGCACTGCGCGCGGCCGGCGGCGTCATGCGCCGTCTGTGGAACGACGCCGACTATCAGCCTCTGCTCGATTCCTGGGGACGCTGGCAGGAAGTCATGCTGGGCTACTCGGACTCGAACAAAGATGGCGGGATGCTTACCAGTACCTGGGAATTGTACAAAGCACATCGCGAACTGCACTGCGCGGCGTCGGAATCGAACATAAAACTGCGACTCTTCCATGGCCGGGGCGGAACCGTTGGCCGCGGCGGCGGACCAACTCACTCTGCCATCCTCGCCCAACCGCCCGGTTGTTTCTCGGGACACATTCGCCTCACCGAGCAGGGCGAAGTTCTGAACTGGAAGTACTCTGACCCGATCCTGGCTGAGTGGAATCTGGAACTGATGATCGCGGCCAGCATGGAAGCGCGGTTGCGGCCTGCATCGGGATCCGGGTATTCCGTGCACTGGGAAGAAGCCATGGACGAGATGTCGCAGGAAGCGTTCCACGTTTATCGGCGACAGATCGCGGACAATCCCGAAGTGCTGGAGTACTTCTACCAGGCCACGCCGGTGAACGAGCTAGATACGGCGCGGATCGGGTCGCGCCCCTCGCGGCGTGCCCAAGGCCGAGGGCTTGAAGATCTGCGCGCCATCCCCTGGGTCTTCGGATGGATGCAGAGCCGCCATGCCCTACCCGCGTGGTTTGGCGTGGGGCACGCCCTGCAGTGCTTCGCCAAAAGCCGCCCCGGCCATGAGCAGCTTTTGCGCCAGATGGCACGCGGCTTCCCGCTGTTCTCCGATCTTCTGCGAAACGTCGAACTGGGAATGGCCAAGGCCGATCTCGGGATCGCCCGCGTCTATTCGGGGCTGGTGCAAAATGCGGCCGTGAGAGAGCGCGTGTTCTCGATGCTGGAAGACGAGTTCCTGCGATCCCGGCGGATGCTTCTCCGGGTTACCGGCCAGCGCGAATTGTTGAGCCGCAATCGTGTGTTGGCTCGTTCCATCCGCTTGCGCAATCCGTATGTCGATCCCATGAGCCTGATTCAGGTAGAACTCTTGCGGCGCAAGCAACGAGGACAGGAGGGATCGGAACTGGACTATCCCTTGGGTGCGACCATCAATGGGATCGCCGCCGGACTGCATAACACAGGATGACAACGGCTGAGGATGAGTGCCGGCCCTTGCGGGATGGAGCCATCAAACACGCGCCCGCACAATGGTGAGGTTTTAAGCGCGCCAGCGATCTCTGCGCTAACCTCACGTCTACCATGCCGTCTGATAATCTTGAATGGTCTCGGGTTGGATTGTTTTTCCCCACTCTTTCGTGAAACTTTCCGCATCTATGCGTATCTTCCACCGGACTTGTCTGTTTATCCCAACCATCATGGGTTCTCCCAAAAGGTGCTACATGTCTACTTTACGTTTCACTGCAGCGCTGCTGCTGAGCGTTACGATACCGGCTGTATGGTCTGCGCAGTGCGCATTCGCACAGAATGCCTCCTCCGAACAGGGAGGAGCTCAGCTCGAGCATTTTGATCCAAACCTGGTCGACAAGACCCTCGACCCCTGCAACGATTTCTACAAATACGCCTGCAACAAATGGCTCACGGCCAACCCCATTCCGCCCGACGAGGTGTTTTGGGGCAGCGGCAGCAGCCTGCAGTTGTGGAACGAAAACCTGCTGCGGGAAACCCTCGAAGCCGCCAGCGCCAACGATCCGAAGCGGAACCCCAACCAGCAGAAGATCGGCGACTACTGGACTGCCTGCATGGACGAGAGCGGTATCGAAGCCGCCGGCATCAAGCCGCTCCGGCCCGAACTGGATCGCATCGCGGTCTTGAAGTCGAAGAAAGAAATCACGCTGGAGATCGCGCGTTTGCACCATCTCTATGCCGGAGCATGGGAACAATCGGACAATCAGACCAATGCACCTTTGTTCGGCTTCACCGGGCAACAGGACTATGACGATGCCTCCAAGGTAGTGGGACAGATTGACCAGGGGGGACTAAGTCTTCCCAACCGCGACTATTACCTGAATACTGACGAGAAATCGCTGGACGTGCTCAAGAAATACCGCGCTCACGTGCAGAAGATGTTCGTGCTGACGGGGGAAACGGAAACGCAAGCCGCCGCCGACGCGGGCACTGTGACTGAACTGGAAACTGCCCTGGCGAAGGCGCAGATGGACAACATAAAGCGCCGCGACCCCGCGAACATGAACAACAAGATGAGCCTGGCCGAGGTACGCAAGCTGGCTCCCGCCATCGATTGGGATGGCTATCTGAAGGCGGTGAACGCTCCAGACAGCGATCACTATATCGTCACCTCGCCCGCCTTCTTCCGTACTGAAAGCAAGTTGATCGAGGAGCATCCGTTGAAGCACTGGCAAGCCTACCTGCGCTGGCAGGTGATCCATCACTCGGCGCCGTTTCTGAACAAGGCGCTGGTGGATGAGGATTTCGCGTTCTTCGGTCACACGCTGGCAGGCGCGGAACAATTGCCTCCGCGCTGGCGCCGCTGCGTGAACGCGGCCGATCACGATTTGGGTGAAGCGCTGGGCCAGGCCTACGTCGACCGTGCATTTCCGCCCGAGAGCAAGGCGCGTACCCTGCAGATGGTGCACGCGATCGAAAAGGCACTCAACGCCGACATTCATAGCCTCGACTGGATGTCCCCCGCCACCAGAGAACAGGCAGCCGCCAAGCTGAAAGGGATTGAGGACATCATCGGCTATCCCTCGCGGTGGCGCGACTACTCCTCGGTCAAGATCACCCGCGACAGCTACCTGGACAACGCCGCTCAGGCGTCGTCGTTCGAGTTCGAGCGCTGGGTAGCAAAAGTCGGCAAGCCGGTAGACCGCACCGAGTGGGCCATGACTCCTCCGACCATCAACGCTTACTATCAGCCGCAGCTCAATACGATCAATTTCCCTGCCGGCATTTTGCAGCCACCCTACTTCGATCCCTCGCAGGATGACGCCGTGAACTACGGCGCCATCGGGATGGTGATTGGGCACGAAATCATCCACGGATTCGACGACGAGGGGCGCAAGTACGACGCCCGGGGCAATCTGCGCGACTGGTGGACGACCACCGACGCCAAGCAGTACGACGAGCGCGGCAAATGCATCTCGGACGAATACACCCAGGACGTGCCCGAGGCAGGTCCGGGCGTCCGGCAAAATGGTTTGCTGACGCAGGGAGAAGATACGGCTGACAACGGCGGAATTCGTCTGGCCCTGTTCGCGCTCGCCGACACGCTCAAGCAGCAGGGGAAGTCGCTCGACGACAAGGGAGTGGATGGGTGGACCTATCGACAGCGTTTCTTCCTGTCTTTCGCCAATTCATGGTGCGCGAACATACGCCCGGAGATCGCGCGCCTGGCGGTGACCACGGACCCGCACTCCCTGTCCAGTTTCCGCATCGACAACGTGGTCTCGAACATGCCGGAATTCCAACAGGCTTTCGGATGCAAGGCCGGACAGCGCATGGTGAGAGCCAATGCCTGCCGCGTGTGGTAAGCGACTCGCAAAGAAAAGGGCCGGCGCAATGCCGGCCCGTTCTCGCGCAATCCAGCCGCGCTATTTGTTGATGTCCTCCTTAGCCTGCAGGCGCTTGATATAGTTTTCGATAATGGTTTTGTTGTTGTCTGGTGCTGCCGGCAACGCAAGCTTCATTTCCTTCACCGCGTTGTCGTAATCGCCCTGGCCGCTGTAGACACGAGCCATTCCCGCATGTGTAAGCCAGTCATTGGGAAACCTCTTGGCCAGCGAACCGTAGATGGCGAATGCTTCATCCTGCTTCTTCTCCCCCTGCAGCTGCCGAGCGTAGGTGTAGAGCTGTCCCGCATTTCCCATGTCCAGCGCTTTCGCCCGGACTGGCGCGGCGTCGCTGTTTCGTCCCATGGCTTCGAGAATGCGCGACTTGTTCATCAGGTTGTCATAGCGCTCTTCGTTCTGGATCGACTGCTCCTCGTACTTCAGCGCTTCGTCCAGATTGATCTTGTTGGCCAGGAAGTAACCAGCCGCATCGTCCCAACCCTCCCAGTAGTACTGGTTGAGGCCATGAACTTGCCGGTGAATGCTGGCCGTGACGAGGTCATTGACACTGACCGAGACCTTGAAGGGAACGGCAACTTTATCCCAGCGCATGGTGACGACGGTGGAGTCCGGCTTGACGTCGTCGAAATCGTAGGCCAGCGCGTCGTGGAGCTCGGCGGGCTGCGGCTTTACGTTGACGCGCAGGGCGTCATCTTCCTTTTTGTAGGTAAAGCTGCCCCAGTCCCTGGAATCTTTCGAGAAGATTACCGTCCACTGGCTCTCGCCCGGAATCATGTGCAGGCCATAGCTTCCCTTGTCGAGGGCCTGGCCTTCGACCGTGACCGGATCGCTAAACGTAATGGTGGTATTCTCGTTGGCCCCGGCGCGCCAGACTTCGCCGTACGGCACAAGCTTGCCCCAGATCTGGCGGCCATTGGCCAGCGGGCGATGGTAGTTGATCGTGATGTCGGTGATGCCGATGCGTTGCAGCACCCGGGCATGCTGGCTGGCCCGGGGCAGATCGAGCATCAGGGTTTCAGGACTGGCGGTCTGAGCGTGGGTGAGGCCTGCGAAGCACAAAATGCTGAGCAGCAGGGGAAACAACCGAAATCTCTGCATAGAGAAGCTCCTTGGCGGTAAGTGGGATCTCGCGGCCGAATGTGCAGCGAGTGCGACCAACGGACACATGCATCAGTCTGTGCCTGATGGGTTTAGACGCCTGCCTGAGGCCAAGGTGAGCAAGGGACTGTGAGGGCGTACGAAACTCAGAAGCGCAGGCCGAAGCCTGAAGTCAGCTGGATCGTGTGCCGCACGTCTTCCGGTGCCAGCGTGGGTTGTGGGAGCAGCCCCACCACTTCGCGCGATCCGATCCGCCAGATGGTATCTCCCGCGTCGAAGCGGAGCATGGTGTGCCGCGAAGTGTAGACCTCGATCACGCCTCCTACATCGAGCACGGCGTGGGTGATTGGAGTGAAAGGCAGTTGCGCAGGCGCCATAACGCCGCTGAAGAAATGGTCCAGCGTCTGGTCGAAGTGCAGAAATCCCGGACGCGCCTTGGCAAAATAGCCGAAACGGCCTCTGCGAAATCCGGCCTTAACTCCGAACAGGCCTTCGATCGCGTTCCCGCCAGACTGAAAATTCACCAGGCGACCGGAATGATTCGGGAAATACATCAGCGAGCCATCAATTGCAAGGTGGGCTGGCAGGTTGTAGGCAAACCAGCCTCCTCCGCCCATGCCGGTGTTCACCTGATTCCCGGTAAAAGAAAGATCCAGAGAATTGCCCTTGGTCAGGCTGCCGAACTGGCCTCCCACTTCAACTCTTGCGTCTTGCGGGTTGATTCGAATTACTTGTTGTGGCTCGTCACGCAGCGTTCCCAGACGGTACCCTATTCCTAGCGCCATGCGCAGCGACGGTTGCATGCCACCGGGAAGCGAAACCGAAGCAATGAAATTCGGCGACTGGCGAATGCTCGCCGACCGGTCATACATCGCGATCGTGCCATCCTGCACGTCAAAGCGCACCACCAATCTGCGGGTGGGATACGCCTCTACTCCTCCGCCCAACAGGAGGGCAAAGTTCTTCACCGGAGCAAAGCTACAGGTGAAAATCGCAGGCGGAGTGGCGATCGGAATGCATTCATGAGTGAAGCGAACCAGTCCCGGCTGTATCGTTGCGAAAAGGCTCCAGCGCTCTCCACGGTAAATCGAAATCCTCGGCCCTGCATGGAACTGGACTGTGCGCCCACCCTCCTGGGGATAGAGCAACGGGGAAAAATGCCGCGGATACCACTCCGCAGCGGCTTCGATGGCCAGAAGGCGGGAGACGTTCCAGTCCACGTATCCGCCCGGCCCGAATATCGTGTCGTGATGGGCCGGACTGGGTGGGAAGGGCAATTCGTCGAATGTCGGCTGAGAAAATCGCAGCAGGGATCCCTGCATTCCGGCTTCGAACGGGCTGGTAGCGGTTTGGGCCTCCATCGTCCCACCTGTGGCGAGAAGCATTCCCAGCAGAAAAACTCGCGCTAAGGGCCGCGCGCGCTTGCATCTTGCGATCATGAATCAACCTTTCGTAAGCCTGATTTTTCGACGGATGTGCGCCTGAATGCATTGAGAAAATGGGGTTTATTCAGCGTTAACGATCAGGGTTTGCAGGGCAGGGATGCTGCCTAGAAAGAATGCGGCAGTTTTCGAATCTTGCATTTGAAAATTCTGACTTGACAAATAAGCCCCCCCAAGCACAGAATTCTCGCAGGCGAATAAAAAGCGAAAACTGCCTCCGTGGCCACGCTATGAGCGCACCAGCCCCGGCGTTCCCTGAAATCTTTCCGAGGAATCTATGTCTTCCGCAGTGGTTTCCACTTCGGCGGCCCTGGGCCGCCGTTTTGTCTTTGACGACGAAGAGGCTGAGGTGCGCTCAGGAAAAGTCCTTCCTTCGACAATCAATATTCAACCATCATCATTTCCTGCAATCAGCAATCGAAAATCGGCAATCGAAAATTCCGTTATCCCCGCCTCGCGGCTTGTCATCCGTCCCGCACCCGAAATGGTCTCCAGCGGCATCCCCGCTATCGACGCCTTGACCGGTGGCCTGCCCCGGGGATGCCTGACCGAAATCTGCGGCGCAGCGTCTTCGGGACGTACCACCTTGCTTCTGGCTGCTCTGGCCGCCACCACTGCCCGCGGAGAATGTTGCGTGGTGGTCGATGCCGGCGATGCGCTCGATCCACATTCCGCCGCGGCGGCTGGCGTCGAACTGGATCGGCTGCTGTGGGTACGCTGCGGAGAATCTTTACCACGGAGGCACGGAGGCACAGAGAAAGGCAAAGTGAATTCTGCATTCCGCGAGAGGCGAGCCGGGGATAATCAGGCCGAGCACCGGATCGAGCAGGCCCTGCAGGCTACCGACTTGCTGCTGGAAAGCGGGGGCTTCGGGCTGATCGTGCTCGATCTCGGCGATATTTCTTCCCAAGCGGCCCGCCGCATTCCGCTCACAACCTGGTTCCGCTTCCGCCGTGCCGTTGAGTACAAGCCCACGATTCTGCTGGCCATCGAGCAGCAGCCCATCGCCGGAAGCTGTTCTTCCCTGCTGCTGCAATTGGGGTGGGCGAATCACGAATTCGAAGAGATCGGACCAACGCACGCGCATTTGCTGACCGGACTGGATTTCACAGCGGAAATCATTCGTTCGCGACTGGAACGCAAGCCCGCTCGCTCTACCGCGGCTTTTTGCAGCCAAACTGCGTGGGCGGGATGAAGGAAACTGGCCCATTGAATCATTGATTCAATGTCTCAGTGACTCAATGACTCAATGACTAAATCGCTCAATGAATAAACGTCATCATGCCGTTTGCCTGCATCTACGTGCCGAATTTTTCCGTTGCCGCCGTTCTCCGCGTCGAGCCGGAACTGCGGGCACGAGCCGTCGCCATTCTTGAGGGCAAGCCTCCACTGGAAAAAATTATTGCGGTGAATGAAAAGGCCCGCCGCATGGGCATTGCAGCGGATATGACCAGGACGCAAGCCGAGTTGTGCCCGGACCTGGCCTTGCGCCCACGTTCTCCGCTGCAGGAATCCGCTGCCCATGCAGCCTTGCTCGACTGTGCTCAGACTTTCTCGCCCTGCGTGGAAGACGCAGCTTGCGATACCGCCTTGCTCGATCTCGCGGGCATGGAATCCCTTTTCGGATCGCTGGCGGAAATTACTCGTGCCATCTGGGATCGCGCCGCTGCACTCGGTTTCGAAACCAACGTCGGCGCAGCTTCCAATCCTGATGCAGCCATGCTCGCTGCCCGCGGATTGTGTGGCGCGGGCACTTTTGCCCGCGTGGGCGTCGCCGTAATTCCCCCGGGCCAGGAAGCCGAGCAACTGGGATCGCTGCCGGTAGAAGTTTTATTTGCCGATCATTTTTTGGAAGGCGAGCAAAAAGAGCATGCCGCGCGCCTGCTCGAAACTTTTGATCGCTGGGGCATTCGCAACCTGCGCGCGCTGGCCGGGCTGCCGTCAATTGCGCTCAGCGAACGCCTCGGACAGGAAGGCCTGCACCTGCAGCAACTGGCGCGCGGAACCGCATCGCGCACTCTGGTTCCTGTGGAAGCGCCGCTGATCTTTGAAGAAGCGGTGGAACTGGAGCACCCGATTGTTCTGCTCGAACCTCTCGCCTTTTTGCTCAATCGCCTGCTCGAGCAGCTGTGCGCGCGCCTGGCCTCGCGTGCATGGGCCACGCAGGAGCTGCGCCTCACGCTGGAACTCGATCCGTCATTCAAGGAGGAATCAGAAACCTTCAGTCAACAATTTCTTCCGCAATTGGAAATCGGCAATCGGCAATCGAAAATTCATTTTCCCCGCACCCTGCGCTTGCCGCTGCCCATGCTCGATCCCAAAACGTTTCTCAAATTGCTGCAGCTGGATTTGCACGCCCATCCTCCGGGCGCACCCATCGTGAAGATCCATCTGGCCGCCGAACCGGCGCGGCCGCGTTCGGCACAGGGAGGGCTGTTTTTGCCTCCTTCTCCAGAACCGGAAAAACTCGAGCTTACCCTCGCGCGCATCGCGGGTCTGGTGGGCGAGCAGAAAGTCGGAGCAATGGAACTGCTTGACACGAATCATCCTGCCGGATTTCGCATGCGGCGTTTCGGGGAGCAAGGTTCGGAGAAAGGCCAGCGCGAGAAAGCCTGCGCTTCTGCAGAACAACAATCGGTTGTTACCGCTCTGCGGCGCTTTCGCCCGCCATTACGCGCCAGTGTCACTCTCGAGAACGGCCAACCTGTGTATTTGGGCTATCAGAAAAAAGACGTGCAGGGCCGTGTGCTCTGGAAGGCCGGCCCGTGGCGCTTTTCCGGCGACTGGTGGGAACGCGAGGCCTGGGCGCGTGATGAATGGGACATCGCGGTGCAAAGTGACAACACGATTGCTCTTTATCGTCTGGTGCACGATCTGCTCGGCGGCAACTGGTTCGTGGAAGGAACGTATGACTGACAAAAAGTACTCAGTACCCAGTACTCAGTACTCAGTTGTAAAGCAGTTTCACATACTGAGTACTGAGTACTAGGTACTGGGTACTAGGTACTAGGTACTGGGTACTTGTTCATCGAACTTCACGCCCGTTCTGCTTTCAGCTTTCTCGAGGGCGCTTCCCTGCCCGAGGAGTTGGTCTCGACCTGCGCGCAGTTTGGAATGCCCGCCATGGCTTTGCTCGACACCGACGGCGTATACGGCGTGCCCCGTTTTCATTTGGCGGCACAAAAAGCAAAGATCAAGGCGCACATCGGGGCGGAGGTCACGTGTATGCCGTTTGGGCGCAGCACACAATTTCCGATTGCCGATTGCCGATTGCCGACTGAAAAACGACAGTCAGCTATAAATCAATCAATCAGCAATCAATCAACAATTCGTTCCAAACTCGACAATCGGCAATCGACAATCGGAAATTCCTTCCGCCTTCCTCTGCTTGTTGCCACCCGTGCGGGCTATCAGAATCTCTGCCGCCTGATCACCAAAATGAAGCTGCGCGCCAAGAAAGGCGAAGGCGCGGCGGTCACCCCACAAGAACTACAAGAGCATGCCTCCGGTCTAGTCTGCCTGACCGGCGGCGCAGAAGGACTGTTGGCAGCGGCGCTGCAACAGGGCGGCATTGAAGAAGCTAAACGGCAAGTCGATCAACTGATCGGAATCTTTGGCCCCGGCAACGTTTACGTCGAACTGCAGCGTCACTTTCAGCGCGAAGAAGAATCCCGCAACCGCGCCGCAATTGACATTGCTCATGCGCTGCATCTTCCTCTGCTCGCCACCAACGGAGTCTGCTACGCCACCGCCAAAGCTCGCGAACTGTGCGACGCATTCACTGCGATCCGCCATCACCGAACGCTTTCGACCGCCGGGTGCTTGCTCTCCCGCAACTCTGAGCGCTATCTGAAATCTCCGCAGGAAATGCAGCAACTCTTCGCCGACCTGCCCGAAGCCATTAGCAATACAGTTGGACTTTCGAATCGCCTGGAATTCACGCTCAACGATCTGGGCTACGAATTCCCGCGTTATCCCGTGCCCGAAGGCGAAACCATGAATACATTTCTGCGCGAGCGCGCCTGGGAAGGCTTTCGCGAGCGCTATGGCCGCAAGTCACAAGACTTGCAAGCCCGCGCCCGCCTGCAAATCGAAAAAGAATTGAAGCTCATCGAAAAACTCAAGCTCGCCGGATATTTCCTCATCGTCTGGGATCTCATCCGCTACTGTCGCGAACAAAACATCCTGGTGCAAGGACGCGGATCGGCTGCCAACAGCGCCGTCTGCTACTCACTCGGCATCACTGCGGTCGATGCCGTCAGCATGGAATTGCTCTTCGAGCGTTTCCTTTCCGAAGAGCGCGGCGAATGGCCCGATATTGATCTCGACCTGCCCTCGGGCGACGAGCGCGAAAAAGTCATCCAGTATGTTTACCAGCGGTATGGCGAACGCGGCGCGGCCATGACCGCGAACGTGATCACCTACCGCAATCGCATGGCAGCGCGTGAAATGGGCAAGGCGATGGGATTTGATCCGGAAACGCTTACGAAGATTTCTGCCGCTGTCGCTACCTGGGAATTTCGCGACGAAAACGACGCGCTTGACCGCCGCTTCCGCGACGCCGGACTCGATCTCGCTCATCCCCGCCTGCGCAAATATTACGAGCTTTGCCTCGCCGTGCAGGACATGCCGCGGCATCTTGGCCAGCATTCCGGCGGCATGGTCATCTGCCAGGGACAGCTCGATTCTGTCGTGCCGCTAGAACCCGCGTCCATGCCCGGCCGCGTCGTGGTGCAGTGGGACAAAGAAGACTGCGCCGACATGGGCATCATCAAAGTCGACCTGCTTGGCCTGGGAATGATGGCCGTGCTCAAAGATTCGCTCGAACTCATTCGCGACTACTATCGGGAAGAAGTCGATCTGGCGCATCTTCCACAGGATGATTCGCAGGTGTACTCCGCGCTGCAGCAAGCTGACACCATCGGGCTTTTCCAGGTGGAAAGCCGCGCGCAAATGTCGTGCCTGCCGCGCCTGCGCCCCATGCGCTTTTATGACATCGTCGTGCAGGTCGCGATCATCCGCCCCGGGCCGATCGTCGGCCAGATGGTGAATCCATTTTTGCAGCGCCGCCAGGGCAAAGAAGAAGTCACGTATGCGCACCCTTCGCTCGAACCCGTGCTCAGGCGCACACTCGGTGTCCCGCTCTTTCAGGAGCAACTGCTGCGCATTGCCATGATCGCCGCCAATTTCACTGGAGGCGAAGCCGAAGAACTGCGCCGCGCCATGGGCTTCAAGCGCTCGCAGGCGCGCATGAAAGAAATCGAAGCCAGGCTGCGCGTCGGCATGACGCAAAACGGCATCTCCGCCAAAGCGCAGGAAGAAATTATTCTCTCCATCACTTCGTTTGCGCTTTACGGTTTCCCCGAGTCGCACGCCGCCAGTTTCGCGCTCATCGCCTACGCCAGCACGTTTCTAAAATGCCACTACCTGGCCGCATTCACTGCCGCTCTGCTCAATAACCAGCCCATGGGGTTTTATTCTCCGGCGACCATCGTCAAAGATGCGCAGCGTCATGGGCTGAAAGTACTGCCGGTCGATGTGACGCGCTCGGATTGGAATTGCACGCTGGAAGCAGTAGTCAGGAGTCAGGAGTCAGGAACCAGTAAAGTCGTTGGTCATTGGTCGTCGGTCGTTAGCCAAGGAGAGTTGGAGGAGAGGCCCAGCCCTAACGATAGGCCCACAGACCAGTCCCGCAAGGGACGGCATTCGTTAGCTCAGGACGTAAGTCCTGGGAAAGCGCCGGTTATATGGAACGAGTCCCGCAGGGACGGCACTGAGCTCGCTGGCACAATCGCACTGCGTATGGGTCTGCGTTACGTCCGCGGCCTGCGCGAGGAGGCCGTCCGCTCCCTCATCCTCGAACGCACAAGCGCACCCTTCACTTCCATCCATGACCTCACTCGCCGCGTGCCCGACCTGCGCAGGGACGAACTCACCACTCTTGCGGAAATTGGCGCGTTGAATGCAATGGCCAGTGGTCAGCGGTCAGTGAGCAAATTGTCGATTGCCGATTGCCAATTTCCGATTGAAACAATTCCGACTCCCCATCATTCAACCATCAACAATCAGCAATCAACAATTCCCAAAATCGGCAATCGGAAATCGACACTTGGAAATTCGCTCCACCGCCGCGACGCGCTCTGGCAAGTGGAACGAGCCGTACGTACATCTGGCCCGCTGCTCGAACAACAAGCTGAACCCGACTCCCCTTCGCCGCTCGCACCCATGAACCACGAAGAGCGCCTGGTCGCCGACTTCCACGGCACCGGACTCACCGTCGGCCCGCATCCTATGGCTTATCGCCGCGCCTGGCTCAATGCCATGGGCATTCGCCGCGCCAGCGAACTGCGCGACATTCCCAGCGGCAAGAGTCTGCGCATCGGAGGCTGCGTCATCACCCGTCAGCGCCCCGGCACGGCGAAAGGATTTGTGTTTATCAGCCTGGAAGATGAAACCGGCGTGGCCAACGCCATCATCACACCCGATCTGTTTCACCAGAACCGCCTGCTGCTGGCCAGCGAGCGATTCCTCGCGATCGAAGGAATTCTGCAGAATCAGGACAACGTTATCTCCGTCCGCGCCGAACGCGTGCAACCGCTGTTCGTCACCAAAGCGGAAACCGTTTCACATGATTTCCACTAAGATCTTTCACCACGGAGACACGGAGTCACAGAGAAAAATCTATAGCCACGGATCACACGGATTTCAATCAACCGCTAATCAAGAATTTCTCCGTGCCTCCGTGGTGAAGAATGCTTTCACTTCCCCACGTAGCTCACTCGCCAGATCGAGTTCGAGCCATCGTCGCTGACCAGCAACGAGCCATCCGGCGCGACCGTGATCCCCACCGGACGCCCCCACACCTGGCCGTCCGGCAGTACGAACCCAGTCAGGAAATCTTCATATTCACCCGTCGCGTGGCCGGTTTGGTGCAATGGTACTCGGATCACTTCATACCCCGCGCGGGTCGCCTTGTTCCACGATCCGTGCTCGGAGGCAAAGATGTCTCCTCTGTACTCGGCGGGAAACTTGTCCGCCTCATAAAACGTCAATTCCAGCGAAGCACTATGCGGCTGCAAAAGCACGTCCGGGACGATCGTCTTGTCCTTCAGTTCGGGATGCTTGCCCTTGTGCCGCGGATCCTGGTGCGGCCCGATATACCACCAGGGCCAGCCGTAGAAGCCGCCTTCCTGCACATGCGTGATGTAGTCCGGGACGAGGTTGTCGCCGAGTGCATCACGCTCATTCACGGAACACCACAGTTCGCCCGTCTGCGGGTTGACCGCAATTCCGCCGCCCGCGTTGCGAATGCCTGAGGCATAAACGCTGAGCACGCAGTTGCCAGCATCGCACACCAGAATGTCGGCACGGTCTTTCTCTGCCGGATGCGTATCTGGATCGTCGACATTCGATCCAGAGCCAACCGCGACAAATAGTTTCTTACCGTCATTCGAGAATTCGACCGCACGCGTCCAATGGCCAAAAGAAGTGGAGGGCAAGTCGGCGAGGTGCTGCGCGGGACCGCTGGCCTTCATGTCGCCGTTGTGATAGGGAAAGCGAATCAGTTCGTTGGTATTGCCGATATAGACCCACTGCGGGTCCGGCCCCGGAGGATAAAACGCAATTCCGTAAGGCTCCTTCAACCCGCTGGCAAAAACCGCTGACTGCTCGGCCTTGCCATCGCTGGTGATTCCGCGGAATACGCGTATGCGGCCCGGATCGCTCTCCGCGAGAAAAGTATCGCCATTGGGCGCGGTGCGCAGCCATCGCGGATTGTCGAGCCCGGACGCATACATTTCGACTTTGAACCCTGCGGGAGCCACAGGCCAGCCATTCGCCGGACGCGCCGCCACATCCGGCCCGTTGTCCGCCGACTTGCTCACATACGGCTGCGGGAGATCGTTTACTGTAATCTTGCGCGTGGTCCCCGGTGACTCGTAGCGGTAGTCCGTGAACGGCGCCTGCGGAGACGGGTCCTTTACTTTCTCTGCGGTCGCTGCCGGAGTTGGGGCCGGAGCCACTGTCGTAGCCTTACCCGATGCCAGCGCTTGCACGTAGGTCACAATCCGCCAGCGAGATTCTTCCGGCAAGAATGCCCACGCCGGCATGCCACTGTCGGTGTCGCCTTTGGTGATGAACCAGAACATCTCGCCCGAACTCACACCTTTCAGTTTGCCGTTGACCAGGGACGGTACGCTGCCCGTGCCTTTCCCCGTTCTTCCATGACAAGAGAGGCAGTTGCTGGCATAGAGCGTCTTGCCGGCATCCACCGCCGACTGCTGTCCCTCGTAGGGATTTTTCATGGCTTTCGCCGAGGCGGGCGCGTTGTGAAAAGGCTCATCGGCCGCGTACATCGCGGCGACGGCCAGAAAGGCGAAACCGAAGGCAACAAGCGTGTTGCTGACCAGGCGCATGAGAGTCCTCACGGGAAAATTTCCCCCTTAGATTACACGGCCTGCGTTGAGGTTGCGAACTTCGAGGCTCGCTGCTTTCAGCCTGCGGAAATTACTTCATAGGGACGCATCATCTCGTTGTCCTCGTGCTCGAGGATATGGCATCTTTGGGCAGATTCAACCCATCTTCCACGCCGTCGCGAATCAAGAATGTTCCCACCAGCCCGGCATAGACATTCAGACGATTGATCCCCAAAGCGTGATCGTGATACCAGAAGCGAACCTCACAGCGGGGTGACTGTAGCGGGACGGGACGGCGACCGCGGCAAGACGACTTTCACAGAGCAGCCATGGCCAAGGGGTCGGTTGCCAATCTCGATCCTTCCCCCGTGGGCCTCGGCGATCTGGCGGGAGAGGACGAGTCCAACGCCGCTTCCGGTGGGCTTGGTGGTATAGAAAGGCGTGAATACATTGGCCGGGTTCGACAGGCCCGGCCCGTTGTCGTCGATGGTCAGCGTAACGTCCTGCTCGCTTGCGTCCCAATGCACAACCACGGGTGCAGATTCCACTGGGGATGGTCCCTTCCCATTTGCCGCCAACGTTTCCAGGACCGCATCCGCGGCATTGCGCACCAGATTGATGAACATCTGCTCCAGTTGATCCGGATCCGCCTGAAAGGTCACGCTCGGCCCAGGATCAACCGCGACTTGGACGCGCGTTTCAAGACCGGCCACGCGTGCGATCAACGGCGCCAGGGAGACTCCCCGCAAGGCTGGGGCGGGCATCTGAGCCATCTTGCGATAGGCCTCGAGAAAGCGGTGCAAAGACGCGGAGCGTGCCTCGATAATCTCCAGCCCGCGCTGCAGGTCGCTGCGCACCTCGGCGTCCATGGGAGTTCCGGCAACCCGCGAACTGAGACTTCCCGCGATCGACTTGATGGGCGCCAGCGAATTACTCAATTCGTGGCCGAGTACCCGAATCAGCCGCTGCCAGGCCCGCCGCTCCTCCTCGCGCAGCGCCCGGCTCACATCCAAAAGGACGACCAGCGTGTGGGGAACGCCGTTCTGCCGGAAGGAACTGCGGCGCAGCAGCCAGCGGGCTCGCGAGTCGTTGAGATTCAACTCCACCAGCGTTTCGTTGTCTGCCTCCAGGCATTGCTGCAGGCCGAGTTCGGCCGCGCTCTGCCCCAGCATCCGGGCTTTGGCCTGCCGCAACAAATGTTGGCCGGCTGGATTCACCAGCCGCAGTGCGGAAGTCGGATCAAAGGTAAACAAAGGAGCATCAATCTCATCGACCACGCGCTGCAGAAGCGCGGTCGCCTCGATGGTGCGCACCTTGTGGCTGGAAAGCATGTCGGCGAGAAGGTTGACTTCGAGCGAGAGCTCGCCCAGCGCGTCTTCCGGCGCGGCGTAGCGGGCGCGGAATGAATAATCTTCCTCGCGCAGCGACCCGACCACGTTGGCCAGAGTCTGCAGCGGCCGGATAGTCTGCTCTTGCAACACCACGGCCAGCAACCACCAGGCAGCAACCACTGCGACGATCAGCAGCACGCGCGACTCCGTAGTCCACGGCTGTTTCCACACCAGCACCGCAGCCACCAGCAGACCGGGCAGCGCGACCAGGAAGGAATAGAGACTGATTCTGCGTTCGTAGAGAAGTCGGGATCGTTTTCGTGGGCGGGAAGTCGGGGTGGAGCTAGACCCCATATTTTTCCATTCTTCGATAAAGCGCGCCGCGACTCAAGCCCAGCGCTTCCGCCGCCTGGCTCACGTTGCCCTGAAACCGCTGCAGGGCCTTTCGCACCAGCAACGCCTCCACGGCTTCCAGGCTGAGATCCTCGAAGTTCTGCGCCTGGGCGCGTGCCGAACTCAGCGACAGGTCCGCCGGCTGAATCTCCTGCTCTCGCGACATCAGCACGGCCCGCTCGATCGTATGTTCCAGTTCGCGGACATTCCCCGGCCACGCATATTGCTTCAACGCCTGCATGGCCGCCGGATCAAACCGTTGCACGGGGCGCCGGTAGCGGGCGGCATAGCGCGCCAGAAAGTGCCCCGCCAACACCGGGATGTCTTCGCGGCGTTCACGCAGAGCCGGAACATGGATCTCCACGGTATTCAGACGAAACAAAAGATCTTCCCGGAATTGTCCCGCAGTACAGGCGGCGGGCAGGTCTGTGTTGGTGGCCGAGAGCACCCGCACATTCACTTTACGCGACCGCGACGATCCCACTCGCTCAATCTCGCCCGACTCCAGAACCCGCAACAGCTTGGCCTGCTGGCGCATCGGCACATTGCCGATCTCGTCCAGAAAGATGGTGCCGCCGTCGGCCAGTTCGAACCGTCCAATGCGGTCCATGCGGGCGTCGGTGAAAGCGCCTCTGACGTGGCCAAAAAGCTCACTCTCGAAAACTCCGTCGGGGATGGCTCCCGTATTCACCGCTACCAGAGGCCGCGAGGCTCGAGCAGAAAGGGCGTGCAGGGTTTGCGCGACAACCTCTTTACCCGTCCCATGCTCGCCCGTAATCAGGACGTTGGCGTCGGACGGGCCCACGCGAGCGATGGTCTGAAGAACGGGCTGCATCGCCGGTGCGGCGGCGATGAACTCAGGGCGTCCCTCGGCGCGCAGCAGGCGATTCTCCGCCTCCAGCCTCGCCGCTTGCTGCAGGGCACGATGCAGCTCGACCTGGGTGCGAAGAATCGAAACCAGCCGCTCGTTCTCCCAGGGCTTCTGCACAAAGTCTCGGGCGCCGCGCCGCATGGCCTCGACCGCAAGTTCCACGTTCGCCCACGCCGTCATCACAATCACAGGAACGGTGGCATCGACGGCCACAATCTCCGAAAGCAGGTCCAGCCCCTCCTGCCCGGAGGTTGTATCGCGCGTGTAGTTCAGGTCGATCAGGATTGCATCGTAAGAACTGGTTGCCAGAGCTTCCCTCACCAGGACGGGCGAACGAACTTTGTCGACGCGGTAACCCTGCGGGTGGAGCAGGAACTCCAGCGCTTCCAGAATATGTTCCTGATCGTCCGCCGCGAGAATGCGGACCGGCGTTCGCGCTTCGCGAGTCAGCGCCGAATCCATTTCACCGAGTTTGAGCGAAGCTGGCATGCCTGGATTAAGGTGTACGACGAGAAACTACCCCGCTGATCGCGTCCTGGATCAGTATGCCATTATGTTCCAGGGTACTGCCTGTGGCGCGGTCCAATTCGACTTTCGCCTTCTCATAGGTGGTCATGGCGACGACCAGATCCAGTTCTGCCAGCGCCAAATCGCGCTGCGCGGACAACGTCTGATAGGTTGACCCAGCCCCGAACTCCTGCTCTTTCTTGGTGATATCAAAGGTGCGCTGGGCCAGGTCCCGAGCCTTGCGGGCAGCCTCTACGCGGGCTCCGGTCTGGTCGAGAGCGTACTGCGCGTTGCGCACTTCAATGCGGATCTGCTTCCTCAGCTGTTCGCGCCGCAGCTCCGCCTGGCGATATTCCAGCTCCGAGCGATACTGATCCGCCTTCGCCACCCGATTACGGACCGGAATGTTCAGGTTCAGTCCAATGTAGTAGTCTGGCGCGGTGTTGTTGAAGGCATTGTCCAGCGCGCCGACAAAGTTCGTAGGGACTGTGGAACTATTGACGACACCCTTTTCTTTGAAACCCGGATTCAACGGTCCAGCCAGCCCGGTACCTCCGTAGAATCCCACTAGCGAAAGCGTCGGCAAAAGCGCATTGGCCGCAGCCTTCCGGCTGATCTGGCGGTTCACCAGATCGACGTCAGACTCGGCGAGCTCCGGACGCTTGCTCTGCGCCTCGGAGATCAATCCCTGGATGGGCGGACTTGGTTGATTCGAGACGGTTTGCGTCCGGTCGGTTGGGACTACCGGCATCGATTCCAGGGTTGGATCGTCGAGGCTCTTGGTGATGGCGTTTTTCATCAATGTTTCCTGCAACTGGAGACTCGTGCGGGCTACGGTCAGGTCCTGATCCCGCTTCGATACTTCGGCTTCGGCCCGCATCACGTCCATAGCGGGAACGCTTTCCAACTGAAGCTGTTTCCTGGTGTTTTCGAGCGTCTGCTGGGCAAACGCGAAGGACTGCTCGTTCACCTGCGTCTGTTCGTAGGCGTTAACCAAGTCCCAATAGATGTTCTCGATCTGCGTAACCGTGGCGACGACCTGGTCTTCGAATGCGATGTCGGAAATCTTCTTGTCGTTTTTGGCGATTCGAAGATAGCGAAGGTTTGGGCCAAAGCCGAACCCCGCAAGCAGTTCCTGCTGGAACGTAAAGCGGAACGTCGAGCCAAGAGCGGGAGACAGGTTGATGAAAAGGCTGTTTGTCGTCTGCCGGTTGTTACTGAACGTGAATGAAACCGTGGTGCCGCTGGCGAAGGATTGGGTATAGCCAAGGTTGACCTGGCCCGTGTTGAGTTGCAGTAGCGGAACGCCGTAGATCGTCTCGTTGGCAAGTGGAGTCGTCTGGTGCTCCGCTCCCACGGTCCCGATGATCGAGGGGTCGTAGGAATTGACGGGCGCGCCAGCACCCAGAGTCGACTGCACCAGGCCAGAAGCCCCGGCTCCGGCTCCGCCCGCACCGCCGGTTGTGCCTCCCGCGCCACCGCCTGGAGCTCCCGCACCAAATCCGCCGACGCCACCCCCAGGAGTTCCTTGCACAACCCCGGCGTTCACTCCGCGGAAAACGCCGCCGGCTCGCGTACGCAGGATATCCGTATCGGCAATGGGAAGGTTGTAGCGGGCAATCGCCAGGTCGAGATTGTTTTCGAGCGCCAGATCGATGGCATCTTTCAGCGAGAGGTAGAGCTTGCCGTCGCGAACCAGCTGGTCAATGCGAGCGGAATTTGTCAGCACCGGCTCGGGGACCTGGTCGGGCGCGTAGGCATTGATGGGATTGTAAGAGTGCGGCATCTCGAATTGCAGCCGGGCCGCAGTTGCGTTGGCCTGCGGCGCCGTGGCGCCCGAAGCCGGCGTTTGAGCCAGAACGATGGGTGAAGAGTACGCGAATGACAACAAACCGATTCCCACTCTAAGGGTTCTTGTGGCGAATGAGCTCACGACGCGCTGACCTCCGTCGGCTGGCTGAGCGCTGGATTCGCCGTGTCGCCTACCATCCACCCGTCGCGCAGATGAATCGTGCGGCTTCCGTAGGCTGCGTTCGCCTCTGAGTGCGTGACCTGCACGATCGTCGTTCCTTTCTGGTTTAAGTCGCGAAACAGTTCCATAATCTCTTTCGCCTGGCCGGAGTGCAGATTGCCCGTCGGCTCGTCCGCTAACAAAAGCGCCGGCCGATGAATGACCGCTCGCGCAATCCCCACCAACTGCTGCTGCCCGCCCGAGAGTTGGCTGGGAAACAAATCCTTCTTGGCCACTATCTGAAAACGATCCAGTGTGTCGGCCACCAAGCCTTGCCGCTCCCGCCGCGGAATGTCCTTATACGAAAGTGGCAAGTCGATGTTCTCCTGCACGGTGAGGTCATCGAGCAAGTGATAACTCTGAAAGACCATCCCGACGTTCTTCTTTGCCAGCTCGCCACGCTGCTTGCGTTTCATCTCATGCACGGCCTGGTCGCGGAACCAATACTCCCCGTCCCAGCCGTCATCCAGCAGCGCAAGCGCGTTCAACAGAGAAGATTTCCCTGCACCCGATGGGCCCATGATGGTGATGAACTCACCCTCTTGAATCTCCAGATTGATGCGCCGGAGAACCCACGTTTGCCCGGCCGGAGTCTTGTAACTGCGTTCCAGATTCTTTAACTGAATCATCTTTATCTCCAATTTCTCGTCTACTCGTAGCGCAGCGCCACCATCGGATCGACCTTGGCTGCGCGCCGGCCCGGAATGTAGCAGGCCGCAAGCGCAACCAGCATCAGAACCACCGCGACAAACGCAAAAGTCGCCGGATCGCGAACCGGCACACCGTACAGAAGGCTCGCCATGACTCGGCCAATTGCCAGCGCGCCGAGCAGTCCAATGCCAATTCCAATCAGCCCTACCTTCATCCCTTCACTCACGATCAGGGCCAGCACCCGGCCCGGCATCGCCCCCAGCGCGATGCGCAGGCCAATCTCCCGCGTACGCTGCGCCACCGAATACGCCAGGACGGCATAGATTCCTATGGCTGCGATCAGCAATGCCATCGCCGCAAACAGACCGAGCAGTCTCGCATTGAGCCGGGGCTGCGCCGCGCTGTTGGAGATCCATTCGTCCATCGTCTTCACATTCGCGATTGCGAGTTCCGCGTCGAGACCGTGAATTTTCTGCCGGATCACGGGCAGCAATGCGTTCGGGTCGCCATCGGCGCGAACGGCGACGTCAGTCAGCCCCGCCACTTGCCAGGCTGACGGATAGTAGAGCGCCGGCGATTCCTGGTTCAGCGCTGTCGCGCGAACGTCCCCAACGACGCCGACAACTGTGAAGGGCGTATTCGGATCCGCCGACCGGCGCAAGGTATGCCCGATAGGATCTTCGTCGCCCCAAAATCTCTTCGCGGTCGCCTGGCTGACGATTGTGACCAGTGGTGACGGCGGCGCATCTGCGTCCGTGAAATCGCGCCCGCGCAGCAGCGGGATGTTCATCATCTTGAAGTACCCGGGACTGACGATGCGCCAATCGATGGGCACATGCGTGCCGGGTGGAAGCACGGACCGGTCCGTAGTGAGCATGGGATGCGTGTTGTAATTGCCCGCGCCAAAGGGAATCCCACTGGAAATCGCCGCGCCGCGCACACCAGGTGTCGACTGCAGCGCAGCGAGCAATTCGCGATAGAACTGCTGCGCCTTCCCTGTTCCTGGATACTTCGCCGCAGGGGGAGCGAGTTGAAATGTGATCAGGCCGCTGGGCTCGAAACCAAGATGCACCCGCTCAAGATTCCCCAGAGTCTGAATGAGCAGTCCAGCGCCGATCAGCAACATCGTCGCCAGCGCCAGTTCCGCCGCAACCAGACCGTTGCGCAAGCGCGAGCGCGCTCCCGCCGCTCCTCGCCCGCCCTGTTTGAGCACATTGTTAAGGTCCACCTTCGCCATCCGCCACGCCGGAGCGATGCCGAACAGCAGGCCCGTGCCGACCGTGGCCGCAATCGCAAACCACAGCACCATGGCATCCATCGGAACTTCCGGCACCGGCAGCGTCCCTGCGGGCAAAGAGTGGTTGATGGCGCGCACCGCCCAGAAAGCTCCAACCAGACCTGTCACGCCGCCCACCATCGAGAGAGTTACGCTTTCCACCAGCAATTGCCGCATCAGCCGGCCCCGGCTCGCGCCGTTGGCCGTGCGTACCGCCATCTCCTGCTGCCGTGCGGAGGCGCGGGACAGCAACAGGTTCGCGATGTTCGCGCACGCGATCAGCAGCACGAACAGCACCGCCGCCAGCAAAACCAACAGCCCCGTCTTAAGCTGCGGGCTGACAAAGGTGTCGAACAGCGAAAGAATGTGAATGCCCCAGTCGCGCACTTCAGGGAACTGCTGGCCGACGTTCTTCGAGATGGTGTCCATCTCGGCCTGCGCCTGCTGCAGCGACGCCCCGCGCTTGAGCCGGCCGAACGCGACAATCACATGGTTGAGCCGGATCTCCTTCGCGGGATCGATGGTGAGCGGGGTGTAAACATCCGCACCTGAAAACAGATTCAGCGAAGCAGGAGCTATTCCCACCACGGTCGTCGGAGTATCATTCAAAATAATCGTGCGGCCCACAAGCCCGCGATCCGCGGCGAAACGGCGCTTCCAGAAGCCCTCGCCGATCATCGCGACAGCCGGGGAGCCTGGCTTTTCTTCTTGTTCACTGAAAGCCCGTCCGGCAATCGGATTGATCCCCAGCATCCGAGTTAACGACGGGCTCACCAGATTTCCCGAAACCTGCTCGGGATCTCCCGACCCCGTCAGCGTGTAGGTGGCAAAACCGACGGCAGACAAGTCCTGGATAGTCTGCGTCTGCTCGCGCCACGAAAGAAAATTCAGAACGGAAGCGCCGAAGCTCGGCAGGTTGAGCTTGTCGTTCTTCTCCGCAACCTGGATCAGCCGATCTGGTTCATGGAACGGCAGCGGCCGCAGCATCACTGCATTCACGAAGCTGAAGATGGAAGTGTTGGCGGCGATCGCGAGTGCGACTGTCACAACCACCGCGAGGGTCAGCATCGGCGCCCGCCACATCCGGCGGCCAGCGTACTGAAAGTCATGAATCAGTCCGGTCATAATTCTGTTCTTGTTCTCTTTCTCTTTACTCGCACCGTAAAGCCACCATGGGATCAACCCTCGCGGCTCGCCAGGCCGGCCTCAAGCCCGACGCCAGGGAAACAAGCAGGAGCACCGCTGCCGCCGCGAGCATCGTCGCCGGATCGTAAGGACTCAGCCCAAACAGCAGGCTGCTCACGCTCCGCGTGGTCAGGAGCGACAACGACAACCCTGCGGCAATACCCACCCCGGCCAAGGCAAGACTCTGCCGCATCACCAGCCAGAGCACGCCCGGACGCGTCGCTCCCAACGCCAGACGGATTCCCAGTTCGCCGGTCCGGTGCGCGACGGTGTACGACATCACGCCGTAAAGCCCCAGGCAAGCCAGCCCCAGGGCCAGGGCGCCGAAAATCGTCGTGAGCCGCGCAATCAGCCGCTGCTGCGCCAAGCTGTTGCTAACCAACTCCGCCACCGTGCCCGCGGCGCCAATGGGCAGGTTCGGATCGACACTGCGCACGGCATCGCGTGCCGCCGCGATGAGTTGTTTGGGATCGCCGAACGTGCGCACCGTGAGGCTCTCCACATCGACCACGTCCTGAGTGAGCGAATGGTAGATCGTGGGCGGAGCCTCTTCGTGAATGTCGTTGACGCGCGAATCCTTCACCTCGCCCACAATCTGGAAACGGTAAGCATTTTGGGAGTCGTAACCGAAATACTGGCCTACAGGATCTTTGCCGGGAAGAAACTCGCGGACGAATGCCTGATTGACCACGGCGACTTGCGGGCTGTTCGCCGTATCGGAATCCGCAAAACCTCGCCCTTCGATCAGGGGAATGCCGGTCGTGGCAAAGAAATGCTGGCTTACCTGGCGCTCCTGCGCGTCGGTCTCGCCGTTCGAGTGCGGCACGCCCGGAAGATAAATATCGCTGGCATCGCCGCATCCGGAGGCGACTTCGCAGCTCCCCAGCGCTGCCGAGCGCACGCCTGGGAGCGCCTCCACGCGCTCGATCAGCTGTGGGTATAGAGCCGCGCGTTGCGCCTGCGAGTAGCCGCCCAGGTGCGTGTCGATCCATACGCTCACCAGGTGATCGCGATCAAAGCCGGGATCGAGATTGGTGAAATTGCGCAGCGTACGCACAAACAGCCCTGCGCCGACAATAAGAACCAAAGAAAGCGCTACCTGCA
>DATFNR010000034.1:0-37257 GCA_035266285.1 Candidatus Sulfotelmatobacter sp.
CGATCTCGCAGCCAACACCAAGACGCCGCACGTCTGGATCGTGCCCTTAGATGCCCATGTAGAGACGGCCGCCCCCGGCCGTCCTGCCGAGCAAGGCTCGGCGGGTTCTTCGTCGGCGGAACGGGAGATCATCGCCGACCAGGACGCAGACCGCCCGCGCTGGGCGCCGGATGGCAAGCGCTTCGCATTTCTTTCGACGAAAGTGGGCGGATCGCAGGTTTGGGTCGCGGAGTTTGATGGCGCGACAGGTACGGTGACAGCCTCGAACAAGCTGACTTCGATTGCGACTGAAGCGGGCGGTGAACTGTGGTCGCCCGATGGAAGGAACATTCTGTTCACGTCGGATGTGTATCCCGAGTGCGACGGCGCTCCCGAAGCCGAAACCGTATGCGATGCCAAGAAGCTGAAAGAGGTCGAGGAGTCGAAAGTTAAAGCGCAGATCTTCACCCATCTGCTCTATCGCCATTGGAATGCTTATCGCGGAGGCAAACGCAGTCATATCTTCGTGGTGCCCATCGATGCCTGTGTAGGGACAGCCGCCCCGGCTGTCCGGCCCGGCGACGTCGGGCAGGGTGTTTCTGCCGACGGAGAGAAAAGCAGTCGAGCTTCGCTCGACCCGACAGCCGGGGGCGGCTGTCGCTACATGGATCTCACCCCTGGCGACTACGACGCGCCCGTGTTCTCGCTCGGCGGGCAGGATGACTATGCCTTCTCGCCCGACGGGCAGGAGATTTGCTACACCTCGAATCACGACAAGAATCCGGCGGCTTCCACCAACAACGATCTGTGGATCGTCCCGGTCAGTGGTGGACCTGCGAAGAACATCACCGCCGACAATCCCGCCAGCGACTCGACGCCGCTCTATTCGCCCGATGGCCGCTACATCGCCTACCGCGCCCAGCAGCGCCCGGGATACGAAAGCGACCGCTTCCGCCTCATGCTCTACGACCGCAAGACGGGACACAAGGTCGACCTTACAAAGGACGTATTTGACCGCTGGATCGGGACCTTTACTTGGGCGCCAGATTCTACGCGGGTTTACTTTGTATCGGAGGATAAGGGCGATTCCCCGATCTACTCGGCCGACATAACGGACGTACGGAAGGAGACTGTAACCGGAGGGCAGCCTGGTGATGATGTCACGATTCATCTCACGAACATCAATATCGATGTCACATTCCGCGAGTTGAATCGTGGTTTCAATGATGATCTGGCGGTAACGCCCGATGGAAGGACCCTTTTCTTCTCTCGTATATCCCTCCAGCATCCCACCGAGTTTTTTGTTGCCTCACTTAAAGACGCTGGAAACTCAGCTGCAACCAAAGTTCATATAGATTGCTCTGAGCCCAACGTAAGAGACGGCAAAGCTGTTCTTGCAGGACCTTGTAAGAATGCAGCTCTCAAGTCCGAGGTTACGCCGTTCACACATCTTAACGACGCGGTCCTCTCTCAAGTCTCAATGTCCCCGCTCGAACCCTTCTGGTTCACCGGAGCTCACAACGACAAGGTCCAAGGCTTCCTGGTCAAGCCGCCGAACTTCGACGCCTCGAAGAAATATCCGGTGAAGTTCCTCATTCACGGCGGGCCTCAGGGGGCATGGGGAGACGACTGGAGCTATCGCTGGAATGCCGAACTGTTCGCGTCACCAACTTCATCGACGCCCATCGGATACGTCGTCATCATGATCAACTTCCACGGCTCGACCGGATACGGGCAGAAGTTCATCGATGCCATCAACGGCGACTGGGGCGGCGCGCCGTTTGAAGACTTGATGAAAGGCCTCGACTACGCCGAGGAGCATTATCCGTTCATCGACAAGAGCCGCGAGTGCGCGCTGGGCGCCAGCTACGGCGGATACGCGATCAACTGGATCCTCGGCCACACCGACCGCTTCAAGTGCCTGGTGTCGCACGACGGCATGTTCAACGCCGAATCAACCTGGGGATCGACCGAGGAACTCTGGTTCAACGACTGGGAGTTCAAGGGCACGCCCTACGACAATCGCGCGATGTATGAAAAATGGTCGCCGCACCAGTATGCAAAGAATTTCAAGACGCCGACGCTGGTCATTCACAGCCAGCTCGACTACCGGCTCGACGTGAGCGAGGGTTTCCAGCTTTTCACCACGCTGCAAATGCTGGGCGTCCCCTCGAAGATGCTCTATTTCCCCGACGAAGGCCACTGGATCCTCAAGCCGCAGAATTCGCGGCTTTGGTACAAGACGGTCAACGATTGGGTGGATCAGTGGATCGGAAAGTAAGTCTTGGTGGCACCGGCACTCGCCCGCGTGCCCTCTTCAGCCTGTCATCCTGAGCGGAGCGAAGGACCTGTGCAGCCTGCCGGGGAGTGCATGGGTCCTTCGGCCTGCAAAGCACGCAGGCCTCAGAATGACAATGGCTGAGGAATCGCTCCCCCTCGCACTTGTCACGCGCCCTCGCCGCGTGCTAACGTGCGCCGTTCGTGAGTTTTAACTCAACCGAGAAGGCAACGCAGGCAAATTTGCTTCCATCCCACGCTCTAAAAGGATTCATTCTATGAGCACCCCCGTGGCAGAACTTCCCGCAAAGAAACACAAACCCTACGTCCCCGAAACCATGGAGATGAAGGAGTTCACCTTCCGCGCCCTGCTGATCGGGTTGGTGATGACGGCCGTTCTCGGCTCGGCCAACGCCTATCTGGGGCTGAAGGCGGGCATGACGATCGCGGCGACGTATCCCGCGGCGGTGATTGGCATGGCGCTGTTGCGCCTGATGAAGGGCTCGCTGCTCGAAGAGAATATCGCGCGAACCGTGGGCTCGATCGGCGAATCGGTGGCAGCCGGCGCGGTGTTCACGATCCCGGCGTTCGTGATGGCTGGCCTTTGGCCCGGGCTCACTCGTGACAAGTACTGGAATTCGGTCGCGCTGATGGTGATCGGCGGAACACTCGGCATCCTGTTCGTCACGCTGCTGCGCCGCGTGATGGTCGAAGATCCCGAGTTGCCCTATCCCGAGTCGGTGGCCGCGTCTGAGATTCACAAGGCCGGTCAGCAGGGCGCGAAGGCCGCCAAGATTCTGTTCGCCAACATGGGCTTTGGCGGATTCATGTATCTGCTGGGCGCGTTCAATGTGTTCAGTTCGAGCAATACCCTGCACATGAAGATCAGCGAAGTGGGAAAGCGGCTGCTGCTGCGCACGGGCACCAATCCCAACGTCGCAACCACAGTGACCGGAGGCGCGACGTTCTTCGCCATGCCCGACGTCAGTCCGGCGTATCTGGGCGTCGGATACATCATCGGCCCGCGTCTGGGCGCATTGAATTTCGCCGGAGGAGTGTTGGCCTGGGGATTGCTGGTTCCGCTTCTTACGTTCACGGTTGGCCCCTACATTCAGGCTGCGCAGCCCGCCGGACAAGCACTTTCCTGGGAACTGCTCGCCGGCGCCATCTATTACTCAATCGTTCGTCCCATCGCAGTGGGAGGAATGCTGGTGGGCGCGAGCTACACGCTGTTCAAGATGCGCAAGCAGCTTGCAGTCGGCATGGGGCGCGCGATTTCGGATTTGCGGAAATCAGCGGCAGCGCACGCGGCGACGAATCGCACGGAACGCGACCTGCCGGCGAAGGTCATTTTTGCAGGAATTGCCGTGGTTTTTGTGGCAATGATCGTACTCTACTACTACTTCCTCAGCGCTGCGGGAAATCTCACCAGTTCCAAGATCATCTCGGGATCGCTGGTTGCGGCTGGCGTAATGGTCATCATTGGATTCTTTTTTGCCGCCGTGTCGGGGAACCTGGTGGGGTTGATCGGATCGTCGAACAATCCGGTTTCAGGACTCACGCTGTGCACCTTGCTGATCGCAGCTTTGCTGATGGTCGCGCTGGGAGTGCAAGGCGCGGGAGGCGTAGCCGCGGTGCTGGGAGTGGCCGCAGTGGTCTGCGTCTCTTCAGCGGTGGCTGGCGAGATGTTGCAGGATTTGAAAGTCGGCCACATTCTTGGCGGTACACCCGCGAAAATGGAGATCGGCGACCTGTTCGGAATCGTTGTGGCGTCGTTGGTGCTATTTGTCCCACTGGCCGTGCTCGACAAGGCATATCACTTCGGCAGCAACGCGCTGCCCGCGCCGCAGGCTGGCCTGATGGCGATGCTCTCGAAAGGCATCGTCGGCGGCGACATGGCCTGGCCGCTCGTCGTTGTTGGGATTCTGCTCGGGATCGTCATGATCCTGATTGAAGTCAAGAGCGTCATGCTGTTTTCGGTCGGGATGTACCTGCCTCTGGGGACGACTTTCGCGATCTTCGTGGGCGGCCTGATTCGTTGGGTCACAGACAGACTGCGTGATCGCCGCGGCCACAACGACGCGCAGAAGGCGCGCGTGGATAACGCCGGCATACTCACGGCTTCGGGCCTGATCGCGGGTGAGGCTCTGTGCGGCCTGGTGATCGCGGGATTGGTCGGGTCGGGTAAGGATGTGACCCTGGTTCACTGGACGCCTCCGTTATGGGCAGCGCTCATCGCCCTGGTGGTGCTGCTCACCGCGATGATCCGTGTGCCGCTCGCCAATGCGGGCAGCCCCGATGAGCCCGCGCCGCCGACTGCCATCATGTGAGGCTTTCAATCACGAAGGACGGGAAGGCGCACGAAGGTACGATTCCTTAGTGTTAACTTCGTGCCCTTCGTGGTCTCGCTTGTATGTCCATTGCCACAAACGTTAAGGCAATCCAGGAGCGAATCGGGGCCGCCGCGCGCCGGGCTGGACGCTCGCGCGCTGACATTGGTTTGATGGCCGTAACCAAGACTCATCCGCCGGAGCGCATTCGCGAAGCCTACGCCGCCGGTCTGAAACTGTTCGGCGAGAATCGCGTGCAGGAGTTTGGCGCGAAGGCCAGCGCTCTCGCTGATCTCGCCGATGCCGAGTGGCACATGATCGGCCATCTACAGACGAACAAGGCGGCCAAGGCAGCGGAATTGTTTCGGGCGGTGGACTCGGTCGATTCGGTGAAGCTGGCGGAAAAGCTCGATTCGGCAGCTCGCGCCCTGGGGAAGACATTGCCAGTTCTAATTGAAGTGAACGTTGGAGGAGAAGCCGCGAAGAGTGGCGCAGCGCCCGATTCACGGGAACTCGAAGAACTGCTGCTCGCTGCTCCTCGGCTAGAAGCGCTGGAGTTTCGCGGCTTGATGACCGTGCCTCCGTTCACTGACGACCCCGAAGCAGGGCGGCCGTTCTTCCGCAGGCTCCGCGTACTGCGCGACGCGATCGCCTCACGACAATTGCCCGGCATCGCCATGCGCGAACTTTCCATGGGCATGTCGCACGATTTCGAAGTGGCCATCGAGGAAGGGTCGACCTGCGTGCGCGTGGGGACGGCGATCTTCGGAGAAAGATCCAGGTTGTGATTCCGATTTGCGAGTCGAGTGAGGGAATCACGTTTGTGGTACGGGTGCATCCTCGTGCAAAGAAAAACGCAATCACTGGTGAAGTTGGCGACGCGCTGAAAGTCTCGCTGACTGCACCACCGGTCGAAGGCAAAGCGAACGAGGCTTGCATTGACTTCTTCGCAAAGCTTTTGAAGGTGCCGCGCAGTTCCGTTACCATTGCGTCCGGCCAGACCAGGCGCAGCAAAGTGATTCGCGTGGCGGGACTCACTGCGCAACAGGTGCGGGACCGGCTGGGTTGACCTGCCGGCGACGTTTCGTCAACGTCATTGTTGTGGTAGTTTCCAGCAGTTCGCGGACAGGAGTGTCCGCGCCACACAAGCACAGGAGCCACTTTTGACCTTCTCCGAACGTTTCCACGAAATCCGTACCGGATTTGAGCGCCCGTTCTGGGTCGCCAATATCAGCGAGATCTTCGAGCGCCTTTCCTATTACGGGGCGTTTTCATCTCTCGCACTCTACCTACACGAACGGCTGAACTTCTCGACAGAGCGGACCACGGGACTGACAAGCCTCTTCAATGGGATGGTTTGGTTCCTCGCGATTTTTGGCGGTGCTACTGCGGATCGGCTTGGGTTCCGCCGTGCGCTTTCGATGGCTTACCTCATCCTGGCGTGCGCCTATTTTCTTATTGGCTCGATTGGTGCTCCCTGGCTGGCTCCGGTGCGCAATACCGTTCCGCTGGGCCTTTTTGTTGGAATCATACTTGTCTTGCCTGCGCTCGGTATCTCCCTGGTCAAACCGTGCGTGGTAGGGACGACCGCCCGCGCTTCGAAGGAGAACGTACGCACCGTCGGCTATTCGATCTACTACACACTCGTCAACATAGGCGGAGCAGCCGGTCCCTATCTTGCTTCGTGGGCGCACCGTCACATGGGGGTTGAAAACGTTTATCGCGTCGCGGCGGTCAGCGTCTTCGCAATGTTTTTCGTAGTTCTTGTCTTTTTCCGTGAGCCACGCAAGACCGACGATGCTCCTCTGCCTTCAATTGCAACCGTGGCACGCAATTTTTGCGTGGTGGTGGGCAACTACCGACTCGTCCTGCCTGTGCTGGGAATTGCGCTGTTGTTGTTCATTGTGACCTTTTTTCGTCCGGCTTTTGTGGTTCCTTGGTGGATCTGGATTGCCCTCCTAGCAGTTGTTCTGGCGGGCATAAGCAAATTCATGTGGTTTCTTGTGCTCTTTTCAGGCTACTGGGTCGTATTTTGGCAGCAGTACATCAGCCTGCCCCTTTTCGTTCACGGATACATTAACCCCCATGCCGACGTCGAAATGATCCTTGTCACGGACGGCGTGACAGTGATTCTCCTGACGTTGGCGGTAAATTACCTGTGGCGTAAGCTCTCTTCACTCCAAGCCGTAATTCTCGGTACGGTCATTACCTCGTTGGCTTGGGCGATCATCGCGATTTGGCCGACAATCTGGGCCGCATACCTCTCGCTGTTTGTATTGGCTATCGGCGAGATCACGCAGCAGCCCCGCTATTACGACTACATTTCCCGTCTCGCCCCGGCCGGTCAGCAGGGAACGTACATGGGCTTTGCCTTCCTGCCGCTCGGGATAGGATCGTTCATTGCCGGCAAATTCAGCGGGTGGCTGATGCATCACTTCGGCGAAGAACTACACCGGCCGTCGATGATCTGGTGGCCGGTGGTTGGCGTGGGTGTCGCCACAACATTGCTGCTGTGGATCTACGACCGGTTCGTGCGGCGCGAAACCAGCTCAGCGGCTTGACTTCGCCCTGAGTGCGTGGAATGATTCGCCTCCAGTTAGCCAAACGTGAGGAGGCTCTATGCCACACTATCTACAGCAAGTCGCGTACTCCCGCGAAGGATGGGAAGCCCTGGTCGCGAATCCGCAGAATCGCATTGAGGCTGTGCGGCCCGCGATCGAAAAGCTCGGAGGCCGGATCGTTCAGGCCTGGTTCTCGTTCGGCGATTACGATATCGTCGTCATCTCAGAGTTGCCCGACAACGTCAGCGCCGCAGCCATTGCCATGGCGTTCGCTGCCGGTGGCGCCTGCAAGTCGGTGCAGACCACTCCGCTGATTTCGGTCGAAGAGGCTGTCGAGGCCTTGAAGAAGGCCGGCAAATGCGGATATCGGCCGGTAACCGCCAAGTCCCGCGCCGCATGAAAGCGCAAGACCCGATGCCTGGCGCACGGTGCCTGGTCCGATGAAGGTCCGGCGGGCTCCGCGCGGCTGGCTCTTGGAACGGCGTGCGAGACGCCGCCAAGACCAAACGAGAGAAGATTCTGACTTCAGGCTCGGGGTAGTGCCCTGAGTCAACAAACCACGAAGGACACGAAGTATCACGAAGGTACAAGTTGGCATCTTCTTCGTGTGCTTTGTGTCCTTCGTGGTGAGATCATTGCGCTGCCACCCCAGGCCCCCCAATTCGCTCAAATTCCTGCTCTTGTTTACAATAGAAGTTTGCCCATGAACCTCGCCGCAATCCAGTCAGCTCTGCGCGAACGCAATATCGACGCCTGGCTTTTCTACGACCACCATCACCGCGATCCCATCGCTTACCGCGTCCTGGGCGTTCCTGCGGGCCTGATGGTCACGCGGCGCTGGTTCTACCTGATTCCGGCGGAGGGCGAGCCGGTCAAGCTGGTCCACAAGATCGAGGCCGGGCATCTCGACACGCTTCCCGGCAAAAAGCATCTGTATTCGGGCTGGCAGGAGTTGTTCGAGAAGCTGAAAGCGATCCTGGCGAACCACCGCGACATTGCCATGCAGTACTCGCCGAATAACATCATTTTCTATGTCTCGCTGGTGGACGGCGGCACGATCGACCTGATACGCGGTCTGGGCAAGAACGTGGTCAGCTCAGCCGATCTGGTGGCGCAATTCGAATCCACCTGGAGCGAGGAACAGATTCGCTCGCACTTCGCGGCGCGGGACAGCATCGACGCCATCGTCGCCGAGTCGTTCAAGGAAATCGGCCGGCGCGTGCGCAACGGCGGCACGAAGGAACACGAGATCCAGCAGTGGTTTGTGGAGGCATTTCGCCGCGAGAATCTACTGACCGATGATCCGCCAATCGTCGCAGTCAACGCCAATGCCGGCAACCCGCACTACGAGCCGAGCGCCGAGCGCTCGACGCCCATTTGCGAAGGGGATGTCGTGCTGCTCGATGTGTGGGGGAAGAAAAACACTCCAGATGCCGTGTACTACGACATAACCTGGATGGGCTTTGTGGGCGCGACTCCGCCGGAGCGCATGCGCCAACTTTTCGAGATCGTGCGCGACGCCCGTGACGCGGGCGTGAAGACGGTTCTCGATGCGGTCAGCGCCGGCCGCCGCATCGCCGGCTGGGAAGTCGACCGGGCCACGCGCGGACACATCAAGCAGAAGGGCTACGGCGACTATTTCGTGCACCGCACGGGACATTCCATCGGCACCGACGTCCATTCCAACGGGGCCAATATGGACGATCTCGAAATCCACGACGAGCGGCAGATTCTTTCCAACTCCTGCTTCTCCATCGAACCCGGCATTTATCTGCCCGAGTTTGGCGTGCGCACTGAGGTCAATGTGCTGGTGCGGGCAAAGTCGGCGGAAGTGACGGGGAAAATCCAACGCGAGATAGTGACCATCTGAATGGCAAACTCCACGGCAGAAAAAGCAAAAATCGAGCAGGGCGAGCAGATAAGCCTGATGAGTGTGCTCGCGCCGGCCATAGGCTGGCTGATTCCCGGCGCCGGCCACATGATCCAGAAGCGCTGGATCCGCGGCGGCCTGCTGTTCGTGTCGATCGTGACGATGTTCCTGCTGGGCCTCGCCATGCAGGGCCGAATTTACAAAGCGAACGGCGGCGACATCCTCGACATTCTTGGCTTCATCGGTGATCTCGGTGCGGGCGGCCTCTACATCGTGACCCTGGCCATGGATTGGGGACAGGGAGCGATTGCCTTCGCCACGGCAGACTATGGAACCAAGTTCATGATCGTGGCCGGATTGCTGAATTTCATCTCGGTCGCGGACGCGTATCACATCGCAATTGGAAAAAAGCAGTGACCATCACTCTCTCTCATTTTAGCGCGGCAGCGGTGTTCGCCCTGTTTGCGTCCATCGTTTTCGGCATCACTCATCGTGAAAATACTCGCGACATGATCCGTTACGGCGCGTATTGCTTCGCCATGTTTTTGGGTGGCCTCATTGTGGCAGGATGGGCGATGTGGGTGCTGAAAAGGTAGCGTCTAGCTGCTAGCTGGGTTCGCTCGCTCTCTTCCTGAGCCTCAATCGCCTCTGCGCTCTGAGTCTTACCGCACTCAGCATGAGAAAAGAACGCGCCCTTAAATGACGCGCCTCAGCAAGAGCTGCACAGCATCTCTAGCGGCTTGTGCTTGGCTAGGAGTAGTAGCTAGAAGCTTTCACCCTCCCCACACAAACGCATCAAAGACCCGCTTCGTGTCAAAATTCAATCGGCGGTAGAGCGTCACGGCGCGAGCGTTGGCCTCGGTCACGGTCAGCGACAACAGCGAAAAATTCCTCTTCTTCAAATTCAACGTCGTCGCCCCCATGAGGGATTCGCCAATCCGGCGCGAGCGGTATTCCGGCAAAACGCATACCTGGGTCACGTGGCCCACGTCGCAGCGCACGCGCGAGCAAAGAATCAGCCCGATCAGAGTTTTCGCGCGGCGGTCGACGGCTACGAACGACGACTCGGTGTCAAACACGCCGCATCCCGGAAAACGCACGATATTGTTCAGAAAACGCAGCGATCCGCTGAGGGTGTGGTATTGGTCGTTGATCTGCGCGTCCACATGGCCACGGTAGGCCGCGGTGATAACGGCAGCCGAGGGCTGGTAGTCGGCGTCGGTCCAGGGCCGGATTTCTACATCAGGGTGGATGGCAGACTTCTCAGCCGCCGCCTTCTCCAGCTCCAGCACCATGAACAGCCGCGGATGCCGCTGGAAACCGGTCTCCAGAAACGGTCGGGCCACGGCTTTAGCCTCATGCGCCAGCAGCTGCGCCTCCACGCGATGAATTCCTGGAGACTGCTGCAGGGTCTCAATGACATGCGTCAGCAGGCGCAGTTCCACGTCACGAGCGTCGGGAAGGCGTGCGCCGTTGGTGACGTAGAGATCGCCAATCACTCCCTTGCTGCCCTCATACACAAAAAACGAGTAGCCGAAGACGCGGCCGCGTTCGACCGCGGCATAACCTGGAAGGATTTTGGCATCCACGTAGCGAAGAATCATTTCCGCCGAGCCGGAGTAGTCCCAGGAGAGCACGCGACCCCATAGCTGCGCCTCATCATCCAGTAAGGGGCGCAGGTCGACGGAGGAAAAGTGCCTGAGGTCGAGAATCTCCAAATGAGGCTCCGAAACGGCTGCAGCGGCAGCGCGCGCGGGTGCACAAGCGTCGCGGCAAAACTCCGAGTGTAGTGGGTTCGCTGGAGAGAGGCAAACCAGAGGAACACGCGCATGTAACACCACGAAAGGTAAGGCGACCTCGATCGGAGCTTGATCCGAACGGGGGCGTTCCGCGTGATCTCCGTCACCACGGAAGAGATCGAGGCGCTAGAGGCAGGCCGGCTCTCATGCCACTTAGGACGTGTAAGCCCTTATGCTGCAGTGACTTATGGCACTGATTCACGTCATCCCCATCGTGCTCGTCCTCACTTTGCTTTGTGATGGTGGTCACACCGCACGGTCCAGTGTTCCCGGCATAATCACATCCTGCGTTGGTTATCCGGAGTGCTTGTTACTCCTTAGCTGGGGGACCAGGTGGCAAAAGGACGCGTTTCCATCGTCGTTGAGCGCTGCAAGGCGTGCGGCTTCTGCGTGGAGTTCTGTCCCACGCACGTGCTGGCGCTCTCTTCCGCTTTCAACTCCAAGGGCTATCATCCGCCGCATGTGGTGCATCCGGAAAAATGCAGCGGCTGCGATCTGTGCGGCATGTACTGCCCTGATTTTGCAATCTATGGAACCAAGGTCGCAGAAGCGAAGATCGCGGAAGCCAAGGCTGCCGAAGCAAAGTCGCAGAAGGCCGCCGGAGGTGAGCAATGAAAGCCGACCCACACGGTGTGCTTACCGGCACACATTTTCTTGACGGCGACCACGCCTGCTGTGAAGGCGCGCTGGCTGCCGGAGCGAGATTCGCCGCCGGATACCCCATCACGCCTTCGACTGAAGTGGTCGAACGTTTCGCCGCGCGCGTGCCAACCGTCGGCGGATGCTTCATCCAAATGGAAGACGAACTGGCCGCCTCGATCGCCCTGCAGGGCGGCGTGTGGGGCGGGGCCAAGGCGTTTACGGTGACCTCCGGTCCGGGCTTTTCGCTGATGATGGAGCACATCGGCTACGCGGCCATGACCGAAACGCCCTGCGTTTTCGTCGACGTGCAGCGTGGCGGACCATCCACCGGGCTGCCCACGCTTCCTGCGCAGGCCGACATGATGCAGGCGCGCTGGGGATCGCACGGCGACTACGAAATCATCGCGCTCTGCCCGAACTCGCCTCAGGAGTGCTTCGATTTGACCATCAAGGCTTTCAACCTGGCCGAAGAATTCCGCGTCCCAGTGATGTTCATGATGGACGAAGTCGTGGGACACATGACCGAGAAAGTCGTGATTCCTCCGGCCGATCAGATCGAAGTCGTGCCGCGCAAGCACACCCGCAAGTCCATAGAAGACTACCTTCCCTACCAGACCAACGGCGACATGGTGCCGGAAATGGCGCACGCCGGCGAGGGCTACAAGTTTCACATTACTGGCTTGACCCACGACGAACGCGGCTATCCCAACATGACGCCGGCCGTGCAGGACAAGCTGGTGAAGCGTCTGCAGAACAAGATTCGCACCGCCGCCGACCGCATCTGCCTGTTTGAAGAGGACCGGCTTGAGGACGCGGACGTCGTGGTAGTTTCCTACGGCATCACGTCTCGAGTGGCGCAGCGGGCGATCGACGCGGCGCGTGAGCGCGGATTAAAAGTTGGAAAGTTACGCCTCATCACGGCGTGGCCTTTCCCCGAGAAAAAGATTGCGGATGTGGCCGCGCACATCAAAGCGTTCGTCGTGCCGGAACTTAACCTGGGGCAGATGGTGCGCGAGGTCGAGCGCGCCGCCAGCGGCAAAGCGAAGACCATCGCTGTATCGCATGCCGGAGGCGGAGTCCACAACCCGGACGAAATCCTGAACGCCATCGTGGAGGCAAGCCGATGCTGAACGTTCTAGACGACACCATCAATCCAGTCGAGCCGTTCCTGCGCAGCGACCGCATGCCGCACATCTGGTGCCCGGGATGCGGCATCGGCACTACGGTGAACTCGTTCGCGCGCGCGCTGATCGAGTCGAAGATCGATCTGAACTCGCTTGCTCTGGTTTCAGGCATCGGCTGCACGGGCCGCGTCGCGGGTTATGTGAAGCTCGATTCGTTCCACACCACGCACGGGCGCGCGATTCCCTTTGCCACCGGCCTGAAGCTGGCGAATCCCAAGCTCAATGTTGTCGTCTACTCGGGTGACGGAGATCTCTCGGCGATCGGAGGCAATCACCTGATTCACGCCGCGCGCCGCAATCTGGACATCAAAGTCATCTGCGTCAACAACTTGATTTACGCGATGACGGGCGGCCAAACCGCGCCTACAACTCCAGGCCACGCCACCACTTCAACCAATCCTTACGGCACGTTCGAGCCGGCGTTCAACTTGCCGCATCTGGTAGAGGCTGCAGGCGCGGTCTACGTCGCCCGCTGGACGACTTTCCACGTGCGGCAACTGGCGCGGTCGATCAGCGAAGCATTCGCCAAGAAGGGATTCTCCTTCATCGAAGTCATTTCGCCCTGTCCCACGCTCTACCAGCGGCGCAACAAGATGGGTGACGGCCTCGACACCATGAAGTACTACAAAGAGAAGAGTAAGGTGAAAAACGGCGCGCCCACCGGCGAGGTCGGCCTCACGCTGAACGGCGAAATCGTGGTCGGGAAGTTCGTCGACCGCGACCGCCCCGACTATCAAACCATGATGCGCGCGCAGTACGTCGAATCACTGGGCGAGCGCTACGTGGAAATGGCAGATCCGGAGCAACCGGAATTGGAGTGCGTATGCGACTGACCGAGATTCGAGTGGCGGGATTTGGCGGCCAGGGGGTTATTCTTTCGGCTATCGTGTTGGGCAAGGCGGCGTCGATCTACGAAAATGGATTCGCCACCATGACGCAGAATTTCGGCCCGGAAGCGCGCGGCGGCGCGTGCAGCGCGCAGTTAGTGATCTCGGACTCGCCTGTACTGTATCCCTACACGACCCAGCCCGACATCATGGTGATCATGTCGCAGGAGGCCTACAACCGCTTCGCGCACGAGCTGAAGCCCGGCGGAACGCTCATCATTGAGGAAGATCTGGTTCGCGTCGCCGATCTCAAAGGCGACCCCAAGGTCTACGCAATACCGGCCACGCGCTTCGCCGAAGAATTAGGCAAGCGCATGGTATTGAACTCGGTGATGGTGGGGTTCTTTACCGCAGTGACGAAACTGCTCGATGCCGACGCGGTGCGCAAATCCGTGGCCGACTCGGTCCCGCCGAACTTCCGCGAGCTGAACCTGAAAGCGTTCGAAAAGGGATTCGAGTACGGAAATACCGAATTGGCAGCCGCACCTCCGCGCCCGGAATTGGAAACGCTGGCAATCACCGAGGGGTAGACGGCAGACGATACGTGCTGGCGCCTCCGACTTGCTACCGCTTCGCACCCGCTGACGAGACCCAATAGTAGTCCACATCCTGTGCTGCATAGTGCCCGAGGAACGACACACGCCGGCCCACGGTTCGGGATGCGATATCCGCCTTCCAATTTGGGGGCGCGACGAGCAGATGTTCTCCCAGCGGAACCGCGCCGGATTCGTAGCGCGCGATCGTCTGATTGCGATAGAACGCCAGACCGAATTCCAGTTCGCGCGATGTCCCGCAAACGGCCAACGGCAAGCGATGCGTCTCGAGGCGGACGAGCTCCCGGGCCAGAGGCCGTGCCGAAAGCTGCTGGTCGATCGAAGTAGCTCCCAGCTTGAGGACGGCTGCGACTGCCAGCACCACCGGTATCAGCGTAACGAAGCGCAGCATGCGCAGGCCCAGGCGGCTGACCAAGGTAACGGCTATGCCGGCGCAGAGCAGGAGCGCGACGCCCACGGCCAGCAGCATGGGACGCCCTGAGGGCAGCCGATGCTGCGTGATCAGGTAAGCGGCCAGTGTCGCTGGAACGATTGGTGCTGCTGCCACGAGCGCATGCAACACGGCGACCCATTTCGGCGCCGGCCCCTCATACTCAAACTCCCGCCGCAGATACTCCGCCAGCAGCACCGGCCCCGCAGGTATCGCGGGAAGAATATAGCCCGGAAGCTTCGACTGCGAAATCGAGAAGAACAGGACTGGCACGACCAGCCAGCAGCACGCAAACAAGTTGAACTGCAACTCGAGATTGGGCGCGGCCGAGCCAGATTTACGCTCCGCCCACCAGGTCCGCAGCGGGCGGACGAAAGCCGCGATCACGAAGACCGGCCAGGGCAGCAGCGCGAGCAGCGTGACCGGCAGGTAATACCAGAACGGCTCGCGATGGTGGTAAAGGTCGGTCGAGAAGCGTGCGAGATTGTGCTGCAGAATGAATTCGCGGAAAAACTGCGGATTGCGCAGCTGCACTGCGATGTACCACGGCAGTGCGATCGCGCAGAACAGGAGAATTCCTGGCAGCCACAGCGTTCTGACCACAAGCCGCAGCTCACGCACCATCGCGGCAAACAACACGACGATGATCGCCCCGAGCAGCGGCGCCACCGGGCCCTTGGCCAGCACGCCCAGTGCCATGCAGGCGTAAAAGAGCGCGAGATAGCTTCGGCAGTCACTCTCCCGCCAGGCCCACCACGCCAGGATCCCTACAGCGAAGGCTACGGTCAGAGCCATGTCCATCGAGGCTGCGCGGGAATATCCGATGACTCCCGCGCACGAAGCCGTGATCAGCGCAGCATCCACTTCCACTCCGCGGCGAAACCGGCGAAAGAAGAGGTAGACGGCAACGACCAGGAGCGTGGCGTCGACGGCCGAGGGGAGACGGGCAGCAGTATCGCTGACACCGAGCACCGCGTAGGCCAGAATCGCCTGCCAGTAATAGAGCGGTGGCTTTTCCAGCCACGGATGCCCGCAAAGCGTAGGAGTGATCCAGTCATGGCGGTCGAGCATTTCGCGCGCCACTTGCGCGTAGCGCGGCTCGTCGGCCCCGATCAGCCCGAACTGTCCGGCGCCGTAGAAGTAGAGAAACCCGCAGAAACCGGCGATCAGCAGGATGTCTGTTCGAGTCCGCAGGGTCATGAGGGAAATTGACGATTTGCGATTTTCGATTTGCGATTGCCGATTGAAGAACAACTGCCGCCGACTCACAGGTCTTTATTCGGAAATCGAAAATCGGCAATCGGCAATCAGACTTCTTATTGTACGGAAGGTCCTCGGCGAAGCTGCACTAGCACCTGGCGCACCGCCTCGGCAAGCGGGCCGTCGAGTGAGCAGCCGCTGGCGCATTCGTGGCCTCCGCCGCCAAAGCTTTCGGCCACCTGCGCCACGTCGAGTTTTCCCTTGCTCCGCAGGCTGACGCGGTATCGTCCGTCGGGCAGCTCGCGGAAGAACGCCGCCACCTCGACTCCGCCGATGGAGAGAACGTAGTTCACCAGACCTTCGCAGTCTTCTTCTTTTGCCGCGCAGCGCTCCATCTGCTTTTGCGTCACCCAGACGTAGCCGATGTGCCCTTCCACCTGGAGATTGCGCAGCGCCTCGCCGAGCAAGCGAATCTTGGCGATCGAATGCGCAAAATAAATGCCTCGCGCGCAATGGGCCGGATCGGCTCCTGCCAGCACGAGCTCGCGCGCCAGCGCGAAGGTATTCTCATTTGTTCCCTGAAACATGAACGATCCGGTGTCGGTCATCAGGGCCGTGTACAGACAGGTTGCAATGTCGGGAGAAAACTTCACACTCGCCTCACGCGCCAAGCGGAAGACCATCTCGGCGGTCGCTACAGCGTGAGGATCGATCCAGTTCACGTGAGCAAAAGGCCGTCCGCTGACATGGTGATCAATGCTGATGAGAAACCGGTCCTCCAGCCCTTCCAGCCGCGTGCGATGAATGCTGTCGCATTCGAGAATAATGGCAGCCTCGTAGCCGCCCGTCACCCGATTCGACTGCACCACCTGATCGGCGAATGGAAGCGAACGATAGATGCGTGGAACGCCATCGTGCAAGACGACATCGGCCTGCTTGCCCATGGAGCGCAGAACCTGGCAGCAGGCCAGCGCCGAGCCGACAGCATCGCCGTCGGGCCGGGCGTGTGACGTCAGCACGAAGCGTTCGCGCTGCCCGATCTGCCGGAGCACATCCTCGAGGATATTATGCGTTCTTTCCACTGCTCGCCTTTGACGGATCAACCCGGGCTTTGCTGCGCTTTTTTGCCCGGGTTAACAATTCTTCTACACGCGCGTTTTCACGCTCGGCGCGGTCGAGCCGAAAAATCAATTCCGGCGACCGCCGCAATCGCAACCGGCCCGCCAGCTCACGCCGGATGTACACTTTAGCGGCGTCAAGACCTTGCATACTTCGCTCGGCCTCATCGTCATCGCCTTCGACGTCGACCAGAACCTGCGCCGAACGCCCGTCCTCGGCCAGATGCACGCCGGTCACACGGACCAAGCCGATGCGCGGATCACCGAGTTCGCCCTCGACCAGTGTCTCCAGTTCTTCGCGCAGGGCCTCGCCCAAACGTCCGCGATGATGCTGCGCCCCGCGCTTTTCCACTGCACGCTCCTCGAAGTAAAACGCATGAGAATATCAGAAAAGAGCGTGCAAATGTTGGGGATCGGCGTACCCCTGCTGCGCTATTGTCGCGTGCTTTGGCCCATGAGCGGTAAGTAACGGAGGTAACAGGGTGTTAAGCGCTGTTGCGTTTTTCAGCCGATCTGCGCCGAAACCTAGAAGTATTCAAGAAACGAATCTGCCAGATCGGCTCCGCGATTGTTGGCAATGCGGGCGGCCTGCCGTTCCACTTTCTTCATCAAGCCGTCAAGGTAGTCGCGCGAATCGGAGATGCTGACGACCCCGATGGTGGCGCGATTCCAAAGACCGCCTGCATCAAGCTCAGCGACCGACACGTTGAACGCCGCTCGCAGACGGTCTTTTACACTGCGCACCACCTGGCGCCGATCTTTGAGCGATTGCGCGGCTTCGATGTGGAGTTCGAGGGTGAGGAAGGCAATCATGGAGGGACTAGGGGCTAGAGGCTAGGGATCAGAAAGCCTAGCCTCCAATCCCTAGCCACTAGCCCCCGCTCTTACGCGATGACTTCCGCCGCGATTCTCTCCGTCGCGAAGGCCTCGATCACGTCACCGATCTTGACGTCGCCGTAGTTCGCGATCGAAACGCCGCACTCCATGCCGTTGTGCACTTCTTTGGCATCGTCTTTGAAACGGCGCAGCGATCCAACCTTGCCTTTGAATACGACCACGTTGTCGCGCAGCAGGCGCACTTCGGAGTCGCGCTTGAGCAGGCCGTCGGTTACGCGGCAGCCGGCAATCGTCCCGACTTTCGGGATGCGGAACGTCTCCAGCACCTGGGCGCGCCCCTGGTAGGTCTCTTTGATCGTGGGCTCAAGCAGGCCGCTCATGGCGCGCTTGATCTCGTCCTGCAGTTCGTAAATGATCGAATGCAGACGGATGTCGACTTCTTCCTGCTCGGCCAGTTCCTGCGCCTTGCGCTCCGGCCGCACGTTGAAGCCGATGATGATGGCGTTCGACGCAGAAGCCAGCAGCACGTCGGTTTCCGTGATCGCCCCGACGCCCGAGCGCAGCAGCTTCAAACGCACCTTGTCGTTCGAGAGCTTTGAGAGCAGATCGCTCAGCACTTCGACCGATCCGTGGACGTCGCCCTTGAGGATGATGTTCAGTTCCTTGGTGCCGGCCGTCTTGATCTGCTCGGCCAATCCTTCCAGCGATACGCGCGAACTCTTGGCCAAGGCCGCTTCGCGGGCCTTCTGCTCGCGGTATTCGGAGATGCCGCGGGCCTTGTCGCGATCGGCCACCACGACAAATTGGTCGCCCGCCTGAGGCAGGCCTTCCATGCCCAGAATTTCAACCGGGGTTGACGGAGGAGCAGAGTCCAGCCCGGCTCCGCGATCGTCGAACATGGCGCGAACTTTGCCGTAGACGTTGCCCACTACAAAATTGTCCCCGGCGTTGAGGGTGCCATTCTGCACCAGCACCGTGGCCACTGGTCCACGACCCCGATCGAGTTTGGCTTCGAGCACGACTCCGGTAGCAGCGCGTTCCGGAGTCGCTTTGAGCTCCGCCAGATCGGCCACCAGGCAGATCATTTCCATCAGCAGGTTCAGATTCGTTTTCTTCTTTGCCGATACATCGACAAAAACGGTTTTGCCGCCCCAATCTTCCGGCATCAGGCCGCGATCGGCCAGTTGCTTCTTGACGCGGTCGGGCAGAGCTTCCGGCTTATCGATCTTGTTCACGGCGACGATGATCGGAACCTCGGCTGCGTGGGCGTGATCGATAGCTTCCAGGGTTTGCGGCATCACGCCGTCATCGGCCGCGACCACCAGCACCACGATATCGGTCGCCTTGGCCCCACGGGAACGCATGCGCGTAAATGCCTCGTGACCCGGCGTGTCGAGGAAAACAATTTCGCGCCCGAAGGCGGGAGATTCCTGGTCGGTAATGCGGACCTTGTAAGCACCGATGTGCTGCGTAATGCCCCCCGCTTCACCTTCGGCGACGTTGGTGAGGCGAATTGAGTCCAGCAGGGTTGTCTTGCCGTGGTCGACATGGCCCATGATCGTGACCACGGGGGGACGGGGCGTGACTTCGATGGCGGATTCCTCACCGCTTGCGGCAGCCGCGTCAATGTCTTTGGCGGTCTGCTCTTCGAAAGTAATCACGTTCGTCTCGGCGCCGAAGAAGCGCGCCATCTCGCTGGCCAGTTCAGCATCGAGCGTCTGATTAATGGTGGCAAAAACGCCGCGCGCCAGCAGGCGCGAGATCAGGTCCTTGGCGCGAATGTCGAGCTTCTCTGCCAGGTCCTTCACGCTGATGCCTTCAGTGATGGTGATGTTGCGCGTGATGGGCTGGGGCTCGTTCGATACCACCATGCGGGGCGGCGGAACGTAGCCCTTCATCGGCCCTTCTTTTACGCCACGCGGAATATAGCGCTGGCCGGGCCGGCGCGCCGGGGCGCCTGGACGGCTGCCGGGACGAACCGGTCCGGGAGGCGGCAGGCCCGGACCGACCCCGATGGGACGAGTACCGGTTGGAGAAGAGCGCGTAGGGTGCATCGGGCGGCGTTCGCCAGGACGCAGCGGACGCGGCGCGCCTGCCCCCGGTGCTGCCGGCCGCGGGCGCTGAAAAATCGGTTGTCCGGGCACGGGACGTCCCGGGGCAGGACGCACGGCTCCGGCCGCGGGCGCTCCCGCCTGCGCAGCCGGCACAACCGGACGTGGCGGCGGAGCTTTGTATACCGGACGCGGCCCGGTCTGCGGCACGATCATGCGCGGCGCGGGCGGCGATGGCGCTGCTGCCGCTGGTGGTGCAGCCGAACGCGAAGCAACCGGAGTCTGCTGCACAGCCGAAGCGGAGACTGATGGCGTTGCCGGAGAGGGCGGCGCGACTACTGCCGCCGGAGGCGGCGTCGGGCGAACCGGCGCAGTAACGGGAGGTTTTGGCGAAACTTCAGCCGCAGGTTTGTCCGCTGCTGGAGACACAACCGGGCGCGCAGGAACAGGGGGTACAACCGCCGCTGCAGGAGAGATAGCCGGCTTCGCCACTGGTGGCGCGACGACCGGTTTCGCGGCCACCGGCGGAACTGCGGGGCGCGCCGGCGGCGCTACCGTTTCCTTCTGTTGCAATATAGCTTTGAGTACGTCTCCCGGATGGGAGATGTGCGACAGGTCAATCTTGGTCTTAATTTCTTCTTCGCCCCGCAAAGGCTTCGCGGCCCGGGCGGCCGAACCCGCCGCCTCAGCGGAGCCGCGGATGTGGGCCCGCACCTTCTCCGCCTCGTGCTCCTCCAGGGAACTGGAGTGGGTCTTTTTCTCGGTCACCCCGACGAGCGCCAGCACGTCGAGAATGGCCTTGCTCTTCACTTCCAGCTCTCTGGCGAGATCGTTGATTCGAACCTTGCTCATCCGGCCTTTCTTCTACTCCGCGTTGTGCTTAGGTCTTCATTTCGGCCTCACGGAGTTAATTTGTCGTACTCGCACGCGGTCGCATGAATCTTCGCGCGCCATGACTATTCGGTTGTTTGGGGAGCAGAGCCGTCCTGCAGCTCATGCTCTTCTTTTTTTTCGCCCGAAGCCGCTTCACCTTCAGGAGCTGCATCCGCCGGCACTGGAGACTGTTCGATTTCCGCAGCAGCGTCCGTCACGATCGCTTCTCCAGGAACTTCACTGGCAACCTCAGATGGGAGTTCGCCTTCGGCGCCCTCCGCCGGCGCTTCACCTTCCACCGCCGCCTCGCCTGGCTCCAGGCTGGCGAAGTAATTATTCACCGCGAGGCTGATTTTTTCCACCGTCTTGGGACCGATACCCTCAATGGCCTCCAGTTGCTCAGGCGTCATATCAGCGAGAGATTCCACGGTGGTCACGCCCGCAGCCTTGAGCTTCTCCACCAGCCCCTCGCCCAGACCGGACACGTTTTCGAGCGGAGTGGTGACTGGCGGCGCCATCGCGGCCATCTGCTGCTCGACTTCCTGGCGCTTTTCTTCCTCGCTCTTGATGTCAATCTTCCAGCCAAGCAGCTTGGCCGCGAGGCGAACGTTCTGCCCCTTCTTGCCGATCGCGAGAGAGAGCTGGCTGTCATCGACCACAACTTCGAGATGCTTCTCGCCGCTGTCGACTACGGTTACCCGGCTCACCTTGGCCGGCTGCAACGCTTTCTCTGCGAACGTGACGGCATCTTCGTGATACTCGATGATGTCGATTTTCTCGCCGCGCAGTTCGCGGATAATCGACTGCACCCGCATGCCTTTCATGCCCACGCACGCGCCCACCGCGTCCACATCCTTGTCCTTCGACATGACCGCGATCTTGGTGCGCTCGCCCGCCTCGCGGGCAATCGCGCGGATCACCACGGTGCCGTCATAAATTTCCGGGACTTCGGTCTGGAACAGATGCTGAACCAAGTCAGGCGCGGCCCGCGAAACCACCACGCCCGGGCCTTTCGAAGCTTTTTCGACGCGGGCAATCACCACGCGCACCCGCTCGCCGATGGCGAACGATTCCAGCCTCGATTGCTCCTTGCGGGGCATGCGCGCTTCCGCCTTGCCGATGTCGAAAATCACATCGGGGCCCTCGACCCGCTTCACCGTCGCGTTGACGATCTCGCCGACGCGGCCGATGTATTCGTTGTAAACCGTGTCGCGCTCGGCCTCGCGCACTTTCTGGAAGATGACCTGCTTGGCCAGCTGCGCCGAGATTCGGCCGAGGATCCCCTCCGTCACCCGCGGAATCAGCAGTTCGCCTCCAATTTCCAGGTTGGGATCCGTCTTGCGCGCCTCTTCCAGCGTGATCTGGAGGTTGGGATCCTCCACCTGCTCGGGACTCTCGACCACGGTTTTCACCGCGAAGGCGTTGATCTTGCCGGTTTCCTTATCCAGCTTGGCGCGCAGATTCTCCTGCGACTTGTAGTATTTGCGCGTGGCCATGACAATGGCGTCTTCCACCGCGCTGACTACAATCTGCGGATCAATTCCCTTTTCCCGGCTTACGCCTTCGATGATGTTGTAGAGCTCGCTAGCCATAAGAAAACAATTGCGTAATTGGGTAATTCAGTAATTTGGAAATTGAAACCCTGAGCACAGTTCGTACGCGATGATTTTCAATTTCTCAATTACCAAATTGCCCAATTACTCAATCCCTCTAAATCTCCGGCACTAAATTCGCCTTCTCCACGTTGGCGAACTCGATCTCAATCTTCTGCCCGGCCGCCGCGCCCATCTTCTTGCGCGACTTGTGGCTGGCTACGCTCAAGTCCAGCGTCAGACGGCCATCGTCAAAACTTTCCAGCCGGCCCTCGAAGTGCCGGTTGTTATTCACCGGCTGGCGCGTTGTCAGCTTCACGCGGCTTCCGGTAAAGCGCTGGAAATCCGACGCCTTTATCAGCTTGCGATCCAGCCCCGGCGACGAAACTTCCAGCGTGTACGAGCCGGGCATCACATCTTCAACATCGAGAATCGTGCCAAACTCTCGACTGAAGTTGGCGCAGTCTGCGTGCGTCACTCCGCCCAGAGGGCTGGCTCCCGAAGCGGGCTTGTCCAGAAACACCCGCAACATTCCCGCCTTGCCCCCGCCGAGAAACTCCACCTCAATCACCTCGAGTCCGCTCGAGGCCGCCACGCGGTCCGCAATTTCCCGCACACGTGCAACGTCAAACGCCATGAATGCAGTAGCTTACAGGCGATGGCAGTCACGACCGCGGGTTCAACTAAAAAGTGGGCTTGCGCCCACTGGTGTGCTTCGCCAAATGCCGGTACACAGCAGTTCTCAGTACCCTAATATACGCCCGTGGAGGGGAAAAAGACAAACCGCCGCCGGACAACCTGCCCTAAGCCGAATGGAGAAGCAGACTTGCCCGCTAGGTGTACTCTTGGTGTCCTACGTTTGGCTGTGTAATTGAGGGTCTGAGTGAACGATTCTGCGAAGCCAGCTTCTCCTGATGCGCAAACGTTGCAGACTCCTCCCGACTCCGATGCCACTACGCTCTCGCCCGGTACGCCCTCGCCAGCAGTCGAGCGCAGCCTGGGTGCGATCGGGCCCTACCGTCTGCTCCAGAAGATCGGTGAAGGCGGCATGGGCTCGGTCTGGCTGGCCGAGCAGTCGTCACCGGTAAAGCGCCAGGTTGCGATCAAAGTCGTGAAGGCCGGGCGCTTCAGCGAACAAGCAATGCTGCGCTTCGATCTCGAGCGGCAGACGCTGGCCATCATGAATCATCCGGCGATTGCCAAGGTTTTCGACGCCGGTTCTACAACCGACGGTCAGCCCTACTTCGTGATGGAATATGTCTCCGGCCTGCCCATCACCCAGTACTGCAACCAGAAGCATCTCGGACCGCGCGAGCGCATCGAGCTGATGATCAAGGTCTGCGAAGGCGTGCAGCATGCCCACCAGAAGGCGATCATGCACCGCGACCTCAAGCCCTCGAACATTCTGGTCACGGAAGTCGACGGCAAGCCGGTGCCGCGCATCATCGACTTCGGCATTGCCAAGGCCACGCCGAGCAGCGTGGCCGACGAAGACGCGACGCTCGACATGCTGACCAGCGCCGGCGGCATGATCGGCACGCCGGGCTACATGAGCCCCGAGCAGGCTGACCCCGGCATTCTCGATATCGATACGCGCACCGACGTGTACTCGCTGGGCGTGGTTCTCTACGAACTGCTGACTGCAACCCTGCCGTTTGATCCGCGAAAGTGGAAGACGAAGCCGCTGCACGAAGTGTTGCGCCAACTGCATGAGGAGGACCCGCAGCGCCCCAGCACCCGCGTCAGCACCGATACCACCGGAGCGGCGCAGAAAACCGGCATGGAGCAACACAAGCTGGTCAGCCAACTGCGCGGTGATCTCGACTGGATCACGCTCAAGGCGCTGGAGCGCGAGCGGGATCGACGCTACAGTTCGCCGGCCGAGTTCGCCGCTGACCTTTCGCGCTATTTGCGCGACGAGCCCATCGCGGCCCGGCCGCCCAGCGTTGCCTATCTCACGCGTAAGTTTGTGCGCCGCAACCGGCTCGTGGTCGTATTTTCGGCTGCGTTGCTGCTGCTGATTGTTGGCTTCGCCGTGAGCATGACCATTGAGCGCAACCGCGCCAGGCGCGAAGCCGAAACCTCAAAACGGGTCTCCGACTTCATGACGCACATCTTCAGCGTCTCGGATCCGACCGAGTCGCGGGGAAACAGCGTCACTGCGCGCGAGCTGCTCGATAAGGCGTCGACGCAGATCGAGCAGGGCCTCGGCCAGGACCCGGTGGTGCAGGCGCGCCTGATGCAGACCATGGGCGTCACCTATCGCGGGCTCGCACTCTACGATCAGGCGCGCACGCTGCTGGAGCACGCCGTGAATATTCAAACCCACGCGCTCGGAGCGGAGAACCCGGAAACCCTGCAATCCATGGCGTTCCTCGGCGTGACGTATGAATCTCTGGGACGCTATGCCGACTCGGAGAAGATACTCCGCGAGGCGCTGAACGGCGAACAAAGAGCGCTCGGCGCGGACAACGCCGATACCCTGCTCGCCGAGAGTTACCTGACCGATACTCTCACGCAAGAGGGAAAGTTCGCCGAAGCGGAGAGCCTGATCCGCCACACCATCGCCAGCCAGCAGCGAACCCTGGGTCCACAGGACGGAGCGACCCTGCGCTCCATGCGCAGCCTTTCCAAGAACCTAGCCGACCAGCACCGCTGGGCCGACGCGGAAAAACAGGGCAGAGAAACCCTGGCGCTCGAACAACACGCACTGGGACCGGACCACCCAGGCACGCTCTGGAGCATGACCAATCTCGCAATCGTGTTGCAGGCGGAAGGGCGCTATGCGGAGGCCGAGAGACTGTTTCGCGACTCGTTCACGGCATCGACTCGCGTGCTCGGTCCCGACCACCCCAATACCACGGCCGCGCTCTCCAATCTCGCCTACAACCTGCAACTGGAAGGGCACTACTCCGAGGCTGAGGCCATTCAGCGTGACCTCCTGGAGCGCACGCGCAAGACGCAGGGGCCCGAAAGTCCGGACGCTCTCGATTCCATGAGCGACCTGGCGGTCACCTTAGGCATGGAGAAGAAACTGTCGGAATCGGAGAAGTTGCTGCGCGAAGCTTTGGCGATTGACATGCGAACGTTAGGCCCCACGAGCCCAAATACGCAGCGCACTATGACCAACCTGGCCGGGACCCTGGCGTTTGAGAAGAAGACGGACGAAACCATTGCGATGTTCGAGAAACTGCTGCAACTGGCCTCGAAGTCGGAGGGCAGCGCGCTGATGGATGCCAACTACCAATATGCCGATGCCCTGGCCGTCCTCGGCCGGAACGACGCAGCACTAGATCACCTCGAACAAACCGTCAAACTCGGCTTCTCCGACGCGGATCAACTGACCGCCGACGACAATCTGAAGCCGCTGCAAAAAGACCCGCGCTTCCAGGCACTGCTCGACCAGATCCACAAGAATCAGACCGCTCCGTCGAAATAACGTGCGTCGAAATGACGAGCGTGCAGGTACGTCGTGTTCTCCACTGTCCATTTGCCTGATCTTCCGGCGCTCTCTACAATGAAGCATCACCCGCACAGCTGGGCGAATCTCGAAAACTTATGATTCATTTTCCCGTTCCCGAAGCTCTCACCTTTGATGACGTCCTCCTTCTGCCCGCGCGCTCCGATGTGATCCCGGCGCAGGCCAGCACGCAGACCCACCTCACGCGCAACATCACGCTGAACATTCCGATCGTGAGCGCCGCCATGGATACTGTCACCGAATCTCATATGGCGATCGCGCTGGCGCAGCAGGGCGGGCTGGGCATCATTCATCGCAACCTGTCGATCGAGCAGCAGGCCAACGAAGTCGACAAGGTGAAACGCTCGGAAAGCGGCATGATCGTCGACCCCGTGACCATGCATCCCACCGACAAGGTCTCGGACGCGCTTGAAGTGATGCGCAAGTACAAAATCTCCGGCGTCCCGATCACCGAGAACGGAAAGCTGGTGGGCATCCTCACTAACCGCGATCTGCGCTTCGAAACCCGCTTCGATATTCCCATCGACAACGTGATGACCAAGAAAAACCTCATTACCGTGCCGGTGGGCACCACACTCGAAGAAGCGGAAAAGATCCTGCACCAGCACCGCGTGGAGAAACTGCTGGTCGTCGACGACAAATACATTCTGAAGGGCCTGATCACGGTCAAGGACATCCAGAAGAAACTGAAGTATCCCAACGCTGCCAAGGATTCCCAGGGACGTTTGCGCGTTGGAGCTGCCATCGGCGCAACCGGAGATTTTCTCGAACGCGCCCAGGAACTGGCGGAAGCGAAGGTCGACGTGCTCGCCGTCGACAGCGCGCACGGCCATTCGACGAAGGTGCTCGATGCCGTGAAGCAGGTGAAAGCGAAACTGCCGCACGTGGAACTTCTGGCCGGCAACGTGGCCACATTTGACGGCGCCTGTGAACTCACTCGCGCCGGGGCCGACGGCATCAAGGTCGGTATCGGGCCGGGATCGATCTGCACGACGCGAGTCGTAACCGGAGCGGGTGTCCCACAGATCACAGCCATCGCCGAGGCATATCGCGCTACGAAGGACGCCGGCGTGCCCGTGATCGCCGACGGCGGCATCAAGTACTCGGGGGACATCACCAAGGCGCTCGCCGCGGGCGCCAGCGCGGTCATGATCGGCTCGCTGTTTGCCGGCACCGACGAGAGTCCGGGCGAGCTGATTCTCTATCAAGGCCGCTCGTTCAAGTCCTATCGCGGTATGGGATCCATCGGAGCCATGGCGCAGGGATCAAGTGAACGCTACTTCCAAAGCACCGAGGGCGAGTCATCCGCCGCCTCGACCGACGGCGAGTCGAACCGCCTCGACAAGCTGGTTCCGGAAGGCATCGAGGGCCGCGTTCCCTACCGCGGCACGGTCGCCATGATCGTGCACCAGATGGTGGGAGGCTTGAAATCGGGCATGGGCTACTGCGGGTGCTCGACGGTTCCCGAGCTGCTGCAGAAAACGCGTTTCGTCCGCATCAGCGGCGCCGGTCTGCGCGAAAGCCACGTGCACGACGTCATGATCACGCGCGAGGCTCCCAACTATGCGATCGAATAGTGTGGTCGAAGGCTGATCGCGCTTGACGCCCGTTCGCAAGGAAGTTCTCAAAGTCTGGCTCGCCGCGGTCCTGTGGCTGATTGTCATCGCCATCGAATCGACGGAACTAGCCTCTGCCCACAACACCGGACGGCTGCTCTATCCTTTGCTGCATTTCCTGTTCGGCCTCAGTCACGCGAGCTTCGAGCCGGTTCACTTCTTCATTCGCAAGGGTGGCCACGTCTTTGGCTATGGCCTGCTCAGCATCTTGTTGTTCCGGGCGTGGCGTGAAACCCTGCCGCAGGTGAGCGCCGCGCAATGGGCTTTGCGGTGGGCCAACCTGGCGGTGCTGGGAACGGCGCTGGTCGCCAGCATCGACGAATGGCATCAGAGCTTTCTGCCCTCGCGCACCGGCCGCTGGCAGGACGTGGTGCTCGATACCTGCGCCGCCATCGCAGCGCAAGCGGCGCTTTTTCTTTATTGCTGGAGCACTAGACCCCGCGCCGCCGGCTGATTCTATTCCGCAGTCTTTTCATTCCACACGTACAGGAACTCCTCGTCACTGGCGGTGGCGACGTTGAGATCGGCTTTGCGGGTGGCGCGGTTCAGCGCCGAGCGTACCTTTTCCTTGCTCTCCGCCAGGGCAGCAAGAGGCACCTTGAGAGCCATCCCTCGCTCCACCCGCGCGAGGTCGGAAAGGATGCGGGTGACTATCTGCTTGTGCTTCCCGTTGCGTCCTTGCGGAACATCGGGTACATGCATGGTTTTGAAGTTCATGGGTGACAGATCGCGACGGCTAGCCATCGGAGAACCCCTCTGTTTTTGGGTAGATGCGTTAAACTAAGGTAACGTAATCGTATCCTATCGTAACAATTGAGCCAAGCACAACACACGATCCCTACACTCACGCACTTTCTAATCGCGCCGACGGTGCCCGCCTGACGCAAATGCGGTCTCTTGGAGCGTTGACCGAGCCCTTCCGCGCTCCTTAATGCCTGCCGGTCACCAGGTTAAAGATGTGACCCGTAGCGCTCGCCGCTTGATACGGTCCTAATAGCCGAGGAGGGGTGCATCGCATGCGCAAACCGAAAAAGTCGATCGGGAAAACGATTTTCGAGCAGGTACCGATCGAACTGGCGAAAACCATTGCTCTACGCGAGACCGGCGCGACGGCGGCGGGACTCGCCTCCTGCGCCCTGTGTGGCAATCCGGTTCAACTCGAGCAGTGCAAGATCAACGAAGATGGCAAAGCCGTACACGATATTTGCTATCTGACGATAGTCCAAAGGCGGCAACCAACGGGCGCTAGCGTGCAGTGAGACATCCGAATGCGGTGTGTTCCTGTTCCAATCGTCTCAACATCTGCTCCGTACGGGCGTGCCGGCCAACATGAATCCGGACAGGAGCGCCAGTCCTGACGAAACGTAGAAAGGCATGCCGGCTCCCCAGTGCTTCCACAACTCCCCGGTGATCAGGCTGGCCGCGAGCGTGGCCACGCTAGTCGCAAAGAAGTAGATGCCGAGGGCGCGACCGCGGATCTGTTGCGCCACCGTCTCCACCACCAGGGCTTTTAGCACCGGCTGGGTCAGGGCGTAGTACGTGCCATAGACCGCCATCGAAATCCAGATAGCAAGTATTGAAGGCGCCCGCCCGAAGACGAAGTACACTGCAGCAAAAATGAGATATCCGACGGCCGCGATCCATCGGCGCGGGAGGCCGCGGTCTAAGAAGCGATCGCTCAACCAGCCGGCGGGCCAGGAGCCGAGCGTGTAGGTGAGGTTAAAGACCAACCCCAGCAGCGGCGCCAGCTTCACAGAAATGCCCACATTCTGCGCTCGCATCACCAGAAACATGTCGCTCGAGTTGCCGAGCGAGAACAGGGTCACGGCCACGAGCACCAGATAGAACGATGCGGGCAGGCCGTTGCCGTCGGCTCCAGCGGCTACTGCATTCGACTTTGGGGGCTTCGGATCATCGCCGTCGAATTCGCGACGTGGTGTCTCGCGGATGCCGAAGATTGCCACCAACACACACAGCGCTCCGGGCACGGCCGCGGCCCAGAAGACGCTGCGCATTCCGTGGTGACGAAGCAGAAGGAGCGCGGCCAGCGGCCCGGCGATGGCGCCCGCCGAGTCCAGCGATTGGATCAGGCCATAGGCTGATCCCAGTCGGCCCTTGCCAACCGACTCCGCGACCATCACATCGCGAGGCGCGCCGCGCACACCTTTGGCAAGCCGGTCAGTGAAACGAATCAGCAGGATGTGCCACCACGCGGTCACCACGGCGAGCACGGGCTTCACTGCGTTGGCGACTGCGTATCCGGCAACCACGAGCGGTTTGCGGCGATCGAGACGGTCGGTCAGGTATCCGGAGAAAAGCTTGGCGAAGGAAGCGACACTTTCGGCGATGCCTTCGATCAGCCCCAACTGCGCCGGCCCCGCGCCCAGCGATACCAGAAACGCAGGCAACACCCAGTACGCCATCTCGGTCGCGGTGTCGTTCAGGAGCGATGTGAGGCCGAAGGCGTAGATGTTGCGGGCTGGGGAAGGCTCACGCTCGGCGGTCGGGTCGGGCATAGAAAGGTTTTACCACGGAGGCACGCTTCGACTTCGTTCAGGACAGGCTCCGACAGGGAGACGCACACCTTGAGAGTAAATTGCCGAGCTATCGCCCGGCTGGACAGCCGAGGGCGGCTGTCCCTACATGAATCTTGCTGGCCACTGCAATTCAATACATGGCGTCGTACTTGCTCACGCCCCACAGACCGCCCTTGTTCTCCATCGTGAGGCTGAAAAGATCCTGGTCAACTCCGGGGTGGTCCGGACCAGCATTGCTCAACCTCGTGCTGCGGTAGTGAAGGATCACAAACGGGGGCGCGTCTTCCCAGTCGACCAGTTCCCAGGAAAGCAGCGGATGCTGCGCCTCGGAGCTACAGATGAAGTGGGCGTATTTCTTGTGGTAATCGTGCTCCCACTTATTCAGCAGATCGTCGCAGTGGCCGTCGCGCAGATCGCGCAGGAACTTGTTGGCGGCGCGCTCGGTGGAGCGGTCGCGCAGCGGATTCATCTTGATGGTGAGCGGCAGTCCGGTCAGCGGGTCGTGATCTTCCGAGCGCGCCAGCACCGGTCCCTGATTGTTCAGCCACCACAGGTAGCCGAGAAACACCATGACCAGCAGCGCTCCCGCGCCGACAGCAATGCCGATCTGGGTTTTGGTGAACGCCATGCTCCTCAGGAGAGTGTAGGACAGTGACAAAAAACGGCAAGATTACCGGCGGGAGACGCGGGCGGACATGTACAAGTGGGGATGCTAGTAGTCAGTGGTCAGTAGTCAGTAGTCAGTGGCCAGTAAGCGGTAACCCGTGAACGTCGGGTCTTTCCGCTTTACTGCAGCCCTTCCACCAAGTACAGATCTGACAACAGCCGCCGGTAGCCGTAGACATAGGCTTTGCCGTCGGGGGTGGGCAGGACGGGGCCGACGAACTCCACTCCAGCGGGATCGGGTGGCATGAGGCGCTTCCAGAGAGTCCGGCTGCCCGTGGCAATATCCAGCCGGTACACCATAGCCGGCAGCTCGCCTCCCTTATAGACATACAGAGATCGGCCATCGGCAGTCCATGCCACCGGCCCCTCTCCGGGCTGCAACCCTTTGATCGGCAGGGGATCGCCCGCAGGCACCGGGAACAGATAGCCCTTATCATCGGGGCCAACCGCCGCGATGGAGCGACCATCGGGCGACAGCGCGAACGCAAACCCGTTAGTTCCTTCCGGAGTCACGCCTTCGACCTTGTCCGCGTCAATATCCTGCACATAGAGCCGCAACCCGTGATTGGGCTCGGTGCCAGCGATCAGAATGCGCTTGCCGTCGGGAAACCAGATGGCGGCGCTGTGGATGATGTTGTGTCCATGCAATGCTCGCGGCTCCCCAGGGCCGGTGGGAAGAAGAAACAAGTCAGTCTGTTTGTCGCCCGTGCAGGATAGGGCCCACTTGCCGTCGGGCGACAAGGCCAGCGACTGGCCATCGCCTAGGCGGACAGCGGGTGAGCCGTCGGTCTTACGCACGTAGACCGCATAGGTTGGCCCGCCTGCCTCGCCTTCCTCCCGGAACAGAAGCGTTTGGCCGTCTGCGGAAAGTGTGACCGGAAAGGACCAGTCCAGCCAAGTGAAATCGTGCTCTGTCGGGTCGTCCGCCCGATGAACAATCAGCCCCCGCCTCCAACTGTCGCGGGAAAGCAGAACTCGTCCATCCGGCGTGACATCCTGAAGGGTAAGGTCCGCCGGCACTCTGGCCACGAGGCGCTCTTTGCCGGAAAGAGGCACCGCAAACACGGAGCGGTCGATTCCAATCACGGTGGCGGTGACCCAGACCTCATCACCTTTAGGCGACCAGGCCAGGCCAACGGCGCCGCCCCCATAGGTTTGGCTCAGTGGCCGCGTGTGACCATTCATGTCAACCACTACAACGCCGCCGATGGAGTCACCCTGAATGGGATGATCGATAAAAGCAATCAAGTCGCCCTTGCGCGAGATCCGGGGATGGCTGATCCAGCCGCCAGTTTCGTACAAGGCCTTGCCCACAGGATATTCGAGGCGATTGCGGCCGTTGACATCGCGCACAACGGCAAGCTGACTTCCATCCGGAGACCAGTCGGCCCACTGAATGTTTTCGAGAACTTCGCGAGGCGCGCCTCCGCCGATGGGCACACGCGCCAAGGTCCCGGTAAAGACTTGTGACTTGGTTTGCTTGCTCTTCAGCAGGACAGCCATCTCTCCCGTGGAAGAGACGCCCAGGATCTCAGCTCCGGGAATCCCCATGGAGCGTGATTCGGGAGTGCCGTAGCGCGTGCTGAAGATTTCGACCGGCCCGCCCTCCCAGGCAGCACTGTAGATGATGGTTTGGCCATCGGGTGCGAAACGCGCCATGCGAATGGTGCCACGGCGATAGGTCAGCAGATGGTACGCGGGCGAAGCGACGGGGCCGTGCGGGCGCAGTAAGAGGAACGCGAGGGCAGCCAACGTCGCCACGAGCGCTGCGCTGAGCACGATGACGGCCCGGCGTGGACGAGGTTCTGGAACGGCTTTGATTCCCGCGGAGGCAGGAGACACTGCAGCCGCAGAGGAGGAAGAAGATACCGTCGCGGAGGGGCCGCTGGGCGATTGCGTCGCAACGGTGGCAGAGATGCGGGTAGCGTCGCGCTCCCGCTTCATCCGGCGCAGGTCGGCGCGCACTTCGGCCGCGCTCTGGTAGCGCAACTCAATATCTTTTTCGAGCAGCTTGCTGATGATGCGCTCGAGTTCGGCTGGAAGATCGGGATTCAGACGGACCGGAGGCGTAGGGATACGGTTAAGAATTGCTTCGGTAATGACGCCCGGTGTTTCCCCGCGAAATGGCAAGATCCCCGTCGCCATCTCGTAGAGGACGACGCCAAACGAAAAGAGATCGCTGCGCCCGTCGAGTTCCTTGCCGCGCACCTGCTCGGGGGACATGTAGGCTACGGTGCCGAGCGCCGTGCCCGGACTGGTGAGATTCAGGTTGGCGGCGTCGGCCAGCGTTTGCGAATCGCCACTCACGGAGCCTGCGGCGGTTGCCATTTTGGCCAGGCCGAAATCGAGGATCTTCACGTGCCCGCGCTTGGAAACGAAAATATTGGCCGGCTTGATGTCGCGGTGCACGATTCCCTTGCTGTGAGCGGCATCGAGCGCATCGGCGGCCTCGATGGCCAGGCTCAGCAGAAGGTCCAACTCCAGGGGACGGTCGCCGATCACGTGCTTCAGCGTGGAGCCGTCAAGGTACTCCATCACGATGAAGGACCGGCCTTCGTGCTTGCGGATTTCGTAGATCGTGCAAATGTTGGGGTGATTGAGGGCTGAGGCTGAGCGCGCCTCGCGGCGGAAGCGTTCGAGCGCGGGTTCGTCGTGCGCGACTTCGTCAGGGAGAAACTTCAGGGCGACGAAGCGGCCGAGTTCGGTGTCCTCGGCCTTGAAGACGATTCCCATGCCGCCGCCGCCGAGTTTTTCCAGGATTCGGTAGTGCGAGATGGTCTGCCCCAGCATCGGCGCGAAGTTTACGTCGGGGAGCACGGCAAGTCAATGGAACCGGTGTGGCGCTCGCGTGACGCAAGCGGTCAGAAAAAACGGCACGGCTCGGGCCGTGCCTTAATTTCGCTCCACAGGGGCTAAAGCCCCGGATCTTCCTTGCCGCTGGACGCGGCGCTAAAGCGCCGCTCTTCCACAAAGATACCTACTCTTTCTTGTCGTCGCCGCCTTCGGCCGGCGCGGCTTCGCCTTGAGCCTGGGCTTGCGCTTCTGCCTCTTCCATCGCTTTCTTGGCTTCGGCGGCTTTCTTGGCGCGGGCTTCGGAGCGCTTTTCTTTCTTCTCGTCGAGAATCTTCTCGCTGCCGAGCAGTTCGAGGAATGCCTTGTCGGCTCCGTCCCCCTTGTTCCACTTCGTGCGGATGATGCGCGTGTACCCGCCGTTGCGATCCCCGAAGCGCGGGCCGACCGTGTCGAACAGCTTGACCAGGGCTTCGTCGGTCATCAAATAAGCCCCGGCCAGCCGGCGCGCGGCGAGATCGCCGCGCTTGCCCAGCGTGATCATCTTCTCGACGATCGGGCGCGCGGCTTTTGCCTTGGGAACCGTCGTTTCGATGCGCTCTTCGATGATCACCGAAGTGACCAGGTTGCGCAGCAGCGAGCGCCGGTGCGCCGTGTTCCGTCCGAGTTTGTATCCTGCAACTTTGTGACGCATTTCAAACTCCAGGGACTAGGGCTTAGAGGCTAGGGACTAGCAGGTTTCTTATTAACCCTGGTCCCTAGCCCCCAGCCACTGATTTCTACAGCTGGTCGTCCGGTCCGTACGCCGACGCGGGCAAGGGCACATTCGACGTCGGTCCGGGAACGGCGTTGCCGTGCTCGTCGATCTTCATGCCCAGGCTCAGCCCCATCGAGGAGAGAATCTCCTTGATCTCGTTCAGCGACTTGCGGCCGAAGTTTTTGGTCTTGAGCATCTCGGCTTCGGTCTTCTGCACGAGCTCGCCGATGGTCTGAATATTCGCATTCTTCAGGCAGTTGTAGCTGCGCACGGAAAGCTCGAGCTCTTCGACGGAACGGTTCAGGTTCTCGTTGTGAATCTCGGGCTTGCGCTCGTCGCTCGACGATACGCCGGTCTCGATCTCCTCCTCGAAGTTAATGAAGATGTTCATGTGGTCCTTCAGCAGCTTCGCCGCCAGGCCGAGAGAGTCGGCCGGCGTGATGGAGCCGTTCGTCCACACTTCGAGGGTGAGCTTGTCGTAGTCGGTAATCTGGCCGAGACGCGCGGCTTCGACGGTGTAATTGCATTTGCGCACGGGCGAGTGCACGGAATCGATCGGGATGAAACCGATGCCCAGGTCCTCGTCGAAATTCTTGTCGGCGGAAACGTAGCCGCGCCCGCGCTTCAGGCGCATTTCCATATCGAGCTTGCCGCCTTCGCTGACGGTCGCGATATAGACGTCTTTATCCAGAACCTCGACATCTCCATCCGCTTCGATCATGCCGCTGGTAACTACTCCCGGCTGATCCGCGCGCAGGTAGATCGCCTTGGGCGCATCGCCGGCGAGCTTGAACGGGATCTGCTTCAGGTTGAGGATGATGTCGGTGGCGTCCTCGACCACTCCGGGGATTGATTGAAACTCGTGCAGCACGCCTTCCATCTTCACCGCGGTGACGGCCGCTCCCTCGATCGAGCTGAGCAGCACGCGCCGCAAGGCATTGCCCACGGTGGTGCCGAAGCCGCGCTCAAAAGGTTGCGCCCAGAACATGCCGTACTTGTCGGTAAGGCTGGAAGTGTCGGTTGCGAGGCGTTTCGGTTTTTGAAAACCTTTCCAAAGCATTGTGTTTCTCCTTCGGCCGTTGGGCTCAGAGCCGACTCCCTGCATCGGTCCGGATGCAGGTCAATCGTCGGCAGAGGCTGATCTGGCTCGAAATGTAAAGACCATTGAGTAATTGGGAAATTTGGTAATTGGGTAATTTGAAACCCAACCTTCATCCCGCTTCGCTTTTCAATTACTCAATTACTGAATTCCCCAATTGCTCAATTCAGTTTCAATCTACTTGCTATACAATTCGACGATCAACTGCTCGTTCACCGGCAGCTGAATATCTTCCCGCTTGGGCAAGCTCAGCACGCGCGCCTTGTAATTGTCGCGATCCACCTCGAGCCAGTTCGGAAGCGTGCCGTGGCTGGCGAATTCCTTCGCGAGTTCGAGCACGGTGAGCTTCTTGCTGCTCTCGCGAATGGAGATCTCCTCGCCCGCGCTCACTTCATAGGAAGGAATGTTGACCTTCCGGTTGTCGACAGCCACGTGCCCGTGGCGCACGAGTTGCCGCGCCTGGCGCCGAGACTGCGCGAAGCCGAGCCGGAAGACGACGTTGTCGAGCCGCCGCTCAAGCTGCTGCAGCAGACGCTCGCCGGTCACGCCTTTGGCGCGCGCCGCCTTCTCGAAGTAGTTGCGAAACTGGCCTTCCTGCGTGAAGTAAATACGCTTCGCCTTCTGCTTCTCGCGCAACTGCAAGCCGTAGCCCACCACCTTGGCCTTGCGGTCCTTCCCATGTTGTCCGGGGGCGAAGTTGCGCTTCTCGATGGGACACTTATCGCTGAAACACTTTGCGCCTTTGAGGAACAGCTTCATGCCCTCGCGGCGGCATAGACGGCAGACTGCATCGGTGTAACGTGCCAAGTTGCTTCTCCTTTTTCTGAGCAGCAGTTCCTTCGCTTCGCTCAGGATTCGTCCCTCGCCTTGGCTTGGGACTCGACCGGTTTACAGGTTTGGCTTCACCCTTCGTCCCGGACGAAAATCAGTACTCAGTACTCAGTACTCAGTTGTCAGTACTCAGTTAAAACCTCAGGCATACTGAGTACTGGGTACTGAGTACTGGGTTCTGGGTTCTGGGTTCTCACACTCTGCGCCGTTTCGGCGGACGGCAGCCGTTGTGCGGAATCGGCGTGGCGTCGCGGATCGACCGCACCTCGATGCCCGCAGCCGCCAGAGCACGGACGGCTGACTCGCGGCCCGAACCTGGACCGCTAACCCGCACGTCGACGCTGCGGACGCCGTGATCGCGCGCCATGTTGGCGGCGTTCGAGGCGGCCTGCTGAGCGGCAAAAGGCGTTCCTTTGCGCGATCCGCGAAAACCGAGCGATCCCGAACTCTTCCACGACAGAACGTTTCCGTTCATGTCGGTGATGGTCACGATGGTGTTGTTGAACGACGCCTGCACGTACGCCAGCCCATGCGGCACGTGCTTGCGTTCCTTCTTCTTGAAGGTTTTCTTCTTGCCCTTTTTCTCGGGGGCCGCGGGTGTGCCGGCCGCTGCTGCTGGTTTTGCCATTTCTCAGTACTCAGTTCTCAGTACTCAGTACTCAGAAAACCAGTTTTTGAACTGGGTACTGAGTACAGGGTACTGCTTTTAGGTTTTTGCCGTCGCCTTCTTCTTTTGCGCGACCGTTCCTTTGCGCGGACCCTTGCGGGTTCGGGCATTCGTATGCGTGCGCTGGCCCCGCACCGGCAGGTTGCGGCGGTGGCGGAATCCGCGGTAGGAGCCGATTTCGATGAGCCGCTTGATGTTCATCGAAACTTCCTTGCGCAGATCGCCCTCGACCAGTCCCTCCGACTCGATCACGGTACGAATGCGGTTGACCTCTTCTTCGCTAAGATCCTGGACTTTCTTCATGGGCTCAACCTTGGCCTCGTCCAGAATGCGCCCGGCGCGGGGATGTCCGATGCCGTAGATGTAGGTCAACGCGATATTGATATGCTTCTGACGCGGAAGATCGACGCCTGCAATACGTGCCATAGTTCCTTGAACCTCCGACTCACTGTCAACCTCTGAGCGGTGAGCTTCGAGCTACGAGCTTTGAGCAAACCGCGCTCGGGTTCTCTCACAGCTCCTGGCTCGCAGCTCAAAGCTCTTTTAGCCTTGGCGCTGCTTATGTTTCGTGTTGACGCAGATCACGCGCACCACGCCTTTGCGGTGGATGATCTTGCACTTGTCGCAAA
>DATFNR010000035.1:0-80583 GCA_035266285.1 Candidatus Sulfotelmatobacter sp.
GGTTACCACGTATTGGCGGGGGAAAGGGATCTGCGCTGAATCCGCCGGCGCCAAACACTTCCACGTCGCCGGAAGTCGTCGGTCCAGGATGGCGAAATCCGCGTGGCAGAACTCCGATAATTGTAATGGGATCATTGTCGATCCGGATGGTACGGCCGACAACATTCGGATCGGCGCCATAGCCACGGCGCCACAGTCCATCGCTGATCACGGCCCCTGAAGCGAAACCGGGCACGAAGTCCTGCGGACCAAACAACCGTCCAATTTGCGGGGTCACACCCAGCATGGAAAAGTAGCTGAAACTGCCATTGACCGCATCGAGACGCTCGGGCTGTTTGGCGCCACTCAAATTCTCGCTACCCTCGAAGATCGGGGTCACATCTTCAAATACGCCCGCTCGCGTCTGCAAGTCATCCATTTCGGGCTTGGAAAACGGAACGTCCCGCAATCCTACACCGGGCTCGTTAAAGTAGATTCTTACCAAACGGTCGGGGTCGCGGTAGGGCAGAGAACGCAGCAACACGGCATTCACGATGCTGAAAATGGCCGTGTTGGCTCCCACGCCCAGAGCCAGCGTCAGGACAGCCACGATCGTGAATGTGGGCTTCTTGAGCAGCATGCGCAAACCATAGCGAACATCCTGAAGTAAAGTCCCCATGAAGGCGCTCCCTCTCGGTCCCACCGCCTGCTAAGACTCGGTTAGACGTGGCGGTACTCCTTACGTTTGAGCAAACTTCAGACCAGAAGCCGAAAACGGCTATGCTACTGAAGAGATTGATCCAACGGTGCGGAGAGCCAGCTATGTGAGACGCGACACCATCCGATTGCGAAATCGGGTGTCCGTTATTGGGCAGCCATATCTGAATCTGGTCTGGTCCTTTCTTGGCGAGTCGACCTATCACTTGATGCAGCGGGCCAGCCCATGGGAACAACCCATTCGCAACCGGTTCTCTAGGACAGCAGGATGACAGGCGAGTGACGGGCAACTCGGACATCGTGTTCCCGTCCCCATGCTGGGCGATGATGGTCGCCGCACCACGCTTGCAACTACCACCCCTTGGGTCTAATATCCTCACGGTCCACTCGCTGGTGCTTGGCCTTTGGATTCTGCTGCCAACTTGGCGGCGCGGATCGCATCTTATACGCTAAACTCTCGGTGCGAAGTCATTGCACCATTTCTGGGGCAGGTCACTACCTATGCCATCGTCGGTCTGGAGCGGTCACTTAACCTTTGGTCTCATCTCCATGCCCGTGCGCCTGTTTTCCGGCGCGCGCAGTCAGGGCATCTCCTTCAACATGCTGCACCGCACCGACAAGTCGCGGCTCAAGCAGCAGTATGTCTGCCAGGCCGACGGCCAGGTCGTCGAGCGCTCCGACATCGTCAAGGGCTACGAGTTCCGCAAGGACGAATACATCATCATCGAGCCCGACGAGATCAAGAAGATCGAGCCCCAGACCGCCAAGACCATGGAGATCCTTGAGTTCGTCAAGGAGAGCGAAGTCGATCCCGTCTACTTCGAGTCGTCGTATTACATGATGCCGGAAGAAGCCGGCCGGCGTCCCTACGCGCTGCTCACTAAGGCGCTCGAAGAGAGCGAGTACGTGGCCATCGCCAAGATCACCATGCACAACCGCGAGTACACCGTATTCCTGCGCCCCACGCAGGGCGGCATGATGCTGCACACCATGTACTACGCCGAAGAGGTGAAGAAGGTGGAAGGCTTCGGCGCGCCCGAGGGTGTGGAACTGAAAGACGCCGAAGTAAAAGTCGCGCACCAGTTGATTGAAGCCCTCGCCGGCGAATGGGATCCCGAGAAGTACAAAGACAACTTCCAGGAAAATCTGAAGCAGCTCATCGAGACCAAACTCGAAGGCGGCGAAGTGGCGGCTGTGGAAAAACCGAAGAAGCTGGCCCCGGTTGTCGACCTCATGGCCGCGCTCAAGCAGAGCCTCGCCCAGATGGAAGGCAAGAAGAAGCCCGCGGCCACGGCCGATGCCGAGCCCGAGCGTGCTGCCGCAGGAAAATCGCGCCGTGGGCGCTAGCGCGGGTCTTAACCTCGAAGCGATTCCTCTGCCCCGCTGACTTCGCCGATCAGGCATCCCAGACAAATCGGCGGGCATCCCTTCTGAGAGCCAGAATGTGCTCAAGTTTGGGGCGCCACAAGTGCGCTCACCCCTTGGCGCAAACGCCAGGCAATCGTTACAATTGTCGATTCTGATCACACGAACTTCTCTCGGGGTGCCGATGAGTTTCCGACGTGTAGGCGGGCTGGCGGTGGCGGTGCTGGCCGCAATAGTGTGCGTGTCCTGCGGTCAGGTCTATCGACCGGTCGTAATTCCGATCAACACCGTGCCGCCCAATCCTTCGAACTTCCACGCGGTTTTTGCCATCAGCACGAATGTTCCCGCGAACCCCGGCACAGCCTGGCAGATCGACGTCTCCGGCGACACCGACATTGGAGCGGCCAACATGGGCGAGGTTCCCACCCATGCCGCCATTCTCCCCAACGATTCGCGGGTATTCGTGGCTAACGCCGGCAGTCTGTTCCCCGGCGACTCGGACAACGTGATGGCCTTTACCCCGGCGCCTTCGGGATTGATTGCGGCTGGGCTGGGCACGCCCGTAACGTTTCCGATGCCCATCACCAGCGATGGCCAGTCCTCCAGCATCGCCGCCATCATCGAGGTCGGCAATTTGGTGACAGTCACCATCAATACCCCTCTGACCAACGCGGTGATGAACGCCACGATTGAAATCTCTGGCGCCAACCCCGCCGGGTTTAACGGGAATTTCGCCATCACCAACATCACGGGGAACCTGATTCAGTACGTCGATCCAACCCCAAATCTTGGTTCCGGCTCCGGCGGGACAGCGACGGTTCCGGTGGTCTGCCAGTATCTCCCCGACTACGTCGCGACCTCGCAGAGCACGCTTGTGTTTGTGGCCAACTTTGGAAAAGAGAACAATCCGAACTGCAATCTCGCCAGCACAGACTCGGTGGCGCAACTGAATCCAGCGACCACCAGCGTCTCCAATATTGCCTATCTTGGACCGAATACCAATCCCGTGGCGATGGCGGAGACGCCCGACGGATTGAACCTCTACGTGGTGAATCAGGGTAGCAACACGGTTCAGGACTTGTCGCCGGTAGACCTGACTCCTTTGTGCCCCGTGTCCAGTGTTCCCCCGCCGTGTCCGATCGCTGTACCTGGCGTGCCCATGTGGATCGTGTCGCGCGTGGATAGTCACAGAATCTATGTGCTCACCCAGGGCAGCGGACAACTCGTGCCCATCGACACGACCACGAACCAGGTGCTTCCCAGCAAGACGAACCTCTCGGTGGGTGCGGGAGCGAATTTCATTCTGTACGACCCCAACCGGAACCGGCTGTACGTGACCAATCCCACGACCGGCAACGTGTTCGTGTTTTCGACGACCGGCGGCACTGATCTGACCGGGAAAGCCAACGATACGCCGACGCTGCTGGCGACCATCTCGATGACGCAGGGGACGAATCCGCCGTGTCAGAGCGCGGGCGGCACTCCGGTGCAATGCTTCCCCGTGAGCGTAGCGGCGCTGCTGGATGGGTCGCGCTTCTACGTGGCAAGCTACGAGAGCGAACCGGCGCCTTGCCCCGATGCTAACGTCAGCATCCCCTTACCGAAGGCGTCCTGCATCATTCCACGGATGACGGTTTTCAATGCTCTCACCTATGCCGTCGAGCCGCCAGCCGCGGGCGTCTCGCTGCTCAAGCAGTCGCTGTCATTGCTGACCTTGCCGTTCGCGGCGACTCAGTACGCCGTGCCGGAGATTCCGTCCTGCGCTCCCGTGACGCCCTATACGCCGGGCGCGACGCGCTTCCGCATGTTCGCTGTTTCTTCAGAAGACGGCAGCCGGGCGTACGCCAGCATCTGCGACGCGGGGGCGGTGGCGATCATCAACACGGTCACCGGTTCGAACGCCACCGGACAGAACAACCAGTCCGACACGCTGGAGACGGATCTGCTGGCGCCCTTCAGCGCGACGCAGGTTACGAGCGGCCCGCCTCCGCCGCAGAATCCGGTATTCCTGCTGGCCGGGCAGTAGCCCGTTGGGGCTCTAAACTACAGCTGATTCAAGGGTTAGTGTGGTTTTGCACAGGTGTTCCTGCAGGAACACTTTTAGGTACAGAATTGTATGTACAGTGGTATGATGTTTGGCTAAGTGCTGTGGCAGCAATGAGTTAGGGTGGACCCTGATCTCCGTGGCGTTGATATCTGGCCCGCAAGAGACGCTGCCGTTATACTGGCAGCCGTGTCGCACCCTTTACCCGAAGTTGGCCGGCCCGCCTACTATTCAGCGCCGATCCCAGAGTTTTTGAGCGAAAATCCCGACCAAGTCTTAGGCATCCTTACCAAGCTTCAAGCTTATGACCTGAAGATTGACCAGCGAGAAGCATGGATCCAGGAGATCGATATTCTAAAGGCTGCTCTGCTGGGGTTCCAAGGCGTTATTTTTTTGGAGTTCGACGTGCCCCGGCTCGGTAGGCGAATCGACGCAGTCCTAGTGTCGGGCTGCGCCGTTTTTACGATGGAGTTCAAATGCGGGGAGCACGAGTATAACGCGGCCGACTACAACCAAGCGTGGGACTATGCACTGGACCTCAAGAACTTCCACCTTGCGAGCCACGGAGCCCCGATCCTGCCGATCCTAATTGCGACAGATGCGTCCAGTAGCGATGCTAGGTGGCAAGGGCCTGATTCCGATGATGTCAGGCCGCCTCGCCGTTGTTGTGCGGACGATTTAAGTCCTGTCTTAGCACAAGGACTGGCGCTCGTCAGCGGGCCATGTTTAGACGGCGAAGCTTGGGGCAAGGCGCCATATCAGCCAACTCCGACGATAATTGAGGCGGCTCGAGCTCTGTATTCGAGACACACTGTGGAGGCGATTACGCGCACCGATGCAGGTGCCAAGAACCTCGCGGTTACTTCGGCGGCTGTGGAAGAAATCATCGAGCGGACCCGAGCAAAGCGTGAGAAGGCGATAGTTTTTGTTACCGGGGTGCCGGGAGCAGGAAAGACGCTCGTTGGACTGAATATGGCGACCCGTCGGCGGGACTTCGGAGAGGCTCGTGCCGTGTTTCTCTCCGGAAACGGTCCCCTCGTGGCTGTTCTGCAGGAGGCACTTACGCGAGATGAACTGGCGCGTCTGGGCGGCCGAGAGCGCAAAGCCAAGATTCGTCGAGAGGTCACACAATTCATTCAGAACGTTCATCACTTCAGGGATGAGGGCGTCCGCAGGCCGGAGGCCCCGTACGATCACGTCGTCATCTTCGATGAGGCGCAGCGTGCCTGGGACAAGAAGAAGACAGCCGATTTCATGAAGCGACGCAAGAAGGTGCCCAATTTCAACCACTCGGAGTCGGAGTTTCTGATTTCGTACTTAGACCGTCATAATGATTGGGCGGTTATTGTCTGCCTCGTAGGAGGCGGTCAGGAAATCCACACTGGTGAAGCCGGTATCTCCGCATGGCTCGATGCAGTGCGCGAAACCTTCCGACATTGGGTTATCTATGTGTCTCCGGACCTAACAGACTCGGAATACGCTGTAGGCAATGCGCTCCGAGGGTTTGTTGGAGATAAGAGGATCGTATCTGATCCGCGCCTGCATCTATCGACCTCCTTGCGTGCATTTCGGTCCGAAAAGGTGTCTGCTTTTGTGAAGGCAACGCTTGATTGCGATAGCAATGCCGCGGGGGATCTTCTTAGGGAAATCTCAATGAATTACCCTATCGCGATCACACGCGAGCTGACCCGCGGCAAGCGCTGGCTCCGCGAGCACGCACGAGGTTCGGAAAGCTATGGGGTTGTCGCCTCCTCTCAAGCACTTCGTTTGAAGCCGCATGCGATTGATGTCCGCGTCGATGTGAATCCGATCCACTGGTTCCTTAATGGCAGCCATGACACCCGTTCGAGTTACTACCTGGAAGACGTTGCGACGGAATTTCAGGTTCAGGGACTGGAGTTAGATTGGATTTGCATCGCCTGGGACGGAGATCTCCGGTTCGACGGTCATGGCTGGCAACACCATTCGTTCAGAGGCGACATGTGGACCACCATTCTCAAAACCGACCGCAGACACTACCTGCTGAACGCCTATCGCGTTCTGCTCACGCGTGCCCGTCAGGGAATGGTGATCTTCGTGCCACACGGGGACGATTCAGATGAAACGCGAGCCGCTGAGTTCTACGACAAGACCTATGCCTACCTCTCCGGGATCGGGATCGGGCAGGTCTGACACCTGACTTCGCTCGACAGGATCGAACGTTCGCGGATTACTCATTCCTCCATCAATCCCGAGTTCGCTGGCGGGCGGCCCACTCAGGCCCTGTGTTGGCCTAGGTCCCTCGACTTGCTCGGGATTTCGGCGCGCGGCTCGGACGCCGCGCAATCGCCTCAACTTGATTGGGCCATCCCTCTGATCACGCGCAGAAAGCTGTCGAGCTGCGCTCGACTGGGCGGACGAGGGCGTCCGCCCCTACATGGCATTAGGCTTTGGCGGAGACTTCTTCTCTGGCTGGAGGCTGCTCCACTTTTCGCGGCTCTTAGTGAGCGACTACCACAACCGAGGCTGCCCCACCGCCCCACCCATCGCGTTTTTCGATGGGTGGGAAGCGGAGTCTCAATCTGATTTCGAGGGCTTCCACGGCTGGCTCGCAATGAGAATAGTTGTGGGTCGGTCCTACGCCTAAAGGCGCACTGATTTTTTGGGTCTTAGCAGCACGCATAAATGCGTGCCCTGATACGAATCGGTGGCGGCTGTTCCCATCCCTCGGGCGCCGATAAATGCTATGTCGACGGGTGGCCCGGCCTTTGATCTCGCCGGCGGCGCCTGCACCGTGGGTGCTCCATCCATCGCGGTTTTTGCGATAGGGTGGGAACCATCAACGTTCGCGCCTTGGGATGGTCGGACCACTGGTACAGCCAGAGTCGTTTCCCACCCTTGCAAAGAACGCAAGGATGGGGCAGCCTCAGTTGCGTTTGTCTCCGACAAACGAAAAAGGCCGGGCCAACCGTCTGGTCTGCCAGGCATTACCCGCGGATCGGATCGGAACTTACACCCGGACATTTACGAATTACGAACAAACGCGTGGTCAGAGTTTTGACATAGCGGGCGAGTGCTAACATTCCGGCCCCGAGGTGCATTACCATGATTATCTGCTTCAAGATCGGAAACCAAGAACATTGCTTCACCGTTCCTGTGATTAAGCTTCCGGTAGGACCATGGCGGCCCGGACCGGGTCCCGTAAACTATCCTGCATTTATGCACGATGCCACTGTGGTGGCTTCTTTGCACGACGCGTTGCAAAACGTCGCCGACGAGAGCGTGCGCAGCGCGCTTCGCGCCGGAATCGACAACGCCGTGCAGGCGCTGAAGAGCAGAGGTAGTGCTTACGCAACAAAGATCGGCCTGGAGTGAACGCGGGTCTGCCCAGGGACGTTCCAGGGGATCGTGGCGTTCACGAACCAGGCCGCGAATGAATACTACGAGTGAAGATCCAGAGCCGGGTAAGTGCGCAGTGTTTCACAGCGCATTAGGGGGGACCCGGCGATTTTGTAACATTCCTGCTGACCGATTACCTTTCAAAACCAAGTTTGTAAGATGGGGCTATCCAATCTGGAGGCACTTTTACGATGGATAGCAAAGCGCGCCGTCGAGCTGGGCTCGACTAGGCGGACGAGGGCGTCCGCCCCTACGTGGCGTTAGATGACGCCTCAGGCATGAGTTCAGCGTGGGATTCTGAACTTTCCCACTCACGGCAAAAGGAGGCTTGCGTGGGCCGCCTGTCCAGATTCAGACCCTTAGCCAGCCTCGGAACGCTCTGCCGGCGTAGTAGGATTCGGCGCCGTTGTGATAGAGGAAGACTGTGTCGAAGCGGCGATCGCAGAAGAGGGCGCCGCCTAGTTTTCTGATGGCCGACGGGGTTTTCATCCAGCTCGAGGTTTTCGTGTCGAAACTGCCGAGGTTCTGCAACTCTCGATATTGTTCTTCCGTCAAGAGCTCAATGCCCATGGCTGCTGCCATATCCATGGCGTTGCCTTTTGGCTTGTTTTCTTTCCTTGAGTCCAGCGCTTCCCGGTCGTAGCAGAGACTCCTGCGGCCTTGCGGGCTTTCCGGGGAACAATCATAAAAAATGAATTCGTCTGTCTTTTTATCGTGGCCAACGACGTCTGGTTCACCGCCGGTTCTTTCCATTTCATGGAGGGACCACAGTTTTTCAGCACTTGCTTCCAGGTTCGCTTGCACCTGAGCCCAGGCAAGGCCTTTGTGGCGGTTCATGTTTTTCTCGAAGCGGGCTTGCAAAGCGCGGAGCAGTTCTTCCCGCTGTTTCTTGGAAAGGGTTACGTTTGGCATAGGGCTTCCTTATATCAAAAAAGGGATGCATAGAAATGTTGAATGCTGGACTATCGCGGATTCAAGTGTGCGTCAGCGGAGGGTTGGAGCTGTCGAGCTGCGCTCGATTGGGCGGACGAGGGCGTCCGCCCCTACGTGGTTTTAGGCTTTGGCGGGGACTTCTTCTGGGGCTGCTTCTTTGGCGGCGTAGTGGGAGTCGACGTATTCGTCCAGGAGTTCGATGAATTCGGCTACGATGCGGTCGCCTTTCAGCGTGGTGAAGAGTCGGCCGTCGACGTAGACCGGGGCTTTCGGCTCCTCGAATGTGCCGGGGAGGGAGATGCCGATGTTGGCGTGCTTGGATTCGCCGGGGCCGTTGACCACGCATCCCATGACGGCTAGCTTCATTTCTTCGACGCCTACGTAGCGGCCCTTCCATGACGGCATCTGCTCGCGCAGGTAGGACTGAATCTGCTCGGCCATTTCCTGAAAGAAGGTGCTGGTGGTGCGTCCGCAGCCGGGGCAGGCGGTGACCTGGGGGGTGAAGCTGCGAATGCCCATGGATTGCAGAATCTGCTGCGCGACGCGAACTTCTTCGGTGCGATCGCCGCCAGGGGCGGGCGTGAGCGAGACGCGGATGGTGTCGCCAATGCCTTCCTGCAGAACCACGCCCATGGCTGCGCTGGAAGCGACCACGCCTTTCGCGCCCATACCGGCTTCGGTGAGGCCCAGATGGAGCGGATACGTACAGCGGGCGGCCAGGGCGCGGTAGACGTCGATTAAATCCTGCACGCCGCTGACTTTGGCGCTGAGAATGATCTGATCGGGGCGCAGGCCGTACTTCTCGGCCATGGCGGCGGAGTTCAGGGCGCTGACCACCATGGCTTCCATGGTGACTTCGCGGGCGTCCTTGGGCTCCGGCAGCTTCGAGTTTTCGTCCATCATGCGGGTCAGCAGGACCGAGTCGAGCGAGCCCCAGTTCACGCCGATGCGCACCGGCTTGTTGTGCTTGACCGCGACTTCGATCATGGTGCGGAAATTGTTGTCGCCCTTGGCGCCGATGCTGGCGTTGCCGGGATTGATGCGGTACTTGGCCAGATCGCGGGCGCATTCGGGATATTTGGTGAGCAGAACGTGGCCGTTGTAGTGGAAGTCTCCGATGATGGGGACGCGGACGCCCTGCTTGTCGAGTTGCTCGACGATGTGGGGGACGGCGGCGGCGGCATCGTCGTTATTGACGGTGACGCGGACCAGTTCGGAGCCGGCGCGGGCGAGGGCGGCGACCTGCTGCACGGTGGAGGGGACGTCGGCGGTATCGGTGTTGGTCATGGATTGCACCACGACCGGTGCATCCGAGCCGACTCGCACACCTCCCACGAGGGTCGTTACGGTCTTTCTACGTTGAATCGTAGCCATGGGAAACTCTATTTTAGCACGCGAAAATCCCCACTTCTCGCGCACAGAACGCGCGAGAAATGGGGCACCCGCGATTTTCAGGTTGCAGGCTTCTGCGTTGACGACCGGCTGGCTTACGGCAGGCGGTCGGACAGGCCGGGAATGGTCTTCATCAGGTCGTTGTAGATGACCATGACGGCGAACAGGACGAGGAAGACGAAGGCGGCCTGGTAGACGCGCTCTTTGATGGTCATGCTGATGTCGCGGCGCATCAGGCCCTCGATCAGCAGGAACATGATCACGCCGCCATCGAGAATGGGGATGGGCAGCAAGTTAAAGATGCCGAGGTTGAGGCTGATGCCGGCGGTGAGTTCCATGAGCGGCGTCCAGCCTTTTTGCTGGGCCGCGTAGCCGGTATCCTGGGCGATGCCGATGGGGCCGGAGATGGCGCGGAGCGAAATCTTGCGCTCGACCATCTTCTTGGCCAGCTCGAGAATCAGGGCGGAGTATTTCTTGTTTTGCTCGAGCGACAGGCTGAGCGCGGCGGAGAACGGCAGCTTCACCACCTTGGTCAGGCCCTTGTTGACGAAGCCGAGGCGGTAGCGCTGCTGTTTGGGGTCTTCGGTGGCTGACAGGACGGGCTGCAGGTGGAAGCTGAGGGTCTGGTCGCCGCGCTGGACGGTGAGGTCGACGGGTTCGCTCTTGGTCTGCTGCAGGCTTTCGATCATGCTTTCGATGGAGAGAACTGGCTGGCCGTTCATGGTCAGGATTCTGTCGTCTTCTTTCATCCCGATTTTGGCAGCGGGAAGGTCGGGCTCGAGGCGGCCGATCACGACGGGGCCCTCCGGAAACCATCCGGCGGAGCCAATGTCGGAGCTGGTCACTGCCTTGGGCACGATGGTTTTCTGAAGCACCTGGTCGCCCCGCAGGATGCTGACGGTCAGAGGCTGGTTGGGGCTGAGCCATTCGCTGGGCTGTACCTGCTCCCAGGTGGGGTTGTCGATACCGTCGATTTTGACAATGCGGTCGCCGGGCTGGATGCCGGCCTGCGCTGCCGGGGAATCCTTTCGCACACCCTCGATCACTGCCGGCTTGTCGAGGTACGCCGCATACTCGTAGTGCACCATATAGACGGTGGTCAACAGAACCACCGCCAGGAGGATGTTCATGGTGGGGCCGGCGATGGCGATGAGGAAGCGGTGCCAGCGGGAGTGATTCATGAACTCGCGCGGATCGTCGCTACGCTCATCCATCGGGTTCTCACCGCTCATCTTGACGTAGCCGCCCAGAGGGATGGCGGCGACACGGTAGTCGGTGTCGCCCCGGCGAAAACCGAACAGGCGCTTGCCGAAGCCGATGGAAAACACCTCGACCCTTACCCCCAGCCATTTGGCCACGGCAAAGTGGCCAAGCTCGTGGATCAGGATCATGAATCCCAGGACGGGGATGATGTAGAGGTAGTAAAACCAGCTTGGGAAATCAGACATAATCGAGGTACGTACGCTCCCACGGCTTAGATTCTGAAACTTAGGCGAAAGATGTAGCCCGCGGTCGCCCGGCCTTTTCTAAACGCTTTTTTACATTGGCAACCGCCTGATGAGCACTTCGGCGGGCTTCGGCGTCGGCTTCCAGCACACTACGAATAGACTCCAGCTTCCCGGAATTGGTTTCATCCAAAACTTCTTCAATGATCCTGGGAATCTCATCGAAGTGGATACTGCCGTCGAGAAAAGCGGCAACGGCGACTTCATCGGCAGCATTCAGAGCCACAGTTTTGGCGCCGCCGGCCTCGGCTGCTTCATAAGCGAGCCGCAGACAAGGGAATTTTTTCAGGTCGGGAGGACAGAAGTCCAGATGACGCAAGTCACTGACCGCAAAGCGCATATCCGATGCGATCCGCTCGGGATAGGTCAGGGCGTAGAGAATCGGCAGGCGCATGTCCGTCACGGAGAACTGAGCAAGTATGCTGCCATCCACAAACTCGACCATGGAATGAATTGTCGACTGGGGATGGACAATCACTTGCACTTTTTGGGGAGGAATGTGAAACAGTCTGCACGCCTCGATGACTTCGAAGCCCTTGTTCATGAGAGTCGCGGAATCAATGGTGATGCGGCGTCCCATCTTCCAGGTGGGATGATTCAGCGCCTGTTGCACCGTAATGGAGGCAAAGTCCGACTGTGGCGTGTTCAGGAATGGGCCACCGGAAGCGGTCAGCCAGATGCGCTCGACCTCGTCCATGCGGCCTCCGCGCAGGCATTGGTGGACGGCGTTGTGCTCGCTGTCGATGGGCAACAGCGGCTTGGCTTGCTTGCGGGCCTCGGCGGTGATCAGTTCGCCGGCGGCGACCAGGCATTCCTTGTTGGCCAGGCCGACGGTTTTTCCTGCCTTCACGGCCTCGTAGGTGGCTTCCAGTCCGGCTACGCCCACGATGGCGCTGACTACGAAGTCGACATCAGGGTGGGTCGCTACGCGCACAGTTCCGGCAGGGCCGTGGACGACTTCGATCTGGTTGAAGCCTTCTTTCTTTAGACGGGAACGAAGGGTGGCGGCGTCCTTTTCCGAGGCCATCGAGACCACGCGGGGACGCCAGCGCCGGGCCTGGTCCAATGCGGCATCGAGATTGCTGCCGGCCGCGAGAGCGACGATCTGGAACCGGTCGGGATAGGACTCGGCGACGCTGAGCGTGCTGCGGCCGATGGAGCCGGTGGAACCGAGGATGGCGACGCGCTTCATAGATTGATTTCTTACTTAGCGAAAGCTGGCGCGTAGAGGTCGATCCATTCGCGTTGTTCTTTCGTCTCGGGCACTTCAAGTCCTCTTGCCGCCGTGACCTTCTCTAGCGCAGCGCCCGGGCTCATGCCTTTCCTTATCAGGAGACACGCGGCGATCAGGCCGCTGCGGCCAATGCCCTGGCGACAATGCACCAGCACATTCTTTCCGCTTTTCAGAGCCTGTGTCATACGATCCAGTGTTGCGGTCACCTGCGCTTCGGAGTTCGGAGTTTGCCGATCGGGGATGGGGAGGGACGAGAATTCTATCCCTTGCGCTTGAGCAGTCTCGGCCTCCTTCTCCAGATTCATTTCCTGTTCTTCCGTCTTTTCAAGAAGCGAAAGCACAACATCTATGCCGGATCGCCTCCAGTCCGCGATTTCATCTTGCAACCAGTCTCCTCCGCGCGGACGAGCGGACACAGCGAGTTTTCCCGGCCAGTTCTCGTCGAGCCAATAGAGTTTTGTCGACATTCCTACGTTGGATCCTTGACGACGTGTTCTCGCGGCAACCGATCCACGTCTACACCCCGCCGGCGCAGAACGTAGATGCGGTGGTGTCCATCCAGTATAGTGCCATCCGGTCGGGTTTTCAGGCAGTCCCTCAACCCCGGCTGAAGAGAGGCGATCAGATTCTCGCTGGAGGACTTGTCCATCTTCGCGAGCTTCGCCGGATTTAGCGAGGATTCTGGGTGAAGGGATTTGAGCGGGGGCAACTTCGGCGAATGCTTCATGACTGCGGCCTCTACTGCATCACGCGCCAGGCTACATAGAGCCACAGCACGGGGGCGGCGAAGAGCAGGGCGTCGATGCGGTCGAGCATGCCGCCATGGCCGGGGAGGATCGAGCCCGAATCTTTCGCTCCGGCGCCACGCTTGACCAGCGATTCGACCAGGTCGCCGAGCTGGGCGGCGATGTTCAATACGATCGTCAACAGGATCACCGGGCCCATGGCCGGCCGTTCCAGAGCGAACATGCCATCGCGGCGCTCGATCAGGCCTGAGCGCAGCAGGGTCGAACTGATCTGTTCCACATGGCTGAAGACCAACCATCCCACGGCGACGCTCGCGATCAGCGAAGCAATGGCACCTTCCCACGTCTTTTTGGGGCTGATGCGCGGGGCCATGAGATGCCGGCCGATCGACTTGCCCACGAAGTAAGCAAAGATATCGCCCGCCCAGACGACCAGAAGCAAATAGAGCAGGTAGATGGCCCCGGCCGCCTGCTGGCGGAGTTGAACGAGCATGGCCATGGGGAGCGCGATGTAGGTGAAGGCGAAGACGGAGGCTGCGGCGGAAGGATATCCGCTGCTCAGGGTTTCATTGCGCATGGCGCGACTCAGGAAAATGAAAGGAACGATGGCGGCTGCGAATCCCAGCGCGACCAGGAATTTCCCCGTTGCCAGCAGAGGAGTTTCACCTCCACTGAGGGCCAGCGCCGCGAACAGCGATGCGGCGAACAGGTGGGTCGGCCAGAACATCGGCTGCACGCCATAGGATTCGGTCAGCTTGAGGAATTCGTGAATGGTGAGCAGAGCAACAAGAGCCGCCACGACCGCCAGCAGCGGCACCGGCGCGCGCAGAATGAGCGCCAGCACGATCGGAATCAGTACGACCGCGGTCGCGATGCGTTTGAGCAAGGGAAATGAAGAAGATTGTGTAATTTGGTAATTGAGTAATTTTGAAATTTGGGCCGAATCGCAATCGCTCGTAAATTACCCAATTACCCGACTACAAAACTACCAAATCTTGCTGTGATCTAAGGATTTGGCACGTCTGCATGGTTCAACCCGCCGTACCGGCGCTCGCGCTGCTGGTATTCGGCGATCCCTTCGAGCAGATGAACGCCACGAAAATCGGGCCACAGCGTCGGCGTGACGTAGATTTCGGCGTAGGCCAGCTGCCAGAGCAGGAAATTGCTCAGCCGCATTTCGCCCGAGGTGCGCACGACGAGGTCCGGGTCGGGCAGGTGGCGGGTATAAAGATGGTGGCTGACGGTGTCCTCGTCGATCTTGAGATGGTCGAGGCCGCCATTCTGCGCGGCGGCGCTGACGATAGAGCGGAAGGCGTCGACCAGTTCGCTGCGGGCGCTGTAGTTGAGGGCGAGCGTCAGAACCATGCCCGAGTTGCGCGCCGTGCTCTGTTGCGCCCAGGTCATTCTCTCCTGCACGTCGGCGGGCAGTTCGTGCTGGCGGCCGATGTATTCGAGGCGAATATTGTTCTTGTTCAGCGTGGGCACTTCGGCCTTGAGGTAGCGGCTGAGCAGGCGCATGAGGAAGCCGACTTCAGTGATAGGACGCTTTTTCCAGTTCTCTTCAGAAAACGCATAAAGCGTGAGCGCGGGAATGTGGATGCGCGCGGCGGTCTCGACCGTCGAGCGCACAGCGGCTACTCCGGCGCGATGTCCAGCCACGCGCGGCAGGTGGCGGCGCCTGGCCCAGCGCCCGTTGCCGTCCATGATGATGGCGATGTGCCGCGGGATCTGCGCCGGGTCGAGATGGCGGTAGACTTCGGCTTCCTTGCGGTCGAGGCCGGCGGGGAGTTTGTCTACTTTGTCGTGCAAAGTGGGCACGACAAGAGGCTAACACAGGGCGGGAGGGGAAGGCAATGACACGAGTAGGACAACCGGGGGCAGCTGTCCAGCGTGCGATAGTTGCCACCTGGACTGCGCTTCAAAGTCGACGTCTCTGTATGAGGCTAAGCAAGCGCTTGCGAAGCGTTCGTAAATGTCTTAATATACGCTTACGTAAACGGCAATGATATGGCCTACGAAGTGTTCAAGAGGACTGGGGCGAGGGTCGAAACGCCGACGCTTTCCATCACGCCTGACGGCAGGATAGCAATAAATGCTGCAGCGGTGAGAATCGCGAGAGAATCCCGGGTGAAGTCCGTAGTTTTGCTATGGGATGCAACTAACCACAGGCTGGCAATCAAGATAGCGCAAAGGGGAGACGCGAATTCCTACGCCCTGTCGATCGCGCCCTCAAGCCACTCCGGCAGCCTCAGAGCCAAGTCATTTCTCAACCATGTCGGTTGGAAGGGGCACAAAAGAGAAATGATACCTGCCACGTGGAACGAAAGAGAAAGGATGTTCGAAGCAGTTTTGCCGCTCGAACACTTGGAATCCGAACGCTGGGGTGTGAAGCGGCCCTAGGGGAAGAGAAGGGTTTATCGGCGATGGCGGGACGATGGAAGCCACCTAAGTCGGAGCGAACAGACGCTGAAGCATTGCGTCGTAAGAGGGAACTCGCCGAAAAACTGGCCTTCGAAGTGGAATATGGGACAGAGGAAGAATTCGTCGCGGCGGTGAAGGAATTCAAACCAGACGTGGGAAAAGAGGAACTGAAGGAGTGGATTAGGCGGTTTCACGACGCCCGCCGCGAGAAGCGCGGGCTTTAGCTTTGTTGATGATTTCGTCGAATTCTTTCTCGGCCTTGCGGAACTCTTCGGGAGACATGCGTTCTTTCGCATCCTCGACCAGGTCGTTGAAGGAGTCGACCAGGGTGTCCATCGCGGACTTCGGTTTGGCTGCGGACTTAGCCATTACAACCACCAGTATAGTTTACCTGAGTGGCAAAACCTAGGCTTGGTGGGCATTCCGAAGGTCATGCTCTCTTTGGTTACCGGCTTTTCGCGGGCAGGAGTGCCCGCGCCACATTAGAACCTAGCGCGCTTCCTCTGGCACGATTCTCAGTTCTAGCTTCTCTGTGTAACGGACGACCGTGAGCTTGCTGCTTAGGCCTACGCGCACCTCGGTCAGCAGGCGATGCAGATCGTCGACGCCGGCGACGGGCTGGCCTTCGAGCGCCACGATCACGTCGCCTTCGCGCAGGCCGGAGCGTTTGGCCGGGCTGTCACCTTCGACAGACAGCACAAGCGCACCTGTTCCATTCGGCAGGTCGTAGAAGCGGACCACGCGGCGGTGGAGAGGCACAGTTTGCGCCGAGACGCCAATGTAGCTGCGGCGCAGGCGTCCGTCCCGGAGCAGGCGGCTGACCACGAACTTGGCGGTGTTGATGCCGATGGCGAAGCAGATGCCCTGGGCGGGCAGGATGGTCGCCGTGTTCACGCCAACCACTCGGCCGGCGGAATCGACCAGCGGCCCGCCGGAGTTGCCGGGGTTCAGCGAGGCGTCGGTTTGGATGACGTCGTCGATCAGGCGGCCGGAGTAGGAGCGCAGAGAACGTCCCAGAGCGCTGACCACGCCTGCCGTCACGGTGGACTGGAATCCGTAGGGCGCGCCGATGGCGATGGCGATCTGGCCGACGCGCAGGCGCTGGGAATCGCCTAGGCTGGCCGCGACCAGGCCGGGCTCGTCGAAGCGAGGTTCGTCGACGCGAATGATCGCGAGATCACTTGCTGGGTCGTCGCCGATCAGCGAGGCGGGCATGCGGCGTCCGTCGGCCAGCGTGACCCCGATGCGGGCGGCCTCGTGCACTACGTGGCTGTTGGTGAGGATCAGGCCGTCGGGGGTGAAGACGAATCCCGAGCCTCCGCCGCGGCGCTCGCGGGGTTGGCCGGAGCGCGTGCGGCCTGCGGATTGATGGACTTCAATGTTGACGACCGACGGGCTGATGCGCTCGACGGCGCTCGTGACGGCTTGCGAGTAGGCGTCGAGAAGAGAGGCGTCGGCGGCGTTTGCGGCGCTGAGACGTTCCGGCGTCGAGTCATCAAAATGGCTGATGGGCGCGGAATTTGCAAGAAATGCCGGTGTAGTTCTTTCCAGGTTCATGCAGGATAGATGTCGGTCGATTTAAGTTGGATTCACGGCGGCGCGGGGGCGGGATCTCGGGGGCACGCCTAGCCGCGGTAGGAATTCCTTGAAGCGCCCGAGTGCGCCGACGGGGATAGGGATCCTTCGACTGCGTTTTCGTCCGCTGTTCGCGGACGAAAACTTCGCTCAGGATGACAGAATAGCAGGGCGGCTGGAAATGCGGGGGGAGCTTCGCCCAGGATGACATGGGGTCGGCGCCCGGACGAATGCGTCCGGGCCTGCGCGCGCACAGAAAAAACCGGGACCAGAGGATGGTCCCGGCAGAGTGTTGGCTGGTTGCCCGGATAAAATCGTTTCGCGCCGACTTGGTTCCATCGGCACCATGGCCGCGAAACTTGAGCTACGCGGTGCGTCTCGGCCGTATGGTCAAATCCCGCACCTGGGTGAGGATGCTCGACATCTGCATGCCGTTCAGCTGCGAGACGAAGGGCAGCAGCTCGGCGATGAACTGGTCTTTCATCAATTCCATCACTTCTTCCTGGCGGGTGCGTTCCCCGCCGCTGAGCAGATCGGGCACAGTGACCTCCAGGGCGCGCGCCAGCCGCTCCAGTGACGACAGGGTCGGCGTGGCTTTTTCGTTTTCGATTTTCGAAACGTAGGTGCGCGGGACGGACATGCGTCCGGCCAGTTGCCGCTGGCTGAGCCCGTTGCGCAGGCGCAGCGAACGGATCGAAGTCGCCAGGTTCAAATGTCCGCGACCGTTGCTGGGCACGGGCATCAGTATTGGCGGTGCTAGAGTGATGGGTTCGGGCTCGGGTTCCTCGTCCAGAGACGCGTGGCAGCGTCGGCAGTTATTATTGGAAGTACGGAACTGAACCAGCAGGCAGTGATCGCAACGTACGACTTCCCTAGAGTCAACCGGGGCAAGAGTCGTGGCCATCGGGTTGTGGGAGTGCCAGAGCTAGCAACTCCTTACAGCCAGAAGATGGAAGCTATTGGGGGAGAGGTTCCATCTGCAGCGCTCAATCTGCGGCATGGAGCCTGTGGATGTCAAGGAGAAAATGCACCAAAAATGCGGCAGCCGTCATCGGAATAGACTTCACAGAGTCAGATGGAGCAGACGGAAACCATGATTGATCGCGAGTCTGCGTGGTGTTTACTAACTGAGTTCACCCAGTCGGAAAGTTTGCGCAAGCATGCGCTGGCGGTCGAGGCTTGCATGCGCGCCTGCGCCCGGAAATGGGGGAGCGGTGCGGCCGACGAGGAGTTGTGGGGCGTCGTGGGCCTGATTCACGACTTTGACTATGAGCGCTGGCCGACTGCGGAAGAGCACCCTTACAAGGGCAATGAGATTCTCAAGGAGCGGGGATGGCCGGACGAGATTCGCCGCGCCATCATGTCGCACGCCGAATACTCGGGCGTGACGCGCGAATCGCAGATGGAGAAGGCTCTCTTCGCCTGCGACGAGCTGGCCGGGTTCATCACGGCCGTGGCGCTGATCAAGCCGGGCAAGTCGCTGGCCGAGGTCGATGCGAGATCGGTGCGAAAGAGGATGAAGGACAAGGCCTTCGCGCGCAAGGTGAACCGCGACGACATCATCAAGGGCGCGGCGGATCTGGGTGTCGATCTGGACGAGCACATCGCGTTCTGTGTCGAAGCGCTCAAGCCGGTCGCGAAGGAACTGGGGCTGGATGGGAGCGCGGCGAGGACGGCGTGAGCGGGGGGGGGCAGCGTTCGCTGCGGATAGACGAGAAGCTGACCCTCAGGCGCTAAAGCGCCGGAATTTCCGGAGCATTTACGGCACGAGTAAACTCATGATTATTTACTTGACGAAGTATAGACAACCTGCTATTGTGTCCTTGCGATGGACACAACCCTCAATCTTTCCGAGACTTACCAAGGTCTAGATCGGGATTCTTTTCCCTCAATTTGCGGAGAAGTTGCTTGCGTATGCCAGCGGCTAGTTTTCGCATCGGGACTCGATCTAGGGGATGCTTCTTCCTCTTCGGGGGCTTATTAGCCATGACTCTCACTGACCTCACTCAGATGTTCTCTACTGACGAACAGTGCCGGACTCTGCTCAAAAAACTTCGCTGGCCCCTCGGCGTCGAATGCGTCCGCTGCAAGAGCAAGCGGACCTTTGAGGTTTCGACACAGAAAAAATTCGAGTGCGTCGAGTGCGGTCATCAATTCAGCGTTCTCACCCAGACGATCTTCCACGATACGCACTTGCCGCTGGAAACATGGTTCATGGCCGTTTTGTTGCTCTGTGAAGCACGCAAGGGAATGAGCGCGAATCAGGTGAAGCGAACGCTCGGAATTAGCTACAAGACCGCATGGTATCTCTGCCATCGTATCCGCGCAGCGATGAAAGAAGCTGAACGACCAATGCTCGACGGCACTGTCGAAATGGACGAAACCTATATCGGCGGGAAACAGCACACCTACAGCAAAGCCGGGTACGGGGACTCCAACAAACAGATCGTTGTGGGTATCCGGCAACGGGGCGGCGATCTCCGATTTTTTCATGCCGCCGATGTAAAGAGCGGCACACTGGCGACGTTCATCAAGGAAAATGTCAGCACGGACGTGGATGTAATCGTGACCGACGAACTCAACGCATATCCGACCGCGATGAAAGCTGTCGATATGACGAAGCGCCACAAAACGATCAAACACAAGGCTAAGGTCTACGTTGAGGGAGACGTTCACACGAACACCGTTGAGAGTGCCTTTTCACTTTTGAAGCGCGGGATCGTTGGCACATGGCATAAGATCAGCGCAAAACATCTTGCCTCTTATCTTTACGAAATGGAGTTCCGCTTCAACCGCCGTAAGAATCCTGATCTCTTCGTGGACACGTTGCGGCACATGGTTACCGCTCCGGTTCTGACTTTTGAGAAGCTGACCGCTTAGAATCGTATGCGTATTGCTGATCGAATCCCTTGCAGAACTCTTCAAACGTCGCACGTATATCGCGGCGAAATTTGCTCCAGTCCTTCGCGTTTCGGTTTTCCGGTACTACCCCGCCACCGATCATTTTGTACAGATCATCGCGTTCGATGAATCGAAATCGGGCGAACGCATCTTCCATTTCTTTCAAAGTGTGGGGCGAAACTCGGCAAGGCGGAGTGTGGGCTTGCGTGAACAAAATGTCTGTTTCAAACCCGCATCCTTCCACGGAGTTTTTGACCTGATAGACGACATAAGCTGCCAAACTGATAGCGACCTTTAGAGGCAATCTCGTGACATAAAGCTTTTTGAGCAACGATTCTGCGGTGCTCGCCCCTATCCCAACGGCCCTAAATCCTTCCACTCGATTGAGGGTCAACTTATGGGAGTACCACAGAAAATGGTGCTTCGAGATGATACTGCAACCAAACAACAGCTCATAATCCGGCCTCTCGTAAGGTTGATATGCCGCGAAAGGCAAAACGGCCTCGGAATAAAAGGCAGCATGATCGGCTCTGAACTTTTCTGTCATTTCTTCGCGGTCAAGCCAATCCCAGACTTTAGAGCCGAAAGCATATTGAAGCCGAGTAGTCATGCTATCTATATACGGGCCATTCCCCGCGCCGGATACGACAAGGGAACCGACACCATCAGCCCACAGCGTATCGATTTTTCGCTGATCCTTTTTCTGATCGCCTTCAGTTTCTTGACGGTCGGCGGCAACCACGACACCGTCATTCGCGATCATCCCTATGGCGACTGTCATAGGCCTTCTCCGCGAAAGATCAGTGCGTGGATGCGGGTTGGGATATTGATGTCGAGGTGCATGCAAGAGCATGCTACCACTTATACTTCATCAAAGCTATAATAGTCAGTAAACTCGTGCCCCTCCCAAAACCCGCGTGCCCTTCCCAAAACCCGCGTGCCCCTCCCGAAACCCGCATCCCCTTCCCCGATTGGACGGACGAATGCGTCCGTCCCTACGTGATTAATTTGGTGCGCTCTGGCTCGCCATCCGTTCTTTCTTCCGCCGTTCGCGCTCGGCCTGCATTTCTTGCACGCTCTGCGCTACCAGCGGCGAGTACAGCGCTTTGACCCAGGACTCGTTCTCCCACTCGGGCTGACTGGGCACAGCGCGGTCGAAATCGCTCAGTGCCTCGTCGCGCTCCTGGGCCTGCCAGAACGCGACTCCTTGCGCCATCGACCGTTCGCCCTGCAGGAATTCTTCGTAGGTTCCGTTGTTGACGGTCTGAATGGCGTCGCTGAAGCGGTGAATCTCGATCTCGGCCCAGGCGCGGCGCAGCCACAGCTTCATGTCTCCGGGACGCTGCTGGGCTGCGTCGGCGAGCAATTGCGAAGCACGAGTGTAGTCTCCGGCGAGGTAGTACCACCAGCCTAACTCGCCCACGTAGTCGGGCGTGTGCGAATCGGAGTTGACCTGCAGTTCTTCTTCGAGCCGGTGCGCAGGGGCAGAATCGCCGGCCAGCAGGCTGAGACCGGCCTGCTCGACGTCGGCACTTCGCGGTTTCGCGCCCGGCACTGACTTCAGCCAGGTACGAAACTCATCCGCGCCAGCGCGGTGATCGGCGGCGGCTAGCGACATGGCATAGGAGTCGACGTAACTGGCCGTCCGGGGATCGGTTTCGAGCAGCTTGCGATATGAACTCGCGGCCTCGGTGAACTCAGCCTGCGCGAACTGCGACTGCGCCAGCACATACCAAGCCTGCGGCTGGTTGGGATGCAGTTTCAGCGATTGCTGCGCCAGATGCTCGGCCTCCCGGTATTTTTTCGCGTTCAACGCTGTCTGGGCGCGGACGGTCCAGAAGATGTACGCGACGGCCAGATCGCGCTCGGAGCGCGTCGGCCAGCCCTCGCTCGCGATCATCTTCTGAATTTGGGCGATGCGCTCGGAGGGCAGCGGGTGCGAGCGGAAGTATCCTTCCAGCGTTTCCATCGTTACGCGGGAGACTTCTTCCTGCGGCGTTTTCGCGGGCGCCTGCTCGCTCAGTTGATACTGGTGGTAGAGGCGGTCGAACGCCTCAAACATGCGGATGGCGCCGTTCGGCGAGTAGCCGGCCTCGACCGCTAATCGCGTGCCTTCGCGGTCGGCCTCGAGTTCCTGATCCTTGCTGTAGCCCGCCTCGAACACAGCGATCGGGATGGCGACCAGCCCGCCCAGAGGAATTCTGCGCAACGCTTCCTCCTGTTGGGCGCGCTCCGCGCAGTGATAGTGATCCACGTGCTCGATCTCATGCCCGAGTACGGCCGCGAGTTCGTCTTCGCTGTCCATGAGCGCGAGCAGCCCGCCGCCGACATAGACGTGGCCTCCGGGCAGGGCGAAGGCGTTGACCATGTACAGGCCGGGGATGTAATGGAAGTGGTAGGGCAGTGGGCGATGGGCGCGCAGCGCGAGAGGCCGGCCCACCTGGTTGAGGTAGCGCTCGACGGCGAGCGTGCTTGCGCCTTCGTTTCTCTCGTGGGAGAGATCGACGGAGTACATGCGAGCCAGTTGATCGCCGATGCGAATCTCCTCCGCATCCGACATGCGGGTGAAGTTCACGGGCATGCGGGTGAGCTCCTGCTCGGTGTCGGCGACGAGATAGAGCACGGCCGCCGGGCTGGCCGACACGTCGACCTTCTGCCGCTCGCTGATGACCACGGCGGCGACGCCCAGGGCGACGATTCCGGCTAATAAAATCCAGCGTTTCATGTTCGGAAACTCGTTCAGAAACTCGAGTAATAAACTCAAAACCAAATCTGGAGCGTATACATTCCCCCGTTGCGTGAATGGTGCGCGCGACGAAGAAGCAAACCTCAGGGGCTAAAGCCCCAATGCTTTACAGCCGGGCGGCGCGACTGAAGTCGTGCCCTTCCCGGTTCGCTAGTCGTGCCCTTCCCGGTTCGTTAGTCGTGCCCTTCCCGTTCGTTAATCGTCCCCTTTCCGGTTCGCTAGTCGTCTCCTCCCCGGTTCGTCAATCGTCTTTTCCCGGTTCCTCACAGGTACTGCCGCAACGTCTCGCGATTGCGCGTGTAGAGGAACGAGACCAGCAGCAACGCCGCGCCCAGAACGATGAACGTCACATAGCGGTCGCGGGGATTCAGGCGCCACACATCGGCGACCACGATCTTTCCAACGCACAGCAAGAGCAATCCCAGGCCGGTGAGCCGGAAGCTGCGTTCTCCCAGCCACAACGCGATCAGAAAGACGGCCACGCCTTCCAGCCCCCACGACAGCGTGACCATCCCGTGGCGCATTTCAAGGGCGAGCAATACGGTCAGCAATCCAATCGCAACAAAGAAGACAAGCTGCTCGGGGCACCGTCCCAAAGCCTGCACCAGGCGCCGGATTCCGGTCTTGTCGCTAGGCTCGTCCTTGCGACGCACTTGAAACGCGATGGGCAACGAGGCAAGCAAGAGAGCTACCGTCGCGCCGACCGTGACCCACCGGCTTTCCCACAAGGGCGCGGGAAAGTAGCTGCGCTCGTAAAAATTGTGCAGCACGGTGCGAGAGAGCACGCCGAGCGTCACCAGCAATGCCTGATGCAGGAAGACCCTGCGCCCGCTGCGCCAGGCGATTGCCAGAAGCGCGAACGCGAGCGCAGCCCAGGCCGCCGCGACCCAGTCCGCTTCGAGTTCAAATCGCATGAGCGACCCGACTGTGATCGTCCCCAGCCAGCAACCTACGTTGCCGGCTCGCAGCTTCTGCTCAAGCCGGGAGAGGCTTTCGCGTTCTGTTTCCAGCCGCCAATAGGCATAGAAAAAGCCGAGCGCGATGGGAACGACGGTATAGAAGCGCGGGCTGACTTCTCCGGGCGCACCGGCCGCGTTCAGGTTGACAAAGAAGATGCGCAGGAAAGTCGCGGCCAGCGCGACGTAGGCCTGGAGCCGCAAGCTGAGATTTTTTCGCGTGAGCCCCAGCTCCAGCAGCACCAGCCCGCCGACAGCCCAGGCATCGGCCACCCCGACCGGGCGCAGTTCGTACCAGGCCAGCAGCGACAACAGGAAAGATCCGGCCCAGACGTAGCCGTCTTTAGCAATTCTGTCGAAGGAGATGGAGCGATCTTCCGGTGCGATGGCACCGCTCCAGCGCGACGTCAGATAGAGCAGCGCGGCAACGAGCGTGATGGTGATGAGCCGCAGCGTCAGGCCGTGCAGTTTGTCCGTCGTCTCCAGATTGATGGCGAGAACGCGGATCACCGCAGTCCCGGCCAGAAGGTTTGCCTGAACCGTCAGATCCCGTGCTGCCAGCCGTCTTCCGGCCCAGGCCAGCGCAAGTCCCAGCGCGGACCAGACCACGGCAGTCCACGATTCGGGGAAGGCGATCCATGCCGCCGCCAGGAGCATGACCGCTCCCGCATAGGAGAGGCGCTGCATCGCGATGCGGTCGACCGTGTTCGTGAACAGGTCCCGCCAACGGAGCAAGACCCAGTGAGTGTTCAGGTAGAACACCGCTCCGGCAATAACAAACAGAACAGCTAGCGGGAAGTCGGGGCGCAGGTCGGCGCCGTCCATGCGGCGTCCGAGGACTGCGGCGGCGTCGTAGGCGAGCATCTGGCCGGCGACCAGCACTGAGGCAATCATCCCCAGGCGGCGGAAGACGATTTCTTTGGTCCACACGCCAATGAGCAGCAGAGCCTCGGCTTCGGCGAGCCATAACACCGAGAGCCGCATGCCTGAATAGCGGAACGGGAAGGCGGCGATCAGCAAGACAACGCCCAGTGTGCACAGAACGATCACCGCGCTGCGGCGCCGGCGAGCCGCGGCGATCTGCCCGAAAGCCAGCTCCAGGCCGCCAATCGCCAGCAGCGCCCAGAACGCCCACTCCGGATGCGTCGACTGATACTTGAACAGAGCAAGCAACAGGGAGGTGTTCAGCAATGCGGCTGCGGTGGAGATGCGCTCCTGTTGTTCTTCGCGGGGCGAGCGGAAGACGTAGGACAGGCGGAAAATCAGCCAGTAGAGCGCCAGAATTCCAGCGCTCGCCGCAAATTCCGGGAAAGGATGGCGCTTGCCGTTCATCGGTTCGATGATCGGCCGCAGCCATAAATAGTGATTCAGATAGCTCGCCAGAATTCCGAAGACTTCCAGCTCGAACCACTGCATGCGAGCGACGATCACGACCAGACTCGCGGCCAGAACGACGCCTGCCGACAGGCTGTAAACGTTCGAATGGCTGATGGTGACAGTGAGAAACGCCAGCAGAAATGCCAGCCCGGTCACGACCTGCGAGCGATAGCGCAGCGTGTGCGTGACCATGGCCGCTGCCACGACGAGCATCAGCATCAGGTCGGCGGGCTGGGAATCAAGAATGTGCGCGGCGGGCACGTGATACATCGCGTAAGTGGTGAAGAACAGCAACGCCCATCCGCCGCCGATGCCGGCGCGCGCCAGAATGCGATAGCGATCTCGCCGCTCGAAAAAAATGCCTGCGCCCAGCATCACCGCCGCGGTGATGAATCCCACCAACACCTTGCCGGCAGGACCCATCGCCTTGAGTTCGTAGGACAGGAAGAATGCGACGCCGAGCACGAGCAGGATGATGCCCAGTTTGTTCAGCCAATTGGTGCCCAGCATCTCTTCGATGTCGAGGGATGACTTGAAACGGTCAAACAGCGAGGGTGCGATTTCCGTGGCTGCAAAGGTAGGAGAAGATGCGGGAATTCGGGGCTGCGACGGCGCCGCTGGAGCTGGTGGAGCCGGGCTCGGTGGCGGCGGAGCGCTGGCGGGCGGTGCAGGAAACGGAATCCCCGGCTTGTGCGTTACCCAGGCATCCGCGGCGCTCGGTGGCGGAGTTGGCGGGGCGACGGGCAGCTTGTCCGGAACGGCCGTCGAGGCTGCAGGGGTTTTCTCCGCTCCCGCTATTTTTTGTGCAGCTTGTGGGGAGACGGGAGAGCCGGCGCGAAGCTCGCGTACCTCACGCTCCAGGGCGTGAAGACGTCCGGCGAGATCGGCCCAGCGCAACTGATCTTCCAGGCGCTCGTTCTTGCGGCGGACATTGACCCGCCACAGCAGCACCCACGGGCCGAACAGCACGAACAAAACGAGCCCGATTAAAAAAACAATCTCTGTTGGCAACCGGAGCTCCACTCAACTCTGCAGGTGCGCGCGATTCTACTAGATGCGTCGGCAATTCGCTATGACTGCAGGCTCAGGGGTCGCGGTCGCTGTAGAGCTTGATGCAGAGCACATTGTTTCGCTGCACATAGTTGGCGCGGAGGCGTGTGCTAATATCTGCTGACATTTTTCTCCAAGGACGAAGAAGAGAGCCAGACGTGTTGTGCAGCAAATGCGCCGCGAGTCTTCCTGACGCTTCACACTTCTGCCTGAAGTGTGGGCAGCCGGTCAGCACCGCGGTGGGCAGCGCCGCGGCGGCGCCGACCGCGGTTCTTTTGGGATGCAGCGGGTGCGGGGAGACTCTGCCCGACGGGGCGATATTCTGCCCGAAATGCGGCAAGCCGGTGAGCTCTCCGGCGAAGGCCAGCGCCGCCAGAAGCGATACGGTCGTAGAAGTGCTGCCGCCGGAAACGCCGCGCTCGCGCCGCCCCAGACGGCGGGTGCTGCTGTGGCTTCTGCTGGCACTCTTGCTGGCCGCGATCGCATGGGTGGTGGCCAGCGACAATCCCTTCGCCCAGGGAATCCAGGAGATTGCCGGCTGGAAGCATGACCAGACCATCCTGGAGAATCCTTTCTCCGTCTCGGCGCACAGCTTTCGCTACTACAAATTCTCGCTGCCGGAAGGATCGTTGAATGTGGCGATCGTCGGCCAGTTCACCGCGGCCAGCGATGCCTCAGCCGCCAACCGCAGAGAGAAAGAGAAAGAGAAAGAGAAAGATCCCGACAATGCCATTGAGGTCTACGTGCTCAGCGAGCCCGCCTTCACGGTTTGGCAGAACGGCTATGCCACCAGTTCGGTCTACGAGAGCGGGCGAGTGACGCAAGGGGCGATGCAGGCGGAGCTGCCGGCGGGCGCAGGTATCTACTACCTTGTCTTCAACAACAAGTTCGCTCCAGTTACGCCCAAAGCGATTCACGCGACGGTATTGCTGCGCTACAAGAGCTGGCTGCCGGAGTGGTTCCGGCGGATGAAAGATCGTTTCTGGAACTGGATTGGGGTGTAAGCTTCAGCCTCACAACGGGATAGCGGTATTACCCAGGGATACGGCTTCAGTCACTTGTTCTCCCGCCGAGCCGTAGATTCCACTGAATCTGAATTAGATCATTCACAGGAGGAGTAGCGTGCGTAAATTCCTGCTCGTTGGATGCTTCATTTGTCTGTGCGCCATGTCGGCCGCAGCGGCTGACTATCCCAAGGCTGAATTGTTCGGTGGCTACCAGTACACCCATCTGGAAGGGGGCGTGAACGCGAACGGATGGAATTTTGCGGTGACAGGGAACTTCAGCGATTCGTTCGGGATCACGGCGGATCTGCATCGGCCTATACCAGCGAGAGCGGCGTGAACTTCAGCAACTACACGTACACCTTCGGTCCGGTCTTAGCGTTGCGTGCGAACAAGCGCTACACGCCTTTGTGCATGCGTTGATTGGCGGAGATCACGCTACGACCTCGGTTCCGGGAGTCAGTGTCTCCGGCAACGGATTTGCACTGCTGGCGGGAGGGGGCGTCGATTTCAACTTCAACCGCTATCTGGCTTTCAGGATGCCCCAGGCAGACTGGATGCTGGTCCATGGCAACGGCAGCACCAGCGGCAAGAACCTGCGGATCTCGTTCGGCGTGGTGGTCAAGTTCTAGAACTCGTCTCACAAATGCGACCCTGGGGAGACGAACCACTCACCTCAGGGGCCAAAGGCCAGTATTGATGCGGCCCTTAGCGGCACGACTGAAGTCGTGCCCTTCCCAAGACTATTCATGAGATGGGTTGTATTCTGCATTGCAAACGTGCGTCGACAGAAAGGGTGGATGATCGTACCGCGCTGGGCTTTTTATTAGTCCGCTGCGACGAAACTACTAGCGCGTCGATTCTTCGATTTCTGAAATCCAGTCGGGGCGTTTGAGCACTTCGCGGGGCTTAGGGCCGTCGGCGGCGCCGACGATGCCATCCTGCTCCATCAGATCGATGAGATGCGCGGCGCGGCCATAACCAATGCGCAGGCGCCGCTGCAGAAGAGAAGTGGATGCCTTGCCGAACTCGACGACCAGCTTGACCGCGTCGCCATACATGGGATCGTTTTCGGCCGCGCCGTCACCGGTTGGCCCGCCGTCGTTTGTGCCGATCGCGGGATCTTGCGCGTCTTTCGGTGCTTCCAGGAAAGCCTGCTGATACTCGGCTGTGCCCTGCGACTTCCAGAATTCAACCACGGCCGCGATTTCCTTTTCCGTGACAAAGGGTGCGTGCAGACGATGCACGCGTGCCGAACCTGACGGCAGATACAGCATGTCGCCTTTGCCGAGCAAGGCTTCGGCGCCATTGGCATCAAGGATGGTGCGCGAGTCGACCTTGGTTGCGACGCGAAAGGAAACGCGAGCCGGGAAGTTGGCTTTGATCAGTCCCGTGATCACGTCGACCGAAGGTCTTTGGGTTGCCAAAACAAGATGAATGCCCACGGCGCGCGCCATCTGCGCCAGGCGCGTGATCGATTCCTCGACGTTGTGCGAGTCGAGCATCATCAGATCGGCCAGCTCGTCGATGATGATGATGATATAGGGAATCGGGTGCTCGTCGGATTCTTCGGCAAACAGGCTCGGTGTTTCGCTGCTGTCGAAGAGGCGGTTGTATTGGTCGATATTGCGCACCCCTCTCGAAGCCAGCAGCTTCAGCCTGCGCTCCATCTCGCGCACCGCATTGCGCAGCGCGTTGGCTGCCAGTTTCGGTTCCGTGATGATCGGCGTGTAGAGGTGGGGAATGCCTTCGTAGTTGCCCAGCTCCAGCCGTTTGGGATCGACGAGAATCAAACGCACCTGATCGGGCGTCGATTTGTAGAGAATCGACATGATCATGGCGTTGATGGCCACGCTCTTGCCGGTGCCGGTCGAGCCCGCAATCAACAGGTGCGGCATTCCCGCCAAGTCTGCCGTGACAATGCGGCCATTGATGTCCTTGCCCATCGCAATGGTGAGCTTCGATTTCGAGCCCATGAACTCCTGCGACTCGATGTTCTCGCGCAGCCAGATGATTTCCCGCTCGCGGTTCGGCACCTGAATGCCGACCGTGCTCTTGCCCGCCATGCGCTCGATCAGAATGCTCTCGGCTTTCAGGGCGAGGCAAAGATCGTCGCAAAGATTGGTGATGCGGCTGTACTTGATGCCGGCTTCGGGCTTGAACTCGAACGTGGTCACAACCGGGCCGGGGTTGATCTGGGTGATCTGGCCGTGAACTTCGAACTCGGCGTACTTTTCGGTGAGAACCTGGGCCAGCAGCTTGAGTTCGTCGGCGTCGACGGCTTGCTGCTCGTCGGGACGCTGCAACAGGCTGCTGGAGGGCAGCTTGTATCCGCCGGCGATGCGCGGCATGGTGGTTTTGGCCTTGCGGTCGCTGTCGGCACGGGTGGTGACTTCGGGATTGGCGGTTGTCTCAAGCTCAGATGACAAAGATTCCACAAGGATGCCGCCGCTGGCTGTCGAGCTGCGCTCGACTGGACGGACGAATGCGTCCGTCCCTACATGGCCTGCGGCCTTTTCTTCCGATAACATGCGCTCGATGCCGGTGCGGCGGGGCTCGGCTGCGGGTTCGGTGAACGGTGCGGGCCGCGACGGGATCAGCTGCGTTTTCACAATCGGCTTCGAGATGCGGCGCTGCTCCAGTTCTTTCTGCTGGCGGCGGTGGAGGCGCTCTTCCTGCCAGTCGCGGTAACGACTCCATAAGGCCGTGACAAAGGCGAAGCGGGTCGGCGCCCAGAGCTGAATCGCGGAGAATGAGAACGCGGTCGAGAGATAAAGCGCGACGGCGAGCACCGTGGCGCACACGATGTACGCGCCCACCAGGTTGAGGTAGTGAATCAGGAAGTCGCCGACCACGCGCCCCATCAGGCCTTCGAAGGGAATCACGCTCATCCAGTGCAGATGCCCGGGCAGCAGCGCCAGCATGGCGGGAATGAACATCATGAGCCAGATCGTGCCCAGGCTCTTGGCGATCGGCGACTGCACCTTCCGCGAGCGGAACCAGCGTATGCCCAGCAGGGCGGGGAAGAGCGGCAGCAGAAATGCGGCGAACCCGAAAAACTGCAACAGCAGGTCGGCTCCGTAGGCCCCGACGACGCCGATCCAGTTGCGCGCGCCGCGCGAGCCGGTCAGAACCGAGGCGCTGTTCAATGAAGGGTCGAGGGGCGAGTAGGAAACCAGCGCGAGGAAAAGGAGAAGCGCGGAGACGCACAACAGCAGGCCCACCAGTTCATTGAGCCGGCGGTTGTCCGTGGGGACAAAGACGCGTACCAGGTAATCCATGGGGGCCGGATTCAGACACCGAAGACACGTCAAGTCTCCTGTGCCGCAATCGGCCAGAGCCCCTCCATTATGCCAAGAAGCGGACGTTCCGACAACGCGGGAAATCGGCAGTAGTGTTCAGTTAGTTTCCCGCCGCGAATTCTTGAGGTTGTATGAGGTCCGAAAAGGTTCGTTTCAGGGCGCGGCTTCAGCCGTGCCATAAGAGTGCAGTCCAGGGACGGGGCTTGAGCCGATGCTCGGAGTGGACCTCGGCGGCTAAAGCCGTCGTTCTGTCAACGACTGACGGCATCGCTGAAGCGATGCCCTGATACGAATCATCGCGAGCGAGTCATCCCAAGCGACTCTTCGCGCGCTTCACTGCAGGTGCATCACAAAAGCCAGCGCGATGACGACCACGCCCGCGACAATGCGATAGACGATGAAGACGCGCAGGCTGTTCGATTGCAGATAGCGAATCAGCCAGGCAATAGCAGCGTAGCCCACCAGGGCCGAAACGAGGATACCAACCAGCATCGGCATCTGCATGTCGTGTGGCAGGCCCTCTTTGCGCAGTTCGTGAGCCTTGAGCAGCGCCGCGCCGGCGATCAGCGGAGTGGAAAGCAGGAAACTGAAACGGACGGCCGCCTCGCGCGTGAGGTTCCGAAACAAGCCCGCGGTGATGGTCGAGCCGGAGCGCGAGACTCCGGGAATCAACGCGAAGGCCTGGGCGATGCCGATAATCACGGAATCGGCCAATGAAATGCGAGTCAGGGGCTTATCGAGCTTGTCGACTTTTTCGCCCCACCACATCAAGAGGGCGACCACGATCAGAGCACTTGCGATCAGGAAGATGTGCTCGCGGAAGTAGTCTTCGGCGGAGTGTTCGAGCAGCTTGCCGGCGATCGCTCCCGGGATCGTGGCGATAGCCAGAAACCAGAGCAACATTCGCTCTTCCTTCTGCTCGTCGGGAGTAAGGTTCACATCACCAGAGCCGGCCTCGGAGAAGCGAACCACCTTTCCCCCAAATGCCGCGCGCACAATCTGAAACCACGTCCGCCGGAAATAAAAAAGCACGGAAAGCAACGTGCCGAAATGGAGGGCGACGTCAAAGCTAAGTTCGTGCGCAGCAGAAAGCTCGTTCCAACCCAGCAACCGCCGCACGATGATGAGATGGCCGGAGCTTGAGACCGGGATGAATTCTCCGAGTCCCTGAACGATGGCAAGAACAATCGCTTGGTAGATGGGCAAAGGTCAGTCCGTTGCGTTTCCGAACGTGGGTACGCCCTGTTGAATGTAAAAGATCAGGTCCTGGGCACGCAAGGACCAGTCGTTTTGCGCAAAATCGCTTACGATCTTCTGGGCCAGCGCCAGGGCACGGGTTTTCGACTCGTCTGATTTTTTCTGGTTGGCTTCGGTCTTGTAGATTTCGATCAGAGCCGAATAGCGCCAGGCTGCGTCGTAAAGCGCCTCGGGAGCGGCAGGCGACTGCGCATGCTCTTTGGCGTACTTCTCGTACAAGTCGGCCTCTTTCTCCGGACACTTCGACGCCCCCTGCCAGTCGCCGCAGAGTTTGTTTTCGATGAGGTGAAAGGCGGCAAGGTCGGCCGATTTTGTGCCGGGGAATTTCTTGATGACCAGCCGCATCCACTCTTCGTTGATCTGCCCGCGCATGTAAGCTTCGCGCTCGCGGGCTGAAGGGCGGGTCATGACATCAGAGCGCTCGATCTGCCAGCGGATGTCGGCGGCACGGTATAGCCCTTCGCTGGCGAGAGGGGAATTCGGAAAAAGATCGTAGACGCGGTAGTAGAGGCGCATGGCATCCTGCGCGGCGTCGCGCCGGCCGTGGCGGCGGCTGGCCTGGTCTTCCGAATCGGCGGCCTCGCCGAAAATAATCTTGTCGCCGTTGGGAGTGGAGTTCATCACCAGCGCCTTGCCCAGGACCCAGCCCGTGATGGTCTTGCCTTCCTGCTCCTCTTCGTCATCGCTGTCGCGGCGCGGCTCCGCGATGATGGCCTCGACGTGCGTCCATTCGCGCGTGGTGTCGAGGATAACCAGTTCGTGGCCGCGTTCCACTTCGCCGAGTTTGGCCGCGTCAGCGCCGGGAGACACGCGGATCGTTTCCTCATGAACGACGGTACCGCGAGGGCCCTGGGCGAAGGCGAAGATGGCGGCTGACAACACCGTGGCAACGGAAATGAAGACGGATCGCAGTCTCATAGCTGAATTATTCGCCGGAAACGCTCGTGAACGCAACGTGGGACCAAAACACTGACCGTCAAGACGACAGAGGTTGCCCCACCCTTCGCGCTCTTCGAAGGGTGGCAATCGCAGTTCCGGGGTTCTATCTCCGCAACTCTCGCAGCATCTCCGGCTCGATGTTGCCGCCGCTGATGATGGCCACGTTGATCTTCGTTCCAGGCAGTTGATGCTGGTGAAAAAGAAATCCGGCGGTTGCGACGGCACCGCTGGGCTCGGCCACGGTTGCTGGGTTTCCGGCGAGCAGCTTCATGGCCTGACGAATTTCGTCTTCGCTGACGGTAATGATGTCGTCGACATATTTCCGGATATGCGCGAAGTTGATGTCGCCGATGCTTTGCGTGCGCAGGCCGTCGGCGAGGGTGCGGGAGACCTGCTCCGCGGGGAACTGGACGATCTTGCCCGAGCGCAGGCTGGCTTGAGCGTCTGCGGCCAGCTCGGGTTCTACTCCGATCACTTTGACTTTGGGATTGGTCAGTTTGATCGCCGTAGCGATGCCGCTGATCAGGCCCCCGCCGCCGACGGGGCTCAAGACGGTTTCGACTTCGGGCAAGTCTTCGAGGATCTCGAGGCCAATCGTGCCCTGGCCGGCGATGATTTTCTCGTCGTTGTACGGAGGCACGATGGTGTATCCGTGCTCGGCGGCGAGTTGCTCGGCTTTGACCTTGCGCTCGTCGCTGCCCGGGCCGACGAGCACGATCTCGGCGCCGAGCTTAGCCGTGGCCGCGCGCTTGATGGCTGGTGCGTTGTTGGGCATGACGATGATAGCCTTCACCTTCAGCGCGCGGGCGGCATAGGCGACCCCTTGTGCATGATTGCCGCTGGAGTAGGAAATCACTCCGCACTTGCGCTCGGCTTTGGTCAGGGAAGCGATCTTGTTGTAGGCTCCGCGCAGTTTGAAAGCGCCGATGGGCTGCTGGTTTTCGGGCTTGAGGTAGAGCTGGCGGGTTGGATCGGAAATTCCCACTTCTCGCGCAAACGGCGCGCGAGAAACGGGGCACCCATCGAATTCGATCAGGCGCGTGCGGACGGTGATGCCGCGGAGGCAGGACTGGGCGGAGTGGAGGTCGGAGAGGGCGATCGGTGTCATTGAATGTTTCACCACTTACCGTCGACGGAGAGCAAAAGCGAAATTGGTCCTTTCCACACGAGCCACTGAAACCCCTTCGCGTTAGTTTCGCAGAAAGGCTGCAACAGCTCTGAGACGTCGAGCCAGCCTTCGGCGGACAGAATGCATTCGAATTGAAGCAGCGTGGGTTGAACTATTCCCTCATCTCGCTTCCCAAGCCGGAGTTCGAGGTGGCAGCCGTCAATCGCCTTGATTCCCGGTTCGTCGTGCAGAGCGATTGCTTGTATTCTTGCAGCGGCCAGTTGATCGGCAATCTCCCTGAGACGCAGAACTTCCGCGCGCGTAAACGAGTAAAGCCGAATCAGTGGGCGATCTGGAGAACCCTCAGCGAGGAATTCGAGCTTCATCGGTTCACGGTACTTCCCCTTATCAATGGTACCTCATCGAGAGAATTCCTCGACGTACCGGAGGGGGCGTTAGTCGGGTAGGGATCCTTCGACTGCGCATTTGCCCTCGCTTCGCTCCGGCAAATGCTGCGCTCAGGATGACAGCCACCTAAAGATCCGTGGCAATCCGTGGCCGACTAGATCTCCAATATCACCGGCATGATCAGCGGACGCCTCTGGGTTTGCTTGGAGATATAGCGCTTCAGGTCGGCGCGGATTTTTTCCTTGATCACGCCATAATCGGCTTTTTCCTCTTCGCTGGACTGCGCCAGCGTGTCTTCGACGATGCGCTTGGCGCCGTCCATGAAGCCGTCTTCGCCGACGTTGAAGCCGCGAGTCACGATTTCCAGCGATGGCTCGACTTCTCCGGTGTGCTTATTGATGGCGATGATGGGCAGCACGATGCCGTCTTCGCTCAGGTGACGGCGATCTTTGATGATGAGGTCCTCAACCACGTCGGTGCGGTTGCCGGAGTCAATGCACACGCGGCCGACATTGACGCGGCCGGCCTTGCGCGCGCCCAGTTCGTCAAACTCCAGAACGTCGCCGCTCTCGATCAGCATCACTTTCCCGACGGAGCCGTGCATCGCCGCGGCCATTTCCGCGTGCAGTTTCAACTGGCGGTACTCGCCGTGGATGGGAATGAAGTAACGCGGCTTAACTAAATTGATGATGAGCTTGAGTTCTTCCTGGCTGGCATGGCCGCTGACGTGCACCGGGGGCGACGTCCCGTCTTCGTAGATGACGTGCGCTTCGCGGCGGAACAGGTGATCGATCATGCGATAGATCGTCTTCTCGTTGCCCGGAATGATGCGGCTCGAGAGCACGACCGTGTCGCCCTTTTCGATCTTGGCGTGCTTGTGGTTGTCGACGGCAGCGCGCGACAACGCCGACATAGGTTCGCCCTGTGTGCCGCTGATCAGCACGCAAACCTTTTCCGGCGGGAAGTTTTTCATCTCGCCGGGATTGATCACGAGTCCTTCGGGAACTTCGATATAACCGAGGTCTTCGGCGATCTCGGCGGAGTTGTTCATCGATCGGCCAATGAAGGCGATTTTGCGTCCGTGCTCGTGGGCGAGATCGACGGTCAGCTTGATGCGGTGAATCGACGAAGAAAAGCACGAGATGAACAAGCGCCGCTGGGTGCGAGCGAAAACTTCATCGAACTTGCGGCGGACGGCGCGCTCGCTGGGCGTGTATCCCTTGCGCTCGACGTTGGTCGAGTCCTGAAACAGGGCCAGCACGCCGGTTTTGCCGTACTCGGCGAAGGAATGCAGGTCGAACAGGCGATTGTCGGTGGGCGTGGGATCAACTTTGAAGTCGCCGGTGTGAATGATGACGCCGAGCGGGCAGTGGATGGCGAGCGCAACGCAATCGACCAGGCTGTGCGTTACCTGGATCGGGTGAATGGTGAAAGCTCCCACTTTGACGCGCTCGTTGGGGCGCATCTCACGCAGGTCGGCGTCGTCGAGCAGGCCATGCTCATCGAGTTTATCCTCGACGTACGCGAGCGTGAACTCCGTGCCCCAGACCGGAACATTGAGTTCGGCGAGAATCCAGGGCAAGGCGCCGATGTGGTCTTCGTGGCCGTGGGTGAGGATGATGCCGCGGACACGTTGGCGATTTTCCGCAAGATAGGAAATATCGGGCACGACGATGTCCACGCCGAGGAGTTCGGCTTCAGGGAACATGAGGCCGGCGTCGATGACAATGATGTCGTCGCCCCAGCGCACGGCCATGCAGTTCATGCCGAACTCGCCCAGGCCGCCGAGAGGGATGACTTGCAGTTTTCCGGTTGGCATTGAGTAAAGACGATGCTAGCAGGAGCAGTACCCAGTTGCCAGTGCCGAGTACTCAGTGCCTAGTACTCAGTACTCGGTATTCAGGGGGCACGCTTTGCGACTGGGTACTGAGTACTGGGTACTGGGTGCTAGGTACTGAGTACTGAGTACTGAGTACTGAGTACTGAATAATCCGGGGATAGCGTTCTGGTCCGGTGTGCGATAAGGTGAAAGGGATGGCCGGTGAGCGCAGATCGTGGATGCGGCGGCGCGTGGAGGGCGCGCTGGTGAAGGGGTTTTCGCGTGCTTACTCGACGGTGCGCGTGGATCCGGCAAAATTTCTGCTGCAATTGCGCGCGGCCTATCGTGTGCCGATCAGCGGGTACCACGGCGTCTATTCCCTGGAAATCGGCGAACTGGATGGCGTCGCCGATTCGATCATTCGCGGCGGGATGAAGCTGGCCGCTGTCGAGGGCGCTGGTTTCGGACTGGGCGGATTGATAACCATTGTGCCCGATCTCGGGATTCTGTCGGCGATCACCATGCGCACGATTCAGAAGCTGAGCCTGCTCTACGGATTTGAATTCAACACCGACGACGAGATCGCCGAACTCTGGATCGCCGCCGCCAGCGCGGCCGGAGTCGACATCAGCCGCGAACTGCTGGAAAAAGAAGTGGTCAACAAATTCGTCCCCAAAGTCATCCAACGGATTGCGGCACGGGCCAGCGCTGAAGTGGTGGAGAAGTGGGCCGGGCGCGTGATTCCGCTGGCCAGTTCGGCCATCGGTGCGGGGTTGAATTACTGGTTCGTGCGCGCCTGGGGAGAGCGGGCGAAGCAACATTTTCGGCAAAGGCATTTGGCCTTGCGGCATGAGCGCCAGGCGCTGATGGCTCCGAGCCTCTCACCAGGAAACTGACCAAGTATTCACCACGGAGACACGGAGTCACGGAGATAACAAGAAATTCAGAATCGTTCCTCCGTGACTCTGTGCCTCCGTGGTTAAATCGATGGCATGCCAACTTTTTCCTGCTCAGCCGTTCTGTTTGATCTCGATGGAGTTCTCGTGGACTCCACGGAGGCGGTCGACCGCGAATGGCGCGAGTGGGCCGCGCGCAAGGGCGTCGATGGCGATGCCATCATGGCGATTGCCCACGGTGTGCGCACGATCGAGGTGATCCGGCGCGTGGCGCCGCATCTGGATGCGGAGGCCGAGGCTGCGGCGATTGAGAGTCATGAGGCCGGCGATCAGCGTGGCGTGGTCGTCATGCCCGGAGCGGTGGAACTGGTTCAATCGATTCCTAAGGGCCGATGGGGCGTGGTGACGTCGGGGTCGAGACCTCTTGCCAGCAATCGGCTGCGCTATTGCGGATTGCCGGTGCCGAAGGTTCTGGTGACCTCCGACGATGTGAGCCATGGAAAGCCGCATCCCGAGCCGTATTTGAAGGGAGCGGAGGGGCTGGGGGTTGCGCCCGAGGAGTGTGTGGTGATTGAAGATGCGCCCGCCGGAATTCAATCTGCGCGGGCAAGTGGGATGAAGGTGATTGGAATGGCGAGCACGTATGCGGCGGACGCTCTAGAGCACGCTCACGCCGTGGTGGGCAAATTTCGGCAGATTCAAGTTACCTCGAATGGCTCGGGAAAGTTAATCGTCGAAGTTCACTAATCAGAAGCGATTGCATGGTCATTGGATGCGTAACGTCCGTAGCTCTCGCATGAGAATGATGTAACGATTCTTACGTGTTTTTGCGCCGATGATAGGGCTGGAGGAAATCCCCATCATGAAGTTATTCAGAATTAGCCTTTTCTTTGCGCTGCTTGTCGCGGTTAGTCTGCCGGCTGTCGCCCAGACAGGATTGCAAGTCGACATTCCCTTCAATTTTATTGCTGCGGGCAAGTCTCTACCTGCAGGGCACTACAGGGTGACCCGGGCATTTGAAATGGACCGGATCATGTGGATCATTTCCAACGGCCATCGTTCGCTGAGCATCATCACGAACTCTGTCGAATCACCGGGGGCCTCGCATCGACCAAGCCTGGTTTTCTGGCACTCAGGCGAAGAGTACTCCCTGGTCCAATTCTGGGCCACACAACATTCCGGCCGGACCGTGTACCTGCAACCGAGGGTGAAAACTACAATTCTCGCGGAAAGTGGTAAGTACGTCGAGATAGGAGCCGAGTAGGTGGTTCGGCGAGAACGATTTGGCTTCCTAATTTAAGGACCTGCTCCGAAACGAGCGGGTCCTTGTCTTTAGATCTTAGTCGTTAATCTCCAGTCTTTGCCTCGTTCCTTTCTTCACGAAGCCGGAAAACCCTGCCTTGGCTCACGAAACATTAGAGATTCTTAATGTCGGGAAATATTGGTCCGATTCTGCGCCCCCGAAGCCGCGAAGCGTCTCCGAGTCGCCCCTCCCCCAACGGAAGTGGCATATCTTGCGGAGCAAAGCCGTGATACGATCCGTCATCTTCCTTCCCCCTTTTGCGCGGCGCAATTGTTAAAGAATCATCCGATCTAAAGATTGTGCCCCAGCTGGAAAACGAGATGAGCGCTGGGGGAGGCGCCTATGAAATGCCTTGTCGTTGCGATGATGTTGGCAGGTTCCATGATCGCCCAGACGAAACCGACTGCTGAAGTAACGGCCACGACGAGGCCGCCGACGATCAAGATTGGCATTGACTTGCAGCTCGGCATGTCTCGCGATGCGATCGTTGCTCAGCTTGCTACACGGTACAGGGTCGTCAAAATTCAGGGCGACGATGACGAGTGGATCGTGAAAGAGAAAGAGAACCCGATGCCTACGATCGCTCACCTGGAGTTCAGGGCGGGAAAGCTGACTTACGCCAGCAAGATTTGGAGCCAGGGACAACGAGACGACTACGCCTTTGCTCAAGCCTGGTGGGCCGCCATGGCGGACATGGACAGGGAAGACCAGCACGCTTGCTCGTTCGAGGTCCCGGCTAGCCATTCCGCAACCGCGGATATGAGCTATATGAGGCTGCATTGCGGGCCCAAAATGATCGACATCACGGCCATCAACGTTTTGAATGGGACTGGACGGCATTACACCTCTATTTCCGAAGTGCTGAGTTTGGAAGAAAGTCGAAAAGGGGAACCATCGGCATCGCAGTAGCAGCCAGAGTGCCGGCAGCTGCTGACAGAGTGAGATTTCTACCTAAGCCAATCTTCTAACTCAACCCCGCGGTCGGTTCTTTCGTCGCGGTACTTCACGATCACGGGCGTGTAGAGTGAGAGATTCCAGTTCCAAGGCCCCTTCTCCTTCTTCACGGCGCGTGAGCCGGGAACGACTACTGCGTTCTCCGGCACTTCCAACGGCGCGTCGGCGGTGGCGCGGTAGACTTCACCCTTCACCAGATCATAGAGCGGCGTAGACCGCGTCAGGATCGTTCCCGCGCCCAGCACGGCGCCAGCGCGCACCAGCGTGCCTTCATACACTCCACAATTGCCGCCGACCAGCACGTCATCTTCGATGATCACCGGCGCTGCGTTGACCGGCTCGAGTACGCCTCCGATCTGCGCGGCAGCGCTGAGGTGGACGCGCTTGCCGATCTGCGCGCATGAGCCTACCAGCGCGTGCGAGTCGATCATGGTGCCTTCGTCGACGTAGGCTCCGACGTTGATGAACATGGGCGGCATGCAGATGACTGACGGCGCTACATAGGCGCCGGTGCGCACGGACGATCCTCCGGGGACGACGCGCACGCGGTCTGCCACCGTAAACTGGCGTAGCGGGAACGTGTCCTTGTCCACGAACGACAGGCCGGCGGGCATTTCCTGAAGAACTCCCAGACGAAAACCAAGCAGGATGCCTTGCTTCACCCACGCATTCACAACCCAGCGGCCCGATTTTCCTGGCTCTATGACTTTTTCGGCGGCGTGGATTTTGCCTAGCGTGAGCTGGTCGCGGAATTCGAGAAACGTCCGCCGCGCCTCGGGGTCGTGCTCGACTTCGCCCAGAGCAGCCAGGCGCTCGATGGAAGATTTCAGGGAGGACATGCGGGAGAAGTATACGGGATTTCCGATTGTCGATTTCCGATTGGAGAGCAGGTTCTGGGTCAATCGCAAATCGGCAATCGCCAATCGACAATTTCTCTCACACGCACTTGCACTCGCTGCGGATAAGCACGCCGGTCATAGCGTGGGCCGCTTCGCGTGCCTGGACTAAAGTCGAGTAGGGGCCGTGCCAGCGGGCGTGGTTGGTATCGTGGCCGGAGGGGCGTCCTTTGCCATGGCTGCACTGGCCGCAGGAGCCTCGATGCAGAACGATCTTGTGCGGGCCCGCCGCCCAGTTCTCGTAAATGAAGAACTCCACAGCTTCGGCTGGGGGCCCGGCGGGCTTGGCGATCAGCCCCGCTTCCGTGGCGACTTTCTGCAGGCGGGAGCGCGTGTCGCGCCGCATGGGCACCAGAGGCAGACGGTACACTTCCTCCATCTTGCCCATCATCGCGAGCACCGCCTTGACCGGCAGGGGATTTGACTCGATGAAGTTGGCCTGCATGAGCGGCAGATACTTGCGATGCAGGCTGCGGGCGGTTGCCCAGTCATTGTTGAGCGCGGCGCGGGTGAGCGACGCCATTTCGTTCGGAATTTCGTTCGAGGCGACAGAAATGATCCCCACGCCGCCGAGCGCGATAACCGGCAGCGTGAGCGCATCGTCTCCGGAGAAAACCAGGAACGTTTCCAGCACCGCGTTGATCGCCTCGGCGATCTGGGTAATATTCCCGCTGGCTTCCTTCACTCCAACGATGTTTGGAATCTCGGCCAGTCGAGCCAGCAATCCCGGTTCGATGTTCGTTCCAGTGCGGCCGGGCACGTTGTAGACGATGACGGGCTTGTCGCCAACGGCCTCGGCAATCGCGCGGAAGTGTCGGTACTGGCCCTCTTGCGTGGGCTTGTTGTAGTAGGGCGACGCCGTGAGGATCGCATCCACCCCGGGCCGGGCCGCAATCTCTTTCGCCTTCTCCGCAGCTTCCTGCGTTGAGTTGGACGTTGAGCCGGCCATGACGGGAACGCGCCCGCCCACGACCTCGACGGTAATATCGATCACGCGCAAGCGCTCGTCGTGGGTCAGCGTCGGCGTTTCGCCGGTCGAGCCGCAGGGCACAAGAAAATCAATGCCCGACTCGACCTGCCAGGCGACCAGATTGCGCAGGGCAGCCTCATCGATGGAGCCATCCTGATGAAACGGAGTTACGAGTGCCGTACCACAGCCGCGGAGTTGCATAGACATAAGATAGCGCGAACCGCTCGTCAGGGAAAATCTCTTGCCGCCAATACAGAGAAACCGTCGAGCTTGGCTCGACCGGACAGCCGGGGGCGGCTGTCCCTACACGTTTCATAGCTCGCGCCAGACATCCTTGAACTCGTAAAAGCCCTTCTTCCCGGCGAGCCATTCGGCGGCACGGACCGCGCCTTCGGCGAAGCCGCGGCGCGACTTGGCGTCGTGGCACAGGTAGATGCGGTCGTTGGCCGACTCGAGCACCACCTCGTGCAACCCCACGACCTCGCCCTCGCGGAAGGAGGTGATCTCGAGATCTTCACCACGGCCGCTAGCTTCGCGGATCGCGCGCTGGATGGCGATTGCGGTTCCCGAGGGCGCATCTTTCTTCTGGACGTGGTGCCGCTCGAAGATCTGGCCCGAGTAGTCATGGCGCAGAGCCGCGGCGGCTGCGCGAGCGACATCGAAAAACAGATTCACGCCCATGGAGAAATTGGCCCCGTACAGAAATCCGGTGCCATGCTGGGCGACAAGGCTGTGGATGCGATCGAGCTCTCCGTACCAGCCCGTAGTGCCGACGACGATGTTCTTGCCGGCGCGCGTGCAGGCTTCGATGTTGGCGACGACGCAGTGAGGCGCGGTGAAGTCGATGACGACGTCAATGTCGCGGAGCTTCTCCGGGGTGATGGCGGCGCAGGCAGCGTTCTCGTTGGCTCCCGCAGTTCGGACCTGATGCTTGCGCTCGGCCGCGACTTCCGCAGCGAGCGATCCGGTCTTGCCCCGTCCGAGGAGGAGGATATACACGCGTAACAGATTTAACCACAGAGGGTGCGAGGAGTCACAGGGAAGGTGTAGCCCCGGACGCATTCGTCCAGGGTTGCGCGCGAAGCGACGCAATCAAGGGCGCTCGGTTGGGGTCAAGAGCGGACTAATTGCGAAACCACACCTGTTCCGCCAGAACGCTCCTTCGCTCCGCTCAGGGTCGCGGGGCGGACGAATGCGTCCGCCCCTACACGTTCTACGCGAAGATCTCTGCATCCAGTTCCGAGAAGAACGTTTTGTGCAGGCGCTGGATCACGTCCGGCACATCGTCCTCTTCGATGACGAACGTCAGGTTGATCTCCGAGGCCCCCTGCGAAATCATGCGAATCTTCTTGTCGGCGAGTTCGCGAAATACCAGGGCGGCAATTCCCGGCGTGGCGCGCAGGTTTTCGCCTACCAGGCACACGATCGCCTTGCGGCCTTCATATTTTACGTCGGCCAGCTTGGCCAGGTCGGCCGCCAGGGCGGGAATCGCCTGATTTGAGTCCACCGTGAGGGAAACACTCACCTCCGAGGTCGAGACGACGTCGACCGCGACCTTGTGCCGGTCGAATGCCTCGAAGATCGAACGCAGAAATCCGTGAGCCAGCAGCATGCGCGGCGCGGCCACGTCAACGATCGTAATGCGCGTCTTGGCCGCGATCGCCTTGAAAATGTTTTTGCCCTGTGGTGCGCGGGTCGTAATGCGCGTGCCTTCGCACGACGGGTTTCGCGAGTTCAGGACATAGACAGGGATGTTCTTCTGAATGGCGGGTAAGACCGTCGCCGGATGCAGAACCTTGGCGCCGAAATACGCCAGTTCCGCGGCCTCGTCGAAGCTGATGACCTTAATGCGCCGCGCGTCGGCGCAGATTCGCGGATCGGTGGTAAGAATGCCGTCCACGTCGGTCCAGATTTCGATGCGCTCGGCGCCCAGGCCGGCGCCAAAGATGGCTGCGGAAAAATCAGAGCCGCCGCGCCCGATCGTGGTCGTAATGCCGGCGCGATTCGAGCCGATGAAGCCTCCCATGACCGGCACCTGGCCGTCGCGCAGCAGAGGCTGAACTTTCTCCTGCAGCTTGGCGTTTGTCTCCTCGAACTGCGGCACGGCCTGCATGTAGTTGCTGTCGGTGATCAGCACGTCGCGGGAATCGACGTGCGCCCCCTTAAGTCCTCGAGCGGCAAATGCGGCGGCTACGATCTTGCTCGAAAGTATTTCGCCAAAGGCGGCAACGTGGTCGGTGGTGCGCGGCGTGATCTCGCCGACCGCGGAGATTCCCCGGAGTAGTTCATCCAACGCCTCGAACTCCGCCCCCAGTTCGGAATGGAATTCCGTGAACAGCGCTGTACCCAGCAGTTCGCTGGCGGTGTTGTAATGGCGCTCCTGCAGCGAACGGCACAGTTTGAGCGCGGTCTTGCGCTCGCCCGCGCCCGCAGCTTTCGCCATGGTCAGCAACGTGTCCGTGACCTTGGCCATGGCGCTGACCACAACCACCGGCTTCTGCGCCCGGCGTCCCTCGACGATCTCAGCCACGCGGTCAATCGCCTTGGCGTCCTCGACCGACGTGCCCCCGAACTTCATGACGATCATGGGCGTGGCTTCCTTGATGAGGTGAAGGTATCGGAAAGCCCTCGCTGGCAGGGCCAAGGTGTAATTCTGCGATTCATGGGTTGTTGGAATTTTATAACAGCGGAGAAAACAGGCCGCCGGGTAGCTTGCGACAGGTTCCGAAACGGGTACCTCCCGATCCCACCTCCCGATCTGCCTCTGCCCGACCTTCGACTGCAGAGCTTTCACAATCCGCCGATAGAAAAGGGGGAGACTTTTATGCCAGAGCTACGTCAGAACTTCTTCACCAAGGAATGGGTCATCATCGCAACCGAACGGGCGAAGCGGCCGGAGGATCTGGCCACGCATCGTGTCGTGCAACCAATCCCCGCGTTCGTGGAAACCTGTCCATTCTGTCCGGGCAACGAGGGCAAGACTCCGCCAGAGGTCATGCGGTTCCCGGCTGTCGCGGGTGAACCCTGGCAGGTGCGGGTGATTCCCAACAAGTTCGCTGCGCTGTCGAGCGAGGTCCAACCCACGCGCAACCTGCAGCATCTGCGGCGGCGCATCGATGGCTTCGGATTTCACGAAGTGATCATCGACACTCCGGACCATTCCGGCTGCATGGCGATGCTATCCGATGCGCACGTTGCCGGCATTTTGGGCGTCTACAAAGATCGCTATAACGCGCTAAGCCTGGACCAGCGCGTGAATCACATTACGATCTTCAAAAACCACGGGGCGGATGCGGGCGCCAGCCTGCAGCATCCCCACTCCCAGCTGATTGCCACGCCGGTCATTCCCAGCCAGGTGCGGCACCGCCTGTTCGAGGCTTTGCGCCACTATGACGATGCGGGGGAATGCATGTTCTGCCACATGGTGGAACGCGAAGTGGAAGACCAGACGCGCATTGTCCTGAAGGGCGAGCACTTTGTGGCTCTGGAGGTCTTTGCCGCGGCCACGCCCTTCGCCACGCACATCTTTCCCCTGCGTCACATGGCCAGCTTCGGCGACGTCACCGACCTGGAGATCGCTGACCTGGCGCGGGTTCTACGCACGCTCCTGGCCAAGATCTACGTGGGGCTGGAGAATCCCGATCTTAATTTCACGATTCGCAGCGCTCCCGCCGAATACGCTGGCGCGCGGCACTTTCACTGGTATGTCAGCGTGATTCCGCGCCTCACGCGGGTCGCCGGCTTCGAACTCGGATCAGGAATGTTCATCAATACCGTCCTGCCCGAGGCGGCAGCGGAGTTCCTGCGCAAGGTCTCGGCGGAGAAAGCCCTGGGATCTGGAGCTGGAGCTTAGCCCATCTGCTCCTCGCCGACGTGCGCGGCCTTCTCAGCTAGAGCGCCGCATAGCCAAGAGGGACAGATCATCCACGGGAGCACCGCCGTTGGTGAACTGGTGCAGGTCAGCGAGGCAGGCGGCAACGAGCTCGGCCGGCGGCCGTGCGCTGTGCTGGCGCACCAGGTGCGTAACCCGATCCACGCCATATTCTTCGTCGGCCCGGCTGGCTTCCGAGAGGCCGTCGGTATACAGGAACAGGGTGTCGCCGACTTCCAGTTGCAGGCGCGTGGCAGAGAACTCGCCGTCGTGGAACATCCCCATGGGCAAACCGGTGGATTCAATGCGCAACACGCCGCCGCGCCCGACAACGATCGCAGGCCAATGGCCGGCATTGTGAATTTCCACCTCCCCGGTGGGCTTAGCCTGTCCGCACACCAGCGTGGCGTACTGCCCGGCCAGCGCACTTTCACAGAAGACGCGGTTGGCTTGGGTGACAATCTGGCCGAGCGGCAGGGCCAGACCGGTCAGGCTCCGGAACAAAGCGTGCAGCTGCGTCATCAGCATGGAGGCGGCTACGCCCTTGCCGGAGACGTCGCCCAGCACGAAGAAAAGCTGGCCATCGGACGGAATCAAGTCGCAGTAGTCGCCGCTAACCGGACCGACCGGTGCGTAATGATAGCTGGTCTCCCAACTACCAGTCCGCAGACCCACTTGGGGCAACAAATTGCGTTGCACCTGGGAAGCCAGATCGAGGTCGCGCTGCAGCGCGTCGCGTTGCGGCCCAGTGAGGTGGTCCAGGCAGTAACGCACCAGTGGATCGGCGATCAGGCGATCCTGTTCCACGGACTCGTGGCACTCCTGGCATATCCCATAGTTGCCTTTGTCCATGCGTTCCAGCGCTGAATCCACTTCGCGCAGCAACCCCGCCAGGCTGGCGTTTCGCGGCGCAACCGCAATCGCCGCTGCCAGGCGGCGCTTGCGCTCCTCCAGCTGATTGTGCAGGAAACTGATCTCCAGAGTGGCCATGGCGACCTCCACGGTTCTTAACAGTGTTGTCCTATTGGATTCTGCCAGAGTTGTTTTCGATGCGGATTTGGAACGGTGTTTGCGAAGGTGGCTTGGCGCCGCCCAAAGCCAATGGTCAGTCCATCCCTATTTCCGATGCGTCGCCTGACTGCCCAGTGCGTATTCGGTCAGCGGCCCAAACTTCTTCTTCTCGGCATACAAGCGCCAGCGCCGGAATACGATGCGCAGGCTGGCCATCACGGGGATGGAAAGATAGATGCCCAGAATGCCCGCGACCTCGCCGCCGGCCATTACGCCAAAGATGGCCGCCAGAGGATGCAGTTCCATACTCTCGCCCATGATGCGCGGTGATGAGACATAATCCTGAATCAGGCGCCACACGACAAGAAAGACCACCAACCCGATCCAGTGGGGATAGCCGGTAAGCAGGGCCACAACGACGATGATGAGTCCGGCAGCCAGCGGCCCCACCACCGGAATGAACTCGAGCAGGCCGCCGATCGTGCCGAGCAGCAGCGGGTTGCTTACTCCCATCACCCAGAGGACGACGGAGTAGACCACGAGGCTCAGTCCGGCCAGGGTCAGCTGGGCACGGATAAAGTGGGCCAGCATCTGGTTCAAATCGTTCAGCACGTTCTCCAGAAACTCACGCTGCGGGCGCGACTGAATGGTCGATAACAGGACATCGCTGAAGGCACGCCCGTCTTTCAGGAAGAAAATCGAGAGCAGAGGCACCACGAACAAGAGCCAGGCCTGTTTGGCGACATCGGCCACGCGCAACCCGACACGCTGCGCCAGTTGCGTGATTTCATCGCCATGGCTGGCTAGGAACGACTCCACCAGTTCCGTGCTCTTCTCGTTCCAGCCGTGCTCCTGGCCTAACTGCTGCGCGATCTGGCCCGAACTGAGCCGGGTCAGCAGGTCGGGCAGCGACTTTCCCAGGCGTGCACCTTCACGCGTGACTTTCGGGCCAACAACCACGAAAAACACCACGATCAGGGCAAGCAGCAGCGCGTAGATTACCGCGATGGCTCGGCCCCGGCCCTTGAGCAGCTTTTCCAGGTTGTTGACCAGCGGGCTCATCAGGTAGGCGAAGAAGATGGCAAACAGGAAGGCGATCAGCGTGGCCCGCGTAACATAGAGGAAGCCCAATCCCAGCGCAAACAGCAGCACTGTGATCAGAACCCGCGCCGTACGTGCGTCGGCCAGCAGCAATAGATGTTCCAGAGGGTGTTCTCGATTCTGTCGCCGGATGGGCGGAGGTCAGTCCCGCACCACTTCCGTATCATCGGCAGGAATCGATACCCGCATCAGCTTGAAGCCGTCTTGAGGACCCTCCACCCACAGAGCCCAATCGAAGTTTTCACCCTTCAGGTTCAGGCGCAACAATTCGTGCTCGGCGCCGTGAATCGCGATTTTCTCTTTCCCTATCAGTTCCATGCGCATGGGCATGGAGGTTCGGTCTTGCGGAACGATCGTGCCAAACTCCACCGGACCCTGCTGGCATTTCAGGCCATCGCCCTCGCTCTTGCAATCGGCGGCCAGATATTTCCAGGCCAGCACCTCGCGCTGGACGAAGAAATTATTGTCCACAATCATCGACGTGCTGGGCATGAGAAAAGGCCGTTCCGCTGGCTTGGCGCCGGGCCCGGTCATAATCTTCTCGATCAGGAACTCGTTGTTCGGAACAACCGTGAGCGAGCCGCCGGAAGACTCGCTCCATTCGTAGCTCAGCAGTTCGCCGCTGGAGCTGATTTCCAAATCTGACTTTTGACTCGCGCTATCCGCGCCGGCCGCCTGCTTGAGTTGCGACTTGATGGAACTGCTTCCGTTGTGCTGCTCGATACTGAAGGTTTCTGTGAGGACCCGCTGTCCTTTGACAAAAACGCCGAACGAACCGGAATCGACGGTCTGCGCGCTCGCGGGTTTGGCTTTTTCCTTCTTGTCGGCGCCGCGTCTGGCGAATGCGGCCGTCGCTGAGGCCAACACGGCTGCCATCATCAGGGCTACAGCCGCGCGCGTGATCCCATGCCTTGCTTCTGGCCGCTTCACTCGACTTCTCCTTGTTCGGTCCGCAGCACGATTCCTCTCAGGCCAAGAACCTGGGCAATCTCATCCGCGATCGCCTCCACGGTGCGGCCGTGGGTTTCGATCTTGAGGGACGCCTTCAAATAGCTGTTCCGCCGCCTCTGATGGAGCTTGCGGAACTGCTCCACGTTCCGGAGCAGCGGCCGCTCTGTCCCAGCCTCACTTGCCTGCCCGCAGCAGCGCCGCCACAACTCTTCGACCGGGGCATCCAGAAATACGGTCGGCACCCCCGCAGCCTTCAGCGCTTCCGCGTTGTTCTTCTGCACGAAAGCACCCCCGCCGAGAGCCACGATCCGCGCGACTCCACCTTGGAGCTCTTCCAGCACCTGCCGGAGGGCGGTATGCTCCGCCCGGCGGAAGGCGATCTCCCCGGACTTCCGGAAAATCTCGGCTATGGCGCGCCCGTCCAGCCGCTCGATGCGGTCATCGAGATCTTCAAAGGCCCAATTCAGCCGTTGGCCCAGAGCCCGACCCACGGAGCTTTTCCCGGCGCCCATAAACCCTACCAGGAAGACCGCATGGCAAGGTTGCACGCCCTGTTGGGAGCGCATGCTGCGCCGCGAACTCACGCTTTTTCGAGTCGCTTTTCTACTGCGGCCCGGCGAGCGTTTCGCGTTGATTTTCCTTGCTATTGGGTTGCTTGTCCGCGTTTTCTGAGGTGGATTTTACCACTGAAGCTGCGCAGCACCACGGTCGAAGACACGGCGACTCGGCCCATGGTACCCACGAAGGCACTTCCCTCTTTGTAGATGAATGAAGTGTGCGCCTTGGGTTGAAGGGGGATATCGTCATGCACCTCCCCGCGCACGGAGTGGGCGTTCACGTCGGCCGATGTGTAGTCGGGAACGGTGGCGTTGATGTCGCCGCTGTGGCTGGTCAGGCGGTATTCGCCGCTGCTGCCAAAATCGCCGAAGTAGCTGATCTTGCCGCTGGTTGAGATCACCTGCACCAGTGGTCCTGTGACCTGATCGAGCGTGACGTCGCCGCTCAACGAGTCGACCTCCACATGCCCCTGTTGCACGTTGGTCAAGGTGACGGGGCCGTTCAGGGTCCTGACATGAACATGAGCGTTGTTGACGTCGCGCACGTCCACCGTGGCTCCCGACCCCTCCAGGGTCATGTCACCGTGCAGTTTCTCGGCGCGCAGCGGCCCGGTGGTGGAGTGCAGAGTAACGCTGGCATCGGCCGGCACCAGGATCTGGTAATCCACACGGCCGGACTCGGCGTTCGCGCCGGCCAGCAAGTGAGATGTGATGTCCAGATGATTTCCCGTCTGGTTGTTGTCGACTTCGACTTTGTCGGACGACAACACGGCATTGATCACCACAAAATTACCCGTCGAAGGTTTGACCGAGATGGAACCGTAAGGATTGCTGACGGAAACTCCAGCCTTGGGCCCAACGTTAAAACGGTATTCTTTGTGGGTCTCGGCCGCCAGCGTTCCTGCCAGCAGAGTCCCGATCAGTGCGAATTGGATCGGTGCGAATTGGATGATGCGCCCACTCATAAGACTCCCCGAGCTTGATTCTATTATGGCAGAGAACGATCCATCGCCAGGTCAAAAAGCATCGCCTTTTCCTGATAGGCCGCCATCAGGGAACGACGGGCTTCTTCGTCATTGGGATTGGCGGCGACGTTGCTCTTGGCGTCGCGAATATATTCATTCACGTGGCGGAGATTGTCTTCGTACTGCGCCTTGATCGCCGGAGCCTGTTCGGCGATCTCCTGCAGCAGATCGTCGTCGTTCAACCCGGCCAGCTCGACGTCGGACTGCGCTGCCGAAATCGCGGGCTCGGCCGCATGCTGTGCCAGCCGCTCGGGCAATGGTTGCTGGCGCACGTACAGACCCACCACGATCAGCAGGGCGGCCGCCGCCGGAACCATCCAGCGCGCCCAGCCCCAGCGGCTGCGCAGCGAGGGAAGCAAGGAGCGGCTGACGCGCTGCGGGTGAATTAGCCCTTCCTTGCGCAATGTAATTTCGATGGAATTCCACACCCGCGGGCTGGGTTCATCCGCCGCCTGCAGCGCGCTCGCCGAGCTGGCAATCAGATTCAGCTCTGCCAGCAAAGCCGAGCACTGGGCGCAGGTTTTCAGGTGAGCCTGTTGTTCGGCGCCTTTCCCGTTTTCGATCTCCGCCAAGCTCTGTTGCAGCTCAACGCAATTCATACTGCTCTCCCCAAGCCTCTGCTGAATGAGTCTACTGCCGTTTCCAGCAAGCTTGCAGCCGTTTTGCGCCTCTGCCAGGTTACTTTCGACGCCAGTCTGTGCCGGCTTTGAACTTTCTTCCTTGCTTCAACTCAACCGCTCAAGGCTTCCCGGCCTTTTCGGCCCGATTCATCTTGAGCAGATCCCGCAGCTTCATGCGGGCCTTGTGCAACTGCGACTTGCTGTTGCCGATGGAACAGCCCACGATGTCGGCAATCTCGTTGTGTTCGTAGCCTTCGACATCGTGCAGCACGAAAATGGTGCGATACCCCGGGGGCAGATCATTTACCGCTCTCTGCAACTGCAACCGGTCGATGGACCCGGCCAGCGCCAGATCTTCCGCCCCAAAATCCTTCTTCGGCGTATCCTCGTCGCCCCCCTGCGTGGTCTCTTCCAGGGAAACCGCGGGCAGGGTCTTCTTCCGCAAATGCATCAGCACGACGTTGACCGAAAGCCGGTGCAGCCAAGTGGAGAAGGCCGATTCGCCTCGAAAAGTCCCGATCTTGCGAAACAGCTGCAGAAACGCTTCCTGCGTGAGATCTTCGGCCTCGGCCGTATTCGCCGTCATGCGCAGACACAATGAGTACACCCGTCGCCGGTGCTTGTCGTAGAGAGCCTGGAACGCTGCTGCATCCCCCTGCTGGGCTCTTGCGATGGCCTCGGCTTCATGAAACTCGTTGCCCTGTCGTTGTGCTGGGTCGGTCAAGTTGCCTTTTCCGGCCGCATTCCGTCAGATGCGGCTAACTATCTTTACGTTGTATGGGTTGCAGTCGGTTGCGCTGGCACAAAGGTAACCATCATATTCAGAATATTAGAGCCATCCTACCGATCTTGGGATTCCCTCTCGCGCCGCTTCTCGATCGGAAATCCTTTGCCTGCTCAGAGTTGAACGGCTCGTCTCCCCCAAGCCTGAAACCGATCCCGAATTTAGAGTCGTGATCTTCGGAAATCGGGAAGTTCCGGCGTGCTACGAGGCAGGTTTGGCGGTTGTAATCGTCTCCAACCCGTGCCCGTGTGGGCCAACCTCGCGCTCGTGCAACAGGAACGCGAAGGCGAGCCCCAGGAACCCCAAGATTGAGAATATCCACATGCCCAGGTGATAGCCGCCGGGATTGTCGGCGCCGGCGTGGCTGTAATCATTGGCCCAGCCGACCATCAGATTGAAGCCGAAAAGGCCAATGTTCTGGATCATGGTCATCAGCCCGTAAGCAGTACCCAGCTTGGACTGATCGACGATGTAGGCCACCGAGGGCCACATCACCGCCGGGATGAGCGAAAATGCCACTCCCATGAGGGCCATAGGGATATACAGATTCACGCGCGTGTACGCCATCATGAGGTAGACAGGAATCAGCAGCATGGAGCCGAACATCATGAGCAGCGCGCGCTTGCCGATGCGGTCGACCATCAGCCCGAACAGGGGCGTAGCAATCATGGCGAAGAGGGTCAGCATGCTGGACAGGAACCCGCCGAACTCGCGCGAGGTGCCATGGGCCTCCATGAAGAACTTCACGGCGAACGTCTGGAAGGGGAAGATGGCGGAGTAGAAAGTGACGCAGAGCGCGACGATATACCAGTAGCTCACGCCAAACTTGAACAAGTCTCGAAAAACCACTTTGTCGGTTGATGCTTCCCCGAGGCGAAAGTTCTTCTCCGCACTTGCCTCCATTACCCAATAGACGATAGCTCCAATAAGACTGAGTGCGGAAAGGGCCACAGCGATCAGGAAGGGCAACCGCCAGTTGGCATAGGCGGCGCGAGCCCAGGTGGGTGAGTTCAGCGCGGCGAACGAACCGAGGCGGCAGATCGTCAGGTTGATGCCGAAGGCGAAGCTTAGTTCCTTGCCCTTGAACCACCTGGCCAGCGCTGCCGTAACTGCAACGTTCAACGACTCGGCGCCCATGCCGAAGAGGAGGCGTCCGGCTGCCATCAGCCACAGCATGCCCGACGCGGCGGTAATCGCCGGACCGACAAGGCAGAGTACCCCGAAAATCATCAGGGATTTTCTCAATCCGAGGCGGTCGATAAGGAATCCGCCGATGACGACGGTAAAGATGTTCGGAAAGCTGTAAATCGCCTGGAGTAATCCGATGTCCTTGTCGGAAAAGGAAAGCTGTTGCTTGAGCACGTCGGCCAGCGGACTGAGCGCGTCGTAGGCGTAGTAGCTGCCGAACATGGCTAGGCTGAGGAAGACCAGCACCATCCAGCGGTACAGGCGGCTGGGCTCAGGACGAGTGGTTTCCGGCATTCGGAACCTTTATCGTGCGGATTGAACTCCATGGATTCACGAGCAGAGAGATTAGCAGAGAAAAGCTGCAGGGTTCTAGCTTAAGGCTTCCAGCCAGACACCGAAGAGCTATCAAAGCAGTTTCATGATGGGCTGGGGAAGGGCACGGCTTCAGAGGCTGCGGAAAAACTCAAGAACCGCAACGAAACGGGAAGGGCACGAGTTCACTCGTGCCGTTAAGTCGTTGAAAATGTGTCCGCGCTTTAGCGCCTGAGGTGCGCTTTTTGCACCATCGATTAGTTTTTCTGCAGACCGTTCAGCCTGCCGCCTGAGCGCAAAAAAGACGTGAGATCTAGCCCATGAGGAGCCGCACACTCCGGCGCCGCGATTTAGAATGGTGCGCGCTAACCGGCATGGATGGTTGAGCACCATGACGGAAGTCGCGCCGCAGGAGGTTCCATGCGCATGTGGTCCGCAAGTCGCCGCAATTTTGTAGTAGCGTGTGCAGTGTTCCTAATTGGAGGGCCGGCATCCCCTGCCCAGACCCATGAGGTTCCTATGAAACACGAGCGGAATGCGCAGGCGCAGGAGCAAGCGACCCGCGCAACCATCGACAGCTTCAACGACGCGTTCAACCGGCACGACGCCGATGCGCTGGCAGCATTCTTGACCGATGACACGGTCTTCGAAGACACATCCCCGCAGCCGGATGGGCGGCGGATCGAGGGCAAGGCCGCCGTGGTGGAGTTCTGGCGCGGATGGTTCGTGCGCAATCCCGACGCGCGCTTCGAAGCCGAGGAAGTTATCGTGAGCGGCGATCGGGCCGTCGTGCCGTGGGTTTATCGCAAGATGCGCAACGGCCAGCCCTGGCACCTGCGCGGCGTTGATATTTTCACCGTGCGCGATGGAAAAGTAGCGGCCAAGCTGGCTTATGTGAAAGGCTAAAGAACTCGAGTGGCGCGAGCCAGCTAGCTACCCACATACCTCGCATACAGACTCCGCGCTACAGCAGGGTCCGTCGTGCCCTTGATAATGGCTCGGCCGTCGGGGAAGAGCGTCATCTCGTAGGGCTCGTGCCAGAACTTGAGCACGAAGTCGTTGTGACGCACCGTGCCGTGGGACTGCAGGCGGCGATCCATCTCGGCAAAGTCGATGGGCCGTTGGCGCTCATGGATTTGCACCGAATTCCTGCCGCACAGTGTGATGTGCGGTCGTCCCTCGCCGGCCAGGTGAATGAAATCCCGTTCACCGCAGGCGCGGCATCCCGGGCGGGGTTTCGCCGCAGAGACTTCCGCGTGCTCGTTGGTCCAGACATCAAAAGACAGCAGCGTTTGACGAAGGTGATTTTGGGTGGCGCAGCGCTTCAGCGCTGCGAGGGGCTCTTTGTCAGACGGGGCTTTAGCCTCTGAGGTAGGCCCGCTGACCAGCAACTTGAGTGCCTCTGTGGCAGCGATTGATGCCACGAGATTCACAGCCGAGTTCAGAATTCCGGAAGTCTCGCAGGTCTCGACCATCCCGCGCGGCGAGTCGGGGAAGAGGCAGGCCAGGCAAGCGGTTTGCCCAGGCAGCACGTTCAGCGTGACGGCATAACTGCCCACTGCGGCCGAATAAATCCATGGCCGCGAACGCTCAACGGCATAGTCGTTGATCAGATAGCGGGTCTCAAAGTTGTCGGTGCCGTCGAGGATGAGGTCGCATCCCTCAAGCAGCGTCTCAATGTTCGCGGGCACCAGATCGTCAACTCTCGGCTCGACTACGATCTGAGAATTGAAGGCAGCGATCTTGCGCGCGGCGGCAATCGCTTTCGGCAGGGATTCGGCTGCGTCACTTTCATCGAAAAGCGACTGGCGCTGCAAGTTGCTCGCCTCGACGTAATCACGGTCGATAATGCGCAGCGTTCCTACGCCGGCGCGAGCCAGCAGCCCTGCCAGAGCGGATCCAGTCGCGCCGCAGCCGACAATCGCGACTCGTGCTGCCGCCAGCTTCCGCTGGCCTTCCGCGCCGATGCCCCGGAACAAGACCTGACGGGAGTAGCGCTCCTCGCCACGTGACGGTGGTGTTTCCTGTGCCAAAGAGATCACCAGTAACGCACTGTAAAACCTTTATTATAAGTGGCTGGCTCTGCCCTTGATTCCTATGAGCAGAGGACTGCGGTGGACAGGCGGTTCCGGAAGCGCAGTCCGAACGACACAGACAACGACTGCCGGGGCGCACTCCATCGAACTCGAATAGCACCCGGCCCCAAGGACACCTTTTTGCTGAGACGGTACGCGACATCCCTGACCGCGATGATCCTGTTGTGGTCCGCGGGTCTGCCGTCGCAAGCTATGCCCAACACGCCCGCTTCTGGGAAGGTCCAAGCAGCGGATCAGCCAAACCAGCCAGCCGCGCCCGCTAACCCTCAACCCACCTCGACGCAAGAGTCCTCGCCATCTGCTTCCCGGCTTTCCGGTTACGAAGGGAAGCTGGTCCAGACGGTCGAGCTGCCAGGTGTGGAACAACGCGACCGCGAACATCTGCTGCAGCTTTTGCCGCAAAAAACGGGAGCGCCGCTCGATCGGGCCCAGGTCGGCGACAGCATTCGCGCTCTGTACGCCACCGGCCGATTTGCCGACATCCAGGCAGAAGTCACGCCCTCCGGTGAGGGCGTTGTGCTGACCTTCGCCACGTCGGCCAATTTCTTCGTCGGCGCGGTCAACGTCGAGGGAGCTCCCGACCACCCCAACGCCAACCAGATTGTCAACGCCTCGAAGTTCCAGTTGGGAGAACGCTACACCCGCGAGAAATTGAATCGGGCGCTGGAGAACATCCGCCAAATCCTGCAAGAGGACGGCTACTACCGCGCCCTGGTTACCGCGGAGACCACATCGAATGAGGCTACGCAGCAAGTGGACGTTCTGTTCCATATCAAAGCCGGCGAGGCGGCTCACGTCGGCGAGGTGACCGTAACAGGAGCGTCGGGACTTTCCACCCCCGCCGTGATGAGCATCGCCCACATGGACCACGGGGATCGCGTCAGCAGCGCCCATTTCAACAGCTGGCTGCAGCGGCTGCGCAAGAAGTTCCAGAAGGAGAACCGGGTGCTGGCGCAGGTTTCCGTTGCCCAGCAGCAATACCTTCCGGCCAGCAATGCCGTCGACTATACCTTCCAGATTGATCCCGGCCCGGTGGTGGAGATTCATGCCGAGGGATACCACGTCGGCGGCGGCGTCCTTAAGAAGGAGATTCCCGTCTACGAAGAGCAGGCCGTGGATGACGACTTGCTGAACGAGGGGCAGCGCAACCTTCTCGACTACCTGCAAACGCGCGGGCATTTTGACGCTAAAGTCCAAATCCAAAAGCAGATCGATCCGCAGACCATGCGCGTGACTTATCAGATCGATCCCGGCCCGGTGCATAAACTCGTATTAGTGGAAATCACCGGGAACAAGAACTTTCTGGATACGGCCAAGCTGATGTCCTACCTCGAGATTCAACAGGCGACCCGCTTCTTGAGCCACGGACGCTTCAGCACATCGCTGCTCAACAACGACGTTGCCACCCTCGAAGGACTCTATCGCTCGAATGGATTTCGCCAGGTCCACATCCAGACCAAAGTGGACGATGACTACAAAGGCGTAGACAACCAGCTGGCCGTGCATATTCACATTGAGGAGGGCGAGCGGACCCGCGTCGGAGAAGTGCAGATGGTGGGCAACCACGAAGTGGCAACCCAGGATCTTCCCGAGCGCTCCACCGAATCCGGCCAGCCCTATTCCGAACTGAATCTGGCGAATGACCGCGAGCAGATTCTCAACTACTACTTCAATCATGGGTTCCCCAACGCCAGCCTCGATATCACCACGAAGCCGTCTGCCAGTCTGCCGAACGGCGAAGATGTGACTTTCACCATCCAGGAAGGGGAACGCTTCACCGTGAATCAGGTGATGGTCGCCGGAACGGAAAATACGCGCGACTACGTGGTAGATCGCGAGGTGCAGGTGAAGGCGGGCGAAGCGCTGAGCCAGCAGGATCTGCTCGACACCCAGACTCGGCTCTACAATCTGGGCATTTTCAGCCAGGTGGACACCGCGGTGCAAAACCCCGAGGGCGACGACCCGCAGAAAAACGTCCTGGTGCAGGTGCAGGAGGCCAAGCGGTACACCTTCACTTACGGTGTCGGGCTGGAATTCCAGACTGGCCAGCCTGCCGGGACGACCGCGCCGGCGGGGACGACCGGGGTCAGCCCCAGGGTTGGCTTCGATGTGACCCGGTTGAACTTTGCCGGACGCGACCAGACCATCACGTTTCAGTCTCACGTGGGACGCCTGCAGCAACGCGGGTTGATCAGCTATACCATCCCGAAACTGTTCGACAGCGACAAGTGGAAGGTGATCTACACGATCTTTTACGACAACAGTCTTGACGTGGCGACGTTCACTTCGCAGCGGCTGGAAGGAAAGATCGACTTGCGGCAACAGATCGGACACACCGGGACCGAACCCGGAACCCGCGCCGGGCCCAGTTCGCTTACCTACCGGCTGGAATTCAGGAGGGTAAAGGCCAGTAACTTTGCCGAAGGAATCAACCCCGGCGAAATTGCGCTTTTTTCACTTCCGGCCACCGTCGGCGGTCCCGGACTTACTTTCATCCGCGACAAACGGGACAACCCGCTGGAGAGCACCAAGGGAAACTACTTTACGCTCGACGCTTTTACAGCCTCGCGGTACTTCGCTTCGGAAGCCGATTTCGGCCGGGTGCTGGCGCAGAATTCCACCTATCAGGCGTTCGGAGGCAAGGGTAAGGCCGATCATCAGTTCGTATTTGCGCGCTCCACCACCATCGGCCTGCAGCAGCCCTTCCGGAATACGAGGGTGGTGGCGCCGGGGGCTTGTCCCACCAACCCCATCACGAACGAGAGCGTCTGCCAGGGGTTCTCGCTGATCCCGCTGCCCGAGCAGTTTTTCGCCGGGGGCGGCAACTCCCACCGCGGCTTCGGGTTAAATCAGGCAGGGCCGCGTGATCCCGGCTCCGGTTTTCCGCTCGGCGGTACGGCAGTGTTCGTAAACAGCCTGGAACTGCGTTTCCCGCCTCTGACTTTGCCGTATCTGGGCGAGGGTTTCGGTCTGGCCGTTTTTCACGATATGGGAAACGTCTTCACGGCGCAGCACGACATGGTGAAGGGGCTATTGCGCTGGCACCAGTCAAATCCCCAACAGTGCTTGTCCGGAGGTACAACGAACGTGCAGTGCATGTCCCAATTCGACAATTCCGGGTATGATTACACTTCGCATGCAGTGGGCATCGGAGTACGATACAAGACGCCAATCGGGCCTTTGCGGTTTGACTTTGGATATAACCTGAATCCGACCAGGTATTTTCAGCTAGTCCCGATTCCAAACACGAAACCGGTTCAGAGCGTTCAGGAGGCGTTGCGCCTCGGTCATTTCAACGTATTCTTCAGCATAGGCCAGCCATTCTGATGAAAAGAGTTCGCGCCAACACAACTAGCGCAATCGCAGCCCTGGCAATGCTGCTGGCCCTGCTCTTGAACCCGGCCTCGGCTCAGTCGGACGTGATCGACCGCATCCTGGCGACGGTCAACGGGCACGTTATTCTCCAGAGCGACCTGGACGAAGCTCTCTGTTATGAAGCGGTGTTGAACGGCCGCACTTTGGACCAATTCTCCGGCGAAGACCGCCGGGCCGTGCTCGATCAGTTGATCGATCAGGAACTCCTGGGCGAGCAGATGAAGTCTGCATTCTTTCAGCACGCCTCCGAGTCCGAAGCCGCGTCGCAGATCGTCGATGCGCGCAAGCAATATGCGGAAGGTGCGACCGCGGAGGGCTGGCAGTCCGTGCTGGCCAGGTTCCAGCTTTCAGAAAGAGATCTGTTGACACACGTGCAGCGGCAGATCGACCTGATGCGGCTGGTGGATGTTCGCCTGCGGCCGGCTGTGCAGATCGACTCCAAGACCATTGAAGACTACTACCGGGAGAAGTTCGTCTCGCAGCTGAAGCAGTCGGGAGCGGAGGATGTTCCGCCGGCCGATGTTTCGGCCAAGATCCGCGAGCTACTCACTCAGGAGAAGGTCAACCAACTGCTGGTTTCCTGGCTGCAGACTCTGCGCTCGGAGAGCCGGGTGAGCGTTCCCGGCGCACCCGTCGCGGAGGGAGCCCAGACGCAGTGACCGAGCCTGCCTCCAGGCGCGGGTGGAAGTATGCGTTGATCGCGGCCGGGGTGGTCATCGCCGTTCTACTTGCCGGGTTGTGGTACACGACCACAGATTCGTTTCAAGCCTACGCCCGCGGAAAGATCGTCGAAGAATTGCAGCGCATCACTGGCGGCCGCGCAGAAATCGGCAGCTTCCACATCGTTCCCTTCCACACCCAAATTGAAGTGCGGGACATTACGGTGCATGGGAGTGAAGGGCCGGCCGACATCCCTCTTGCTCACGCCGATCACTTGATCGCGCAAATGAAGGTGACATCTTTTCTGCGGGCGGAGTTTGGCTTCCACTCTTTGACCCTCGAACATCCGGTGGTGCACATCGTAGTGGCTGCCGACGGTTCGACCAATGTTCCCGCACTCAAGGTGTCGTCGCAACCCTCACAAGAAACTCCAGTCGAGCAGTTGTTCGCGCTCTCCATTGATCACTTGTCGGTGCGCAACGGCGAGCTGACTTGGGCCGACCGCAAGATCCCCGTGGAATTGGCCGCCAACGACGCCAACCTACAGATGAACTATTCGTTCCTGCGCGGTCGCTATGAGAGCCATCTGTCATTGGGTAAGGTCGATACTACGCTGGATAATTTCCGCCCCTTCGCCTGGATGACCACGCTCGATGTCAGCCTCGGGGCAACCTTTGCCGACGTCCAGTCGCTGAAGTGGGACTGTGGGAGGTCGCATGTCGACGCGCACGGAAGGGTCAGCGATTTTCGCAATCCTCACCTGGAGATCACCTACGACGGGCACATCGATCTGACAGAAGCTTCTGCGATTGCGCGCCGCAGCGACCTGCGCGAAGGCGTCGCCGAGTTCAGGGGGAGCGGGACCTGGTCGTTGGACCAGTTCGCGACCTCCGGGGCTCTGGCGCTGCGCGACCTGGGCTGGCAGGATGACCAGATTTCGGTCAAGAAGGTTTCCGCAACCTCCGACTACTCGCTGACCGATCAACAATTCAAGCTGGCAAAATTGCAAGGCAAGCTCTTGGGCGGAAGTCTCACAGGCGACGCACAGGTCGACAATTGGCTGCACAGCGTTCCGCCTTCTCCTCCGGGCAAGAAGGGCAGTGAGAACCTTCCGATCATTACCGCTGCTCGTCCTCCGGCCCGGAAGGGTGAGAAGAACAAGCTGCCGGGCGTGCAAAGCGGCATCGTGCATCTCCGCCTTCGTGAAATTTCCGCGGCAGAAATGGCTTCCGCGCTGGATATGCCGGCGCACCCGCTGCGCGGCTTTCACCCGGCAGGATCAGCCTCCGGCTCGGTCGACGCCGCCTGGAAGGGATCACCCAAGGACTCCGAGGTCACGTTTGCGCTCGATGTGACTCCGCCCGAGCGCCCCGCTGCTGCGAAGTTACCGATGACGGCTCGCATCCAGGGCAGGTATCGTGCCGGAAAAGACGAGCTGGAGCTCTCTCAATTTGCCCTGTCTACGCCGGCATCGCGGATCCAGGCCACGGGAACGCTGGCGGCATCGTCGAGCCTTCACTTCTCGATCTCGACCTCAAACCTCGAGGAGTGGCGGCCGCTGGTCGCGGCGCTGGGCGGCCCCACCAACATACCGTTTCGCGTGGAGGGTAACGCCACTTTCAATGGCGTGGCGGGAGGTTCGGTTTCTTCTCCTACGCTGTCCGGAACTCTCGTGGCGGAAGACTTCGAATTTACCCTGCCTGCAACCTCGCGCACGCCGGAGCAAGAGGTGCGCTGGGATTCGCTTGCGGTGAATGTGCAATTCTCTCCGCACCAGCTCACGGTGCGTGGCGGCAGCTTGCGCCGCGGAGACACAAGCGCAGATTTTGAGGTCAGCGCCGTCTTGCAGAAGGGGCACTTCACCGAAGACAGCCCCTATACGGCGCGGGTGAACCTGCACAACGTCGACGTCGCCTCGACCGCGGTTCTGGCCGGCTTCGAATATCCCGTGACCGGAACCGCCGATGTCTCGCTGCAAATCGCCGGAACGCGCGCCCATCCCCAGGTCCAGGGGCATATTCGCGCGACTGATGCCGCTGCTTACGGGGAAGCCATTGAGAGCTTCGACGCGGATCTTCGGATGGCGGAGGGTGAAACCGCTCTCAACCACATTCATCTCACGCACCAGGATGCGCTGGTGGAGGGTAGCGCTGGTTACACTCCCTCGACTCGCGCGATCCGGCTTGACGTGACGGGCAGGGACTTTGATTTGTCTCGAGTGCGCCAGATCCGTCTTGATCGCATGCCCGTCGAGGGTCACGCCGACTTCACACTTAAAGGTTCGGGTACGGTGGACGCTCCGGTACTCAATGCCGACGTTCATGTCCGCGACCTCACGCTCGATCGCGAACTCTCCGGCGGCCTGGAACTCGTTGCTGAGACCAAAGACGGCCAACTGCATGTGCAGGGGCATTCCGAATTCTCGCATGGCACGTTGACTCTCGAAGGCAGCGTCGGGATGCATGGCGACTATCCCGCGGACCTTTCGGCGCGCATGGACGGTGCGGATCTCGATTTTCTGTGGCAGTCCTATCTGGGCAATCAGCTCACCGGACACTCTGCCATTGGCGGCGCTGTGACCCTGCAGGGACCGCTGCGTTATCCGAACCAGTGGACGCTGAATGGCGAATTGAGCGACGTTTTTCTGGATGTGGAATACACGAAGCTGCATAACGAAGGCCCGGTGCGATTCAACTATGCTCGCCAGGCGCTTCACATCGAACCGGCGCATCTGCTGGGAGACGCGACCGACCTGACCGGGCATGGTTCAATCAACTTTGCCCAATCGCGAGAGCTTGATCTCACCGCCGATGGCCACGCCGATCTCAAGCTGCTTAGCGCGATGGATCCGAATTTGACCGCTTCCGGAATCGTGTCCATGCATCTGACCGTAGCTGGAACTCTGAGAGAGCCGTTCGTACAAGGACGCCTCCAGGTCAAAGATGCGGCTGCCAACTACGCTGGTTTGCCCAGCGGAGTGAGCGACGTGAACGGCTCGCTGACCTTCACCCGCGACCACGTCCACATCGAGCAACTGACGGCTCGCACCGGAGGCGGCACGCTCGATCTGAAAGGCGACGCCACCACTTACAACGGGCAGTTTAATTTCGATCTGACGGCGGTGGGGAAAGACGTGCGGCTGCGCTACCCGCCCGGCGTGAGCTCTACCGCGAACACTGACTTGCGCTGGGTCGGAAATCGATCGTCATCGACGGTGTCGGGCAACGTGCTGGTTACGAAGTTGGCGGTCATGCCCGGCTTTGATTTCGGTTCCTACCTGGAGCGCAGCCGGCAGTCTGCGGGCATCACGCCGGCCAATTCGCCGCTGTACAACGTGAAGCTCGACGTTGCGGTTCGCACCGCGCCCGAGCTGCAGATGAAGACCGCCGTGGCCCGGCTTTCCGGCGACGCCAACCTGCGCCTGCGGGGCTCGGCCGCGCGTCCCAGCGTCCTGGGGCGCGCGGACATTCTGGAAGGCGACGCGACCTTCAACGGCATCAAGTTCCGCCTGGAACGAGGGGACATCACGTTTGCCAATCCTGTCGCTATCGAACCTCAGGTGAATCTGCAGGCCACGACCCACGTCCGCAACTATGATCTCGATGTCACCGTAACCGGAACCCCCGACCGCCTTAACGTCAGCTATCGCTCCGAGCCGCCTCTGCCCACGTCCGACATCATCGCGCTGTTGGCCCTGGGCCGCACCACCCAGGAGTCGGCGCAATTGCAGCAGCAGTCGGGCCAGGCGCCGTTCACCGACGAAGCCACCAATCTGATCATCAATCAAGCCATAAATTCGACGGTCAGCAGCCGCCTGCAGAAACTGTTCGGCGTCAGCCGCATCAAGATCGATCCGCAGGGCTTGACCACCGAGACCAACCCCACGGCTCGCGGCCCGCAGATCACGGTCGAGCAGCAGTTTGCCAACAATATCTCTCTCACCTACAGCACCAACGTCTCGCAAAGCTCGGAACAAATCATTCAGGGCGAGTACTATTTCACCCGCAATGTCTCCGTGGTGGGCAATCGCGACCAGAACGGCGTGGTCAGCTTTGATGTCCGCGTTCGGCGGCGGAAGAAATAGAATAGGCGAGGGCGTGCATTCCCCCGCGCTGATGACCTTTTCCACCGAAGCTGCCAACTTCGCCACCCTGCGCATGCGAATGGTAGAAACCCAGTTGCGCGCCCGGGGCATCTCGGACGAGCGGGTACTCGATGCCATGTCTCGCGTTCCCCGCCACGAGTTCACGCCCGAGCGCTATCGCGATCAAGCCTACGAAGATCATCCTTTGCCGATCGCAGAAGACCAGACCATATCCCAACCCTACATTGTGGCGTCGATGCTGGAAGCGTTGTCCCTTGCGCCGACGGATCGTGTGCTCGAGGTAGGGACGGGATCGGGCTACGTGACCGCCTTGCTGGCCGAACTGGCGGCGGAAGTGGTTTCAGTGGAACGCCACGCCATGCTTGCGGACGGGGCGGGAAAGCTGCTCGCCCGCTTGGGCTACGGGAACCTGAAAGTGGTCCTGGGTGACGGCAGCCAGGGCGTTCGCGAGTTTGCACCCTACGACGCAATCCTGGTCTCGGCAGCCACGGCCGAGTTGCCTCCCGCTCTTCTCACGCAGCTCGCTGAGGGTGGACGGATGGTCATTCCAATCGGGCCCGGGGACTTTCAGAGGATGCAATTGATTCGAATCGTCAAGGGACAGCCGCAGACGACCTGGCGGGAGCCCTGCCGGTTTGTACCGTTGATTTCGGGCCACGATGCGTAGGGCTACGTTTTCCTCTGTGATCCTCTGTGCCCCCTGTGGTTCAAGCTCCTTCGAACCTAACCACAGAGGGCACAGGGACACACGATGGCACGCGAACGTCCAAGACTATGAGCCCCCGCCGCGATTACAATCTAGCCGTGCCGATGCTGCACAACTTGCGCCTGACGCTGGAGATGATCAAGTGGGAGCACTCCATCTTCGCGCTCCCCTTCGCCCTGTGTGGCGCCATGCTGGCGGCGGGAGGATGGCCCAGCGCGCATCAGTTGATATGGATCATTGCCGCCATGATTGCAGCGCGATCGGCAGCGATGGCTTTCAATCGCCTGACTGACGCGGCGATCGATGCCGCCAACCCGCGCACGCGCACGCGGGCGCTGCCGGCAGGCCATCTCACGCCCGCGTTTGTGACAACGTTCGTTGTGGTCTCGAGCGCGATGTTTGTCGTCGCTGCGGCACAGCTGAACCGTCTGGCGCTTTGGCTGTCTCCGGTAGCGCTGGCTGTGCTGCTGCTTTATTCCTATACCAAGCGCTTCACGCGCTGGTCGCATCTGGTGCTGGGCTTCGCGCTCGGGATCGCTCCGGCCGCCGCCTGGATCGCGGTGCGCGGCTCGCTCGACCCGCGCATCCTGCTGCTGACCGCGGCTGTGACCTTCTGGGTGGGAGGCTTCGACGTCCTCTACGCGTGCCAGGATTTCGATTTCGACCGCGAAAGCGGCCTGCACTCTATCCCGCGTTACTTCGGGATTCCGGCTGCGCTCTGGATCGCCCGGGGTTTCCATCTCATTATGTTGGCGTTGCTGATGGGGCTGCTGTGGTCGTTTGGATTGGGGAAACTCGCGATTGCGGGAGTCGCGCTGGTTGCCGTCTTGCTGGCCTACGAGCACTCTCTCGTGGCGGCCAAGGATTTGAGCAAGCTGAATGCGGCCTTTTTCACCATGAACGGTGTGATCTCGGTCGTGTTTTTCGTCTTCGTCGCCGGGGACCTGCTCCTGCGAAAATAGCGATCCTGACCAAAATGGCGATCCTGGCCCCGGATGGGTTGACCACTAAGGACACGAAGGTACACGAAGGAAACCGGGAAGCGCAGCCTTCCTGAGACTGTCGTGTCCTTCGTGGTGCAGGCTGTTTCCGATGCGCCCAGCGCGGTGACTTAGGTGCGGTCCTGCGATATCATCAAAGAGATGCGCGCGACGCACGCGTTCCAAACCGACGACCCACGGCTGAGCCTGATCTACGGGAAGGTTCTGGCCGGCGAGCGTCTGAATGAAAGCGACGCGCTCGCGCTCTACCGCACCGGCGACATCCTCGCGGTCGGATGGATGGCCAACTACGCCCGCGAGCGCATGCACGGCGACAAGACGTACTTCAACGTCAACCGCCATATCAACCCGACCAATGTTTGCGTAGCTGCCTGCCGCCTCTGCGCTTTTGGCCGCAAGAAGGACGCCCCCGGCGCCTATACAATGGCCCTCGAAGAGGCGTTCGAGACCGCTGCTTCCGGCTATAGCGAGGCGGTCACCGAGTTTCACATTGTCGGCGGCCTGCATCCTGACCTGCCGTTTCAGTACTTTCTCGATCTGTGTTCAGGGTTGAAGCTGCGCTTCCCGCAGGTGCATCTCAAAGCCTTCACCATGGTCGAGGTGGCGTATCTGTCGAAGCGGGCCAAGCTTTCGATTGGCGAGACGCTGCAGCAGTTGAAAGCGTCAGGGGTGGATTCATTGCCCGGGGGCGGCGCCGAGATTTTTGCCGACCGCGTGCGGCACATTATCTGCGACCACAAGATCGATGGCGATCAATGGCTCGAAACCGCCCGGCTCGCCCACCAGATCGGCCTCAAGTCGAATGCGACCATGCTCTACGGCCACGTCGAAAACGACGAAGACCGCGTCGACCACCTGCTCAAGCTGCGCGCGCTGCAGGATGAAACCCACGGCTTCCAGACCTTCATTCCGCTGGCCTTCCACCCCGACAATACTCCGCTGCAGCATCTGCCGAAGACCACCGGCATGCTCGACATCAAGCAGATTGCGGTCAGCCGGCTGGTGCTCGACAACTTCCCGCACATCAAGTCGTACTGGCAGATGATGACCGCCAAGATCGCGCAGATTTCTCTGCGTTTCGGCGCCGACGATATGGATGGAACGGTGATCGAAGAGAAGATTTACCACGACGCGGGCGCTACCACCCCGCAAGGCATGCGCCGCGAGGAGTTGGAGCGCCTGATCCACGCCGCCGGCCGCGAGCCCATCGAGCGCGACACGCTCTACCGGCCGGTTACGAGGACAGAGACTTCAGTCACGGTTGCGGTGTAGAGCGTAGTGTACGGTGGAGTGTACACCCGACGACAGGCTTAGATGGATCGAGATCTACGCTGGCGCAATGTCTTCTGGGAAGTGCGGTCTTTTGCACTCACCATGGCGTGCCGCAATAGCAGGTTGGCTCGCGTCTGATATCCTCGGCCATATCCTCTCAACCATTCCAGAACGTCCGCATCCAATCGCATGGTCACGGCCTTCTTCGGCGGACGGTAGAACTTTCCCACCTGGGCCTTGCTCCAGTCCAACTTCAGCGGGATGTCGGAGAAATCAATATCTTCGTCGCGCTTTGCTGCGAGGACGGCGATGTCTCGTTTTTGCTCCGTGCTGAGCCTCTTCATAGTTCTTCCTTTCATGCGACTCCGCAAGCCGGGCCGAGATGATACGGATGACTTCTTCGTGATCCCGTTCAAACCATGTGTGAACAACGAAGAGCACCACCCCCGGTGCGATGGCTCCCAAGGTATTCCATCGCCCCTCATCCTCAAAAACCGCGTCATGTTCAGTCAAAACGTAGGGATCATCGAAGACAAGAATTGCAGTCTCGAAGCGAACATCATGCTTCCGTAGGTTTCGCTGGTTCTTGGCTTCATCCCATTCAAAACGCATGGCCGTTTCCGGCGTCGCACTACCTGTAGGATACCCGAGAATTTCGCGACATGTCAATACATATGTATGTACATGCCACCTCACCACCGCGATTCCTACCCTCAGTGCGATGGCCGTTCTGCCGTAGTCAGCTTGTGCAACTCCTCCGGCGACATATTCAGCAGGTTCCGCAGCACCGCAACCTCTGACGCAATCCCGGTTTGCAGCGCCGGATCCAAATCCGGAGCAAACAAGGAAGAATGATTCGACGGAAGCGGCACGCCCGATGTCTTCGATTCGGCGAGCTTCGCCGGGTCAGCGCCGCCCAGGCTGAAGTAAAAGCCCGGCACTCCTTGCTCGACGAAATACGAGAAATCCTCCGAGCCGGTGTGGGGCTCGGCCGTAACCACGTGTTCCTTGCCCAACGCGGCTTCCAGCGGCGCGCGCTCGTGCTCAGCCAGCGCGGGATCGTTGTAGACCGAGTCCGTCGATTCATAGTGCTCAACGAGTGGTTCGCGCGGCGCGTTCGCCGCAGCCGCTTCCGCTTTGGTAATGCGGGCTATCGCGGCCAGCACTTGTTTGCGCACATCTGACTTGAAAGTCCGAATGGTCAGGCCCATTTCCGCGTCGTCGGGAATGATGTTGTTCTTCGTCCCCGCGCGAATGTAGCCCACGGTGACGATTGCCATCTCGCCCGGCTTCACTTCACGCGACACGATCGTCTGCAGGGTCAGGATGGTGCGTGCGGCGATCACAATCGGATCCACCGTCTTGTGCGGTGAAGCGCCGTGTCCGCCCTTGCCATAGATGGTGATCCGCACTGAATCAGAATTTGTGTCGAAGGTTCCGGGCGTGATGCCGACCACGCCGGCAGGGTATTCGTTTCCCACATGCAGGGCCACCGCCACGTCGGGCTTGGGAAAGCGCGTGAACAAGCCGTCCTTGATCATGCCCTCGGCGCCGCCGATCGTCTCTTCGGCGGGCTGGCCAATCAGCATCAGCGTGCCATGCCAGGTATTCTTGCTGCGCGCCATGATTTCGGCCGTGCCAATGATCGCCGCCATATGCACGTCGTGGCCGCAGGCGTGCATGACGGGAACGTCGTGTCCGGCGTCGTCTTTGGTGTGCACCTTGCTGGCGTAGGGAAGTCCAGTCTTCTCCTCGACCGGAAGTGCATCAAGTTCGGTCCGCAGCATGATCGTCGGTCCGGCGCCGTTGTTCATGATGGCGACCACGCCAGTGCCTCCGAAATGTTCGGTCACGTCATAGCCGGCGCTGCGCAGGCGCGAGGCCAGCTTGGCTGCGGTCTGCGTTTCGTGCCCCGAGAGCTCCGGATTTTGATGCAGATCGAGGTAAAGCGCGTGCGCGTCAGGATAGACGTTCTCGACTTCTTTGGATGAGGAAGATTGCGCCCGGGCAACTGCGCCGAGCAATGCAAGGAAGAAGAGGAGTTTTATCCGAGACATGGCTCACGGATGATAACGGTCCTGTCAGCGGCTTGCAACGGGAACTCCGGACACGTCGCGCGGAGTGCGGTGAGCGTCGAACCACCACGCCCAGGGAATCAGAATGACTATGGCGAGAATGCCGCTCCAGGCGATGTCTGAGACGTTGGGCGGCGGTCCGCTGAAGCGATCGCCGATATAAAGCAGTAGCAACAGGCCGACATAGACAGCAAACGCGTAGCGTCCGATGCGGTCGCGCGCGCGGGTTGCGCTCCCATACAGCCCCACCCCGACTGCGAACATCAGAAGCTCCACGATCAACGTCCCGGCGATCGAATTCCACAGTCCCAGACCGAGCCGTGGCCCGCCGCCCGGGTAGAGCGGCATGTCGGGGCGGTGGGTTATCCAGTCCAGCACCCAATGACTGGTCACGCCAATCCAGACCGCGACTGCGCCAGGCCGGTAGCGCGCTATCAGGTAGTAAATCAGCGAAAATGCGCTGGCCCATGCCACCGTCATCAGCAGGCTGTGCGACCAGGGATAGTACTCCAGATCCAGCGGGGTGAAGCGCGTGTTGCCCGGATCGATCCGCGCCCGCTCCCAACCCAAAAGCAAAAAGAACGGCCACAGCATATCGCAAATCAAAGGGGCAGCCAGCAGAACGGCTGCGGAGGCACGAGGGGCAAATTTTTTGGCGGCGAATCCTACGGCGAAATGACCGATGAACATGGGAAACGTTCTGAGTTGGCGATCGTCAGGTTTGCAAACGAACCGGGATATCCCCAAACCAATTCTACCGCTCCGTGGCCACGTCGAGGAGACCAGGAAGGCGCGCCTCCCCTTCAGTTTTGGGAATAACAACGACGCCTGAAAACTTCCGCCTCAATTCTGCGCTAGCCTGGTTTTCACCGGGTGTACAATTCGGCTTAGGAAGCACTTGGTTGCGCGAACTTCGTGAGCAAGGCCGAGGCCCCTATGAACGTCCACGTTAGCTATCGCCTTCATAAAACTCCCGCCGTAGAAAAAGACATCCAACATCAAATCGAAAAGCTGCGGAAACGGCTGCAGGTGTTCCGCCCGGAGTTGATTCACCTCAAGGGGGTGGTCGAGGAGATTTCGGCCCGCGAAGGCACCAGCGTGTCGCTGAACCTGCGTCTGCCCTCTGGCCAGTTGGCGGTGCAAGCCAAGGCTGCCACCGCGCCGACTGCGGTGAAGAGTGCGTTCGAGGACTTGCTGCAGCAAGTCAACAAGCACAAGGAGATACTGCGCTCGTCGCACAAATGGCAGCGCGGTAAGCGAGGCGACAGCGCGCGGCCCGGAACGCTGGCACGAGAGGTTCCGTTTGAGCAGACTCTGGCGGCGGTCTATCCGCCAACCATTTCCAACGACGACGTTCGCTCCTACGTCAACGTGAACCTGCAGCGACTGGAGCGCTTTGTGGAGCGCGAAATCTATTTCCGCGAAGCGCAGGAAGTGATCCCGCCGGACATGCTGAGCAAGGACGAAGTGATCGACGAAACCATCGCCGCCGCGCTGACCGACGGTCTGGAGAAACCGGAACGGCTTGCCCTGGAGCCGTGGCTCTACAAGCTGGCGCTTCAGGCGCTCGATGACCTGTCGCGCACTGATGAGAGCAGTGACCATGCCGTGCCGCTGGAAGGGTCCGCGCGGCGGCCCAACGTCAAGGCCAGCGACGAGCCGGAGCTGCAATTTCATCAGCCCGACGAGACCATTACCAGCGAGATGGTGATCCGCGACGCCCGCGTATCCACGCCTGAGCAGATCATGGCATCCGATGAGATATTGCGGCTGATTGCGTCCGCTCTGCGCGATCTGGGCTCCGGCCCGCGCGAGGTCTTCATCCTCCATGCCATCGAGGGCTTCACCGTCGAGGAGATCACGGCCATCACTAACCATCCCGCCGACCGGGTGCTCACCTTCATTGCCGCCGCCCGCGAGCACTTGCGCAAGGCTCCGGCCCTGGCCAAAGAGTTCAACGGCCGGCTCGCTCCGACCGGCGCTGCCTAGAACAATTCCGTTTTTTGGGAGACCAAATCCATGAGCATGACCCCCGAACAAATCCGAGAGCTAGCAGAATTCCAAGATTCACAATCCAGTGCCGTGACCTTCTACTTCCAGCCGGTTCCGCCCAGCAACAAAGCGCACAGGGAAGACACGATTCTGGTCAAAGACCTGGCCCGCGAGGCCTTGCATCGCCTGGAAAGCAAAGGCGCGGACCTCAAAGTGAAGCGCGAAAGCGTTCGCGCCGATATGGAGCGCATCCTGCGATTGTCGTCTGAGCTGCGCAGCAACGGCACCCACGCCAAAGCAGTGTTCGCCTGCTCGGCCCTGAATTTCTGGCGCGAATACGATCTACCACCGAGCTTGTCTGGCACGCAGATGTTCGTCGATCACTATTTCCATCTCAAGCCGGTGGCTCAACTGTTCGGCGCATTTCCCCGCCTCGGAGTGGTCCTGGTCGATCGCCATCGGGCGCGATTTTTCGACCTTCGCCTGGGCGAATTGACTGAGCGTGAGGGCTTATTTCAGTCACTCTCGCGCAAAGGACGCAGCGATGGCTACGCCGGATACGACGGCGGCCACGCCCAGCGCCGGGTCGATGATGAGGCTCGCCAGCACTTCAAAGCGGTGGCTGAGGTGCTCAAGCAGTCGCTGGAAAAAGGCGTATTCGAGAAGTGGATCCTGGGCTGCCAGGACGTGCACCGCTCGCCGCTCGAGCCGCAACTGCATCCCTATGTGAGCCAGGCTCTCCTGGGGCGATTTCCGGCCGATGTTGTCCACATCACTCGCGATGAGATCTGCAGCCATGCCGGACAGATTGCGGAGCGGTGGCAGAGCGATCGGCGGCGCGAGCTGGTCAGCCAGACTCTCAGCCAGGCGCGGAGCAACGCAAAAGGGGTAACCGGGCTGCGCCGCGTCCTGCGGTCGCTGGAACTGGGAGAAGTGCAGACCCTGCTGCTGGGCGAGAATTTCCAGGGGCACGCAGTCGAGTGTTCGGGATGCGGCCACCTGGACGCGCACGTTGTCACTTTCTGTCCGGCATGTGGCCGGGCAACAAACGATGTTGTGGACGTCGGGGAGGCTATTCTGCCCTGGGTCATCCGCCGCGACATCGAAACGTTTTATGTGAAGGACGACCCGGAGTTCGACAAGGTCGGCAATATTGCCGCGTTGCTTCGCTTCCGCTCGAGCAACGTGCAGCCCATCAGCACCGGCGTGGCCGATCAGCTCGCCAGATCCGGTTCCGCGTATCCGGGCCGGTTGCGCAGGTTTGCCAGCCGCTGAGATCTTGGACGAACTGCAGCTGTCAGCGGTGAGTGCATAGGTTCGTACCTGATGGCTCAGAGCGCATGGGGGATGGTGAATTCTGGCCGTCTTCCGCCCGTGATATCCTTTCGCCTTCCGCTGTGCATCCCTTTCTATTTCAACGGAGGGCTCCGTGACCTTCTCGCGCCGTGATTTTGTCAAGACGTCAATCCTGGGAGCGGTCGCCGGCGGGATCACCGCGAGGGCAGAGGTTTCCCCGGCCGATTCGCCAAAGCGCCCGGTCATTATCTGCGCCAACAACGGCCATGCCTACGTCGAGGCCGCGTATGCCTTTCTCAAAAGCGGAGGCGACACGCTCGATGCCGCTATCCGTGTTGTCAAAGGTCCCGAGGACGATCCCAACGACGATTCGGTCGGTCTCGGCGGGCTGCCCAACGAAGAAGGTGTGGTCGAACTCGATGCCTGCTGCATGCACGGACCTACGCGCCGCGCCGGCTCCGTCGGCGGCGTGCGCAACATCAAGAACGTGTCGCTGGCGGCGAAGGCGGTCATGGAGCACACCGGGCACGTGATGCTGGTGGGCGAAGGCGCCGAGCGATTCGCTGTGGCCATGGGCTTTCCACGCGAGAACCTGCTGACCGAACGCTCGCGCAAGATCTGGATGCTCTGGAAAGAATTCAACTCCGACCGCGATTGGTGGGGGCCGGGCATAGCGGACCCTAACTGGCATCCGCCGGCTCTGGAATCGAAGCCGCAGTCTGAACTGTGGCGCGATCGCATGGAACAACTGAAACAGCGCGCCGCCGATCTTGGGATTGAGCCGGAATTCCAGCTGGCGGCGGTTCGCCGTGTGGTGTTCCCGCCCACGGGCACGATTCACTGCTCGGCCTTGAACGAGAAGGGTGAGATGTCCGGCATCACCACCACCAGCGGCCTCGCCTTTAAACTGCCCGGCCGGTGCGGCGATTCGCCGATCATCGGGGCCGGCTGCTACACCGATCAGGATGTGGGTTCCGCCGGCGCGACCGGGAGCGGCGAAGAGAACATCAAAGTCGCCGGCGCGCACACGATCGTCGAAAATATGCGCCGGGGCATGTCTCCCCAGGAAGCGGGGATGGACGCGCTCAAGCGCATCGTGCGCAACTACAACAGCGACATGAACAAGCTCCGCTTCATGGACATGACGTACTACATTCTGCGCAAAGACGGGGCTTATGCCGGGGTTTGCCTGTGGGAGGGATATTCCCCCGGTCACCCGCACAAGTTTTCGGTGCACGACGGGACCTTGCGGGCAGAGGTTGCTTCGCCCCTGTTCAAGGGATACTCGCAGGAATGGCCGCCGATGCCAGCCATCCCGGAGGAACTGAAGAAGGATTCGGTATACGTGAAGTAGGAGTCAAGCCTACGAGAATCTCACCTTCACATCCGGGCCCTTCTCCAGGTGAATGCTTTCGACAAACCTGACCTTGCCCGTGCGCAGTGTCATGATCACCGACGAAGTTCGCGTCCCTTCACCAAAGAAGCGCACGCCTTTCATCAGCGCGCCGTCGGTGACGCCGGTCGCCGCAAAGATCAATTGTTTGCCAGGAGCAAGATCTTCCGCTTCGTAGATTCGCTTCTTGTCCTTGATGCCCATGCGGGCCAGGCGCTCCTCCTGGTCGGGTTTCACGACGAGGCGTCCGAGCATGTATCCGTTCAGGCAGCGAATGGCGGCGGCAGTAATCACACCTTCCGGCGCTCCGCCCGAGCCCATGACCGCGTGGACGCCCGTGCCGATGACCGCCGCGGCGATTCCAGCTGAAAGATCTCCGTCGCCGATAAGGCGAATGCGCGCTCCGGCCGCGCGAATATCGGCGATGAGCTGCTCGTGCCGGGGACGGTCGAGCACGATCACCACCAGGTCTTCGACGTCGCGCTCCAGGCGCCGGGCAATGTTCTTAAGATTGTCAGCCACTGGGGCATCAAGCTCAACCGCATTCTTGCACGAAGGGCCGACCACGATTTTTTCCATGTAGCAGTCGGGCGCGTTGAGCAAGCCTCCGCGGTCGGAGGCGGCCAGCACGGTGATGGATCCCGGCGCTCCCGTGGCGCACAGATTCGTTCCTTCCAGCGGGTCGACGGCGATGTCGACCTCGGGCACATCCGTGCCGTCGGGGAACTCGGCGCCCACGCGCTCTCCGATATAGAGCATGGGAGCCTCATCTCGTTCCCCCTCCCCGATGACGATGGTGCCGCGCATGGGGATCGAATCCATCGTCTGCCGCATGGCCTCGGTCGCAACCTGGTCGCTAAGCTTGCGTTCCCCTTGGCCCATGGTGTGGGCCGAAGCGATGGCGGCGACCTCCACCACGCGCAAAAAGCGCGACGCCAGATCGCTTTCAATATTTTCGCCAAAACTGCGGGCCTTGCTTTCGGAGCGGCTCTGCGTAGCCATGCGGAATCTCCCTGCGCGCTCAGAAACCGGACTGCGCACCGGGTTGAGACTATAGCGCAATCGTGAGGAAGTTGGAAAGGCGTGCGGTTCTGCCGCTTAGGCAGCCGAGGGTGGCCAATGCTGACCCCGGCTCCAGAGATCGAGACTACGGCAGCTGCCTGGCGGCAGCCAGCATTTCGTCAGCCCGGGCTCGCACCCGGATGTCCTCGGTGAAGTTCGCCCAGCGTACAACCTCATTTCGGTCCACCAGAAATTCTGCCGGGCGCGCGATGTCGTGACCATCAGGTCCTCCGCCAGCATGGAGGAGGTGGTACTGGCGAATCACGGCGGCGTCGGGATCGGAGAGAATCGTGAAGCTATAGCCTGCTTTTTTGCTGAGATCCTGGGAGATCGGCGACCCATCAACGCTGATCGCAACCGGACGAACGCCCGCCGCCTTAAAGTCCGCGAGCCGTTTTTCCACCCCTCGTAACTCGAGGTTGCAGTAGGGTCACCAGTAGCCGCGATAGAAAATCAGCAGGACTGCTTTCGGTGCGGTGCTGCCTGCGGGTGCGGCAAACAGGCTGCCCAGCGACACCGACTGACCGTTGGTGTCAGCCAAAGTGAAATCCGGGACATGCTGACCGACCTGCGGGGACTCCGCCGAATTGGGGAGCTTGCGGGCCAGGAAGAAGCCGAAGACCATCAGGCCGGCGAGCGCCACCGTGACCAAGCCGGGAACGATACTCAGCGCTTTGCCGCGATAGATCTGCGGTTGGCCAAAGACGCGCCAGAGCCCGCGAACCAGAACGATCAGCGCCAGAACGCCCAGGCCCAGACTCAGCCAGGGCAGCGTCCCTTGCAATGGAGGAGCGGCGAAAACCGCAAGGTTCGCCCCCAAGGCCCCAAGGGCGAGCAGCAGCGCCCACAGCACGTCGGAGTTCCAACGTTTCTTAGTAGACTCGACCATCATCCTGCAGTTTAGCAAAGAGACATACCTGTTTTGTCAATTCGAGGACACGAGTCTGACGAAGGGCGAGTTTCGTGACTGCCTTCGTGCCCTTCGTGTCCTTCGTGGTGAAATTAGGTCTGGGATTCAAGCTGCAGGTTCCTGCCGTGGTATTCTCCTAGCCCTGATTTGAATGCAGCCATGGCAGACGTCCGCCCGCTCACGTTTCTCTGCATCACGACCTACGAAAAGGGCCAGGACTTTGTGCGCGAGTGCAAACGCCAGGGCTGCCGCGTGATCCTGCTGACTGCGGAGAAACTGCGGGACGCCAACTGGCCGCGGGAGAGCCTCGACGACACCTTCTACCTGCCCGCGGAAATTTCGACCGCCGATATCCTGCAGGCCGTCACCCACTTGGCGCGCACCATCAAACTCGATCGTATCGTCGCGCTCGATGAGTACGACATGGAAACCGCGGCGACCCTGCGTGAGCATCTGCGCATTCCGGGCATGGGCCTCACCACCATGCGCTATTTCCGCGACAAGCTCGCTATGCGCATGCGGGCCATGGATCGCGGCGTACGCGTCCCCGATTTTGTCCCTGTCGTCCACCACGAAGACATCCGCTACTACCTCGAACATGTAGCCGGACCGTGGGTTCTTAAGCCGCGGCAGGAGGCGTCAGCGATCGGAATCAAGAAGATCCACGCTGCCGACGAGCTTTGGCCGGTGCTCGAACAGCTGGGCGACAAGCAGTCCTCATTTCTGCTGGAGAAATTCGTGCCGGGTGAGGTCTATCACGTAGATTCCGTTGTGTCGGAGAACGACGTCGTGTTCGCCAACGTCAGCAAGTACGGCAAGCCCCCCATGAACGTGGCCCAGGGCGGAGGCATCTTCACGACGTTTACGGTACCGCGTGGAAGTGAGGCCGACTCTCGATTGCGCTCGACGAACCGCGACTTGATCGCGGCACTAGGGCTGGTGCGCGGAGTCGCGCATGCCGAGTTCATCCAGGCGCAGGCGGACGGGCAATTCTATTTTCTTGAATGTGCCGCTCGCGTCGGAGGCGCGTATATCAACGAGATGGTCGAGGCCGCCACCGGAGTCAGTCTATGGCGCGAGTGGGCGCGCATCGAAGTTGCCGGCGGCGATGGCAGCTACAAGCTTCCACCAGTCCGCGAGGAATACGCTGGCGTGATTCTCTCTCTCGCGCGCCAGGAGGATCCGGATACTTCCGCCTACAACGATCCCGAAGTGCACCTGCGCATCAAGAAGCATCACCACGCGGGGCTGGTGCTGCAGTCAAGAGATCCGCTGCGAATTCCGGCTTTGCTGGAGAACTACGCGCAGCGCTTCGCCGAAGAATTTCTTGCCATCCAACCGCAGCGCGAGAAGCCGACCGCTTAGCAGCGCCTCTTAAAAGATGTACCTCATACTCAGCTGAATCTGGCGCGGCGGCTTGTCACCGTAGGTGTTGGCCGAGAGAACTCTGCCAAAACTTGCCCCCCCATAAGGACAGATAGATACATTAAGCGGACAAGTAGCGCTGAAAACGTGACCTGGAATATCGAAATTGGGATGATTGAACAGGTTGAAGAAATCTCCCCGCAACTGCAGTTTGTGGCTCTCAGATCCGAGCGCCATGCTTTTCGACAGACCGAGATCGAGGTCCGTGAAGCCGGGCCCCGTGAGTGCATTCCTACCCTCAGTTCCGAACTGGAAGGTACCCGGAAAAGCGCCGGGTGGCGGATCTACAAAAGCGCAGGAATTGAACCAGCTACGTGGTGTCTTCACCTGGTTCGGACCGGGGCAACTCGAGTTGGCCGCCACATTGCCGGACTGAAACGGATTCCCGACCAGGTCCGGCCGCGCCGGATTGCCAAACGCCACCGCGGCCGACGACGCTCCGCCAGCGAGAACCACGGTGAAAGGTGACCCGGTCTGAGCGGTTACGATTCCTCCCGCCTGCCAGTTGTTCAGCAGCCTCCCGCTCCATCCCGGCCCGCTCACCCACAAGCGATGCAGCGGCAAATCATAGACGAAGCTCCCGACGAAACGGTTGACGGCGTTGAAGTCCGAAGGCCCGCGATCAGCCGCAAGATTGGTCGAGTTCTGCGGCAGGCCGGAGCCGACGCTGCCCCCAAAGACTGAGGAGATGTCGTCAAAGGACTTGGAGTAGGTGTACGCGAGCAAGAGCGAAAGGCCGGCCCGGGTCCGCTTCTCTGAGCGCAGTTGCAGGGAGTGGTAGTTGCTGTTGGCGTTCGATTCCACGAAAAGGATCGAGCCGAACTCGTCAAAGGGGAATAAGCCGGTTGCCGGATCCTGTTGGTTTCGATCCAGGACATCGGCCAAGTGCGTTCCCTTGGAGCCGACATAAGCAGCATCGACCATCCAATTCGGCAACACTTCGTATTGCAGGTCCGCGTTCCACTGCTGCATGTACCCGTCGCGGAAGTTCGGGGAAATCATGTTGTCCTGCACCAGCCCGCTAGGCTGCTGCAGAATGTCCTGCACGGTACACAGCCCGCCCGGGCAGGTCGCCGGATTCTGCTGCGACAGCGCTAGGGTGTAGAACGGAGGATTGATGCGGGGAAAGATATTGATGTTCGCGATAGAAGAATCGTAGAAGACGCCGTACGCCGATCGTACCACCCAGCGCTCGCTCTTTAGCGGTCGCCACGCGAAGCCAATGCGTGGGCCAAAATCAGTCTTGCTGGGGGAGTAGGTGGCTCGCGGAATGCCGTTCGTCCCGGCCACGGTGAACTGAGGTTGGACGGTGGTGCACGGAGCGCCGAGATTGCCGGGGCAGGGGATGAGGTCGGGCACGCTGAAGCGGTTCCGCGCCTCGACCGGCGGTGTGTTGTAGTCATAGCGCAGGCCGACGTTGAGCAGGAAGCGTGGGATGACGTGAATGTCGTCTTGCACATAGGTGCCGACGCCATGACTGCGCAGGCTGTTAAAGGTGTTGCCGGTCACCCCGATGGCGGCATCTGGAATGCCGCCCAGCACCTGAGCCAGAACGCAGCTGGTAGGGTCGAACGGCGGTGCGGCGTTGCAGGGAGGCGCGCCGCCAGCCTGAAGTATCCCGGCCATAGTGTCTCCCAGGAAAACCCACTCGCCGCGCGCCAGGAAATCGAGATAGTTGTCAATACGGACGCGGTGTACGTCGGCCCCGATCTTGAATTGATTGCGGCCCACCGTCCAGGCCACGTTGTCGGCCAGCTGGAGAGTTGTATCGTGACGGTCTTGCGGATAATTCACCGGTTCGCCGATGCCGTCAAATCCCGTGATCGAAAGATCGGGATATCCCAAATCCACCGGATTGGTCAGCACATCGGGGAAGCCTAGTTGCGCATTGAAGTCGGTGCCATGATTCTGCTGCAACACGGTTTCCCGCATGCGAACGAAACCCAGGCGAAATTCATTGAGCAGCTTGGAGTGGAACACGCGCGTCCACTCAACGCCTGCGTTCTGGCCATGATTTAGCGTAAAGCTGCCGTAGCCCGGCAGGGCCGTGAAGGCATTGACGGGATCGAATGGGCTGAAAACATTCTGATCGGTGAGGGAATAGTGCGCCGACACCGTGTCGGTCGCGGTGAAATGATGATCGAGCTTGGCCGAATAGAGATTGTCTGTCCTGCGAATGACCGGAGCCGCTAGGAACGTGTTGGATCCCACGTTGGCCTGAGGATACAGATTGAACACGTTCGTCCCCGCTGTGCAGGAGGGATTCAACGGACAGCCCAACGTCTGCTGCGCCAGCCCCATCGCTTCCGCCCATTGTGTCTGCGAGGGCACGGTGGCTTCGCGGGTTTCCGCCTGCCGCAGGCGCAGACCTTCATACGAGAGAAAGAAAAAAGTCTTGTCCCTGCGCAGGGGACCGCCCAGCGTCCCGCCGAACTGATTGCGCTGCAGTGCAGGAATACCTCCGCACTCCCCCGGAGTCGAAGTTGCAGAGCAGTCAGGGAAGTCGAAGTAGTTCTTCGCGTCCAGGCTGCGGTTGCGGAAGTACTCGAACGCCGTGCCGTGGAAAGCGTTCGTGCCGCTCTTTAGCACCACGTTGACTTGAGCGCCGCTGGCCCGCCCGTACTCGGCCGAATAATCGCTGGATTGAACCTTGAACTCCTGGATGGCATCCACGGAGGGCAAGGCTACGTACTGGTTGATGTAAGGGTCGTTGTTGTCTACGCCGTCGAGCAGAAAATTATTCGACTGCTCGCGTGCTCCGTTGACGCTGAGCGCTCCACCTTGGGTCGAGTTCTGCGATCCCTCCGCCGGCAACTGGCTGCCCGGAACCAGCAAAGCGAAACTCAGAAGGTTGCGCTGGTTCAGCGGCAACTCCTGCACCAGCCGGTTGCTGACCACCTGGCCAAGCGTCGAGGTATCGGTCTGGATAGCGGGCGGCGTGTCTTTGACGTGGACTTCTTCGGTCGCCGCCCCGATGAGCAGCGAGAAATCGACTCGCACCGTCTGGTCCACATCCACGGTGACCTCGCTGAAAATACTCTTGCGAAAGCCGGCGCTCTCAGCCGTTACTCGATATCGCCCCGGGGGCAGCAGCGCGACCGTGAAATCGCCATCGCCGTTGCTGTCGGCATCACGAACAGCGTTGGTGGCTTCGTTGATCACGGTAATCCGCGCGTTCGGCACGACCGCGCCCGACGGATCCGTTACTGTTCCTGTGATCGTTCCCGTCGGACCGCTGGCCAGCACGGCAGCACTGAGAAAGAGTTCCAGCCATGAAACCAGCAACCAGCGACGAGTCATGTGGTTCTCCTGGGATCTGTCCCTGGTGTGAGGTCATGATCTTCGAAAGTGTTGTCTGGTAGCCAAGCTGTGGGAAAGTTGGAAAGGCGACGAAACAGAACCGAAACCGGGAGATGCTTCATTGCTGCGCCTCCTGCGTCGGCAGGACTCTTGGCAGGGAAGAGATCCCTCGACGCCGTCAAGTTTCAGGAAACGGATTCTGAGGGAATCATCATGCCATGCGAGGCAGTCTGTCAACCTGCGGGGACCGTGTTGGGCCGCATCCTGAATTTGGTGTTGTACGCAGCCGCACATCGAGTCGGTTCTGCTACCATCTGCGCATGAGCACCCTTGACCAGCCAGCCATTGCGGAACACGCGGCTCCCGAGCGCTCGGTCCCGGAACGCAAAGAGCCAACGTACGTCTTCACCGAAAAGGCGGTTGCCGAGAAGAGCGAGATCGCGCGCCGCTTCATCGATACGCGCCTGCGCCTGAACGCCAACGTCGACAAGGCCAACAACTTCCTCTTAAAGCGTTTCTACAACCTCGATCACAACACCTATCTGGAAGGCACGCTGCCGGCGAAGACGAAAGAGTTGATGGGACTGGTGGCGTCGACGTGCCTGCGCTGCGACGATTGCATCTTTTACCACACCATCCAGGCTTACCGTCTGGGCGTGACCCGTGCCGAGCAGGAAGAATCGCTGAACGTGGCGCTGGTAGTGGGTGGCAGCATCGTGGTTCCGCATCTAAGACGCGCGTATGAGTTGCTGGAGGAGTTGTACAGGTGACGAACGCCCTGAAGCACTAGAAAAATACTTCCGGCGACACCCTGAAGCGCCGGCTCAGCTTGCGGATGTGCTGGGTGTTCAGCTTGCGTTTTCCACTAAGCACCTCAGAGGTGATGCTGGGAGTTCCAAAGACGTCCACAAGATCCTTCTGCTTTAAATTGTTCGCCAGCATCAGTTCGTTCAGAACTTCGATGGGGCTGGCCACCTTGAGGGCGTAGTGCTTGTCTTCGAAATCCTCAATCAGCAGCGTGAGCAGCTCGGCCATACGTCGCTCGGCGGCGCTCATGCGGCTGCCATTCCGACCCAATTCTTCGAGCATGGCGATGTGCCGCTCATTCTCCGCTTCGCTTCGAATGACAGCCGGCAAGGTGCTGGTTAGCAGGGAGGCATATTCGGATCTCGTTACCATCGCGCTCATTGTTTCCACCTTCCGCGACCACATCGCCAGCAAAGCACGTATAAACAATAGCTTACAAAGTCCAGCGCATGTATGTACATTTAATGTACAATGCTAGGGGTGATGGGTGAGGTCGAGTTCGACTGGGATAGC